>NZ_RJUB01000162.1 GCF_024343615.1 Ferruginibacter sp. HRS2-29 | reverse complement strand
CCACGCCGGGGCGGTATGGTTTATTTTTGATACGCAGCCGTGTGGAAAACTTGAGCGACGGCGTATTTTTTACACAAAGCCGAAACTCCCGCGGAACCGGCTGGCAGGGACACCACGCCGGGGCGGTATGGTTTATTTTTGATACGCAGCCGTGTGGAAAACTTGAGCGACGGCGTATTTTTTACACAAAGCCGAAACTCCCGCGGAACCGGCTGGCGGGGACGCCACGCCGGGGTACAAGTTTTTTTTTTGCCATTGCCAGGCCTTTTCCGGCGCATCCCTCTTCCTTTAAAAATCCATTTTACTCTTTGTAAAATGAGATACACTCAAAAAGGCTATCAGTAAACTACCAGGTCTGGCTGTTTTTTCAAGTAGGGCAATAAAAACGATTGATTAAAATAGCACAGGCCGGTACGGTAATTTAATTTTTTACCAAGGGCAAAAGCAATAGCTGCATTGTACAGCTGCATTGATTTTAGAGTATCTGCCGTTTCATACTTTACTGCCAAACGCATCATGCTTAATGCTTCCCGGATAGTATCGGGCAGTATAGTGGCTAATTGCTTTTTTCTACACTATCTATATTAGGTTGCTGTGCAACGCACACAACGGTTGTGTGTAAAAAATATCCTGTTTTTACAGGATGGACAAGAGCTAAAAAAATGATGAGGTTTGTTTTACCATAAACAACTTACCATGAAAAAAAATTTTATCCCTTTCAGGCAGGCTACACATTTGCTGCAACATGTTAGCGCAGGTGCGTTACACAACAGAAATGTATCTCCTTCGGTTGCCCAACAGAATTAAAACACAACACTCTTTTCCTTTTATAAAACAATAAGTTCATCGTACAACAACATAAAACTACTGCAATGAAAATCTGCTTTGTATGTATCGCTGTATTTCTTTTCCTGAGTACAGCATTTGCCCAGCCGGGCAAAAAAGTAAAGCCAAAGGAAAAGCCGCCTACGCAAAAAGAAATGGAAGATTTACTGAAGCTGGCGCAGGATGCGATGAAGGATATTAGCCCGGAGGATAAAAAATTAATGGATAGTATGGGCATTAAGATACCAACATTTAGCAATATGCCAAATGTGAGTGATCAGCAATTAGCAGATGCCTATACGCAGGATGGTTCGGGTGTTGTGGTACCTGCAAAAAAAACTGCACTCATTGCTCAAATCCCTAAAACTATTTTTTCTACCGCACAACTGGAGGCGTATGTACAGTCTACAAATGCATCCATTGCCGATATGATTAAGCCGGAGGCAAAACAACTGGCAGAAAAGATTCTGTTGCAGTTTAAAAACGATCCTTACCCTGGTGCCATGGTGGCTGCATCTGCAAATGGTTTATGGCTTTTGGGCTATCAGGAGCCTGCCGTTTACCTTATGGGCAAAGCCATACAACTGTTGCCCAATGCCGATAATTACAGCAATTATGCTGCATACCTAACCATGATGGGTGCCGCCCACATGGCCATACCTATATTACAAAAACTAAACAATGTTCATAAAAAAAACAGCACCATTTACAACAATCTTGCACAGGCATGGCTGCAAATGGGCGATGGAGATAAAGCAGAAAAATATATTGACAGTGCCATTATGATCTATGCGTATCATCCGCAGGCAAATTTTACCAAATGCCTGCTGCAGGAAGCCAGAGGGGAAATGACGAATGCTGTGATTTCTTTAAAACGATCTATCAAACATAGTGCAACCAAAAAGAAACTGGACAAACTGCAGGCTATGGAGAAAGATAAAAAACAATTGAAATACTATGTACCCAGAGTGTACTACTCTACTGCTTTTAATTTAGCAAAATATGCGGCTTTGGTACCCAAATCGTATGCACATGTGGTAGATCCCGGTATTTATAATCAATGGGCAAATTTCAGAACCATAATGGCAAATGAAATAGCGGTGGTAACTGCCGACATTGCCAGGGCTACTGCAAAAGCCAATGAAGAAGCGCATTACCTCACGGTGAATACCGCTAAAGCAGGAGGGCTGCAATTTAGCCCATGGTACAGCAAGCAACTAAAACGTGCCAACGAATACATTATGGAAAAGAACGACCCCGTAAAAACAACCAGGTACTCGGAAAAGGCCGTAAACTTTATGAACGAAGCAGTACTGAGAAAAACAATTTTTGAAAGCAGTTTAGAAGCCAACCGCAAGCGGATAGATAGCCTGATCACAGGGGGTGCCAACATACAACAGGATTGCAAATCTGAACTTGCCCTTGCAAACGAATACCTGGCATTGGCCAATAGTGCCAACGAATCGTACAATAACGAAAGGGTGAGGTTATGGATGACAGAAGCCTATGCCGACAACAATTATATTCCCTCCGCTGCCCTTACAGATGCGATGGCCTTAAAAACAGTGCTTGAAATAAAGAAGCAATTCCTCATTCATTTATCTGAACTAAACCATGAAGAGTATGTAACAGGATGTTTGAACGATAATGGTGAAAGACCTAAAGTAAAAGTTAAAGAACTGCCTGATTATGATGAAGTGAATTGTAAAATTTTAAATGTGATCTATGTACCCCTGGTGGGTAGCATAACCATGCGTTGCAATACCATGAGTGCAAAATTAAACCCTATGATGTCGCCCTTAAATGCAGAGTGGACAAGGAATTTAAACACCGGTATTGTAGAAGACTTCTCAATAGGTGTAGAAATAAAAGGCGTAAAACTGGATGGTGCGGTAAGCTTTGATAAAGATGGAAAATTTTTAGGAGGCAATGTTGCAGCCACAGGAAAAGTTGGAATGAAGATGGAAGACATAGGCTATTCCAAAGATCTGGGCGTAACCGTAAAAGCAAATTTTGATGAAAATGGTTTTACAAAAGGCAGCGTGGAATTAGGCATTAGTGGTGAGCTGAAATTTTTACCTGCCGACCTTGATGATGCGGCACCTGTACAAATTTCATTGAAAGATAAATTAGGCATAGGCATGGAAGTAGATGGCGAAGGAGCATCAGATTTTTATGTAAAAAATAACGTGACTGGTGATATTGCCAGCAATATTGAAACAGATACAAACGTGGAAACCACGCCGGGCATGATTGATAAGTTTGGCAACATTACACCGCCGGAAGTAATGCAACTCCCCTTTCCTGAAACGCCTTCGGTGGCCATAAGCGCCGATAGCCGCTGGTCGGTGCAATCGGGCTTTAGCGTAACGCAAGGGAATTTGTCAGGCCTGAGGGTAAAATGATCTGAATCTTAAAAGTTTTAAAACCATAAATGATCTAAGTACCCTCTGCATAAATGATCAACAGATGAACAAAAAAAAATAAAAACATGAAACAGTATTTTCTTTTACTCATGATTTTAGCCGCATCAGTTAAGGTGCAGGCTCAGCTTACCGATGAGCAACGCATCCAGGATTCGGTACTGGGCTGGTGGAGCGTACAGGATATAAAAAATATTCCAAAAGTGCATGAGTCGCACGGCGAAACTTTTACCGTAAAAACGCAGATGGATATGAAATACGTGATAGAATGGATGAAGAAAAGTTACATACCAGTGGGTGGTCTGGGCTGGTTTAAAAGGAAATTTTATGTAAATGATTATTCATTTCCTCCACACTCCTACGGTGTAGATTTCAGAGTATGGAATGTGAGTTTCAGCAAAGAATTTTTAGATGCAAAAGGAAATTTCACTCCCATTGCAGAAGAATACACCAGTTTTGGATTTGATGTAAATTCAATGACAGGAAGCAATGCGATAAACTTTATGAACTCGCCAACACAGTACCTGTTTACCTGGCAGCCCGACGGCCATCAAGGCTCTGCCATGGATAAAATTGCTAAAACTGATGACCCACGAAAACATCCGAACGTACAAAAATATTTAACCCGGGTTACCGAAAATTCTTTTACCGTGTATCTGGTGCCGGATAATAAACTGCCGATCCTACAAGTAACCAAAGGTGAATATTTGCGGTTAGCAGATGCTGCAATAGACAACCAGTTGCTTAAAGAGAAACAAGATGTGGAAGCAAAGTGGCCAGGCGATGTAAAGGCACAAAATGATGCGTACGACTATAGAAAAAAAGATCTGGAAAGGTACAGAGCCGGCATAAAAAAATGGCTTCAGGTATACAAAAACAGTTTGAATGAGCCAGCTATCCTTAGAGATATGCAGCCAAATATCCGCAGTTTTGATCTGGATCCTTTTGCCGTAAATGACATGGCAAAAAATTTAAAACAGTTTTATCCTGTCTATAAACTCGATGCAGATATTCTGGCAAAATGCAAAGCCGATAAGCCTCAGTGGATTGCAGTCTGGTTTCCTATTGAAACGAAAGAAGATGGTAACCAGCAATACGAAATGTACCGGTCAATGCTGGAACATTTTAATTACGATTATGTCTACAACTATTTCTTTGATCCCGAAAAAATAAAAGGTATTGCTTACAAACCTGCTAACGAAGCCCTGCTAAATGCAACATTGGAACGATACAGAAAAAAAAGCAATGGAAGAACAACTGCTGTTGTCAAGCAAGTATCAAATGTGGCACTCCCGTCCAATGTTTATTTTATGGATGATTTTACAAGTAATGCGGCAGGCAGCAAACCGTCAGGTTGGTATTTTTCCACTATAGGTAAACATGCTGTGGTTACTACGTTGAGTGACCAAAAAGGAAACTGGCTTCAATTGGGTTATAATAATGAAGTAACCCCTACTACCCTCAAGAAGCCGCTACCTCAAAACTTTACTTTAGAATACGATATGGCCACAAGTGATTTTGCCGGAAGATATGGCGGTTCTGCCATTCTGGTATTAGATACATGGAATGCAAATACCGGCCCAAATAAAGCACCCACAAGAGCTACTTTAAAAATAGAAATCGGCGCAGGAAATGAAAATGATTTTAACAATAACAATTACCGGGGGTATTTAAATATTGACCTGAATAAAGTACCGGAGGTAAATGAAAATAATTACAACAAGGGTGATTATTATAAAAATGAGTTGAGGGCATTTACCAACAAAAAAAGTAAAGTGCATGTGGCACTTAAAATAAATCGCGGGGAAATAACTGTATTCATTAATGATAAAAAAACAGAAGGTTCAAAAGAACTGAAACTGGCCTATGGCGGCGATTGTAAGGATTGTACCATTCCTGCGGGTTTAAACTTCAACAGCATTTACTGGAAAAATACAACCAGCGATGAAGCAAACGTAAACGTATATATCAGCAATGTAAAAATAACCAAAGAGTAAATTATGAAACATATATTCCTGCTTATTATCCTAAGCAATGCAACATTATTTGCAGTAGCGCAAAAAGAAACATTTGATCTGGCCAGTTACGCAGTTCCAAAAGGCTGGAAGAAAGAACAGAAAGAAAATGTTGTGGTGTATACTTATGTTGACCAAAAAGATAAAAGTTGGTGCCAGTTAGGTGTGTACCGCAATATTGCCAGTAAAGGCAGCGTAGATCAGGATTTTACAGATGCCTGGCAAGAGTTGATTGCAGGACCCTACAAAACCACAGGCCCTACCCAGGCCGATACCGCATTGGATGTAGATGGCTGGAAAATAAAGGCTGGCGCAGGTGCATTTGCGTACAATAATGGCCATGCTATGGCTTTATTATCTGCATTCACCGGGTATAATAGAACAGTGGATGTGCTGGCTGTTACCAATTCAGAAAAATATATTGATGCAATAGAAAAGTTTACAACAAGCATTGAGCTGAAAAAACCTACTACTGCAAATCTTACAACAGCTAACGGTAATGTACAACCGACAAAAACCATTGCTGATAATTTTGCTTTCAACACCACTAATTTTGATGATGGCTGGACAAGCCGTGTACAGGAGAATTGGGTGGAAGTAACCAAAGGAGGTTTAAAAGTATTGATACATTACCCCAATAAAAAAGCAGATGCATATTATTCCGTTTTAAAAGAAGGAGACTTTAACGCATGGGATCTGTTGGTAGCACCAAGGTACAGGAACATGAAAAACTTTGAATGGAAAACAATCCAAAGCTGGCAATCTATAACCTTCATGGAGGGTGATGCTACAGAAAATGCCACCGGAAAATTGGTACACATCGTTTTGTTTAAAAAACATGTAAGCGATGGAAGCGGTAAGTATATTGAGTTTGTGAGCAATACAAAAGGAGACTATGAAAAAGAATTTGGTGTTTATCACAATACCGAATTTGATTGGGATAAAAACGCCAACATGCAATACCGGAATAAATTTTCAGTAGCAGCTAACGATCTTTTAGGCAAATGGAGCAGTACCGATTACGCTTCTATCAGCTACTATTACGTAAGTAGCGGTAACCTTGCCGGAAGCACTGCGACATCACTTTCTGATGAATATAATTTCTTGCCCGGAAATAACTATGAAAGTCAGCATGCACAGGCATCGGGAGTAGTAGGAACACAGCAATTTTCCAATCAGAAATATAAAGGAAAATCAATGGTAACCAATTGGAACATCACTTTGACCAATCGGTTTAAAGGCGCTTCAGAAACTTATGACAGCTATTTTGAAGCCGTAAAAGGTGGACGGGCCCTAATCATAAAAGATAATCTCAATACCATAAAATATCTGGTAAGGCAATGATGCATTCTTAAACAACGGTAAGACAATTAACCCGGGAATGGATAACAGAATACCACATGAAGCACTTAATAACGCAACCGCTATGGAATTGAGCAACCAATCAACTGTGTGAAAAAAGGGGTACTTACACGCTGACAATATGTTGGTGGTTTATTTTTTATCAGACATCATGCCGCGAAACCGGCTGGCGGGGACGCCACGCCGGGACGAGAATAGTACAAGTAAAAAGCCGTTGATACGATATATCAACGGCTTAATTTTTTTGATACAGTTTAGCATGCAAGCTACCTACTGGCCAAAACAATTCCGCCAGGCTATTGCTTAATGAATTTAATTGCCTGCTGCTCCACCTGGATATAGTAAACACCTTTATGCAAATTGGTAATACCGATACGGTTACTGAGCCCGGTGGTACCCTGCTGTACGGTTTGTCCAAGTGTATTGGTGATCCTGTAGGTGATATTCTTATCGTCAAGGCCATTTAAAAATAATTGGTCGCTGAGCGGGTTTGGGTATACAGCAATGGAAACGCCCGTGGAATTTTTAACTGTGATCACTTTGGAGAATTCGAAGTTGTTATCCATATCGGCCTGTTTGAGGCGGTAATAATTTACGCCCCGCAAGGGCTTCGTATCCACAAAGGAATAGCTTTTGATGCTGTTGCTGCTTCCGTTGGCAGCCACGGTGCCTAGCGTTTCAAAGTTGACACCATCGGCGCTACGTTCTATTTCGAAATGGCGGCTGTTGGCTTCAGTGGCTGTCTGCCACTGAAGGCTATTCACCGCATGCTTATTGCTACCCGAAAAACTGATCAGTTTTACCGGTAATATAGATCCGTAAAAAAGCCTGAAATTATCGGCGGCAATCTCTTCGGTACCCGAACCGTTGGCAAATACATTCAACCTGAGATCCAGCAGGGAACCGGTTCCCGCGATGTTGGCCCCATATTCTGTGAAAGCATAGGTCAGGTCGGCGCCATCGCCTACCAGGTCCCCGGTGGTCTCCAGTTTCAGTGTCTGGCTTTGACTTGTCGAACTGGCGTAAAAGGCAACCGCCTTTGTCCAGGCGCCCCCATCGATCCGGTATTCAACCGATATATAATCCTGGCTTGCTCCAAAAATAGTTCCTTCCCAATTGCTCGCAAATGAGCTGTTGGCTGCAAACAATCCTTTAAACGACAACACACTTTTACCGGATATATCGATGCCCGACCAGGTTACCTGCTGGTTGGCACTTCCGCTTGCATTGGTGCAGGTGGTACCAAAGTCAATGTCTTCGCCCGCCCAGAATTTAGTGCCCTGCATTCCCGTGTATGATCCTGATATGAGCGATATGCCTCCGACATTTGTTCTGAAAAAATAATTGGTGGCAGGTGGGCCCCCACAGGAAAAAGTAACGGAAGGCGTTCTGGATCCTGTACTGGGAGCCCCGGTATCTTCAAATGTGTCACTCCAAAATTGCGTCTGGGCATTTGCACCAGCACAAAATGTCAACAAAAGCAGTAGTAGATATAGGTTTTTCATACGGTAAACATATATAAATTATTTTAAATAATCATAATAAAATGTAACCTGAATTGTTGTAAACCATGAGCAGGCGTTCCGGCCACAATACCCGCGGAAAATGATTAGTGCAGTACGGGTTCGAAATTGAATAAAAAACTGGTTACCTCCATGCCCGGCTCATTGATCATCCGATACGCAACTGTGTGTCCGCATACGCATAAAAAAACGAAGCGACACAAAACGTGTCGGCCATTAAATTTTAAAGTGTTCCGACACAAAACGTGTCGACAGGAAAATTTAAAGTTACGCCGACACGTATACGAGTGGTGGTAAGCCTGCCATTACCCGTTTAGTTTCCTATACTCTATTTTATTTTTGAGCGGGAAGGGATTGTTTCATTTTTGAAGTAACTCAAGCCTGTGCATCCTTGATCAGTTGCTTCATCTGCTGCTTTTTTTCGGTGGATAGGGCATCGGAGAAGTGCTGATGCCCTTTGGCATTTTTTCCAAAAAAAGAAGTTTGCTGCTCAAAGCGTTTACACCCGTCGCATACGGCATGATGCAATTTCAGTTTGACCAGGTCGCCAAAAGAAATGACACCGGCTTCTTTTTTGCCGGACAGAAAAGTTGCTTTACGGCAACTGATATTGATTAATTTCTTTAGCATCCTACTGTATATTTAACCAGTTTTTCTCCAGGCAACTGCGCAAATGTAATTTGCAACGATGTATCAGCACCCAATAGTTGGAGGAAGTAATATTTAATGTGGCACAAATATGATCCGGTTCCAGTTCTTCCATAAATTTCATCACAAAAACCGATTGCTGCACGCTCTTCAACTTTTTTCTGCAACCTTCCAGAACGGTATAAAACTCTTTGGTCTCGATATATTGATGGTAATCAACCGGCCAGTTTTTTGGTGAAGCATTGGCCCGCCAGTGTTCTGATTCATCAAAATAAATATCTTCTTCCGCAGACGATAAATGAATGGCATTGCCGGATACTTTCCTGAAATGGTCGATGATCTTATTTTTGCAAATAGCATACAACCAGTTTTTTTCGGAAGCGTTTTCGGCATAGGTTTCCCGCGAGCGCCAGGCGCTTAAAAAAGTATCCTGCACAATATCTTCGGCAAAACCTTTATCACTCACTCTTGAAAGGGCATAGCGATACAATTCATCCGAATAATTGTCTACCCACGCGTCAGGATCAAAGTCCCTTGTTAGTTTCATAAAATCAAATAATTCAACAACATTTATTACTTCATATAGTTTCAAAGTAAATGTAATGATAATTTACCGGCAGCATAGTTGATCAACCGGGCCGTGCAACACATTTTCTTACATAATCCTTCTTTTCTTTAAACATCTGCAGCCCTTCCCTCAAACTCATATAATTCAACCGGTGCCATCTTTTTCCAGCCGTGCTTACCTGCCACAGTAATCTCCAATGCCGGATAATTTCTTTCCAGGCAAAAAACAAAGAATGTTGAGGATCATAAATATGGGTGGGCTCACTGCCTGCCCCGTTTAATTCTATGATGCTGAAGTTTTTTCCGGCTTCCAGTTCCGCCCAGGTATTGTACCGTATATCCATCCGGCCATAATAAAACCCCTTTATGCCCGAAGCAACTTCATTGAAGGTAGCTTCCAGTTGTGGTGTTACCAGGTGCGAATGATCGAGAAACAAACTGCCGCGGGCATGATTGCCATAAGGCACCAGGATTTCTGTTTCTCCGGCCGGAATGATACGATCGAAACGGATAGCGGCCGTTTTTGTTAACACCGGTATCTGTAATAAATAACGACTGTTCTGCTGAAGTAATTGCAGCGTAGAGTGAATGCCGTCGCCGGTAACTTTCAAAAATTCTTTTTTAACGATGCCGGTAATTTTTCCTTTATCGCTTCCGGGAACCTTTACAAAGAATAACCCTATCTCGTTTTCAAGATCAACAAAAGGCTGAATAATAAATGGAACAGAAAATGCAGCTGCCGAAGACCGGAGTTCGGCGGCATTGTAAACTTTCGTTACACCCCTGCCCTTACCACCAATATCAGGTTTTATGATCAAAGGATATACAAATTCAGCATCTGTTATTTTTTGCTGAATGAGATCGAAAGAAGTTGACGGTTCAAAATAAACAGACTCCGGCCTGTAATTAGCCGGAACGATGCGGTCAATTTCAAATTTACTTTCCATGTCGAAGCCGGCATTTTTAATTGCGGGATTGGAGGTAGAGAAAAAGAAAAAACTCCTGGACCGCAAAGCATACCAAAAATAAACCGGCAGGATGGGTCCATACACCGCCGCAAAGGGCCAGTATTCCCAGTTGGTTAACCTTACAAAAAAACGTTTTATATTAAAATTCATTATCGCGGTCTGTTACTGTTTCCAATTGATGTTGAACAGGTGCATGATGTTTAAAATTCAATTCAGTCATGGTCAATTTATCGGGCAACTGCAAATAATGCATCAGCGCTTTTTTATTGCCGGTTATTTCAATGAAAGAATAACTCAGGGTTTTAACCACTTCATTTCTATTCATGATGAAGCCATTGGTAGCATCTGTATAAGACCTGAAAAAATCCAAAATAGATTCACAGGAAATAACATGACCGGCCATTGCCCATTCATTAAACAACCCGGTACGGTAAAGCCTGGCCCCGCTGTTGTATAAAGTGGAAGATGACCAGATATGGCATTCCGTTTCGGGTAACCTGCTTTGATGTTTTTCTTGCCCATCCCACACCAATTGATACAGTTTATCGAGGTACCACACTACCAGTGTGAATGGCTCTGTATCGTTCAGTTCCAATTGGCTCCAAAAAATCAATGGTTGCCGGGCAGCTGATATTTCATGTACGATCAGCCCCCTGCTCCGGGTATAATTTTTCTGACGGGTATGATTGTTGAATCCACCATTTAATAAAATAAAAACACTGCCAAGGTCGTTCACGCACACCCATGTACCGCCGGCCAATGCATCCGCGGGGGATAAAGTTTTAATCCCGTTACGAAGACGAATTGCCGGTGCGCTGGCTTCGGGGCGCAACGGGTTCTCGTCTCTCAGGGAAGCGAAGAAGGTGGAATCAGTTGTTGGAATAAACACTACCGTACACATAATGGCTGCTTTAGTGGGTAATTTGATTTTGTGCAAGCGAATGTTTGTATCGTATAGTGGAGCTGGCTATCCCAAAATCTTCCTCTACAAGGTCAACGTCCATTTCTATCAGCCCCACCCTGATCAGCGCCAGGTGATGGACCGCATGTTCGGTATTGTACACTATTTCCCTGAAGTAAGTGGTGGATACCTCCAGTCCTGCTGCGCCACTTTCTTCAGTAATTATTCTTAAGATACTATCCGGCTTTTGAATACTGTTTATGAGATGCTCTATCTGACCTGTTGCCAGTAAGCGATCCGTTTCCAACTGAATATTTCTTTTCCTGTTCACGTAGTCTACCCGGTTGCACTCATAGCCGCTTACTGCGCATTGCAGCAGTTCTATGATATGCCTGGCGTGGGCGCCGATACTGGCATTCTTTAAATGCCGGATCTCACACCGGTATTGCTGGTCGCTCATCGTCAACAATAATTGCTTCAAAGAATCAAGCTGACTGGTAAGTTGTAAAAAGATCATGGTGCCGGATTAATTTAATGGTGCGTATCCAAAAAGATGATTGTAGTCTACACAATGAACGGATACATACTTATACGCTGCAAAATCGGGCATCCCGGAAATATCATATACCTGGTTGCCCGAGGTAGATTTCAAACTGCCGAGGTCGATAAAATCAATGGGCATTGCCTGTTTGGACAAGTACATGTGCAACGCGGGCCCGTTGCTGGCGTCAAAATTTTTGAGCTGAAGCTTTAGTACGGATCCCTGCTTTACAATTTCGGCCCTGCCGGAAACGGTGCCGTAGGGGCCTGACGTAAACACACCGGAATATTTAATTACTGATGTGGTACTATCCACTGTTTCATTCAACCGTTCAGTGGATGCCAGTACTTCCTTTTTGCAGGAAGCAAACGTACAAACAAAACAAAAGGCGAGTAAAATGATTTTCATGATAATTGATTTAAAAATTAAAACTGATTTCCGGTGACACTACAAATTCCCTGGTTAATCCATCGGGCCTTACATCCCTGACGATAAATGGTACGGCCCCCGTTAGTGAAAGCGTTATTTTATCATTGAGCTGGTAGCTGGCAAGCGCAGTGGCATTTAATGTAAGGCCGCCGGAACCTTTGATAGCAATGGGTTTGTTGCTGATATTACCATCGATATAAGTATCTTCTCCCAAATGACAGATACCCAATAACCCGGCATTGAAACTAAATTTTGTATTTAATTTAAAATGGTACCCCGCTCTTAACAGCACATCTGCCCGGCGATTAAGATCATTGGAAGGGATGTATTTATCGGCTGTTTCGCTTGCCCAGTAAGCCGGTAAAAAATGATTCTTATTCCTGCCGGTCAATGGTTGTTGCCAGCCGGCCGCAAACTGCCATTGATTATTTGTGATCGTTATGCCGGTAATTAAATCGATGGTACCTAAACTACTTTGGTATTGCATGGGTAAAGATCTTCCATCCTGTTTCAGATCACTTTGGTTGAGGGGCAGTTTGGTACCCGCGGTAAACGACAACTGCCAATTATTTTTGGAAGGCAGACTATAAATGCCGGATAAAAAAATATCGCCCAAGCCAGCAGCGCTGCCCAGGTCGCCATTTGCGCTGTTGGCCGTGATCTTTGCCTGCAGGGCCCATTTTTTATTGAACTGGTTATCGTATTGTAAGCCGGGTGTAAATACAAATACACTCTCATCGCCCACACCTGCAGACAACAGCAGGGAGATCTTTTGGTGGCGCTTGTTTTCATTATCAGTTTGCTGCTGATTCAGATGCCCGATGGTGCAAAAGCCCGCATCGCTGCAACCCTGGGCCATGATCTTATGAGCGGGCAACAAGGAACAGAAAAAAAGTATGGCAACAGCTTTCATGCCCCTGGTGCTTTTCTTTGTAAAAAATCTTTCAAACAGATCAACTCCCTGTTTGCGATGCATCCACGCAATAACGATGCAACAGACCAACACGATGATGGCCAGCATGAATAATTGTCCACCGTCACCCCGGGATTCAATACCAATTACAAACAGGTGAGAGAGGATGGCACCTGTCATCAGGCCAATGCCCGACATGGCCCCGATAAAAACAGTGGCAGGCAAGAGCAATAGTATGCCCGCGATCAATTCGATCACGCCCGTGCCGATACGTCCCCACGGTTCAACGCCGAGTTTGGTGAACAATTCCACCGATTCGGGCTGGCCGGTAAATTTGAAGTAAAGTGTTTGTAAAAGAATTGCCGCCGCCACAATTCTGAGTACCGGGGAAAAAATGTTTCTGATCTTCACGATGTATGGTTGATGATTATTTAAAAATGTCGAGCCAGTTTTTATCCGCTTTTGTTTTCAGGGCGGCTTCGTCCTTATTCCATTTGGTAAGTGTATTGTTTAACCAGGAATGATAAAACAGGTAGAGCTTTCCGTTGAGTATCTTAAAAGTTTTGGGGTCCACGCTTACTTTTTCGCCATTGGCGCCCATTGCGTAAGCACACCAGCCACCATATTGGGGTTCATACTTTGCTGCATTCTTTAAAAAATCCTGCTTGTTCTCCGCATTGCTGAAATAATAAATGACTCCCTGGTCGGAAACGGCAAATTCTTTTTTGCCTTCCACCGCTTTGTTTTGTTTGAAATAGGCTACTGCGTCGTAACCGTCGAGCGCAATCCCCTTATCGAGATTATAATGTTTTTTGCGGAGAACATCCTGCGAAAATGCGGCACCGGTCAATAAAACTGCCGCCATTATCATTAATCCTGTTTTTTTCATCATTACTGTTTTTTAGGTAATACGATCACAATCGCCATTCCTTACAACCGATCTGTTTTTTTATTGATTGATTTTTAGCCCGGGCCAAAAAGCGTTGGCCTTCTGAATCCTTTCCTGTTGGTCTTTTAACCAAAGCTGTTTTACTTTCAGGCTGTAGTTGAGGTAAAGTTTATCATCCACAATTGTAAATGCTTCGGGGCTGGTAGGGGAAGCATGATTTTCGGATAAACCATAAGCGCAGTAACCACCATACTGCGGTGCATATTTTTCAGGATTGGCTATAAACTGCAACAGGTGGTCGTTGTTTTTAAATAACCATCTGGCATTATTCCATTGGTAGCTGAATGCTTCAACGCCTTTGACTGCCTGGTTGTCGGTAAAATAAGCCACTGCATCGTAGCCCCTTATGGCAACACCATCCGTGGCAAACACTGCTGTATTTTGAGCAGAAACGATGTTTGTATATAATAATGTAAGGAAAACAAAGACGTATTTCTTCAGGTTCATATCGGTTGATTTTTGAGTAAAAAAATAATTGATCCGGGAAGTAAGACGCAGGGATTTACAGAACCTTACAAAATATTCTTAAATAAAATCTCCGACCGGGCAGCCGGAAAATTCAGGGAAGGCATTGAGTGATTGCTGTTACAGAAAAAAAGGGGGAAAGCGTACAATCCATGAGTACCGGTAAACCCGCGGCTAAATAAACCTTGCCATTGCTCTTTTATACTATCCCTCAAAAGGGGGATAAAGCCGGTCGGATTGCATGATATTTTTACGGGGCAAAATACCTACATGCCAGATCGTTTTATAAAGCATCACTATCTTTTTATATTCCTCATCTCCTGTTTAACAGGCATGGCCATGAGATCTCCCACCATGGCCCACCGCCAGAAGCCAGGCATGATGTCCTTTATTTTTAAAAATAAAGAATACAGGACAGACGTGGCGCTTCTTAAAATTTCTGACGGTAACAGGTATACGATCAATACCGGTACAACCACTCAAAGCTACTCCATTGCCATCGTTTTGCCGGGTATAGCCAACGGCAGGTATCCTTTCGGCAGCGGCGATGAACAAAGCAATATGTTTATCGGCAACAGCAACTACCTGCTCAATGACGGCTATATAGAGCTACAGGCTACCGGTAAACTGTTATCGGGAAATTTTAAAGCGAAATATTACGGCAGCAATGGCAAGGGCGGTTATAACAAGATCTCCTCCGGCGAGATCAGCGGCAATTTCCATCAACTCCTAATCCCTAAAAATAAATGATGAAGCCAATTATTTTACAGGTACTTATTTTGGTTTGTGCTGTCGCATGTAATACTCCTTATTACAGTTCGGCCAACAATATGAGCGGCCAACCTGCCACTTTAAACTTAAATTCCGGCAAACAGCTGCAAGGCAAAATAAGCGTCCGGAGTTTTGACAATTACAGCTCTGTAAGCCGGGTACAATTTGCAGAAGGCACCGATAAAAATTACCAGGAATATTCCCTTTCGGATATACAGTCTGTTTACCTGAATGGAGGCACCTATTGCGTAAAGAAACTCATCGGGAGCAACTTCTGGAGCGGTAATGCCCTGCGGTTCGTACAGCAGCTTACTCCTCCCGGAGGCAGGATAGATCTGTTTCAGCATGAAAAAATGGTAAAGAACAGCACTACCGGCAAAGATGAGAAGCAGGTGGAATATTACCTGCAGTTACCGGGTGCGGTCAATAACGAAATATTCAACCTGGAAAGCGGGAAGTTCACGCCAAATTTCGATGATAAAATGAGCGCCTATGTAAAAGACTGCCCCGCCCTGGCAGCGAAAATAAAAAGCAAGGACAAAGACTACTTCTACCCTTTTGTGGTAAACAACGGCGACCTGCGAAGGAAGGCCGTGTTACTGCAGATCATCCATGATTATAACACCTGTAAACAATAAATCAACACAAAATATGAAACCGTCCTTTACGCTCCTGCTATGCCTGCTGGCCTCGCTAAGCCACGCCCAACTGACACCCCGGGTAAAACCGACCGTTCCCATCCTCAAGGATAAACAGGCGGAAATGTACACCAGCTTCAGGAACCGGGCAAACAAAGATGAAGTATGGTTTTTTGAACATGCCGGTTATGGCGGCAAAAAATATATCCTCGGCCGTGGCCAGTATACGTTGAAGGAACTGGGCATGGATGCCAATGATTTTTTTTCTTCCGCCCTTATCCCCACCGGGTTAATGGTAGTGGCATTTGAAGATGATAATATCGCCGGTACTTACTATACGTTAAATTCCGACAACAATAATAAAAGGTACAATACAGACTTTACGAAAGTAGAGATCTACAGGGGCAAAGATGCGGGGGGCAGAATGCTGTCGGGCATCAAAGACATCAATGATAAAATATCTTCCATTATCATTTTCGATATGCTCGATGATGAAGTTACCCTGTACGAAGATTGCAATTTCGGTGGGCAGTCGTTATCCCTGACGCCCTGCCCTATGAGCTCTGCAGATGAGGCCAGGTGTTTTTCCTCCTCACCGGTTTCCAGGCAGTGGGGATGGCTCAACCTCGCAGACCTTGACTTTAACGACAAGCTCAGCTCCATCAAAATAAAAGGGCAGATAGCTGCGGTAAGGATACACACCGGGAAGAACCTTGAAATTTCGCCGGGCAGCAAAATGCTCTCGCTGACCACTTCGCACCCATGCCTGAAAAATAAACCTTATACAACGGATAACGCACTCTTCTCGGGGAACTCTGACTGGAATGACCGGGCATCTTCCCTGTCCATTATCATGAAGCCCGGCACTGTTACCATTGTAAATTAAACCACGTAATGAAAAAACTGATCCTGTTCGTCAGCGGTTTGGCCATCACTGCATGGGGATTGTATATTTCGGCAAAGCCATTATACATAAGGCTTCAGGGAAAAACCGCTACTGGTATCGTTACTGCCCTGCATGCCCGTACACGTGCGGGGCGGAATAGCAGCCGTAATTTTTTTAAGGCAGGCAGGCGCCCCTACATCTGTTTCCTGGCCGAAGGAAAACAGGACAGCACCCGCTTTTTAGCGGCCGGGGGCGGGCTCTTCATGGATAACTATACCGCAGGCGAAAAAGTAACGGTGGCATATAACCCGGCAGATGCTTCGCAACATGCCGTGTTTTCTTTTACCGAAATGAGCAGTGGCGGTTTTGCCATTTTTTTTGGGGTGGCACTGTTATTCATGGTATGGAAACCAGGTGGAAAAAATCAGAGTGGCCAGGCTGGTAAACAAACTATTTAAACCAACATCAACAATGAAAAGATCAATTTTCTTATTTATCGTGGCCCTGGGAAATTGCCTGTGGCTATCGGCACAGCAGCAACCCATTATCATTACAAAAGCGCCAAAGAACATTTACGAGGTGCTGAAGAAAAAAGCAAATGAAAAAGGGATGACGGACATGAACGATGTCGGCCTTGAGCGAAATACAGGGTATTACCTTCAAAAAAAGAACTACGCTTACACCGACAACCTGGATGCCGTATTTATGAGCAAAGCCAAAAATGTGCCCATTGCCGTGTATGGCGCCATTGTAAGGAAATACTTTGAACTGGGGGCAACAGAGTCGGAGCTCGGTTACCCAACACAGGACGAGCTGCCGATGAAAGATGGCTTCTACCAGTTCTTTGAACGGGGCGCTATTTACTGGTCGGGCAAAACCGGGGCGCATGTGGTAAAGGGCAGGATCCTCCAACGCTACATGAATGAAAACTACGCCAACGGTTTTTTAGGCTTCCCTACAGATGATCTGAAGATCACACCGGATAAACAGGCCAGCTATTGCTACTTTGAAGGCGGCGCTATTTATTACCATCCAAAATATGGCGCGTTTGTAATTGCCGGTAATATCCTTTCGCAATGGGGCAAGGAACAATTTGAAAGGGGCAGCCTCGGCTACCCTATTGCAGAAGCCCAACCGATTAAAGGCATGAACAAGACCTGGCAACAATATTTTGAAGGTGGTGCCCTGGTAGACGTAAGCGGCGTAAGGACAGAAATTGTGCCCGGCGATAAAAACGGGGCGAAAAACTCCCCCGCGAATTCCGCCAACATTTTCCAGAAATACAAATCCATGGGCGGCGCCAACAGCTACCTGGGCGTACCGGTAGAAAAGCCGATCCATGGCCAGTCCGTGTGGCTGCAGCAATTTAAATACGGCTATATCTACCGCCGGGACAATGACATCTTCGGGTATACCATACACAAAGGGCCGATCTGGGATGAGTTTGCCAAACGCAGGTGGGAACAGGGTTGCGGCTATGTGACAGATGAGGAAGTGGACAAACCGGACGTAACCTACCAGGTGTTCAGCAAAGGCACGATCTATTATATCAAGTCGCAAAAAACAGCCGTATGGAAAGAAGGCGATAACGGCAGGTGGAAGCCCTGAGATGGATAAAAACAGTAGTGTGTTGCGGGTTTCCCGGAAATAAAAATGTATCAATACCATTAAACCTTTAACTAAATAAAATGAAAAAAACATCCCTCATTGTCCTTCTTTCTATGCTTTATGTCAGCAGTTCGGCACAGTTGCAAAAAAAAGATTCAGTGTTTTTTAAATCCCCCGCATCAAGAGTACCGATCGGGCAAAACGAACTCAACAAATTTAATTTCCATGGCGATGAAATATGGTTGTATACCGATATCAACTTTAAAGGCAAAAAGAAAGTGCTGAAAGTGACCGGCAACAATATGCTCGAATTTTCGCTGGCTGCCCTGGGCCCTGAATGGAACGACGTCATCAGCAGTTGCCTGGTACCGAATGGGGTAAAAATATATCTATATGAAAACGACCATTTCAATCCCGGTTCTGTCGGCAGCCGTATCGAGATCATCGGCCGTGGAAAAGAATACTATGCCAAAGGGCCGTCTGTGTACGTGCCCAATAAAGGTACCGTAACCCCCAACGGCGCTGTAGGCGTATACATCGATAACAACGATTTTACCAACGTAGCCAATGCAGATTATTTTGTACAAACCACTAATGCAAAAAACGATCCCGCACCGGTTTATAAAGGCGTACAATCCGATGCCGCGGATGTGCACAGTGGTAAAAAAATCGACTTCAACGACAAAACATCTTCCATCCGTATCGTACGGTTTTCAAATTAAAACGCAACAACAATGAAAAAAGCAATCTACCTCGCTGCCTTCTTTATAATGGCGCTTACTATTCGCACAGCAGCACAATCCTCCTCCCCGAAAGCGGATGAACTATTAAACCAACTGAAACAAAAAACGGGCTCCTTCACTGTCACTGCCAGCAATGGCCGGAAAGTAAGCGGTAAAGCAATACTGCTTAAATTAGGCAACAACAAAGGTTTTGTAATAACCTGCGAATTGATCGAAAGCAAAGTGGTACAAATCTTATCCTTAAAGATCCCAAAGGCTGCAGCGGGAAAATATCCGCTGGAAAAAAATGATAACCTGGTGACGATAGACGGGATCACTTATGAAATAAGAGAAGGCGAAATAACGGTACAGCTTACCGGGGGCAAACTCTCCGGGAAGTTCAGCGGCAATATTTACAGTATCAATAAGCGCAAATCAAAATTTGATGTACCTGCCGGAAAAGCCGATGGCACATTCACCGGGCTTACAAAGCAATAGCAAATGATAAAAAAAATATTCATTGCCTTACTTAACCTTGTATTGCTGAATGCCGCCACTGCGCAACACAAGCAACGGTGGAACAGCCTCTTCTTATACAGCTTTAAGCTTGCCCCCGAAGTACCCGCGCAATACCTGGAAGCGGTGGTGTTATACAAAGGCAGGCCCATGCTGCCTCCGGCGAAAGGAGCAGGAGGAAAAAGACAGCTGCCAGGCATGCGGTTCACTTATTCGCTGCAGCCCACCGATAATACCGGCAGTGTTACATTGCCTTTTGTTATTCCCGGGGGAAGTTTTACATTATTGATGGATGCGGAGATGTTACTCGAAATGACGCAGTATCCGGACCGATACAAGTTCCGCGTGAATAAGGTCAATAAAGATCCGGTTGCCGGGTATGTGCTGCCCGAAGTGTTTGACTTTATACCGGGCCATGCGTTGAATATCGCATACCTGCATACTCTTAGTCCGCAGGAACGAGATGATGAGATAAACGAAAACGCCTGGATGTTATCCCTGGCTTCTTTGCAGGTAACACCTCTACGCGATACTACACTTACTTATTCCCTGACGGCCATTCCCAAAGGTATATTGCTGGCGCTGCCAGGCATCAGCAAAGCGGCAGACACGGTACAACGCCTGGTAATTGATAAAGCATTCCTTTTTAAACATCGCCTGCTCATGCCGGTTCCGGCAAAAAAACAGGAGCCGCCCAAACCCTTCCCTGACCGGTGTTTTGGGATCCTCACGGATATGGAAGGGCGAACCTGTGCTACCTCGGGATGTATTTCCGGTATGGGAAGCGGGGATTGTGCCCTGCTGAAAAATGCAGCCGGTACGCTCTCCTACCGCATATCTGTGCTCATAACACCATGAAATCTACGCCAGGTATGGGAAGAATTTCCGGGTATTTCGTTCAATTTATTTCAACTTCATCACCACAAAAAGTTATTTTCACTCTCAAATAAAAGGATGATCCATGAAGCGTTTACTGCAGGTATTTTTTGGGGTGTTCACGATACTCTGCAGCAACTATTCTTTTTCCCAACCAGGTTATAAAGCAGAATATTTCCTCACGGAGAATGGCCTTCCTTCCAACGCTGTGCAGGCATGTTCGGCAGACAGCACAGGTTACCTGTGGCTGGCCACACGCCGCGGGCTGTGCAGGTACGACGGCTACATCTTTCAACCGTCACCCAACGTAAGGGGTAACCTGGTAAGCATGAACACGGCGAAGAACGGGGAGTTTACCATCTATGATAACAATACCGGCCTCCATCGTTTTAATCCATACAGTGGCTATCGTACCGGCATTGCAAATACCAACTTCAGCGATGCCGATCCCAACAATGATCATTACAACAATCTGTTTACCGACGATGAGGGCCGGATATGGTGTTCTGATTTCAGGAATGCAAAATATTATACCGCCGGTAGCAAACAGGAAAAGCGCTTCGCGATAAGCGGTTTCAATAACAGCAACGACAGGATCGCCTTTTTTGCCAATCCATTGCCCGGAAAAGTATGGGTGGCCAGCATCAATGGGTTGTTCATATGGGATAAAAGTTACGATTCCCTGCGGCGCAATGAAAACCCGCTGCTAAGTTACCGCTCTTATTCGGCGGCTGCCACCATTGGCAACGATACGGTAGCGCTTGCTTCCGGCAACAGCATTTACCTCGTCAAAAGCTCTGCCAATAAGGTGATCAGCAAAACCATCGTGGATATCACCACGGATGACCAGATCATTTCGATTACCGCTGCTACAAAGAATTCAGCCACCATTATCATTGCCGCATCGCGGGGGCAGGTGTATTGCAGCAACAAAAGCCTGTCTGCTTATACCCCGGTATTCTCCACCTCCAGCACCGGCAGCTCGATCAATAGCATTTATGCCGGCGCTACCCATCATATCTGGGTGTGCACCAACCATGGCCTGGTCAAACTTACCCCGGGAAATGATGCCATCATCAATTACACACTCCCTGACGGCAATGCGCAGGAAGATCATGTAACCAGTATCCTGAGATCGGTTGTAGAAAATCATTTTTATATCGGCACTTCCGCCGGGCGCTTTTATCATACCGATTTTGCCAACTGGAACCGCATTGGCCTGCCGGCCAAAACCATCATCAACCATCTTTCATATTGTAACGGAAAGGTATTGTTGAGTACCACTTCTGGTTTATATCAGTATGCTGACGGCCGCGTGGCTAAAATATTCTTTAAAAAAGAATACGATCATGCCGTCTTCAAAAAAGCGATGGTCACCCCGAAAGAAGTGTGGCTGTTGCCATCGGAGCTGCCGGTAGTAGCGCTTAAAAAAGCAACACTGCAGATTGATTCTGCAATCCGGGTAAACGATAGCCCCGTGTTTTCTGCCAGTAATTTATGGAACGATATAGCTGCGGATGATAAAGGGAATATTTTTTTGGCGGGCTGGATGCCCGAAAGTTATGGATTGGCCATATATGATACAGCAACTTCTTCTTTCACGGGAATTGCCCGGAGAACGGCAGATGAGAAATTATTCATCGGGGATTATTACAACAGGATCGCCCGGTCGGGACAATTCAATTTATTGGTCAGCGGTTATGGGGGCTTCAATGCCATCAACGATTCCGGGAAGGTGACAAAGATCATTTCCATCAATGACCATCCACTCGCCAACGAGCATGTGGAAGGGATTGCCGCCATGCCCGACCGTACTATCTGGTTTGGCACCGAAGAAGGCATACAGGTGTGGAACCCGGTTACCGATAATACCCTCCTGATCACCACGCTCAATGGCCTGCCTTACAACAATGCCTTGTATGCTTTTGAGCCTGTGTCAGACAAAATGCTCGCTGTGGGTTTTAACAGGGTTGTTTCGCTCATCGATACTAAAACATTATTCAACAGCGCCTTCATCAATAAACTGGCATTGAGTAAGGTATTGGTAAATGGTACCGAAAAATTCATCACCGGTAATGAGCTGGAGGTTTTACCCAACGAAAGAAATATCACCCTGTTCTTTTCGGCATTGAATTTTGCCAGTAATAAAAACGTTCAATACTGGTACCGCATCAACCGGGATGAATGGCAGTTATTGGGCAACAACCCTTCCTTCGTTTTCAGCAATTTTAAAAATGGCAGTTATACGATCTGTATCAAAGCTACCGACGACCTTCAGAACACCCAGGACAAAACACTTGTTTTACAAATTAAAGCGCTCCCTTATTATTACGAAACCCTGCGGTTTAAAATATTGTTACCCGCGGGTATTATTTTTTTACTGCTGTTCTTTTTCTGGCTCAGGATACGGCAGTTGAACAAATGGAATTCGTTCAGGGCTTCCCTGTCGCAGGACCTGCATGATGATGCGGGCGCTACTTTGAGCAGCGTAAACATCTTAAGTACCCTGGTAGCAGAACAGGAGCCATTGTCGGAAAGAGGGGCCCTCTACATGCGACGCATTACGGACGATGTAAAAATACTGCAGCTCAAACTCGATGAGATCATATGGAGCCTGAAGAGTAATACCAGCAATATGCACCAGGTATACAGCCGGTTGGTGGAATACGGTTCTTTCATCATGGGAGCGAAAAACATAGAGTTTGCTGCATCCGCTTCCCCCGACATGGACCATATATCACTGCCCATCAAAAAATTGAGGAACCTGTTCTTAACGGCAAAGGAAGCGCTGAACAATATCGCCAAGCACAGCGAAGCTTCCCATGCTTCGCTGACCATTACCGCCGGCCAGCAACTGGTAAGTATTACCGTATCGGATAACGGTAAAGGGATCGCACAGCAAAAGATCCATTCAAGGAACGGGATCACAGGTATGCAAAAAAGGATAAAAGAGACGGGGGGCAATATCAGGATCAACTCTTCTTCTGCTACCGGTACCAACATACACATCACTTTAAAATTATAAACAAGGCCATGATCAATGTGCTGATTTTTGAAGACAACAGCAGCCTAAGGGCAACCCTTGAACTCTTAATTGCAACGGATAAGGAATTTCAACTCATCGGTTCTTATCCTCATTGCGACCAGGTAAAGGAAATTTTAAGCGGTGATGTGTTGCCCGATGTAATATTGATGGATATTGATATGCCCGGAAAAGGAGGAATTGAAGGAGTTAAAATGGCGAAAGAAGAGTTGCCGGATGTACAGATCATCATGTTCACGGTATTTGAAGACGACAACAAAATATTCGATTGCATGAAATATGGGGCCAATGGTTATATTCTAAAAAAAGATAGCCACACCAGGATATTAGATGCGATCAGGGATGTATACCAGGGCGGCAACCCTTTGTCACCCGAGATTTCCCGCAAAGTGATCGGCTTTTTTAAGGAAGAAAAACTGAATGACAGCTACCTGCTTACCCCACGTGAGCTTAACCTGTTAACCATCCTGTCGCACGGCAGTACTTATAAGGAATTGGCTGCGGAACTGGGCATTACCGTTGAAACAGTCAAAAGCCATCTTAAAAATATTTATACCAAAATGCATGTCGCCTGCGGAACGGAAGCCGTAGCGAAAGGGCTACGATTAAAGATCATCCGGTAAAAAATTTCTATAGCCGCCCGATGCCAATACATGGGGCAGGAAACTATCAATGCTCCCCGGCTTTTGATATCAGCCCCTGAACTTCTTGCAGCAATACGTTTATTTCGAATGGTTTTTCCAGTATGCCATCTGCCTGGCATTCCTCAAAGTCGTCCAGCAAATGAGAGACCGCGGAGTATAATAAGATAGGAATATGCTTATGCCTGGAGGACTTGATCTCTTTGCATAAGTCCCGCCCATTGTCTTGCCCCAGCATAACATCGAGGATGATGAGGTCAGGATCCAAAGCCCCGAGGGAATCAAGGAATTCACTTTTAGACCTTGCCGTTCTCACCGAATATCCTTTCAGCGTCAGGCAGGTTGTCATAAGGTACAACAGATCCTCATGATCGTCCACCACCAAAATAGTTGCCATTCAATAGTGCAGGCAAATCTCAAGCCATATAATACCGGAACAAAAATTCCCCAGGTGTTCATATTCAGTTAGCTGTATCAGCGGGGAAACTTAAACAATCTGCGAAATGCTGACCGGGAGTGCAGTGGCTTTTGAGGATATTCCGGGATTATTTTGCCACAGCGGAATCAGATCTTGTTGGCCCTTGGCTGATCTTACAGGATGTCAGCATTCACTTTCAGCGTAAAAGTGGTGCCCTCACCGATCACGGAGGTTGTTACTGTGGTGGCGTGGATGATATTTGCCCGCTCCATCATGTTGCTCAACCCTATGCCGCCGGGTACCTGCGATACATCAAAACCTTTACCATTGTCGGTGATGGTGAGCTGCACCATCTTATCCGCCGCCAGCAGCAAAAGCGTTATGATGGAAGCATCTGCATGTTTTACAATATTATTGATCTGTTCCTGTATGATCCTGAATAAGTTTAATTTAACCTTACTGCTCAATAAGCCTTCCACAGCGGCATCCAGCTGAAGCACGATCTCCAGGCTTTGTACTTCCATTATATCTGCTGCCAGGTTGTTGACCGATCCCACTAAACCCAGGATATCGATGGTATCGGTAGTAAGGCCTTTCGTTAATTTACGGATCTCTTCAATGGCTGTAAGCGTGTACTCGGTAGAACGTTGCAGGTATACTTTACTGTTCCTGCCGCCTTTTTTGGCCATTTCCATGTAAAGTTTTGACGCCCCCAATAACTGGTTGACATTATCGTGAAGTTCTTTACCGATCTCCGACCGCTCGGCTACTCTTGCTTCGCCGATAGCAAATGCCATGGCACTTTCACCCGACTCTATTTCCTGCGACAACCTGTTGTTGATAACCCGGTGTTTGTTGGCATCCTGCAGGGAACCGATAATGCGGTATGCGGTACCATCGGGCTGGCGCAATATTACGGAATTGCCGACCAGGGAGATAACTGAATTGTCTGCTTTCAAATACCGGACGGCATACTTCCATTCGGTAATATTGGTAAGCAGCATTTGACCATAAGATTCTGTAAAAGCCGGTTTATCTTCAGGGTGTATATGGGCCATCCATTCGTCTCCCGAAACGGCATTTTTGCTCAGTTTATATCCTAAATTCTTTTTGTAGGCATTGCTCAGTACGACCGTATTGGCCAGCAGGTCTACATCATAAAAAATATCGGAAGAAGAATTAAAAATCAGTTTGAAATTCTCTTCGTATTTACGATGTGCACTCATTTCGACCCCATTCTTTTTTATTTCTTCGTCGAGTTGTTCCTCCAGTTCCTTCTGGA
Source organism: Ferruginibacter sp. HRS2-29 (assembly GCF_024343615.1). Classification (GTDB taxonomy): domain Bacteria; phylum Bacteroidota; class Bacteroidia; order Chitinophagales; family Chitinophagaceae; genus Ferruginibacter. The sequence goes on along the minus strand of NZ_RJUB01000162.1, from coordinate 235,343 downwards.
GGCTGAGGTCCTGGATCGCACCGAGCATCCGGTAAGCCCTGCCGGCGGGGTCCCGCAGGATGCTTGCCCTGACGTATACCTTGGCAATGGAACCATTGGCCCTGATGATACGATACGCCTGCTTCCACTGCATGGCTTTTGACCTGATAGTATCAGCGAGGTCTGCCGATATTTGTTGCTTGTCATCCGGGTGAATATAATTCACCCAGTCCCTCAGCATATTACCTTTGTTCTTCCTGATGGTGTAACCAAACAGCTCTTTAAACCCTTCCCCGATAAATAATTCGTCCTTCTCCAGGTCCCAGTCCCATATCACATTAAAGGATATCTTATCCGTCAACCTGAATTTTTCCATATCTTCTTTATGAATAAGATGCTGGTCGCGGATCTTGTTTTCAAGGTCAATTATTTTACTGACATCCTGTGTGGCCCCTACCAGTCGTATTGCGGTACCATCGGGATCCCTCAAAATACAGGCCCTCGACGTAGTTGCGGCGATTACTCCATCTTTACACCGGATAGAGAATGAATCTTCCCATGATTTTTTCTTTGAAAAGAGAGATTTTTTTATTTTTTTACTAATGCGTTCTTTTTCCCCGGGAACCAGGTATTGGTGAAGGATATCGTAGTCGACCGTATCATTTTCTATCCTGTAGCCAAATACATCTTCAATGCTGTTGCCCACATAGACCTTACCGGTAGAGATGTCCCAATCCCACATCACATCATAAGAAGTTTCGGCAAAATACCGGAGCCATTGGGTGGATTGCTCCTGGAGCAGATCAGACTTTTCCTGTGCCTTCAGGATATTTTTACCGGTAACCCGTGCGGTTTTATCATCGATCTTTTTCTGTGTGGAAATTGCCGCACGCAGGTCCGAGATGGTGGTTATGGAAGTTTCAGTTCCATCGCTGTCCCGGAAAATGGCGGAACTTATCTCGCATGGAAGCAGGCTGCCATTCTTTAAAACAGCATTTACCTGTGCAATGGCTTGTCCTGTAGCCTTGCGCTCCAGCAGCATTTTCTTAAACTTTTTTTCATCATCCGCAAAAATATCCGCCCTTTTTTTTCCTAAGATTTCTCCTGCAGAATAGCCTAATAAGCTGCAGGCAGCAGGATTTGCTACGATGATCTTTCCTGTTTTGATATGGAAAATAATGTGGGCCTGGGCAGCATTATCAAAAGCAAGCTGGTGCAAAGTATTGGCTGCCGCCGGAGATGGGCCAAAACCCATCTTATCTGTATTTTTTTGGGGCGAGTGGGGCAATGTGTTTGGATTTGTACCTACGGTTTAAACGTAATGTAAGCTTTTATGCCTACAAAGTAGATTTAATATTAATAGGTATTTTAATCCCATCCCGCAGCGCTCCTTTATCCTGCGATAAAATTGCGGGAAATATCTTCCACCCACGCTATGTACACATCCATTACACAAACCTGATCTTCGTTGCCAGGTCTTTAAAATATCCGCCGACCAGATATCTGTTATATGCTCATCTTTAATGAATCGCACGATATCATTTTTTATCGCATCAATTGAAACTGTAGCAATTTTCTGATGCAACAATTTTTGGAAATCATTTTGAGACATGGCCTCTCCCTGTCAAATAAAACATCATTTATCGGATTTATTCCGATAAAACCAACGAATATTTCCATATCTGGATTCACAGCTTTGAACGGACGAAACACTATCACGAAGCAATGGCTTTCACCTGCTCTACATCATAATCCGGCATTCCCCCTTTTTGGGTCGCTACAAAAGAACCCAGCTTTACCGCATTCTCCAATATTAACCCGGGTGGATCTTGATCCATCAATCCCGCCAGCAGTGCCGCCAGGAAAGCATCTCCGCTGCCAACCGTATCGGCCACGTTTACTTTGATACCGGGATGCGAAAAGATCTCACCATCCCTGTATAAAATAGCCCCATCACCTCCCCTGGTCACTACAAACAAGGTAAGTCCCAATTGTTCGCTGATAGATCTTACCTGGTCTTGCGGATCAGTATACGTACAAAACCAGGGAGCTGTCAATGCCAGCTCATCTTCATTCATCTTCAACAGGTCTGCTTTTTTCAACAGGTCCAGCAGTACATTTTTTTCATAGTGCGGCGCCCGCAGGTTGATGTCAAATACTTTTCGGGGTGCCACTTCGAGTAATTCAAAAAGTGTTTTTCGTGACCGGATGTTTCTTGCCGCGAGGCTGCCATACACAAAATAAGTTGCATTGGCCATCAGATCAGTAAATGCTTCGTGCCATTCAATAAAATCCCAGGCGGATGGCTGTACGATATCATAACTCATATCACCTTTTGGATCCTGGGTACCATATACCTTACCAGTTGGGTATTGCAGGTCTGTCTGGATGTGCCCTGTATTGATATTCTTTAATGTGAACAATTCGAGCAATCTTCTGCCCTCGCTGTCGTTACCGGTTTTTGTAATGATGGCCGGATTCTTTTGCAGTTGTTGAAGATGATAGGCCACATTCATGGGCGCCCCGCCGGGCTGTGTGCCGGAGGGACGGATATCCCATAAGACCTCGCCAAAGCAAACTAGAGGATGTATGTTCTTATTCATGGTTGCTACATTTGGTCAATAATATCAAAGAGGTTAATTATCACACATGCGTTTCTTCCGGGCTGGCATATTCTTCTTCGGGATCGGGCAGGCGGTGCAACAGCGATCCCTGCAGGGAGATGACCGAGGAAGCCGTGTACAGCCCGAAGCCTTTCCCGGTAAAAGTATAATCCATCAGGGTCAGTTTCACCACGCCATTTACGCTCAGCTCAATATAATTACCATAGCGGATGAGCCTGAAGTGCAGCGAGCTTTCGCTTTTCATATGAAACAGCGCCGTTTGTATATCGTTGAAAATAAAATTCTGTTTATTGTCAAGCGGGTTAAATCCCCACGAACGGATGGTCGTTTCGCCGTAGGCGATATCGAAAGAAATGAAATAGCCGTTGCCGTCCCCGTCTGCATCACAAACCAGTCCGAGCTTACCCATCCCTTCCACCGTAAGGATCCCTTCCCAGATAAAACAGGCAGCAGGTTTTTCAAAACAGAAGAGCTCATACCCGCTGCGTGAACCGCAGGTAAGCTTTCCTTTTTCCTGCGAAAAAAACGCGGAAGGGTTATCAAACCTGGTGGTGCATTGGCCCATATCATCCTGCGTGGCAGTGTGGGTGATCATCTCTTCCCATCGATAATAACTTTTGAGCAACAGCCTGCCGCGTTCATCGGTACTCAGTTGCTTGGGTGGCGGCAAAACCCGCAGGGCATTGATCTGCCCGTAAGCATAAAAGAAATTGTACACCAGCAAATGCGGCCCGTCCTGCACGGTTCTTGCCGCATAATTACCCGGCGGCAACAGTACATCTTCATGAAAAGAATGGTACTCTTCCAAAAAACCGGGCGCAAACCAGTAACGTACTTTTATATCTTCCCGGATAGAACCCAGTAAATAAAAACGGCCATTCAATTCAAACACGCAGGGGCATTCAATATCGTCGTACACGAATGGATATAACAAAGGCGGCATCAGCTGCAGCACATCGTTGGTGATCTTTACGATGCCAACGCAGCCTCTCCGGGAAACAGGTCCGTGCAGGGCCCTTGCCGCGATCAGCAAATAACTGTCGCCTTTATGATCAAATTGAAAAGGATCGCGGAAGCTGAGCCACTTCCTCGGGTTCTGTTCCTGGGTCTCATAATAGATACCTTTCGGCTCGATGGGGTAAAGATCTTTCTGCTCTTTTGTCCAGGTGAGCAGGTCGTCGGAAATGGCAAGACCCACCCTCGACACAATCCCCCTATCCTTTCGTTGAAGGCCGGTATAATACATTTCAAACCTGCCGGCTTTTTCCACTACATGCATGGTCCAGAGCATATCATCATCCCATTCGCCGGGATGGCCTACAAACAAGGCATTGTTGGTACGCTTCCAGGAGATCCCATCGGTTGAAATGGCGTGTGCGATATAATCGTGGTTGGGAATGATGAGATGAAAAAGATGGTATACACCTTTGTGAATGATAACCGTAATATCGCCGATTTCCCAATCGCTGAAGCCTGATCCAGAGTACATAATATTGTTTTACAATGAGTTAAACTATTTACAAACACTCACTAAGCAGATTTGGCTACCTTTACAAAGTTAACCAAAAGGAAAAGGATGAAAGAATATTACATTCAATTATACAGCCCCCATGGTTTAATAAGGTTTCATGAGCCTGAGATCGGGAGGGACAAGGATACTGGCGGACAGGTAAAATATGTGCTTGAGTTATTAGAGAATTTGTCCAAACATCCGCAGGTGAGAAAAGTAGATCTTTTTACCCGCAGGATCATGGATAAACGGGTGTCTTCTTCTTATGAAAAAGAGGTTGAGACCGTAAACGAAAAGGCCCGTATTGTACGGATGACCTGTGGCGGCAACAGTTACCGCCCAAAAGAAACCCTCTGGGACCACCTGGATGAATTCATTGATAAGACCCTTCGGTTCATAGAAAAAGAATCCGACATTCCCGATGTGGTGCATGGCCATTATGCCGATGGCAATTATCTCGCCAGCCAGGTAAGTGAAATTTTCGGGATCCCTTTTATCGCTACCGGCCATTCGCTTGGGCGAAATAAAAAGGCGTTGCTGATGAGGGAAGGAATGAGTGAAGAAAAGATCGAGGAGAAATTCAACATGAAACTCCGGATCGATACAGAAGAAAGTGTATTGAAAACGGCGGATATGATCGTGGTAAGTACCCAACATATCATCGACAGCCAGTATAGCCAATATAAAAATTTTACCCAGGGCAGGTTTGAAGTGATCCCGCCAGGCGTAACGCCGGAAATGTTTTACCCTTTTTACAGGCTCGACATGCCGGCTTTTAAAATGTCGGTAGAACAGGAGCAGGCATTGTACCGGGTCAATTCCGATATTGAACGGTTTTTGTTCCATCCAGCCAAGCCGTTGATCTTATCCATTGGCAGGGCCGATAAGCGAAAAAATTTCGAGTCGATTATCCAGAGTTACGGGCAGGATAAAGAGTTGCAGGCAATGGCCAACCTCGCCATTTTTGCCGGTGTAAGAAAAGATATCAGCAAGATGCCGGAAGATGAAAAAGATATCCTCACCAATCTTTTGTTGCTGATGGACAAATACGATCTCTATGGCAAGATGGCGATCCCGAAAAAAAATGATCCCAAGCTGGATGTGCCGGAAATATATAGGCTTGCCGCCCGTAAAAAAGGCGTCTTCGTGAATGCCACACCCGGAGAGAATTTCGGGCTCACCATCGTGGAAGCCGCGGCCTGCGGGCTTCCTGTGATAGCCTCTCCTACCGGCGGCCCAAAAGAAATACTTGAACAAAATGAGAACGGGTTGCTTGTTGACGTGGAAGATCCTGCGGCCATTGCTACCGCGTTAAAAAAGATCATCTCCGATCAGGTGTTGTGGGACAAGTATTCTGCCAACGGTATCCTCGCTTCGACTCAATTGTATTCATGGACATCGTTTGCCAATAAATATATTGGTGTAGTAGATAGTTTGCTGCAGCAAAAAAACAATACGGCACTCAACTTTGTGAACAAACCCGCGTATGGTAAAAAACTGGCAGGCGCCCGGTGGTTTGTGATCACAGACCTGGACGGCACTTTAGCAGAAGGCAATGATGTGAGGGGCCTGAAAGAATTTACGGATTGGATCAAAAAAAATTCCGGAACGGTGGCATTCGGCATTGCCAGCGGACGAAACCTCGCGATCACGCAGGACGCCATCAAAAAATACGCACTGCCGCAGCCGGACGTGGTGATCTGCTCCGCCGGCGCTGAGATCTATTACACCGATAAATTCATTGCGGATAAAGGCTGGGACAGCCATATCGATTATCAATGGAAGCGGGCGGAACTGCAGGCGGCCCTGAAAAAATTTCCCGGCATCAGGTTGCAGGAACAGGATGCTCAATGGCCGTTCAAACTCAGCTACTATGTGGAGGATCATTTTGATGAAGATGATATGGCCAACCTCTATAAATTTTTAGATGATCATAAATTAAGGGCTAAAGTACTCCTCACGGATAACAAATTTCTTGACCTGCTTCCTTTTCGGGCGAGCAAAGGAAGTGCGGTACGCTACCTGGCTTATAAATGGAACCACCCGATCGATCAGATCATTACCGCGGGAAATGGCGGTAACGACAAGGATATGCTGAATGGCAAAACCAGGTCGATCGTGGTATCCAACTACAGCCCGGAACTGGAAGAGCTACGTAAAAATAAAGCAGTGTATTTTTCAACCCATCCCATTGCATTAGGCGTGATGGATGGCATACATTTTCATTTAGCGGCAATGAAGGATCCGGGCAATTGAAAAGGGCTTTAATTTACGATGTGATGGCATGCTGCAAAAGGAAAACGGCTATACCGGCTACAAACCCCAGGATGGCCAGCCAGCTGATCTTTTTCAGGTACCACATAAAATCTATCTGCTCGATGCCCATCACTGCCACACCTGCTGCGGAGCCGATGATGATAGCGCTGCCGCCTGTGCCCGTGGTGAGCGCCAGAAATTCCCAGAAAGGATGGTCCATCGGATAGGTAGTAAGATCATACATGCCTTGTGAAGCAGCCACCAGCGGTACATTGTCTACAAGTGCCGATAACAATCCGAGAGAAGCGCCTATCAGGTAATCATTCTTTAAAGTTGCGGTGAGAAAAGTGGCCAGTTCTTTCAGCAGGCCGAAAGATTGTAATGCGGCCACGGCCAGCAGGATCCCCAGGAAAAATAAGATACTGGGTGTATCCACTTTTTGCAATGCTTTGGAAACCGTATAACGTTCGGCGATTTCCGGCTCTTTCGTTTTGTGAATGACCGTAGTGATGATCCACATCAGCCCCAACGCCAGGAGCATTCCCATAAATGGCGGAAGGTGCGTAAGGGTTTTAAATACCGGTACAAATACCAGGAAACCGATCCCGAAAATAAGGATAACCTTTCCATCTCTTTTTTCTTTCGGGCTGGATTCCGGTGCAGGTATGCCCGCTATCGTTTTCCCCCTGAACCTGCGTGAAATTATCAGTGCCGGCAAAATACAAACAGCTATGCTTGGCAGCAGAAGTTGTTTTATGATATTCAGGGCCGAGATCTGTCCTCCTATCCAAAGCATCGTGGTAGTTACGTCGCCCAATGGAGACCAGGCGCCGCCTGCATTAGCGGCGATCACGATCATGCCCGCAAACCATAACTTATCTTCCTTGTCAGATAATATCTTTGAGCAAAGTGAGGTCATTACAATGGCCGTTGTAAGGTTATCGAGCAGGGCCGAAAGAAAAAAGGTGATCAGCGCCACCAGTAGTAATAATTTGCTTTTACTTTTTGTACTGATCTTGCGTGTAATGATGTCAAATCCATTGTGTGAATCGATCAGTTCTACGATCGTCATAGCGCCCAGCAGGAAAAACAGGATGGAAGCCGTTTCACCGAGATGATGCAACAATTCACCGGTAACGGTTTCGGCGTCTCCCTGCAGGATATAAACCGTCCAGCAAAGCACGCCGGTGATCAATGCCGAAGCGGCCTTATTGATCCGCAGCGGGTGCTCAAAAGCGATACAAACATATCCCAGGATAAAAATAGCGGTAATAATGAAAGCGATCATATTGAAATATTGGTAAAATTTGGAAACGTTATGGTTGAATGTTCAACAAAACCTTATCTGTTTTTAGCCGCACTTTCAACCAGTTCTCCATCCTGTTCCGCTCGGCCTGCGGGATCTTCTGCATGGTCAGCAACACATATAATGTTTGAATACGGCTGCTATCCGTCAATAACGAAACGGGTTGAATGATGGCATTTTTTACGGCCGGGTATTGTGCTTTTATCTCTGCATATAACTGGTTGGCTGTAGCAGTCACATTTTTCAGGCTATCCAGTTGTTGTTGTACGATCCTCCCTTCCTTTTCTTTTTGTTCCAATGCAAGCGTCAGTTGCGACAACTGATCGTTTTGTGGCGCATCTTTATTTTCAGACAGGTAGGCAAACCCCTGTTTAATTTCAAGGTTGGCATTGGCAAGATTGTATTTTTTTAACTGCCCCTTTACCTGTGCTATCTCGGTGGAGTCAATTTCTTTACCGCCAAAGATCAACGTGATCGTTTTATTTTCTGCATCTATTTTTTTATTCAGCAAATAATCATTGGGAAAATGCGCCTCATTGGTTATAAAATTATTGGCATTTTTATTAAAGCGGTCCTGCTGCACGAGATCATACCCAAGGTATAGACTGGGCACCAATGTGATGATCACAACAAACCACACGATACGCTTGGAACGCTTGTCTGTTTTTTCATCCGGGAAATGTTTGTAGGGAAATTTAAGCAGGCGTGAAATAATAAATGTAGCCAATGCTATAAACACGGTGTTGATGATAAACAGGTAAAATGCCCCGAAGAAAAAGCTGAACTGGAAAGTGGCAAGCCCATACCCCGCTGTGCACAAGGGCGGCATCAATGCAGTAGCGATCGCCACGCCGGGGATCACATTTCCTTTTTGTTTGCTTGAGGTAGCAATGATGCCGGCAAAACCACCGAATAAGGCAATGAGCACATCGTAGATGGTGGGTGATGTCCTGGCCAGTATCTCCGAATGAGCATCATCCAGCGGTGATAGCAGGAAAAAGATGGTACTTGTGATCAGTGCGGCGATTGTGGCAACAAGATAATTTTTCAATGCCTTTTTCAACAGCACCACATCGTTGATACCCATCCCCAGGCCTATCCCCATAATGGGGCCCATCAACGGAGAAATCAACATGGCGCCGATGATCACTGAAGTGGAATTCACATTCAACCCAAGTGAAGCTACAAAAATGGCAAATATCAGCACCCAGAGATTTGTACCACGGAACACTACCCCCTTATCAATGGAAGCAATGATGCTTTCATGGTCTTCCCTTTCTTTACTCAGGCTAAATTTGCTGAAAATATTATTCAAATCTTTTTATTTAGTGAACAATGCTGATAAAGGTATGATTTTAATTTTCACGGTGTGATGTAGCTATCCTTCACTGCATAGGCTTACAGCAATCACGGAATGGAGGTGTATAACTTATGGCAATGCTGATATTTCCTTGCCAGGAAAAAGAATAACGGCAACAAGAGCTGATCGATGGGTTCTCAGAAGTGCCCGACAATGTTGCATCATCGGGGTGTGTCAATCCGGTAAGAAGGTGCCGTGCGTTCGCTTTAAAAACGACAAAACGCTTTAGGAAGATATCCTCAGTAAAATATGTTTTGTAATTATTTCCCGGAGATCATACAGTAAGATCCTCCAGCTCTTTAAAAAGACAGGCGGCTCCTGCCAATGCAGCATCTTCGCCCATGACAGCTTTTTTCACCAGCGGGTTAAAATTATTTTCACGCATTACTTTCTGCATCGAAGGCATAAATATTTCCCACGCGTGGGAAATATTACCGCCGATCACAATTATTTCAGGCTGCTGTGCGCCATACCTGCTTATTAATACCGAAGCCAGCGAGGCTCCAAACGCTTCAAATAATTGCATGGCTACCGCATCCTTTTCTGCCATGGCGGCCAGTTCTTTTACACCCTGCACGGGCTGCCCGGTAGCTACCTGGTACTGTTGTACAAACCAGCGGGTAGAAAGATAATCTTCTGTTTTTCCCTCCTTGTAATCCATCAGGTACAGGTCGCCTTCTTCGGGTATATTATTATAAAAAGCTGCCGATCCCAGGCCTGTTCCCAACGTGATCCCCACCAGGTTCTTATAACCCCTCGCACAACCGCAAAACATTTCGCCGGCGAGAAATGCCGACGCATCATTCATGAATTTTATCCTGCCGGTATCTATTCCAAGGTTTTCTGCCAGCATCCCTTTTATATGAAGGCCATACAGGCTTTCGTATTTATGCAGGCCGGTTATAAGGCTCACACCGTTTTCGTAATCCAACGGGCCCGGCATAGCAATACCGATATTGCCCGGAGATATCCCGGCTTTGTCATGACATTTCCTGATCACTTCCGCCCAGGCCGCGATGATATTATCCGCATTATCAGATGTATCGATATGGCCACGTACCGAAGTATCCCCCAACACTTCCCCTTTATCGATATCCACCAAACCTACTGATATGTGCGTACCGCCGATATCTACCCCTGTTACTAAATTTGCCATAGAAAAAATTTATTGTTGCACGGGTGGCAATTCTTTAATGCCCCAGTTCTTATTGGGCTTATCACCCAGCCAGAGTTCCAGCATGCCTCCTTTTGAAAAAGCTTCGTGGGTAAACCAAAAATTATTGAGCGGTTTTCCATTAAGATTGCTACGTTGTATATAGTCATTCGAAGGGCCATTGTTGTGTGTGCGGATGGTAAAGTTGCTTCCGCTATAATATTTTTTATCCAGCCGGATAGATATTTCATCAAAGATCGGGGAAGTAATTTCATACACCGGTGTCACCGATTCATTACCGGCAATATTGAACAATCCTATTGCCATCAAAGCGCTCACGCCGCCCATCTGCCCCTGGTCTTCATCGTGGCCACCATAACCAAGGTCAGGCGTGATGCCGCCATAAGCCTGGTCTTTTACCCGCCTTACCCAATACTGGGTGAGCCAGGGCTTGCCGCCATAACTGAAAACATGCGCATTGGAACACCCGGGCTGATTGGCATAACTCACATACCCATCGGTATAACCGAATACAAAATCATTGGCCCTGGATTGTTCAAATGCATAATTGAGCTTGTTGCAAAAACTATCTTTTCCCCCCATCATACGGATGAGATCGGGAATAGCCTGCGATAATCCCCAGGTGCCCTGCCATGCATTGGCTTCTACCCATCCGGCCCCGCTGAGTGGATCTTTATGCGTGAACTGACCATTGCGGTCTTTAGGAAAAAGCAATTTCTGTTCTTTATCAAAATTGTTCACCCATCCTTTTGAGCGATTTAAAAAGAAATCATGATCTGCTGTTTTTTTCAATTTCCATGCCCACTGAGATATGCCCCAATCCTGGAAGCTGGCTTCTATGCCGATGCCCACATTGTCGGGCCACCAGCCATTCTTTGTGTAAAACTCGATATCTTCTTTTGATCCCAGCATACCGCCGGGCAAATGGTTTTGTTTTACGATCGCATACGCATGTTCCGTATCCACTTTTCTCAATAACCCCTTCATGTAAGTGCTGATGATGAGATTGGATGCCGGGCAACTCGTCATGATATAAGAATAGCCACCACCCGAAGGGCCACGGGGCAGCAAGTAACCGTTGTTCGCATATTCTATCATGGATGCCGACATATCGTCCATCACTTCGGGCCATGCAAGGCCCCATAAGATATTCAGGTTCCATTGCGATAGCCAAAAGGCATCGGAACTATACATATTGAAAGCTGGTTTACCGGAAGCGTCTTTAGGCGCTGTCTTTATTTTAAAAATGGCATCGGTAAAGTTGCCGTCTCGTTTACCGGTTGTCCTGTCCGGGTAATCGCCGGAAACATCGTTTATTTTCTGGCGGCCCAGCAGTACATGCCACAGGTCGGTGTAAAACTTTATACGCTGTGCTTCTGTACCCCCTTTTACGGCTATCCGGCCCAGCCATTCGTTCCACAATTTTTGTGTATTATTTTTTACCTCGTCGAAATTCCAGGTGGTGCATTCCTTTTCCAGGTTGTTGCGGGCATTGTCGATGGTAGTGTACGACAAGCCTATTTTCATATTGACCGTTTCTCCCTTTTTAAGATCGTATGCGGCAGCCACGGTTAAGCTATCGCCTGAAATGGTAACGATATCCTGGCTGCTTTTTTTGCCCTGCCAGGCATCCAGCGATTGAAAAGGCTTATCAAAACGGATCACGAAAAATATTTTTACATCCTTTGGCCCGCCCCAGTACCGCTTTACCGAACTGAAAGAGCCCTGTATTTCTGTGTTGCTGATCTTCGTTACTACTGCATCCGCCATCGTGCTGTTGGAAACATATCCACCCAGGTTGACGATGATCCTTGCTTTTTGATCTTTGGTGTACCGGAACCGGTAAAAATTCACGCGTTCCGTAGCCGTTTGCTCCACCCATATTTTATTATTCTGCAGCAACACCCTGTGATAACCCGGTTGCACGATCTCATCGTCATGGCTAAATTTTGATTTCCAGCTATGGTGCCCCAACGAAGGATCTTCATTTTCGGTGGCAGGCATTATTTCCAGCCCTTCCACCATCCACGCATGTATCTGTTCAAAACCTAAGATCTCCGTTTCATTGTAATTATATCCCCCGCCATTCTGATTTTTATTTCTCGTAAGCGGGGCGCTGCTGGCCAGGCCAAAAGGAACACTGCCGGTAATGAAAAAGAAATCGCGGCCACGGTTGGTCTCTATGTACGGGTCTACCTGCTCTGTATAATTAGCAGCCTGGGTAGCCGATGGGTACACTTCGATCTCCGAAAAACCGAGGTCGGTACCGGTGCCGTCTGTCACGATAAATTTTACCCAGCTTACCCTGCGTGAAGAAAACTGTATGGATTTTCCTGCGCCGTCGGCGGGCAATTGGTTAACCCATACCACACTGCCATCGCTGAACAGCAATTTACCTCCCGCAATATTTTGCCTTAAAGAAGCCCTGTCGAATAATACGATCCTGTTGATCTCCTGCGGCTGTTGCCAGTTCAGTTGGATCCACGGAAAACGGATATAGCCCCAGTCGGTGGTATCGCCCAGGCAGGCCCATTCCCCCATTCCATCAATTCCTATGATCCCATCCACGGCTTTATCCCCGCCATAGGCGGAATTTAAAGAAGTAGACACTGATACTTTGGCGTACGGAGCTATATTTCCAGGACCGGCATGAGCTACCATAAAGCCCGATAAAAATACAAGGATGAACAGCGAAACAAATTTCATTTTAATAAGCGTTGGTTATGGATGATCAATCATTATTGGCAATCGGGTAAGGTGAATTATTTAGCGGTTTTGTATTTCAGTTTAATAAAACGCGGCCGGTACAAATGCGGAAATTTCTTTACATCCTCATCGAACTTAAAAGAATTGATATTGTAACTGATCAGCAATTCACCGGGTTGAGACAACACAGGATGTGCCTTGGCATTGTATGGGAAAAAATTCGGACTATCTTTTAGGTCGTCGCTCACATCGTACACTTCTTTTACCGGGCCGAAAGGGCCGTAAGGTGTAAGGCCTATGCGGATCCCCACAAATTTCCCCAACCCCTCGTGTTGAAATACCATGATGTAGCGGCCATCGGGCAAAGGAGAAACGCTGAGTTCATTGGAAGCCTTGTCTGCGATCGGTTCAATTGCATTTATATCCGGAGTCCAGTCTTTTCCATTCCAGAAACGCCAGGCTTCAAAGTTTTCTATATCTTTTGGTTTAACCCTCGATACCATTACCTGCTTGGTTTTACCCCTTACGCCATAAACATATACATAACCATCTGGTGAAACTGCGCCGGCTTCTTTGGTATTTACCAGGACGCCTGCACCGAATGAACCGACTGTATCCACACTTTTATGCAGGAGGAAAGGGATATCCAACTGCCGCTTTTCTGCAAACGGCGGTTTGCTTCCCGCAGGCACCACGATGAGGGTATTGCCTTCTTCCCTGAACCCAAACATCTTTACGTCCGGAAGATTGCGGATACGATAACCAAAAATATAGAGGTCATTGTTTTTTTCCTGGTTTACAAAACCATCGCCCAGCCAGTAATAATCATGAGGCCCTGTAGCCGGTGTTTGGGGAATGAAGAGGGAGGCCGGTTTTCCTTTAGCGCTATCCCAATAAAAACGGATGGCCAGGGAGTCGGGTTTTCCGCCATTCAACAGGGCGATAGAATTATTGATCATTCCGTATCCCGGTTTAAGCGAATCATTGTCAATATCGCCAAACATGGTATCGCTGAACCAGATCATTGTTTCGGCTTTGGCCGCCGCGCCTTCACTTTCATCACCATTTTTTGTAACGGCAAATATTCCATCCCCTCCAAACCATCCTTTGTTGCGGTACAGGAGCTGGTTCCATTCGGGCGCTTTTTCTACGGTAAATTCAAATGAATTTAGCTTTGCACTATCAGACAATACCGCTGTATCCGCAGATGTTTTATTGCCATTGCAGGCAAAAAGGAGTGCTGAAGAAAGCAGTACAGCAAGAGGGCATTTTTTTATACGCATGATAAATAGTTTAAGGAGCGGGTACATAAGTTGATTCAAATGCTTCTTTATCGCTCAGGCCGAAAATGGTAAGATCGATCAGTTGCACCAACACCATCTTATCCCTGTTGAGTGTTTTAACGGTGTATGTTTCGGTGGTAATGTTTGCCGGGTCGAATACAGAGTGATAGATTTGCGTAAATGTTTTTTCATCATCGCTGAGCTTCCATTTGTCGAATACATTGAAGCCATCGTAGGTACAGGCGCTTCCGCCAAACTGTACATTGTACGTACTGTCGGCATTCCACACAAAAATATTATCGTCTTCGCAAGGCTTCTTATCTTCCACCACCGGCGATACGGATGTCCACAAGCGGGATGTTAGCTTCCATCTTCTGCTGTAGATGATCTGCTGGCCCGATGTAGTGGTATTCACGGTCAGGTCTTTTTCAGCCGCGAGGCCTTTTGCATCTGTAAAACGGAAATTGAACCCCACCAGTTTATCTACTTCCGCGTCTTTAAGCTGGTAGGTAAAATGATATTCGTACTGCCCGTTGCCTGTAGAAGTTGGTACAGCAGTGACAGTGCCGCCATTTCCGTATGCAGGGTCTTTCTGCAGGTTGATGGTTTTATATATCACCACGTCTTTGGCGGTGTTGGGGGCTGTAATATACAAGGTGGCCTCCACCACCCTGCCGGATTTACCGAGCACATTGTCGGGTGTAAGGCGCAGCACGGGGGCGCTGGTATCAACATTGTCTTTTTTACAGCCAGCCAATCCAATGATCAGTGCGAATAGAACGATCGGAAAAGATTTGAAGGAAAGCATAATCGAATTTTTATAAATGATTGAAGTAATTTGAATGATTGATTGTTTTATACCCGCCACATATTTTCTATTTCTTCCAGCGTTTTCCCTTTCGTTTCAGGCACGCTCCGCCATACAAAAACAAAGGCCAGTATGGAAAAGATCATGTATATCCAGAAAGTGTAGGCCGTACCGATGGCGTTGAGCAGCATAGGAAAAGTTTGTGATACGATGTAAACCGAGAGCCATAAAAAAAAGATAGCGACAGACATGGCCCTGCCACGGATATTGGTCGGAAATATTTCCGACACCACCACAAATGTGAGCGGCCCTAAAGAGATGGCAAAAAACGAAATATACAATAATATGCCGGCGAGTATCCAATAGCCGGTGGTGTGCTGCTGATGAAACGCGAAACCGATCGCCGCCAGGCAAATGGACATTCCTGCCGCACCTATCAGCAGCAATTTTTTGCGGCCCAGTTTATCTACATATTTTATGGCGATCACTGTCATGAGCAGGTTGATCCCGCCTACCAATATCGTTTGCAGCAATGCCGAGGAAGCGCCATCACCGGTGGCTTTAAATATTTCCGGTGCATAATACATGATCACGTTGATGCCGGTAACCTGCGAGAGGATCGACAACAATACCCCGATGATCAATGCGGTGCGCAAGCCTGGTTTTATAAGATCGCGGAGCGAACCTTGTTTTGCGGAAAGCGATTCACGTATGGCCTGTGTTTCTTCCGCGGCTCTGTCGCCATTTACTTTTTGCAGGATGTCTCCCGCTTCTTTCCACCGGTTTTGCTGCGCCAGCCAGCGGGGGCTTTCCGGCACGATGAATAAAAAGATCATGAAAATAACGGATGGGATCAACCCAGATCCAAACATCCATCGCCAGCCTGTTTCTATGTTCCAGGCCTCATCATACAATCCTGCGATCAATGCATTTACAAAATAGATCAGCAATATACCCGCTACGATCCCCAACTGGTAGATCGATATCAGCCGTCCCCGGATATTGGGCGGTGCAATTTCGGAAATATACATCGGCGACAAAATAGAGGCGATACCAATACCGATGCCACCCACGATCCGGAAGAAAACGAAATAAGACATTCCCGGGGCAAACATGATACCCAGTGAGGATACAGCGAATGCTATGGCAGATAACATCAGTATTTTTTTCCTGCCAAACCGATCGCTCATCCACCCGGCCACCATCGCCCCGATCATGCAACCTACGAGGGCGCAGGATGCCAGCCACCCTGTCATAGCGGGCGACAACTGGTATTTCTTTTCGATAAAACCGATGGCCCCGGCGATCACAGCCGTATCATAACCGAATAATAGCCCGCCCACCGCGGCCACCAGGGTATATTGATAAACAAATTTTTGCGTAGACATGAGCTTAATTGATTCGGTTATTAAAAAGATTTTGCTTGCGCACATATGCTTTCAACGTCATGCACAATTTACCTGCTGAATCACCGTGAGGCGTAATGGTGAATGCTCCCACTTCAGCCGGTACAATAAATGTTTCTACATAATGGATGATGTAAGGTTCGAAAGCGCCTGTCGGGCTTTCTATCACTACTTCACTTCCCTCCACCAGGTTGATCACGTTCACCACTCCCCCTGTGTGATGCGTTACCTTACCGGTAAAGCTGTGGCGGCGTGTTTCAATGAAAGAATCTTCGTACAGGCCTGTCCGTTCTTCGATCCAGCCGTCCCCTTCCCCGATTTTTTCAAAATGGTTCATGATATTTTTTGCTGTCCAGGAAGGCGTACGATCCCATTGGATAGATCTTGCGCCATGCTCCAGGGAGATCGGCCTGGGTTTGCCATCAAGGCCCATACGTCCCCAATCCCATAATTTAAACGTGAATATATAAGGGGTAGCGCTTATTTCCAGCACCATGCTGTTGGCACCCGAACAGTGGACTGTTCCGGCCGGGATCAGCACATGATCGTGTTTTTTTACCGGCCATTTTTCTACAAAATCATCTGCCTCAAAAAAACCTCCCTGTTCCTGTGCATCCTGTAAAGCACCGACCATCTTATCGGGAACGATGTTATCTTTTAACCCCAGGTATACAAATGCATCCTCCTGTGCATCGATAAAATAATAACTCTCATCCTGTGTGTAGCCCATGCCGAAATGCTCACGGATATACGATTTGAGCGGGTGTACCTGCAAGCTGAGGTTACCGCCTTCCATGGTATCTAAAAAATCAAACCTTATCGGGAATTCCGCACCGAAAGAATCATACACCAGCTTTCCCAGCAATTTCTTCGGTTGAAAGAATACCAGGTCGATCGAAGGGATTTCTATTACTGTATCGCCGAACCCGATCATGAGGCTGTTTTCTTCAGGCACGCAGTCGAAGCCCCAGGCAAAATTCTTTTCACTGCGATCGAGGTCGCACACTTCTTTCAGCCATTGCCCGCCCCATGGGCCGGGGTCGAAAAACGGCACTACGCGGAAGGGCTTTTTAACCACTTCCGACAATGCATCCCTCAATGCCGTACCACTTACCATTTTGGGATCTGCGGGCTGCGTAGTATCCAAGAGGAAATCCCATTTGTGGATCAGCCTTTTTTTGAGCTCATCCATCACACGCCAGTCTACAAAAAAGGCCCTTTTGTATTGGTAGGCAAATTCAGCATCGGCATTTGAAGCGCCCAGGTTGCTCAGCTCGTTTCTCCTGAACCTTAACTGTATTTCCCAACGGGGCATATCAGCATATATCAGCAGATCAGGGGTAGCAGCAATCAATGAGGCACCTGTCCCGAATATGTATACTTCATCCTGTAAAGCGGCAGCCAGTTTATTCCGGAGCTCCGCGATCTTTATCTGGTTAAAAAAATCATTCAACTCCAATGAAGTGATGTAGCCAAATACCGGGTCATTGGTCACAAAAGGAAATATCATCGGATCGATCTTATCCTGCGGCAGGAGCGTATCCGCTGCATTGATAAAAAGCGCACCCGGTTTTGCCGTCATGAGTTCTTTCACCAGCAAGGAAACATCTGCTCCATGGTAACATTCTATTACTATAATTCTTTTTGCAGCATCCAGTCTGCCCACTGCGGTCCCGATACTGGCCGCGATTTCTTTCCATCCACGGTATGCCTTTTCCTCCGAATAAGCCGCAACCGGGAATTTTTCAAAATTTGATGGATTCAATACTATTTATTTTAAGGTGAATCACAAAGCCAGGCAAAGCGATCAATAGCCGGTATTTTGTGAAAGGTTTTTGTTCAGGTCAAGTTCTCTTTGTGGCAAAGGGAACAGGTAATTTTTTGCCGCCGGTGTAATGCCTGGTTTAGCAAGTGGTACTTTTGTTTCCAGCTGCCCGGTACGGGCCAGGTCGAACCAGCGTTGCCCTTCCGCTACGAATTCCATCATCCTTTCATTAAGGATCGCTTCCCTCATCTGCGCCTGCGAAAGATTGTTGTAATCGGGTACGGTATTGAGGTAGGTAGTACCGTTAAAGCGGGCGCGCTTGCGTACCATGTTGATATAATCTTCTGCAAGCTCAGTATTATTCAATTCGTTGTTGGCTTCGGCATACATCAGTAATACATCTGCGTAGCGTATCACCGGGAAATCGTTGGAACTGGCATTACCGGTAGGTTCCGCTACCCTGTCCCAATACTTTTGAATATAAGGCCTGATGGTAGTGACCGGACCCGACGGGTCGTGAATTTCGGTGATGAACGTCACTGCCCTTCTCCTGTCGTCGGCATCATACCGGTTGTAGAGGTACTGCGTAGGTATCTGCCAGCCTTGTGCATTCTGCACCCCTTCTACACTGAGCGCCGGGGGCAGCAAACGCACCAGGAACTGGCCGGCTTCCCAGAAAATGATGGCGCCACCGGCATCGCCAAATCCTACAGAAAAAATAGCTTCTTTACCATTGCGGCTGGATAATTTAAATACATCTGCAAAATCTTCCCACAGTTCATACTGGTTGGAGTCGATCACTTTCTTAGCCGCAATGGAAGCTTTATCCCATTGTTTCAGGGTAAGGTATACTTTGGCCAGAATGGCATTAGCTGCACCCTGCGTAGCCCGGCCACGGCCGCTTCCGGCGGTGTAAGATAAGGGCAGCACTGCCGCCGCATCCCCAAGGTCGGTGATGATCTGAGTGTAGATAGCATCCGTAGTAGCAGGCGATGGTAACAGCGGGGCATTCTCATCTACTAACAACGGAACTTTTCCAAACATACGCACGAGGTTAAAATACATGAGGCCGCGTAAAAATTTTGCTTCCCCCAGCAGCCTCGCCTTCAATGCCGAATTCATGGGTATGGCCGGGATACGGCTGATAGCAACATTGGCAACAAAGATAGTTTTGTAATGCATCGCCCATATCTCTTCCAGCGTACTGTTCTGAGAAGTCTGCGTAAAAGTTGCCAGCTGATCAAGCTGCGGCGCACCTACCTGGTTATTCAGTAATTCGTCGGACGACAAACCTGCGGTAACCCAGAACGAACTATGGTACACGCCCGCGGTACTACCGGTGCTGATGGAATTGAGGTAAGAGTAGATGGAGTTTACGGCCGATACGGCATCACTCTCCGTTTTATAATAATTTACTTCCGTTACCTGGCCTTTGGGATCTTCTTCCAGGAATTTTTTACAGGAACTAAAAGCCCCCATGATCATTATTGCGACAGCAATGGTCCGTATTGTGCTCTGATATTTCATAATAATAAAAGCTTTAATAATTTTTAGAAAGATGCGCTTAACCCGATCTGTATGATCCGTGTTTGCGGGTAACCACCCAGATCGATCCCTACCAATGTAGTGCTTTGACCGAACGTGTTGGCTTCCGGATCCGAACCTGAATATTTGGTGATCGTAAATAAATTTGATCCGCTTACATATACTTTCAGGTTACTCATCTTAAGCCTGGAAATCACCGCTGCCGGCAGATTGTAACTCAGGGTTACATTTTTCAGGCGCAGGTAAGAGGCATTTTCCACAATCGCGTCAGAAAAGATCCCCTGGTCCAGGCCGCCTGCAGCCAGTGCCCGCGGATATTTGTTGCTGGGATTTGTTGGAGTCCAACGGTTCAATGCGGCTTCTGCCAGCACATTGTTCTGGCCTGTAAAGTTCAACAGGTCGTAGTTGTTGAAGTTGGCAAGTTTACCGCCATACGCTCCCTGGAAAAAGAAAGAGAGGTCAATATTCTTATACGAAAAAGCATTGTTGAAACCGAACGTGAATTTCGGCTGTGCCGTACCCAGGATCGTGCGGTCGGAGGCATCTATCTTTCCATCATTGTTGATATCTGCATATTTCCTGTCGCCTGCTTTGGCAATAGCGGCAGGATTAGCGGAAGTTGGTTCCTGGCCTACCAGTACAGGGCTGCTGGCAGCTTCGGCATCCGACTGGAATATGCCCAGGAATTTGTATCCATAAAAAGTTCCGATGGATACACCATTGCGCAGCAGGATCGCATTCTGCAACATGATATCCGTAGAACTGTTTAACTGGGTGATCTTATTTTTGTTCGACGAAAAATTAATGGAGGTTGTCCAGCCCAGTTTGCCTGTAGTATTGATCGTGCGGAGATCCAGGTCAAACCCTTTGTTTTCTATATTGCCTATATTCAGCAAAGTGCTGGAAAAGCCGGAGGTTAACGGTATCGGGCTCGACAATAAAAGGTCGAACGTTTTTTTCTGATAATAATCCGCGGTGAATGTAACGCGGTTGTTGAATAATGACAGATCGAAACCAAGATCGAACTGGCGGGTTGTTTCCCATTTCAGGTCTTTATTTACATAAGATAAAGGTTCCTGCCCGGTGTACACTTCCGTACCGCTGCCGGTATTGAAAGTACCTTCGCCATAAGGCCCCACCAGCGCCAGTGACTGGTATGGAGGAATGGCCTGGTTGCCGATCACACCATAACTCGTCCTTATCTTAAGGTCACTCACCGCTTTTACGTCCTGCATGAAACTTTCTTTAGACACCCGCCATGCAAATGCGCCTGAAGGAAAAAACCCGTATTTTTTTGAATCCGCAAATTTAGACGAGCCATCCACACGCCCTGTTGCGGTAAATAAATATTTATTGTCAAATGTGTAATTCACACGGCCGAGGTAAGATACCATGCTCCACTCGGATTCGAGGTTATAAGGTTTCTGCGGCTTTAGTGCAGCGGCTATATTGTGGTAACCCGTCCTGTTATCCGGGAAGTCGAAGGCATATACAAATAACTTTTCGTTGTTGAAATGTTGTAAGGTATATCCTGCAACCGCGTTCACCGCGTGTTTTTGATTGAAGGTCTTATTAAAATTAAGGGTATTCTCATTCAGCCAGGTAATGCCGGTGGTTTTACCGAGCGAAGCTTCACCATTGCTGGCTTGTGTACGCTTCAAAAAATTGGGGCCGAAACTGCTTTCGTCGTTACTGAAGCCATCGATGCCAAAACTGGTTTTAAATTCCAGCGAAGGAGTGATATTATACCGTACGAAAAAATTCCCGAGTATTCTCGAAAGCACGGTCAGCGAACTGTATTCCCGAGCTTCAGCGATAGGGTTACCCAATACTTTTCCGCGGTCGTTTTCAAATGTATAACCGCCGTTTACAGTAGTGTCGTATACCGGCAGCACAGGGTTAAAAAGCAGCGCCGAAGTCACTACACCGGGAACTATGTCGCCGCCGTTGGTCAATACTCCTTTGCTCGAGATCCTGGAATAAGAAAGTGTATTTCCCACGGTGAGTTTGCCGGATAATTTTCTTTCGAGATTGGTCCGGAAAGAATAACGTTTGAAATCAGAATTATAGATGATGCCGTCCTGGTCGAAATAACCGCCGGAGATCGCGTATTTTGTTTTATCGTCGCCGCCCGAAAATGACAACTGGTAACTCGTCATCGGTGCTGTGCGGAACAATTCATTCTGCCAGTCGGTACCCTTTCCTAAATTCGGCGGGTTTACATAAACAGGCGTCTGGTTAGCATTTATTTTCGCTTCATTTACCAGGTCGGCGAATTGGGCCGCATTTAAAACTTTTACTTTATTGGCAATGGTTTGTGAACCGTAGTAAGTTTCAAAACTGAGTGTTCCTTTACCCGTACGCCCTCTTTTAGTGGTGATAAGCACTACCCCGTTTGCCCCGCGTGACCCATAGATGGAAGTAGCAGACGCATCCTTTAATATTTCGATGGATTCAATGTCGCCCGGACTGATAGAAGATAACGGGCTGATACGCGGGCCACGGGTTCCCCCAACGCTGATATCGCCGCCATCGCTGTTGATCAGCAACCCGTCGATCACGTATAAAGGTTCATTGCCTGCATTGATCGAACTTGTTCCGCGAATGCGGATGGAAGTTTCGGCCCCCGGCTTGCCGGATATCTGCGTTACCTGCACACCGGCTGCACGCCCCTGCATGGCCTGGTCGATAGAAGTAACCGGCACGGCTTTCAACTCATCCGATTTTATGGAGGTTACAGAACCGGTAAGGTCGCTCTTCCTTGCAGAGCCATACCCAATCACCACTACGTTTGACAATTCCGAGGGATTTTCGGTCAACCGGATATTGAGGCTGGCTGCGTTGTCGGCGTTCACATCCCTGGAAATATACCCGGAATAAGAAATGGTCAGTATGACCTTCCCTGCGGGAACATTGAGGGTAAACTTTCCGTCGGGGCCAGTCACAGTACCGGCGCCGGCATTGTCTTTCATTACTACATTGGCGCCGCTGAGCGGTTGGCCGGACGAAGTGGTCACCAGGCCATTAACCGTCCTGGATCCCTGCGCAAAGGAACTTGCGCACAAGAGCTGTAAGCAGAAGGCAAGTAAAAACACACCAGGTGTTTTAATCGATAAGAATTTCATCGTTTAATCAGTTAAGTTTGAATAATCGTGATCCTATGTATGTATACATGTTCGTACATATAGATCAATGGCAAAGTATCGTAGGGCGGTCGTGTATTAAAAAAAATTATCGTGCTATATCAATCGTGTAAGTAAACCTGTCGGCCCTGTAATAGCCCAGGTTATATTCAAAAGGCCTGTCGCCCGGATCACATACTACCCGTTTCCGGAATAATATCGGCGCACCTGTTTTTACATTCAGCACCTTGCTGAGTTTTGCATCTGCTACAATGGCGCTGATCCCCTCTTTGGATAATGCGGCCACTATATGATGATCGCGTTCCAGGGTTTCGTACAATGGTTTTGAAAAATCGTCCTGTATGCTCAGTCCTGTACGCGGGTGAAAATACGAAATGAAAAATACCAGCGGGCCAGAATCAGGCCCTTTCAAACGTTCCATCTTCAGGATCTTTTCATCGGCCCCGATCCCGAACAATTGCTGAATTTCTTTATCCGGTACTACCATGTGCACCTTGATGCTGTAGTTTTTGAACGGCAGTCCCTTTTCATCCATCTCGTGGGTGAAACTCGTCCAGTTGTTCAATTGGGTAGTAATACTGTTTTTGGCCACACGTGTACCCACTCCTTTCTTCCGTACGAGCAGGCTCTCGAACACCAGTTTATTGGTGGCCTGCCGTACCGTACTCCTGGAGATCCCCAGCCGCTTAGCTATGTTGATCTCATTGGGCAAGAGCTTCCCATTCTTATATTCAGGTTTTTCTATCAGCTTACGCAACATAGATTCTACCTGCATGTGCAAAGGGAGTGAACTGCGGTGGTCAATTTCAAAATCCATGATTGTATGTATGTTCGTACATACCAAATGTAGGATGTTTTTTTAATTTCCAAAAAAAATTATTTTTTTCTGTGAAGACGGGAAGATCGTTTGCGGGGATGACGGGAAGAGATCAGCTAAAACCCTACCCTACTGCTTCCGTCTTCACGGCTAACCAATTTCGTCTGAACCTTCTGCCATGTTTCGAAAAAGACTGATAGACTCTGGTGAAAAAGGGCTTTCACTTTCTAGCTTTCCGTTACATTTGCAGCACACATCAATCAACAGGCATCCCCGGTGAATTTTTAAAACCAGCATAACTTTATTTCAATGAGAATTATCATCGTTTTTTTTGCGTCGCTACTACTATTTGCGTGTAACGAACAAAAAAAAGACAAAATATTTGAGCAAACTCCAAAAGACAAAACATACAAAAATGAAGTAAAAATTAAAAGCGGACTTCAGGAAATTGAAAGATTGAGTTTCAGAAGAAGTTATGCGGGCCATGAAAATTTATCTGGTAAAGCATTAGAAAAATTACATACATCAAATCCTGCTTTGGAAACATTTGACAGCAGTACCAAAATTTTCAAAAAACTAAATCAACTAAATATCTTAACCTCTTTTGACCTTGTGCTATCAGGATTTAAAGACAAAAAATTAGGCACCCAGTACCTGGACAATAACAGGAAAATTGAAATTACCTGTAATTATGACTCATTAACTATGTCTAAAATTGACCTGGCAGTAACCAATGAAAATAAAAAGGATTTAAAAACACTGGATTTCAACGGAGACCATATTATCGGTATCATTTTAAAAGACATTGATGATGATAACGTAAAGGAAATCTTAGTTTTGACAAATTACTACATCATGAATGGAGACAATTACGTACTTACCATATTGAAGTACATATAAAATATCGGGCCCTGGCCCGTGAACTCCAGAATACTTTAAACCATCGCCCCAACTATAAGTGGCTGCTGGCAAATCATTTTACTTCGCCGGGTCCATGCTTCCCTGGATCCGTTATGCGGTTTTTATTTTTATCATACGTTAATTTCCAGCTTAAACCCTTTTCCACGGATAATCACTATTTTGATCGTGGAATCAGCTTCCGGTTTTTTTCTAAGTTTTGATATAAACATATCCAGGTTGCGCCAACTATCAACCCTTCAACTTTCCCCACCGGAAATTTCGGTGCTGAACCATATGTAAAAAGTTTTTTTACAAAAGTTACATTTTTATTTACACTACAAATTTATGGTGCTAGAAATATCAGGCTAGTTTCGCTAAACCTGGTACCAAAGGGTATTAAAAGCAAATAGTGCGCTGGTGGTTCCATAAGAATTAAAGAAACAGGCTGCACGTATAGCTACAGGATTTGAAGATCCATTTGTCAATTATTTATCATCTTATAAATTTTCAAGTATGAACAACAAACGCTCAATTACATTTTTAATGTTGCTTATTGCTCCGTGCTTCTTTGGTTGCGGTGGATCTAAAAAAGAGCATGATAAAACCGGTGCCCAGGCAAGCCCCCTGTCCCTGCATGCAGGTGATGAAAATTACGTGGCAATAGATACCAGTGAAAGCCTGGTAAAATGGAAGGGGGCCATGCTAATTGGTTCAAACAGCCATACAGGGTTCGTGTACATAAAAAGAGGGGAACTGATGGTTGAAAATGGACAGCTGATCGGGGGTACCGTAGAAGTTGATATGAGTACGATTGAAGATGAAAGGCATGGGCGTAATAATAACCTGGTTAACCATTTAAAAAACGCCGATTTTTTTGATGTTGAAAAATTCCCCTTTACCACCGTTAGCATCATCAAAGTAGCGTCCATAAATGAGCTGGAAAAAGAAATTACGGCCAATCTTACCATCAAAGGCATTACCCACCCTGTTGCTTTCCCCGCCAAAGTCACTATCAGTAATACTTTTATTGAAGCAAGTGGTAAACTTACAATAGACAGGACGAAATGGGGTGTCCACTACAAATCAGGAAAGTTTTATGCGCTGTTAGCCGATCAGACCATGTCAGATGATATAGAATTCGATGTTAAGCTCTTAGCAAAAAAATAGAAAGCAACATAATATCATCTTAGTAAAAATGAATTGCAAACACTGTGACCAGCTGATTAGCAAGGTATGGGGAAGTTTGGGCCGGTGATGCTCAATTTCTGCCTTAAAGGTTTGTTTACAATATGCAGCTTTATTATTGTTATACTTATTAATCTCATCCCGAACAGCGGGTTCAGACTTTTCTTCTGCATTTCTGCATTATCCTTCATAAATCTTGTCCGAAATAAATATTTCAGCATCCTGATTGCAATCCTTTCAATATCCCTTAACGCTTTTTCTGACATGAGAGATGAAAGGGCTTTACTCGCTGTTCTTATCGATAAGTTGTACCATATTTTTATTAAATGATGAAAGTTTATTGTCTAACGTAGCAAAAAAATCTAAGTCAGCGATTGCGAAGCCGCTCCAGCATCGTAAGGTCCCGCAGCAATGCCGGCGCCATATATAACCTTACCAATTGATTGGTGTGAGTGGAGGCGGCATTCATATCCTGTTTTACACTGGCGAGTGCCCACAGATAAGTGTAAGCATCCAGTCGCTTATACTCCTCATTTGTGAAAGAAGAAGGATATTTTTTTAAAGAATCTATGGAAGCATCCGCCCAGTTTTTTTCCAATAAGGAAAAGAAATCATCAATAGGTTTCCCATCTGTAAGGGTTAGCGGGGTTTTGGAAAGTTGCGGGTGTAATACTTTATTAAAAGTAACCACCCGCTGGAGAAAGCCTCGTTGCGTCTGTACCTGGGCTCCGGATCCGTAAGCGATAAGGTATAAAAATAAAAAGGAGCATAATTTCATCCTGGTAAATTGAATTGTAAAATCTATGGCCGTCTGATGGTCTGCAAAAAAAATTTGAAAAGCAAAATTGCTATAAAAACACCTGAACAGGGCTAAAGTACGAAACATTTCGTCAATCACACTTCCCTCGTCTTATTCAATAGTTCATCCGGTGTTTCATACATTGAAAAAGTCATTACTTAATGCACCAGTTGCCACATATAAAAAAGTTTCGTTAAACTTTCTGCAGAAATAAAAGTCTTTACGGCCAAGATGCTTTATTGAGTGCATGCGATATGGGCTAATAACGAACATCTGGTAAACAATAACAGTACTTATTTATGAGTAACAAAAGCTAACTATGAAAGCAGGAACTAATACACCCACCCTATTATCACTACTACTTATATGCATACTCGGGAGCTGTAGCAAAAAAGACAATCCCGCATTGCCCGGTGATGGAATGTACGCCAGCAAACAGTTTGAGGATGCTGAAATAAATGTTTTGCAAGTTGAATATTCCAGGCGGGCGAATTTTCAACAACTTCAATACACTTCGGAGCTTACAAAATCTGTTGAACTGACCAAGGATACACTCAGGATGAAAATGGATGTTTATATGCCCCCCAATGCCACCCCTATCAAAAAACAACCACTGCTGGTTATGATCCATGGCGGCGGCTTTGTAGGCGGGGATAAAAATGCATGGAAGCCGGAGGCTTTTACCTATGCCACAGCAGGCTATATCTGCGCTACCATCAATTATCGCTTAACCAGACAAGGAGGCAATCAGTCGCCTGAACTAAGAATGTATGCTGTGACAACTGCCCTCGAAGACGCACAAAATGCAATACGATTTCTCAAAAAAAATGCGGACACCTACTTTATCGATACTTCGAGGATCATTGTATTCGGTGGGTCTGCCGGTGGGGCTTTGTCATTGTTAAATGCGATAGAATACGATGCAGGTTCGGGTACGAGTGATTGGCCGGGGTTTTCAAGCAGAACAAATGGATCCATTTCTACGGGCGCATCTCTGGTAAACGATGACCCCGCAAACCAGCCAGGAAGCTTTCAGTACGACGCCTGGGATTCTCCTGTACTGATGTTCCATGCAAAGGAATATGATTCAAATAACAACAACTATACCTGGACACAAAACGCCGTACCTACACAACAGGCCATAAACGCTTCCGGAAATTCCTGTATTCTTGTAGCTCAGCCTGATATGACACATACCGTTAACCTATCGCTGGGTGGAGAATACTGGCAGGACCTGCAGCCTTTCCTTTGGGGCAGGCTGCGTTTGGATGAGCTGTAAACGCCCGGGATTTTACATTATAAACAATGCCTGTCAAAAAGATCTCCGCGAACTGCTGTAAAAAAACTGAGCCATGGAAAACATTTCCTTTGGGAGATATTTTTATTTCTTTACATTTTGTTGTTTACTTAAGCGTAGACGAAAACTCTGACCGGTCATTCTGATTCAAACCAGTTTATTTCGACATATCAACTCCTGGTTTAGCCCTAGTACTAATATCCCCAGCCCCCATTATTATTGCCGGTCTTCCTGTTAGGGTAAAAAAAGGGGGACAGAAAACTGTCCCCCGGTGTTATAAACTACATATTGAAAAAAACTCTATTGATAGCCCGGGTTTTGCGGGAATGTCGGCCCTTCTGTCACCAGATTGATCTGTGTCTGAGGAATAGGCCTCAACATGTTAAAAGGTTGTACACCTGCCGCGCCTTCAGAATTCCATGCCTGTACACGATCCACCAGTTTCTTGGTGCGTGCAAGATCCCACCAACGGGTATCTTCAGCGAAGAACTCACGGCTCCTTTCATCCAAAATAAAATCAAGCGTGATTTGTGCCGGAGTCACCTGCTGAGCAAGAACCGCTGCTGCATATTCCGCAGGGGTTTGGTTTGCTTTTAAAGCTGCCCTTGTCCTAAGCACATTGATCATATCTGCCGCCTGCTGAGGAGTTCCTCCGCCTTTGAATGCGGCTTCAGCTGCTATGAGGTAAAGATCTGCAAAGCGAAACAGGATGTAAGGCCTGTCCGAATAATCGTTCATATCAACCCTGGTTGAATCATCCCATTTTCTCATGCTGGGGTAAAAAGCAGTTGTATATGGAACAGTTGCGCCGGTAAGATGTTCCGGCTCAAACATAACCCCTTTAAAGGCTGCTCTTTCCGCAGGCGTTACAAGCCTGTCTCTCATCCAGATAGAAGTATCCACCTGATTGATCAAAGTACCCCGTGGGGTTGTTACGCCGGTAGTGCCTCGTACAGAATTGGCTACACTATTAGACAACCATACTGTTTGGAATGTTCCATCATACCTGGAATCTGTGGCCCTGTTGGCAAACGCCTGATCGAGTACATATCGTGTATTCGGCCTGATACGTTGGTAAGGCCGGCCGTTTGCAGGATCCCTTACGGTCATATTTGAACCACCCGTTGCAGGATAGTTGGCATTGATATTTGTATAAGTAGGACGCCAGAAGAAATTAGACTGGTTTGCCCCGGCTCCGCCACCACCTGAACCAGGTGAATTGTTCTGGCCATATTTCAGATCCCTGGTATGATCCACCACCATCAACACCTCACTGCTGTATTCATTGCCTTCTTTAAATACAGAAGGGAAAAAAGGCAGTAAGTTCAGCCCATAAGTGGCTTTGTTATCTATCAGGTCTTTTGCCGTTGTGTAAGCAACGGTAAAATCTGTAGGTTGAGCAACAGAAGACCATCCGCGCCAGAGGTGTGTTTTGGCCAGTAAGTATAAAGCGGTTGCCTTAGTCGCGATCTTGCCATTGTTGGCCGCCGGTGTAGGTGACAGATCAGCAGCCGCTTCTGTGAAGTCTTTAATGATCTGCGCATATACATCAGCCAAAGGAGCCGGTGCATCTGCTGCCGAAGCAGATGTATTGAAAGTAGTATGCAATGGCACTTGTCCAAAGGTAGTTACAAGGTAAAAGTAACAGAACCCACGTAGAAATTTCGCCTGTGCAAGCAATTGGGTTTTTGTAGCTGCCGGTATATCTGCATCAGCGCCATATTGTAAGATACCGTTTGCTGTATTGATATCGATGTACATGGTATTCCAGAAACCAAGGTAATCGTCGGTATTACTTTTTATGGAAGGATTATTATACGTGAACCAATGCGTTACATCCGCTGCGGAACCGCGTTTGCTTTCATCGGTTCCTGTGTTAAACAGTTGAGTGAATATCTGGGTGCCCCAAAAACCCCTGAAGCTGGAATAGATACCGGCAATCCCCCCCTGGAGGCCATCAGTGGTAGTGAAAAAACTTGGTGTAAAGGATGTTCTTGGCTGTTCCTCCAGGATCTTTTTACACCCGGAAGTTGCCAACAGTAGCACAAGGATGAGGCTGTAGCTGAAATATTTATGTTTCATATTAATAAGTTTATTGTATTAAAATTTTACGTTTACTCCAAGGATCAGTTGGCGAGTTGGAGGGACACCCATTCCTACTACGGTAATACTGCCGGTATTGGCCCTTACTGCGGCCTGTCCACCCTGTGAACCGATCGCGTTTCCGAAGTTATTGCCATTTCCTTCAGGATCAATACCCAAGCCATCTCTCTTAAGCGGAGCCCATAAAATGAAGGGATTTTGAGCAGATGCATATATCCTGAGTGATTGAATTTTTGCTTTGCTGAGCAATTTCCCTGACACGTTGTACCCTAAATCTATGGTCCTTATTTTGATGAAAGAACCATCGCGGTAAGTAAGGGTGGATGTAAAGTTCTGACCATCCCTGCCTGCATCCGGCTGAGGGAAATCGTTGGTTGGGTTGGTAGGTGTCCAGTAGTTTACTTTTAGCTGCGAAACCCTGCTGTTACCAAAGAAAGGGTAACCTGCTCCGCTACCATCGGCTGATAAATAAGTTACCACTGCAGTTTGTCCAAAACGGCCATACATCACCACATTCAGATCGAAATTTTTGTATTCAAAATGGTTGGTCAAACCAGCTACCAGGTCTGGCTGGAACGTCCCGATCACCTGCCTGTCTGCTGCTGTAATGGCTTTGTCATTGTTAAGGTCCTGTATTTTTATATCACCAGGAAAAACACCGTATACTGCGGCTTCTGCAGCTTCGCTGGTTTGCCAGATACCGATCTTTTTGTAGTCAAATATTACAGACAGCGGCTGGCCTACGAACCATCCGTTTCCGATATCCTGTTGAAGATTGTTCTGTAAAGCGGTGATCTTTTCCCTATTGAAAGCGGCATTGAAATCAGTACGCCAAACAAATCCATCCCTCTTGTTGCTTTTAACATTTATGCTGCTCAACGTAAACTCCATACCACGAGAAGAAGTTTCGCCAACGTTGGTAGTCTGCGAATTTATACCCAGGCTACGTGGAAGGTTTTTAACCAACAAAATGTCATACGTCTTGTTTTTGTAGAAATCAATAGACCCTGTCAGGCGGTTATTGAACAAGCCGAAATCAAGCCCGATATTTGTTCCTTTTGTTTTTTCCCAACCCAGTTCCGGGTTTGGTGCTGTATTGATAAGATATCCATTCTGGTTGTTGGTACCGAAATTATAGAAATTGGATGTCAGGCTTCCCAATGTAGTGTAAGCTCCGATACCGGCATTGGAACTGATACCCCAACCTGCCCTGAGTTTTAAGCCGGAAACAAATTTTACATTTTGCATGAATCGTTCTTTATCGATATTCCAACCCACAGAAACCGCAGGATACGTTGTCCTCTGATGGCCTGGTGCAAGAACCGAAGATTCATCTGACCTTATAGTAGCGGTTGCTAAATATTTATCATCATAAGAATAGAGTGCCCTGCCCATATATCCGATCAGGCCACTTTCATTGAAATTTCCAGCCTGTGAGTTAATGGTAGTTACCAATTGCCAGTTGAATGTCTGGATAAAATTGGCCGGAACCCCTACGCCATCAAATCCTTGTGACTGGAAGTGATTTTTTTGAATTTCCTGCAAAGCTAATACCTGGAGTTTGTGCTTTTGCGCAAAGGTTTTATTATATTCCAACGAGTTGTTGATGGTGTACTGCCACCCTTCTGCATTTACCTGGCTAAGGGTTGATCCGGCAGTGGTAGTATTGGTATTAAAGACTGTATTCGGGCCGGTGTAGTTTTCGTTCAGCGTCTGAGACCAGCCATAACCAAATGTAGATCTGAATTTGAGGTCTTTCAGGATCTTTACTTCGCCATAAACATTGTGTTGGAACTGATATCTCCTCTGGAAAGCCCTGATGAGATCGTTATTCCCTATGGATGTAAGCGGATTTATTTGTTGTTGATCTGCCCCCTGCTGAATGGCCGGCTTGAAATTAAGTGAACCATCTGCATTATAAGGCGCAAATAATGGCGATAACCTGGTGGCAGCCCCATAAGCATTTGTTCCGGTCCTGTTAGACCTGGTCATAGTATTAAAACTGGTAAAACCAACCTTCACCCTGTCGGAAACCTTATGATCGATATTTACATTAAATGAGTAACGCTCCAGGATCTGGTTGTGTATTACGCCGGTTTCTTTATAATAACCCAGGCCAAAGAAATACTGTGTCTTGTCATTACCACCCCTCACATTCACATCATGGCTTGTCCTTAAACCGCTGGTCAGCAATAAATCTTGCCAGTCTGTACTTACCCCCTTTGCCAGGTTTGCAGTTTCATCTGCTGTAAGTGCATACAAATTCTGTCCAGGTGTATTGGAGTTGCCCGCAGCTGCATCCGCTTTGAACTGGGCATACTCAGCACCGTTGAACAACCTGTAGGTGTCAATGACATTCACCTTACCTACATACCCGTTGTAACTTACCGTAGCTCTTCCCGGAGTTCCTCTTTTTGTAGTAACGATGATCACCCCGTTGGAACCACGTGACCCGTAAATAGCTGTGGCAGAGGCATCCTTCAACACATCCACATTAGCGATGTTCTCAGGATCGAGGTCATTCAAACTACCGCCATAGGCCATACCATCTACAACTATCAAAGGGCTGTTATTACCACTCAGAGAGCGGCTGCCGCGGATAAGTATCTGGCCGGTTGACCCGATATTAGAACTATTGCTCACGATATCCACACCTGCTACTCTACCCTGCAACTGGTTATAAATATTAGGCGCTTTAATTTCGTTCAGGGTTTCGCCCTTAACAGTAACCGTTGACCCGGTTACATCTTTTTTCTTCTGTGATCCGTAACCGATCACAACAACTTCTCCCAATGCTTTATCAGAAGAAGTTAAAGTAACGTTTTCTACTGCAGACCTTACTTTCACTTCTATCGATTCAAAGTTTACGGAACTTACCACAAGGGTAGCGCCCCTGGCTGCCGAAATGGTGTAATCACCTGCCCCATCCGTGGAAGTACCGTCTGCGGTGCCTTTGACTGTAACGGAGGCGCCAACAACGGGAGCCCCTTTGTCATCAGTAACACGGCCTTTTACAGTCAGGTTCTGCGCAAAAGCTACCACTGCAAAAAGCTGCAGCACTAGCGTAAGGCAGAGAACTTTTGCTTTTGAATTTTTACTCATAGTTAATTTTGTTTTTTTATTATGCATTTGGTTTGGTAAATAGTAAAACGTATCAGCGTTGTATACTTTCTATATATATGTAAGTTTTTAGTGGCTTTGGTGATATCCTCTTTATCCCGAAGAAAAATATGGCTCCGCTTTCCAACCGGGATCTCTATCCGGGCGGATAAATCCTGATAAGGTAAACCAGGTGGGTTTTACTAAAAGGTAGCCGGAGATACTACAAAATGGTGGCAAATTGACTTTCATACAGCAATTAATCTTTTAAAATAATTTTCCAATTATTTATTACAATGGATTGCATTAAATATTAAAAATATGCGCTTTTAACAGCAAACATGACTTTAACAGCTAACGCATTCCAGACTCTAAAAAAAATTTTTGTTATTCAGCAATATCCAATCGATTCCGCCCTTTTTAGGATGGGGCGCCTATTTCACAAGCAATCTATTAACGTAATAATTTGTTAATACGACACAATGTAAAACAAATAAATTACAATTTGCAACCGATTGCATTTTTTTTCTTAAAATTTCTTATTTTTAGCATCCGGATGCATTCTCACCATTTATTGTATCCTGAAATGCTTGCTTTTTATGGGAAAAGAAATTACCATTTACGATATTGCCAGGGAATTGAATATCTCTGCCGCCACAGTCAGTCGCGGCTTGAAGAATAGTTCGGCAGTAAGCAAGCCTACTATCAAAAAAATATTGGAAAAGGCGGGAGAAATGGGATACCGCCATAATACTTTCGCCAGTAACCTCCGCAAACAGAAATCTTACACCATAGGTATACTT
The DNA here is from genome assembly GCF_024343615.1 of Ferruginibacter sp. HRS2-29. GTDB lineage: Bacteria > Bacteroidota > Bacteroidia > Chitinophagales > Chitinophagaceae > Ferruginibacter. The sequence goes on along the minus strand of NZ_RJUB01000162.1, from coordinate 201,475 downwards.
CTTCACACATTGAACAGCAACTTTATAGCCTCAGTGCTGGCAGGGATAGAAAAGATCACTGCAGAGGCTGGTTATAATATCATCATCGTGCACTCGCGGGAAAATTATGAGCAGGAAGTGGAAAATGCCATGAACCTTTTTCATAACCGGGTAGATGGAGTGATCGCTTCCCTATCCTTTTCGTCCAAAAACATTGATCACTTTCAGCCTTTTTTCGAAAAAAATATTCCGGTCATATTCTTCGATCGAGTGGAAGAAAGCAGCAACAAGACCCACGTGATAATCGATAATTATAAAAGTGGCTACATAGCTACCCAGCACCTGCTGCAACAGGGATGCAGCAGGATAGTGCACTTTACTTCGAGCCTTAAACGGAACGTATATCATCAACGGCACCGCGGTTACACCGATGCATTGTTTGATGCCGGCATACCATATAATAAAGACCTGGTACTGGTAAAAGATATCAGCGAAGAAAGCGCCCTCGAAGCTGCCCACGAGATCTTACAAATGGAACCCCGGCCCGACGGGCTTTTCGTGAGCAACGATTTTGAAGCGGCAGTCTGCATGCAGGAATTAAAACGGCATGGAATGCAGGTTCCTGATGACATCGCCGTTGTGGGGTTTAACAACGATGCCATTAGTAAGATCGTTGATCCCCAACTTACCACCATCGATTATCCCGGTAAAGAAATGGGTGAGGTCACCGCAAGGAATATCGTGAACCATTTGAACGGGCGCGGAAATATAGCGAGCACTAACAGGATAATTATAAGATCTGAACTGATCGTCAGGGAATCATCCGTGAAAAACAGGCAGAAAAAATAAATAAAAAGGAAGTACTTTATAACCCGTTAAGCTTATAAACTATTTCAATAGAAAAGGATTGCAATACTATTTCAGGATGCCGCCATTAAACTTGATCATCGCCAAAAAGTAGTCATATGAAAAAAACATTAACCCCATTACTTTTATATATACTGCTATTGGCTTACATGCCGCTATCTGCGCAGGTACGGCTTCCCGCCCTGGTAAAAGACTTTATGATCTTACAACGCGATCATAAAGTAAACATCTGGGGATGGGCCTCGCCAAAAGAAAAAATAACGATCCGCTTCCAGCAGAAAAATTACAAAACCACTACCGGCACTGACGGGAAATGGCTGGTAATACTGCCTCCCATGAAAGCCGGTGGCCCATACACGATGGACATTACAGGTAAAAATAAGATCAGCCTGAAAGAAATCCTGATCGGTGATGTCTGGTTTTGCTCCGGCCAATCCAATATGGTGCACCAGCTCAATATCCACGATGTGACGTATGCCGGTGAGATTGCTACCGCAAACTATCCCCAGATCAGGCAGTTCTGGATCCCTACCCTCACCAGCCTTACCGGCCCTCAGGCCGACCTTCCTTCCGGCAACTGGAAAGCTGCCGTAGGTCAGGATGTGAGGCCCTTTTCAGCCGTAGCGTATTTTTTCGCAAAAGACCTTTTTGAAACATATCATGTTCCTGTAGGTATCATCAACGCCAGTGTTGGCGGCACTCCCATTGAAGCCTGGATCAGCGAAGAAGGGCTCAAAGATTTTTCATCTTTACAAACTACCCTGCAAAAAAATAAGGATACCGCTTATGTAAACAGTACCAACAGCAAAACTTTTGCAGGCAACAGAACCGGCTTCCGGCAGCAGGATAAAGGTTTACTAGCTTCTCCCAAATGGTTTGAAACGGCCTACGTTCCAAAAGGCTGGCATAGCATCAATGTACCCGGCTATTGGGAAGACCAGGGCGTAAAAGACCTCAACGGCGTGGTATGGTACAGGAAAGAAATCGATATCCCCGCCTCCATGACAGGTAAACGGGCAAGAGTTTTTTTAGGAAGAATCGTAGATGCGGATGTATTGTACATAAACGGAAAACAGGTGGGTAGTACAACTTACATGTATCCGCAAAGAAGATATGACATCGCACCGGACGTGTTGAAAGCCGGCAAAAATATTTTTGTCGTAAGGGTCACCAACAACAATGGCAAAGGTGGTTTTGTGCCGGATAAACCTTATTGCATATTCGCGGGAAAAGATACCGTAGACCTTAAAGGAACCTGGGAATATAAAACCGGGGAAGTGTACATGCCCGCCAGTGGCGGGTTTGGCGGCGGTATTGCTGCGCAAAATCAACCTGCAGCTTTGTACAACGCCATGGTGGCTCCGGAAATAAATTATACCATCAAAGGATTTGTATGGTACCAGGGTGAAGCGAATACCGGGCGAGCAGAAGCCTATAAAAAATTACAGCCCGCCCAGATCGCCGACTGGCGCAATAAATGGAAACAAGGAGACCTTCCTTTTTTATATGTACAACTTCCGGGGTTCATGGATTATAATTACCTGCCCTCGGAAAGCCAGTGGGCCCAATTGAGAGAGGCGCAGTTACAATCGTTATCGGTTGCCAACACCGCCATGGCAGTGGCTATCGACCTGGGCGAGTGGAACGATATTCACCCGGATAATAAAAAAGATGTGGGCAAACGACTTGCGCTGGCAGCAAAAAAGATCGCGTACCATGAAGACATCGTGTACTCCGGACCGCTGTTTCAGTCGGCCACCGTGGAAGGCAATAAGATCATTGTTTCCTTTACCAATACCGGAAGCGGGCTGATCACAAACGATGGCGAAGCGCCCGCCGAATTTGCCATTGCAGGTGCTGATAAAAAATTTGTGTGGGCAAAAGCAACGATTGAAGGAAATAAGATCATCGTTTCCGCCGACCAGGTAACCAATCCCATGTACGTAAGATATGCCTGGGCCGACAATCCCGTAAACCCTGATTTGTATAACAAAGAAGGATTGCCGGCATCACCTTTCAGGACTGATGAAAAATAAGGACAAAAAATAAATGTATTGTTATCGATAATGAAATTGTTTTAACCAAATAAAACGGAAAAATGAATTTAATCAAACAACCGATCCTGGCGATCTCCATTTTTTTAAGTGTAACCGCAACTGCACAAAATAAAGTGGTGCTGCATGCCGGACAGGCAAAAGACACGATCAATAAAAATATCTACGGACATTTTGCAGAGCATCTCGGGCATTGCATTTACGGCGGTCTTTACGTGGGTGATAACAATAAAAAAATTCCGAATAAAGACGGGATAAGGCTCGATGTGATTGCGGCACTCAAAAAATTAAAAGTGCCGGTGCTTCGCTGGCCCGGTGGTTGTTTTGCCGATACGTATCACTGGAAAGACGGTGTGGGACCAAAAGACCAACGCCCTTCGATGCTGAATGTATGGTGGGGAAATGTAAAGGAAGACAACAGTTTTGGGACCAACGAGTTTTTAAACATGTGCGAGGTCCTTGGCGCCGAACCGTACCTGAGTGGCAACGTAGGAAGCGGCACGCCGCAGGAACTGGCCGATTGGGTAAAATACACTACCCATCCCGCCGGCAGCAGTCCCATGCCCGAACTAAGGGAAAAATCCGGCAGGCAAAATCCATGGAACGTACGCTTCTGGGGTCTCGGAAATGAAGCCTGGGGCTGTGGTGGCAACATGACCGTGGAATATTACGCAAATGTTTACCGCCAGTATGCGACCTTCATGACAGACTGGAACAACAGTGATAAACTTTACAGGATCGCTTCCGGTGCTTCTGATGATGATTATCACTGGACAGAAGTGTTGATGAAACAACTGCCGCCAAAAATGTTTGATGCACTTGGTCTCCATCATTACTCTGTAATCGACTGGGCCAAAAAAGGATCATCTGAGGCTTTTACCGAAACCGAATATTTCACCACCATGCAAAGAGCATTGCAGATGGAAGAACTCGTCACCAAACACAGCGCCATCATGGATAAATATGATCCGCAAAAAACAAAAGCGCTGGCAGTGGACGAATGGGGCGGTTGGTATGATGTGGCACAAGGCACCAATGAAGCGTTCCTTTTTCAGCAAAACACGATGCGTGATGCGATGATCGCAGGCACTACCCTTAACACGTTCAACAATCATTGCGACAGGGTGAAAATGGCTAACCTTGCACAGATCATCAACGTACTGCAGGCCGTGATATTGACCGATGAAGAAAAAATGGTGCTCACGCCCACTTATCACGTGATGGAAATGTACAACGTGCACCAGAATGCGCTGATGCTGCCACTGACCGTCAGCAGTACTGATTATATACTCGGTGATAAAAAATTACCGGCTGTTTCTGCATCCGCTTCCAAAGACAAAAATGGAGTCGTACACCTGTCGCTGGTAAACATCGATGCGAATAAAGAACAGAAAATAACCGTCAATCTCGGCGATATAAAAACCAGCAACATGAACGGCCGGATATTAAGTTCACCAAAGATCCAGGACCACAATACATTTGAAAAGCCGGAAAACATCACACCAAAAGCTTTTAATAAAGTGAAATTAAACGGCAACGAAATGGAAGTAACACTTCCTCCGTTCAGTGTTGTTGTGCTTGCCTTTGGTTAACAATTTTAAATGGATAAGTTCCCGTCAATGAAAAAAATCATTTTGATCATAAACCTGCTTCTATCGGCACATTGTTTTGCTCAAAAAAACAATGGGTTAAAACTGTGGTACGATACGCCATCGGGAAAAACCTGGGAAAACGCACTGCCCGTTGGCAACGGCAGGTTGGGCGCAATGGTGTATGGCAATGTAGATAAAGAAATAATTCAGCTGAACGAACACACGTTGTGGAGCGGAAGTCCCAACCGCAACGATAATCCGATGGCGCTCGATTCTCTTGAAAAAATACGAACGCTGATCTTTGAAGGAAAACAAAAAGATGCAGAAAAGCTGGCGAACAAAACGATCATCAGCAAAGGATCGCAGGGGCAGATGTTTCAACCCGCCGGCGAACTGAATCTTTCATTCAGCAACAGTGAAAATTATTCAGGATATTACCGTGAACTGGATATCGAAAAAGCAGTAGCCACCACCACTTACCGTGCAGGCGATGTAGTCTACACAAGACAGGTGCTGGCTTCATTTCCCGATCGTGTCATCGTCGTTCGCTTAACCGCAAGTAAACCCAAAAGCATTTCTTTTACTGCCTTTTACACCACCCCACAACCTAACGCTATTGTAAAAACAAGCGCCAATAAACAACTCACTATTTCCGGCACCGGCGTGGATCACGAAGGCGTGCAGGGAAAGGTAAAATACAAAGGCATCAGCCGGTTTAAAAACGAAGGCGGTACCTGTACATCCACTGATACATCTGTAACAATTACCAGCGCAGATGCCGTTACCATTTACATTTCCATCGCTACCAACTTTATTAATTATCATGAGCTGAGTGGCAACGAAAATGACAGCGCTGCGGTTTATATCAACAAAGCATCAGCAAAAACATTTGCAGTCATTTTAAAAGATCATGTAAGTGCTTATCAAAAATATTTTAACCGCGTTCAACTCGACCTTGGTTCCACCGACGCCGCCAAACTTCCCACGAACGAACGGCTGAAGAATTTTAATTCTACCAACGATCCAAACCTGGTAACACTCTATTACCAATATGGGCGTTACCTGTTGATCTCCTCCTCACAACCTGGCGGCCAGCCTGCCAACCTGCAGGGAATATGGAACAATAAATCAAGGCCACCATGGGACAGCAAATACACCATCAACATCAATGCTGAAATGAACTACTGGCCCGCTGAAAAAACAAATCTTTCAGAATTGCATGAACCGTTTTTACAAATGGTGAAGGAACTTGCGGTTACCGGCAAACAGACAGCCCGCGACATGTACAATGCCCGGGGTTGGGTGGCACACCACAATACCGATATCTGGCGGGCAACCGGCGCCATCGACGGTGCCTTCTGGGGCGCATGGAGCAACGGCGGCGGCTGGACGAGCCAGCATTTGTGGGAGCATTATTTATACAACGGTGATGAAAAGTATTTAGCTTCTGTTTACCCCGTACTAAAAGATGCGGCATTATTTTACGTCGATTATTTAATCGAACATCCTGCCTATCACTGGCTCGTTATTTCTCCGGACGAATCGCCGGAAAATGCACCAAAGGCCCATGATAATTCTTCTATCGATGTTGGCGTAACGATGACCAACCAGATCATATTTGATGTGTTCAGCACAGCCATCAAAGCAGCAGAGATCCTACACAAGGATGCCACCTTTATCGATACGTTAAAACAAAAACGTGCCCGGCTGGCACCCATGCAGATCGGGCAATACGGGCAGCTTCAGGAGTGGCTCGATGATGTGGATGATCCGGCAGATAACCATCGTCACATCTCTCACCTCTATGGCCTGTTCCCGTCCAGCCAGATATCGCCTTACCGCACACCTGAACTATACAGCGCAGCAAAAAACACGCTCATTCAACGCGGTGATGTATCCACCGGCTGGAGCATGGGCTGGAAAGTAAACTGGTGGGCAAAAATGCTGGATGGTGATCATGCCTATAAACTCATACAAAATCAGCTTACACCGGTGGGCACAATACCGGGTGGTGGCGGAACCTATAACAATCTTTTTGATGCCCACCCTCCTTTCCAGATCGATGGAAATTTTGGTTGCACATCCGGCATCACCGAAATGCTGATGCAAAGCACCGACGGCCATCTGAACCTACTGCCTGCTTTGCCGGAGGTCTGGAAAAAACATGGAAGTTTAAAGGGATTTCGTGCCATCGGCGGCTTTGAAATACAGGGTATGGAATGGAAGAATGGCGGGATTGTCAAAACGGTTATCCGGTCAACGCTCGGAGGTAATCTGAGACTGAGGGTTCCCAATAAAATGAAGTTGGCCAATGGCAGATCATTAAAGGCTGCAGTGGGCGAAAATACTAACCCGTTTTATGAAACAGCTGTAATAAAAGAACCGGTTATTTCGCCAAAGGCTGTGATCACAAAGCTCATGGAGAGAAAAACTTTTTTGTATGATATACCAACAGTAAAGGGACAGATCGTAACACTGGTGTATCTGCAATAAAAAATTTGATAACACATTTCAGGATGAATAAAAAATGAGGGACAATATTCAGACACTGTCAGCGGGCATCTTTTGTATTTGTACAAAATCGTTCACTGGCTTTATTTGGTAGTTTGGGATGGCAAGCCGGTTTAACTTGTAATGATCTTACATGCTTCAGTTGATCTGAACAAGAATTGCTTGACCGTCTTATAACTACCATCGCCGGTACTCCGGCAACTATTGTATGAATGTCTCCCATTTTATAAAAATAAAAAAATGAACATGAAATCTCTATCGATCTTCCTGGCCATTCTGGCAGCAAACATCTTTTGCTTTGCGCAAAATACACCGACTGCCATCATTGAAGACTTTATACCTTCTACCTGCAATCAGCCCGGGCAGGAATACCCGAAAGTAAACTCACAGGGATATGCCCGTTTTAGAATAATTGCTCCCACTGCAGATAGTGTTCGGGTAAGCCTGGGCCTCGGAGGGAGAGGCGGCACCAAACTAATGCAGATGCCGGATACTTCCTGGATGGGCACCACCGAAGGCCCGATGGATGAAGGATTTCATTATTACAACGTAAGAATTGATGGCGGTAAATTTAACGACCCCGGTGCATTGAATTTTTATGGCTCTACCCGGTGGGAAAGCGGCATTGAAATACCGGCCCACGACCAGGATTTTTATGCGCTTAAAAATGTACCGCATGGTATGGTACAGCAGGTATTGTTTCCTTCACCAAGCACCGCAACTTCCCGCAGGGCATTTGTATACACACCACCGGGCTATGGCAAAAACCCGAAAACCCGTTATCCCGTATTGTACCTGCAACACGGCTGGGGCGAAGACGAAACCGCCTGGAGCAACCAGGGCCACGCCAATTTAATAATGGACAACATGATCGCGGAAGGAAAGATCAAACCCTTCATTATTGTGATGACTTACGGCATGACCAACGAAGTAAAATTCGGCGGCATGAGAAATTTTAAAATAGACGCTTTTCAAACGGTGCTCACAGATGAACTCATCCCTTACATAGATGCCAACTTTCAAACGGTGGCAAAATCTGCGAAACGGGCCATGGCAGGCCTTTCCATGGGCGGTATGGAAACGCATACCATCACGTTGAACAAACCCGACATTTTTTCTTACTACGCTTTGCTGAGCGGTGGTGTATATTCTGTAGAAGAGATCAGCAAGTCTCCATCAAAGCCCAAATTGATCTTTTTGAGTTGCGGCAGTAAAGAAAGACCCGACGGTGTAAAAAATGCTGCGATCGCTTTAAAAGGAGCCGGCATCAATGCTGTGTCTTATGTGTCTGAAAATACGGCGCACGAATTTCTTACCTGGCGCAGAAGTTTGCGGGAACTGGCGCCGCTTTTATTTAATTAGCAAAATAAGATTCAGACAAAATTGATTTCAGTTAAATAAGACCCTTACATGAAATACAAACATATTTTTTTACTAACATCAATGCTCTTGTTATGCGGGATCAGCCTGGCACAGCAAAACGCTTCAGCCGATTTTAAACCGGCGGTTACCAATCAGCCAGGCAAACAATTTCCGCAGGTAAATGGCGAGGGCCGGGTTCGTGCCAGTATCAACGCTCCTCAAGCGATGAAAGTGCTGCTGGATATCGGTGGAAAAAAGTATGACATGATAAAAGATGAAAAAGGTGTATGGACAGGTGAATCGCTGCCGCAGGATGAAGGCTTTCATTATTACCAGCTGAACATTGATGGAGTGCCCGTACCCGATCCCGGCAGCCTTTATTTTTATGGCGCCGGCCGTTGGGGAAGCGGTATCGAAATTCCGGCCGCAGACAGGGATTTTTATGCATTGAAAAATGTACCGCACGGCCTTATAAGCGAAAACATTTATTTCTCTACATTAACCAATGCCTGGAGGCGTTGCTTTGTGTACACCCCGGCCGAATACAATACTGATACAAAGAAACGATACCCTGTGCTGTACCTGCAACATGGAAGTTTTGAAGATGAAACCGGGTGGCCCACACAGGGGAAAGCCAATCTCATCCTGGATAACCTGGTCGCAGAAAAAAAGGCTGTACCAATGATCATCGTGATGGACAACGGTTATGCCAATAAACCAACTGACAAGGCGGATACCGGTAACAAAACCCGCCCCTTATCGGTGTTTGAAGATGTGATGATCAGGGAGATCATTCCCATGATCGATGCAAAATTCCGCACGAAAGCCAACCGGCAAAACCGTGCCATCGCCGGCCTTTCGATGGGTGCCAATCAAACGATGCGGATCATCATGAACAACCAGGATAAGTTTTCCAGCATTGGCGCATTCAGCGGCACGGCCAATTATCCTGCCGGAGATGTACTGGATCCCGCAACCTTCCTGGACGGAAAATACAAAGACGCGGCAGCCATCAACAAACAATTCAAACTCATCTGGCTTGGACTGGGCACAAAGGAACCGAATCCCTTTCCAGCTTCAGTAGGCGCATTTCGTGCCATGCTTGACAAACAGGGCATTAAATATATTTATTACGAATCTCCCGGAACGGCGCACGAGTGGCTGACATGGAGAAGAAGCCTGTTTCAATATGCCGCTTTGCTTTTTAAATAACAACATCACTATTTATCGTCAATACCAATCGAATGGGCCTTTCTTTTAAAAAATTTATTAAAAAAAGTTGTATTACCGTAACGCAGGTGGCAGCATTCACCTGCTGTATGCCCGTGCTTCATGCCCAAACTGCGGCGGCAGGTAAAACCGGCAACTATAAAAATATTTTTAAAGAGGCCGGGTATAAACAAAATGACATTGATGCAAAGATCACCAAAGCCTACAAAGACCTGTTTGAAAGTCCTTCCGGAATTTATTTCCCGGTGAACGATTCGATGGCGTACGTATCTGATATAAAAAATCACGATGCCCGAAGCGAGGGCCTTTCTTACGGAATGATGGTAGCCGTACAACTGGATAAAAAGGAAGTGTTTGACAATATCTGGCGCTGGACAAAAAAATATACCCAACACCAGCAAGGTCCGCGGGAAGGATACTTTGCATGGAGCATCAATCCGGCCACGATGAAAAAAAATTCTGAAGGCTCGGCATCCGATGGTGAATTGTATTTTGTTACCAGCCTGCTTTTTGCCGCCAACCGGTGGGGAAATAACACAGGCATAAATTACTATGGTGAGGCCAGGAGAATTTTAGATGCCATGTGGAAAAAAGATGGAACGGGAAAGATATTCCATGTGATCAATACCGAACACAAACAAATAAGTTTTGTACCCGAAGGAAATGGTTATACCTGGACAGACCCCTCCTACCATCTTCCCGCCTTTATGGAAGTGTGGGCCATGTATGCAAAAGACGGGCATGAACAATTTTATAAAGATTGTGCAGATACTTCAAGGGTTTATTTGCACAGGGCCTGCGATCCTGTTACGGGCCTGAACCCCGACTACAGCGAGTTCAGTGGTGCGCCACACAATACCAGGTGGATACTGGTTGCCTTCCGCTACGACTCCTGGCGAGTGCCGATGAACATAGCCATGGATTATGCGTGGTTCGGCAACGATGCTGCCTGGCAACAGGATTATGCAAAACGTATTCAGCAATTTTTTCGTACACAAGGCATTGATCGTTTTGGCGACCAGTTCAATATGAACGGTACAACGCCGGATTCAATTTTAGCCGCTGGTGGTTTTAAAAAACTAAGACATTCACTCGGCCTTGTTTCTACACTTGCCACTACTACTATGATCAACAAAGGCAACTACGATTTTGTACACGAATTATGGAAGGCAAAACTGGAACCATACGCTGATGGATACTTCGATCCTTATTACGATGGATTGCTGTACCTGTTCAGCCTGATGCACCTGGGTGGTAAATATCAATTGATAAAACCGCAGACTAAATAAAAAAAGAAATAAGGAAGTGGCTTAGCAAGACTTCAAAAAAGAAATGAATTTATAAAAAACAACATATGAAGAAATTATTTTTCGCCTTCGCTGCCGCATTTTTATTACAGGCTGCTGCGCATGCCCAGGAAGCTGTAAAGCCAGCCAGCACCGGTTTCGATACCATTCGCACATCCATAGCGCATGGAAACATCGATACCATTGTTTACACATCAAAAACAGTGGATAGTAAGAGACGGGCATTAGTATATATGCCGCCCGGTTATTCCAAAAAGAAAAAATATCCTGTTCTTTATTTGCTGCATGGTATTGGCGGCGATGAAAAAGAATGGCTGAACGGCGGTCAACCACAAGTGATACTGGATAACTTATATGCTGATGGAAAAATAGAACCAATGATCGTGGTATTGCCCAACGGAAGGGCCATGAAAGACGACCGTTCTACCGGCAACATCATGGCACCGGATAAAGTAGCGGCATTTGCAACTTTTGAAAAAGATCTGTTGAATGACCTCATTCCATTCATCGAAAAAAAATATTCGGTTCTTTCCGACCGGGAACACCGGGCCATTGCGGGTTTATCGATGGGGGGCGGCCAGTCGTTGAATTTCGGTTTGGGCAATCTGGATAAGTTTGCATGGATCGGCGGATTTTCCTCTGCACCCAATACAAAAACTCCGCAGGAACTTGTACCAGATGTAAATGCAGCCAAAGAAAAAATAAAACTCCTGTTTATTTCCTGTGGTGCCAGCGATGGACTTATTTCTTTCAGCAAAAGAACACATGATTTTCTGAAACAAAATAATATACCACACATCTATTTTATCGAACCGGGAGTTCATGATTTTAAAGTATGGAAAAATGGATTGTTCATGTTTTCCCAATTGATCTTTAAACCTGTTGACCCATCCACTTTTTCAAAATACCCGGTAGCCGGCGCCCCTGCCCCTTCCAACATCCGCAATGCGCCTTACCCGCAAATAACCACCGACAGCCGCGTGATCTTCAACCTGAAAGCACCGGATGCTAAAAAAGTACAAATTGACCTCGGGAAAAAATATGACCTGGTAAAAGATGCAGATGGTTTTTGGAAAATAACGACCGATTCTATCAGTGAAGGTTTTCATTATTATTCTTTACTCATCGACGGCGTAGCTGTAGCAGACCCGGCAAGCAGATCTTTTTATGGCATGGGCCGCATGGCAAGCGGGATAGAAATCCCTTTCAGCGGCGACGCCTATTATGCCATGCGCAACGTGCCGCACGGCGACATAAGGATCAAAAAATATTACTCTCCTGTAACCCGCTCCTGGCGACAGTTATACATTTATACACCGCCCATGTACGACTCTGCGGTAAATGACAAATATCCCGCACTCTACATTTTACATGGCGGCGGCGAAGATGAAACCGGCTGGGCAACACAGGGAAAAACAGACCTGATACTGGATAACCTCATCGCCGCGGGCAAAGCAAAAAAAATGATCATTGTAATGCCCGATGCGAACATCGGTGCAGGAGGCTTCAATGCAGGCGGTATTGAAAACTCGTTGAAATTATTTGAAAGGGAAATGAAAGAAGCCATCATTCCTTTTGTAGAAAAAAATTACCGTACACTAACCGATGCAGGTAACCGTGCCATGGCCGGATTATCGCTGGGCGGGATGCATACCTTGTACACCGGCATCAACAACACCGACAAATTTGCTTACCTCGGTGTATTCAGCTCCGGCTGGATCGTGCCGATGATGAACAACATCAGCGACAAACAATATAGCTTTTTGAAAGACAACGTTTCGTTGGTCAATACCAACCTGAAATCATTCTGGATCTCCGAAGGCGGCAAGGAAGACATTGCCTGGAAGAACGGGCAAATAATGGTTTCCAGGCTCAATGAGCTCAATATAAAAAATACTTACAGCGAATACCCGGGCGGGCATAGCTGGCCGGTTTGGCGAAACAACCTATACAATTTTGCGCAGGTACTCTTTAAATAAATTACAAAACGTTTTATGAAGAAATATTGTTTGCCTTTCCTGTTATTCTTTGTCGCCAACATCTCCGTTGCGCAGCAACCGGTCAATGCCTGGGAAGATCCCACCCAGTTGGATGAGCGAAAAGAAGCTTCCCGTGCAGGTTTTATGTTATATGATAATAAGGCTGCCGCCATTAAGGATGATTACAGCGCATCAACATACTATCTTTCTCTAAACGGTATCTGGAAATTTAATTTTTCTGAAGATGTAAAAAAACGGCCGCGAACCTTTTACCAGGCCACATTTAACGATGCGGGCTGGAACAATATCCCTGTTCCCTCTAACTGGGAATTAAAGGGATTCGGCATTCCCATTTATACAAATTTGGTATACCCTTTTCCTAAAAATCCGCCGTTCATTGGAAACGATAATCCTGTAGGAAGTTACAGGCGGTATTTCTCCGTGCCTGACCATTGGAGCGGCCATGATGTATCGATACACTTCGGTTCCATCACCGGTTATGCCGTTGTATACATCAATGGTAAAAAGGTGGGTATGACCAAAAATTCCAAGTCGCCCGCAGAATTTAATATCACTCCTTTTCTTAATAAAGGAAAAAACCTGCTCGCGGTAGAAGTTTTTCGCTGGCACGACGGGAGTTATCTCGAGGACCAGGATTTCTGGCGCATCAGTGGCATAGAACGGGATGTGTTCTTAACAGCACTGCCTAAAGTTAATATCTGGGATTTTTTCTTACATGCTGACCTGGATGACAATTATAAGAACGGTATTTTCTCCGCCGACATTGACATCCGCCATTTAAATAAAACAGCAACCGATGCAAAACTTTCTGTTGAAATAACAGATAAAAATGGCAAAACAGTTTTCTCACAACAAAAACAAATAACGGTTGGCAACGATAGTATGCAAAAAATCGCCGTGTCCGGCACTATCGCGGCCCCTCAACAATGGAACGCGGAAAAACCTTACCTGTACAATTGTATCATTGCACTTACTGCCAATGGCAAAACAATTTACACCAGCCACAGGATCGGTTTTAGAAAAGTCGAAATAAAAAATGCACAGTTGCTGGTAAATGGAATGGCTGTATATGTACATGGAGTAAACCGTCACGAACACGATCCCATCAAGGGCCATGTGCCGTCAAAAGAATTGATGCTGAAAGATATTCAGCTGATGAAACAGTTTAACATCAATGCGGTACGAACATCGCACTACCCCAACGATCCGCTCTGGTACAAGCTTTGCGACGAATATGGGTTGTACCTCGTAGATGAGACCAATGTGGAGATACACGGCATGGGCGCTTCTAACCAGGGAGGTTTCGACACCTCTGTTCACCCGGCGTATCTGCCACAATGGGAAGCCGCCATCATGGATCGTGAAAAAAGAATGCTGGAGCGGGATAAAAATCATGCGTCCGTTATCATCTGGTCATTGGGCAATGAATGCGGGAATGGCAAAGTGTTTCATGATGCTTATGTATGGATGAAAAACAGGGATAAAAGCAGGCCGGTGCAGTTTGAACAATCAGGCGAAGACTGGAACACGGATATTGTGTGCCCCATGTATCCAAGGGTGGAAAGCATGATGCGTTATGCAAAGGACAGCACAAAGAAACGGCCTTACATTATGTGCGAATATGCTCATGCCATGGGCAACAGCAGTGGGAATTTTCAGCAATACTGGGATATCATGATGGGCAGCAGGAACATGCAGGGTGGCTTCATATGGGATTGGGTGGACCAGGGCTACCTCACCAAAACACAGGACGGACGACCGTTTTACGCTTATGGTGGTGACCTTGGCAGTTACCATCTGTGGAACGATGAAAACTTTTGCGCCAATGGTTTAATTGCAGCGGACCGATCGGTACATCCGGGAATTTACGAAGTGAAAAAATCTTACCAGAATATTTTGTTTAAAAATACAGATGCGCAAAACGGATCGATCAATGTTTCCAATTGGTTTGATTTTACCAACCTCATTGAATATAAATTTAAATGGAAGCTGTACAGGAATGGCAACCTCGTAGCGGAGGATGTTTTTTCAGTCGACCTGGCACCGCATCAATCAAAAAATGTGCAACTGTCGATTCCAAAATTTAAAGCCGTAGAAGGAAGTGAATTCTTTTTAAATGTCTATGCTTACACCGGCAAAGCAACGGCGCTTGTTGAAGCAGGACATGAAGTAGCTTCGGAGCAATTTAAATACGCGGGTGATTATTTTGCCAAACCCGCCATTGCCAACAGCAACCTTCAGATGAATCGTACAGAAAAGAAAATAACTTTTACTGCCGGAAAAATAAAAGGCGAGTTTGACATACAACGCGGCCAGTTCATGTCTTACACTTCCAACGGAAATCGCATCATCGGAAGTTTTCCCGAGCCCTATTTCTGGCGGGCTCCTACCGATAATGATTTTGGCAACAGGATGCCGTCTGCTTTAGGCATCTGGCGCAGCGCACATCTGAATCGTACTGTAAGATCTGTAACGGTGAATGATTCCGCAAAGGACCAGATCGATATCCTGGTGGATTATATGTTGAATGATATTGCTGCTCCATACCAGGTAAACTACAGCATTCAAAAAGATGGTTCGATAAAAGTTTCAGCAACCATCAACATGGCCGGAAAAACTTTACCCGAATTGCCAAGGTTTGGTATGCGGATGAATTTACCGGAACAATATCAGGCTATCAACTATTACGGCAGGGGGCCGTGGGAAAATTACAGCGACAGGAATTTTTCTTCTTTCTTAGGTGCCTACACTACCAACGCAGACAGTATGTTTCAATGGAATTACATCCGTCCGCAGGAAAGTGGCTACAAAACTGATGTTCGCTGGTTTGAACTAACCAATCAACAGGGAGAAGGATTGCATATCGAAGGTGACCAGCCCATTTGTTTCAGCGCATTTAAAATGACCGACGAAGATCTCGATCCGGGACTTACCAAAAAACAACAACATCCTACGGATATCAAAAAAAGAGGAAACATTACGCTTCATATCGATCACAAACAAAGAGGCGTTGGCGGCGATGACAGTTGGGGTGCATTGCCACACAACGAATACAGGCTGCTGGATAAACAATACTCTTACAGTTATACCATTTCACTGATCGACAAAAAATAATACCACGACAGAATTTAAACCATAATACTACTCAATGAAAAAACTGGCCATTAAGATCATACCGTTTGTTATCGGGCTGTTTGCTGCCATACAGGTAAACGCACAGCTTCCTTATCAAAATGCTGCGTTGACTTCTGAAGAGCGGGCGAAAGACCTGTTGTCGAGATTGACCCTGGAAGAAAAAGCCTCGTTGATGTTCGATCAGTCGCCGGCCATCCCACGGTTGGGCATTAAAAAATTCAACTGGTGGAGCGAAGCGCTGCATGGGCTTGCCAGCAGCGATAATGTAACTGTTTTTCCCGAACCGGTTGGGATGGCTGCATCTTTTGACGATTCGCTGCTGTTTAAGATATTTGATGCTACCTCCGATGAAGTCCGGGCCAAATACCATGATGCGCTGAGAAGCGGAAAAGAAAACAGGCGGTTTTTGAGTTTGTCTGTATGGACGCCCAACGTAAATATTTTTCGCGATCCCCGCTGGGGCCGCGGCCAGGAAACCTATGGTGAAGATCCTTATCTCACTTCCCGCATGGGCATTTCAGTGGTGAAAGGATTGCAGGGCCCGGCCGACTCGAAGTATCGAAAACTCCTGGCCTGTGCCAAACACTATGCCGTACACTCCGGGCCCGAATGGAGCCGCCATGTACTGAATCTGAACAATGTGAACCCACGCGATCTCTGGGAAACATATTTACCCGCATTCAAATCCCTGGTGCAGGAAGCCGATGTAAGAGAAGTGATGTGTGCCTACCAGCGTCTGGATGATGAGCCTTGCTGCGGCAATACCCGCCTGCTGCAAACGATCCTCCGGGAAGACTGGGGCTTTAAATACATAGTGGTATCCGACTGTGGCGCCGTCACCGATTTTTTTACCAGTCACAAAACATCATCGGATGCCGTTCATGCTTCCGCCAAAGCGGTGCTGGCAGGTACGGATGTAGAATGTGTATGGCAGGGTTACGCCTACGAAAAATTACCGGAAGCAGTGGCCAAAGGGCTGATCAAAGAAACGGAAGTGGACAGTCATTTACTCAAAGTATTAGCCGGGCGTTTTGACCTGGGTGATTTTGATGATAACAAACTGGTGCCGTGGGCCAATATACCCATGTCGGTGGTGAACAATGCAGAACATCGCAGACTTGCGCTGGATATGGCCCTTGAATCGATGACCTTACTTCAGAATAAAAACAATTTACTTCCACTGAAAAGTTCTGCAAAAAAAATTGCCGTCATTGGACCCAACGCCGACAATGAACCCATGTTGTGGGGAAATTACAATGGCAAACCTGTAAGAACCATCAGCATCCTGAAAGGCATTACTTCCAAGGTTGGTGCAAACAATGTGGTATATGACAAAGCCTGCGATGCAGTGGAAAATAAAGTGACACAGAGTTATTTTTCAAAAACAGCAGCCGATGGCAAAAAAGGTTTTAAAGCCACCTATTGGAACGATCCCGAACGCAAAGGCGCCATTGTGACCACCACGCAGATCAGCGATCCATTTAAGATCACTACCGCCGGCGATCATGAATTTGCATCGGGGGTAAAATTGACCGGCTTCTCGGCTACGTATGAAACAGACTTCATAGCTCCTGAAACCGAAGAGATCGTTTTTAAAACAGGCGCCACCGGTTATTTCGAATTATTTGTAAATGGCAAATCGCTGGCCCGCTACAACAACTGGCGCACGCTTCCGGGAAGGGTCACGTACAATGTAGAAAAAGGAAAGACGTATAAAATTGAAATTCGTTACGCACAACTAAACAACTGGCAGGCCAATCTCGAATTTGATTTTGGCAAAGAACTGGACATCGATTTTACCGCACTCATCAACAAACTAAAAGGTATTGATGAAGTGATATTTGTTGGCGGGCTTTCTACCCTGTTGGAAGGTGAAGAAATGCCGGTAAATTATCCGGGCTTTAAGGGCGGCGACCGCACCGATATTGAATTGCCATTGGTGCAACGCAATTGTTTGAAGGCATTGAGAGCCGCAGGTAAAAAAGTAACTTTTGTAAACTGCTCCGGGTCTGCGATCGGGATGGTGCCCGAAACCGAAACCTGCGACGCCATTTTGCAGGCATGGTACGGCGGCGAATCGGGCGGACAGGCAGTGGCCGATGTATTGTTCGGCGATTACAATCCTTCCGGGAAATTACCGGTTACATTTTACAGGGATACTACGCAGCTTCCCGATTTTGAAGAGTATTCCATGAAAGGAAGGACTTATAGGTACATGACCGCTGAGCCCTTGTTTCCTTTCGGGTATGGATTGAGTTATACCAGTTTTACAATCGGAAATGCCCGGTTAAACAAAACAGCCATAAAAAAAGAGGAAGGCATCAGCATTACCATCCCGGTTACCAATACCGGCAAAAGAAACGGAACCGAAATAGTACAGGTGTATGTAAAAAAAGTAAATGATGCAGGCGGCCCGGTAAAAACATTAAAAGGTTTTAAGAGGACAGCCATCGCGGCCGGCAAAACAACGGATGCAGTGATAACATTACAACCCTCTTCTTTTGAGTTTTACGATGCCGCACAAATGAAGATGGCCGTAACGCCTGGCGAATACGAATTGTGGTACGGCAACAGCTCTGCCGCCAAAAATCTGAAAATGATAAAATTAACTATTCAATAAAACCGGTAAAATATCTACCATGAAAAATAAGCGTATAAATATTTTGAAAGCCATAAACTTCAGCAGCGTGAAAAAGCTTTTTTTGCTGTGCATCCTATTTTACCTGCCCGCTGCCTCACACGCAGATAACGGCCATGATCTCTGGCTGAAAAATGTAAAGGCGCTTCCTGTAAATATCATTGCGGGAAAAAAGACCGCAGCCATCAACCTGGCCATCCAGGAACTCAACCGCGGATGGACGGGAAGATCCGGCGCCAGTTTTACCTTAACGTTGAAAAAAGATAAAGCGCTGAAAACCGGTGGGTTCATCCTCTCTGAAAATGGCGTGCAGGCCGGCGATGAATGGGGCGTATTATACGGCGTATATGAAATTTTAAGGAGGCAGCAAACAGGCCAGCCGGTTCAAAATGGTGAAGTAGTTAACCCTTCTTACCAGCAACGCATTTTAAACCACTGGGACAATCTTGATGGAAGTATTGAAAGGGGGTATTCCGGTTTATCTATTTTCTGGAAAGGAGATAAAAATACCACCGTTACCGATGCGGATAAAAAATTGTGGATGGAATATGCAAGGGCCAATGCATCTATCGGCATCAATGGAAGTGTATTGAACAATGTGAACGCATCTCCGCAAATATTGAATGCAGAAAATCTTCAGCGCCTCAAAGCCATTGCAGATGTGTTGCGCACTTATGGTATCCGGTCTTATCTGTCCATCAACTTCTCCTCCCCTGCCAGGCTTGGTGGCCTCAAAAATTCTGATCCGCTGGATCCTGCAGTGATACAATGGTGGAAAGACAAAGTGAAAGAGATATACACAGTTGTTCCCGACTTCGGCGGCTTTTTAGTAAAGGCCAACAGCGAAGGACAACCCGGTCCGCAGGATTTCGGCCGCACCCATGCGAACGGGGCAAACATGCTGGCCGACATTGTGAAACCTTATAAAGGTATCATTATGTGGCGTGCATTTGTGTACAGTCCGACCGATAAAGACAGGGCCAAACAAGCCTACAACGAGTTCATGCCGCTGGATGGTAAATTCCGTGACAATGTAATTATACAGGTTAAAAATGGCCCGGTGGATTTTCAGCCAAGGGAACCTTTCAGCGCACTTTTTGGCGCGATGAAAAAAACAACCGTGATGCCCGAAGTGCAGATAACGCAGGAGTATCTCGGCCATTCCGAACATCTCGTTTTCCTTTCCACTTTATGGGAAGAATTTTTAAAAAGCGATACCTACCAGGAAGGAAAAGGAAGCACCGTGGGCCGTTGTACCGATGGAAGCATTTTTAACCAGGCCAACACGGCCATAGCAGGTGTGGCCAATGTGGGACTGGATACCAACTGGTGCGGCCATCCGTTTGCACAATCCAACTGGTATGCGTTTGGCAGGCTTGCCTGGAACAATACACTCACCAGCGGGCAGATAGCCAACGAATGGATACAGTTGTCGTTTTCAAATTCAATTTCTAACAAAGACAATCCGCTGGCGGTAAGCGAATGGGAACGCAACTTTTTACTACCGGTAAAACAGATAATGATGGAAAGCCGCGAGGCCGCAGTGAACTATTCGATGCCATTGGGGCTGCACCATATTTTTGCGGGCAATCATCATTTTGGCCCCGGCCCATGGGATGCGCCAAAAAGAGTGCGGGCAGACTGGACACCGCCTTACTATCACCAGGCAGCAGCGGATGGCATTGGTTTCAACAGGACAAAAACAGGTACCGATGCAGTTGAACAATACCATGAACCACTTGCTTCTACATTTAACGACATCAACACCTGCCCTGAAATATACCTGTTGTGGTTCCATCATGTAAGCTGGGATCATAAGATGAAAAGCGGGAAAACATTCTGGGACGAGTTATGCTATCATTACAACGATGGCGTGATGCAGGTTAGGCAATTCCAAAAAACCTGGGATGCGGCAGAAGGGTATGTGGATCAGGATATGTTCACAGAAGTACAACGCAGGTTGAAAAGGCAGGAAAAAGATGCACAGGTATGGAAAGACGGTTGCCTTTTATATTTTCAAACATTCAGTAAGATGCCCATTCCGGCAGAATTGGAAAGGCCGGTATACGACCTTAAATTTTTACAGGCTTCGGATATGCTGAGGGTGAACGACAACCAACCTCTCCTACCTGTGAGGAATAAAATGAGATAATGAATTATACGATAAAATATCAAACGAAAATTTTTGTGGCACTGTTATCGCTCGTTGTTATGAAGGGTTTCACCCAGACAACGGCGCAGGCTGTTTACAAAACACCTGTAAAAAAAGACACAGCAACAACCCACGAATTCCGCTACACTAATCCCATCACCAGGGATACCGCTATTTCTATGCGGGATCATTTTATTATCAAAGTAGGCAACAAATGGTATTGCACCGGCACCTCCAATCCGGTATGGACAGGCCACAACCCGGGTGTACGCATGCTTGAATCGGATGACCTGATCCACTGGAAACAGATCGACTGGCTCATCGATGCCAGCAAGCTCCCACCCGATTGCCCATACAACGGGCGCTTTTGGGCACCCGAGATCCATTTCATCAAAAATAAATATTACCTCACCGTCAATAGCGGCAAAGTAACCGAAGCTGATCCCAAGGGCATGAGCACGCACAGTGTGTGGTTGTTTTCTTCAGATAAAGTGACGGGGCCATACCAGCTGGTCAACGGCCCGCTTACCCCGCAATATAACAACGATGCCACTTTGTTTGAAGATGAAGACGGGCAAACCTATCTCTATTGCAGTGGCAATGGGCTGTTCCAGGCGAAGATCGATCTGGCAACAGGAAAATTAACCACACCGATCCTGAAATTTTTAGATAAAAAACAACCCGGCTGGCCCGAATGGATGGCCGGCGGTATCGAAGGGCCTTTTGTGATAAAAAAAGAAGGAACATATTTCATGTTCTTCTCCACCTGGACAAGAGGATACGAAGTTGGTTTATTAAAATCCAAAAATCCCATGGGCCCATGGGAACTTGTTTCTCCCGAACCCATCTTTGGCACCAGAAAAAAAGGCTATCGCCCGGAACTTGCTGCAGGCGGGGGTTACAGCCATTTAAAATTCCAGGACACGGAGGATCCCTACCAGGAAACAGGACACAATGCGCTATTCACAGGCCCCGACGGGCAACTCTGGAGCTCCTGTCATTATTTTATGTATGAAAAAAGGCCGTACCCGTACAGCCAGACCTTTCAGCCCTGGGAACTCACGCCACAGATGGGGTATGAACCGGTCTATTTTAAAGACGGCCGTTTTTACATAAAGCCAGCCAGCTGGACGGAACAGATCATCACCTACTAAAAACATATTTCAACGATCATTAAAACAAACATTTTTAAAACAGCGTTATGAAAAAAGTATTTAAATGCATGATATTTTTCGTGCTGGTCCTTACAGGTTATACATCCGTTGCACAGGATAAAAAATTTTACATTTTTCTCTGCTTCGGCCAGTCCAATATGGAAGGCAGTGCAAAAATTGAAGCACAGGATACCGTCAATGTAGATCCCCGCTTCCGGGTATTGGAAGCGGTAGATTGTCCCGATCTGCAAAGGACCAAAGGCAAATGGTACACCGCCGTTCCGCCACTGAGCAGGTGTAAAACCGGCCTCACACCTGCCGATTATTTCGGCAGGACACTGATAGAAAATCTGCCTGCCGATGTAAGAGTAGGTGTGATCAATGTAGCCGTGGGTGGCTGTAAAATTGAATTGTTCGACAAAGACAATTATCAATCTTACGTAGCCACTGCCCCCAATTGGATGATTGGTATGATAAACGCCTACGACGGAAATCCTTATGCGAGGCTGGTAGAAATGGCAAAAATTGCCCAGAAAGATGGCGTGATAAAAGGAATTTTATTGCACCAGGGGGAATCAAATACAGGAGATAGTACCTGGCCATCGAAACTGAATAAAGTCTACAACAACCTCTTGAATGACCTCCACCTGAAAGCCGGCAACGTTCCGCTGCTCGCCGGCGAAATGGTAGGCGCCCCCCAGGGCGGTAAATGTGCCAGCATGAATGCCATCATTGCAACATTGCCAAAAACGATCCCGACTGCACATGTGATCTCCTCTGCAGATTGTCCCGCTGTTCCTGATGGATTACATTTTTCCGCCGAAGGATACAGGATTCTGGGAAAAAGATATGCAGCACAAATGCTTGCATTACTGGGAGTAAAAATGAATGAAACAAAATAGCAATATTATCAAAAGAGATTTTAAAGTTATGAAATGAGAAAAAAAATACTGACAGCGATTGCCACCATGGGATATTTTTTGTGCATTGCCCAAAACCCAATCATACAAACCATTTACACGGCAGATCCCGCACCCCTGGTGCACAACGACACCGTTTATTTATATACCGGCCACGATGAAGATGCCTCCACCTGGTTTACCATGAAAGACTGGCATTGTTACACCACCACCGATATGGTAAACTGGACGGACCGCGGTGCGGTTCTTTCTCTCAAAGATTTTAGCTGGGCAAAAAAAGATGCGTGGGCCGGACAGGCCATTTACCGCAATGATAAATTTTACTGGTATGTACCGATGAACCATTCAACGATGGGCATGTCCATTGGTGTGGCCATTTCTACCAGTCCCTACGGCCCTTTTACAGATGCTTTGGGTAAACCCCTCGTGCACAGCGGCAACGGCGATATAGATCCGGGTGTGTTTATAGATGATGACAGCCAGGCTTATTTATATTGGGGCAATCCGTATTTAAAATATGTAAAACTAAATGAAGACATGATATCTTATTCAGGTGATGTGATCAGCGTGCCTTTGAATGAAACAGGTTTTAGTAAACGAATGAAGGATGCAGACAAGAGGCCCAGCGAATATGAAGAAGGCCCGTGGATATACAAACGTAAAAAACTGTATTACCTCGCCTACCCTGCCGGTGGCGTGCCCGAGCACCTCGCCTATTCTACCGGCCCCACTGCGACCGGCCCATGGACCTACCGCGATACCATTATGCCCGTAATAAAAAAGGGCGGCGCATTCACCAATCATCCGGGCATCATAGATTACAAAGGAAGGTCTTACCTTTTTTACCACAATGGCGCATTGCCCGGTGGTGGCGGGTTTAACCGCTCTGTTTGCGTAGAGGAATTTACTTACCATGCAGATGGCAGCATCCCGCGGATAACCAACACAACAGAAGGCGTCAGGCCTGTCAGTTTTTTAAATCCGTTCATCCGGCAGGAAGCCGAAACCATTGCCTGGGAAGAAGGTATTGAAACCGCTAAAGACAGTGTCGGCGCCAGCGGCATTTTTGTAACAGATATCAGCAACAACGACTACATAAAAGTGCGCAGTGCAGATTTTAGGAAAGGGGCAAAAAAATTCAGTGTCTCCGTTTCTGATATCAAAGGGGGTACCATAGAAATTCATGCGGATAGCAAAGATGGAATGCTGCTGGGAACACTCTCTGTAACGCCCGCCGGTGGTAGTATGCAATCATGTTCATTGAAAAAGATAAAAGGCGTGCACGACATTTATTTCGTTTTCAAAGGCAGCAATCACAATATGTTCAACTTTGATTGGTGGCAGTTTAAGTGATCAAATTTACCAATGCATTTTTTTAAAAGTTTTCAGGCAATGATGAAGAAAATAAAAAACAACATACTCCATGCGACAGTAACGATCCTGTTACTGAACATTGCGGCTACAACATCATTATCTGCTCAAACCGTCTGGCTCGACCAGCTGGACCTCTCCGCTGCAACGCAGGGTTATGGCACACCGGGTAAAAACAAATCCATTGATGGCAAACGTTTAAGCATCGGCGGCAAAACCTTCGACCGCGGGTTTGGAACACATGCCGAAAGCTTCCTGGCCATCAAACTGGATGGCAAAGCAACATTATTCTCTGCGCAGGTCGGCATCGACGATGAAATAAAAGACCAGCAACCTGCGGTAGAATTCATTATAAACGGCGATGGTAAAAAACTCTGGTCAAGCGGCATCATGAAACTGGGTGATGCGCCGAAGTTTTGCTCCGTACCACTTACGGGTGTACAAAAAATAGAACTCGTGGTAACCGATGGTGGCAACGGAAACTATTACGATCATGCCGATTGGGCAGATGCTAAATTTGAAACGCTTGCCGGGGCAATATTAGTCACCACCAATCCCATCGCCAAAGAGCCTTACATCCTCACGCCGGAAGCACCTGCTACGCCGAGGATCAACAGCGCCGGAGTTTTTGGAGTCCGGCCCGGCTCACCATTTCGATTCCTTGTGCCGGCCACCGGCAGCAGGCCTATGACCTTTTATGCCAACGCGTTGCCAACCGGCCTTAGCATCGATCCTGCGACCGGGCTCATTACCGGCAGGCTGGAAAAAGCAGGAACCTACATCGTTACCCTTGGCGCAACAAATGCCAAAGGTAACGCAGAAAAAAAATTGCGGATTGCCTGTGGCGACCGCATCGCTCTCACGCCCGTAATGGGATGGAACAGCTGGAATTGTTTTGCAGGCGAAGTGTCGGCAGATAAAGTAAAACGTGCCGCGGATGCGATGGTAAAAAGCGGCCTCATCAATCATGGATGGAACTACATCAACATAGATGATTTCTGGCAAAACCACCGCGATTCCAAAGACTCTACCTTACGTGGCCCATTGCGTGATGCCGCCGGCAATATTAACCCCAATGCCAGGTTTGGCAATATGGCTGCGTTGGCCGGTTATGTACACGGCCTCGGCTTAAAGATCGGGCTATATTCCAGTCCCGGCCCCTGGACCTGTGGCGGCTGCGCAGGCAGTTACGGGTACGAAAAACAAGATGCTGAGAGTTATGCCAAATGGGGATTTGATTATCTTAAATACGACTGGTGCAGTTACGGCGGCGTGCTCAACGGCCTGCCAGATAACGATCCTTATAAAGTCCGCTCATTATCTTTCCAGGGGGGTGATAACATCAATACCGCCGTTAAACCATTCATGCTGATGGGAACTTACCTGCAACAACAAAACCGCGACATCGTTTTCAGCCTCTGCCAGTATGGAATGTCGGATGTTTGGAAATGGGGCGACTCTGCCAAAGGCCAGTCATGGCGCACCACCAACGACATCACAGATACCTGGGCAAGTGTAAAAAACATTGCCCTTGCACAGGACAAAGCTGCACCATGGGCCACGCCCGGCAACTTCAACGATCCCGACATGCTGGTACTGGGCACTGTAGGATGGGGCAACCCGCATCCCAGCAAATTAAGGCCCGATGAGCAATACCTCCATTTCAGCCTCTGGAGCCTTTTTTCCGCACCACTGCTCATCGGTTGTGATATGGAAAAACTGGATCCTTTTACACTCAATCTGTTAACCAATGACGAAGTGATCGCTGTCAACCAGGATGCGTTGGGTAAACAGGCTGTATGCCTGCAAACCATCGGCGAACTCCACATTTATGTAAAAGAACTCGAAGATGGCAGCAAAGCCGTGGGCTTTTGCAATTTCGGACAGGAGCCTGTAGACATGAATTATAAAGATTTTGGCCAGTTAGGCATCAGTGGCAAACAAAAAGTGAGAGACCTCTGGCGCCAGAAAGATATTGCAACGATCGAAACAAAAACCGGCCAGCTCCCGGTGAAAGTACCGGCACACGGCGTTTTGCTGTACACCTTCACTAAATAAAAAGAATTGAAACAACAGGATCGATTTATAAAAAATTAAAACGCAGATCATTTGAAAAAACTGATATCAATAATGGCAGTGATGATGGACTTCTTTTGGTGTACCGCACAAAACCCCATCATACAGACAAAATTCACCGCCGATCCGGCGCCGATGGTATATCATGATACAGTGTTCCTTTATACCAGCCATGATGAAGACGATGCCTTCGGGTTTAAAATGAAAGACTGGTTGCTATACACTTCCACCGATATGGTCAACTGGACGGATCACGGAACGGTGGCATCGCTGCAAAATTTTAAATGGGTAAATACGGACAACGGCGCATGGGCGCCACAATGTATCGAACGCAACGGAAAGTTTTACCTGTATTGCCCTGTGCCGAATGGCCTGGGCATCGGCGTACTGGTGGGCGACAGCCCTTACGGCCCCTTTAAAGATCCGATCGGCAAGCCATTGATAAAAAACAGTAGCGACGATATCGACCCTACCGTGATGATTGACGATGACGGGCAAGCTTATCTCTATTGGGGCAATCCTAACCTCTATTATGTAAAGCTCAATGAAGACATGATATCTTATTCCGGTGAAGTGGTGAAGGATAGTTCGATGGCAAAAATAAAAGGCAAACCGGATCCATACCACTACCAGGAAGGCCCCTGGGCTTACAAGCGCAATGGGCATTATTACATGGCGTATGCATCCACCTGTTGCCCTGAAGGTATCGGTTATGCCATGAGCGATTCGCCGAAAGGGCCATGGGTATACAAGGGCATGATCATGGATGGCGACAAGAGATCAAGTGGTAATCATCCTGGCATCATCGATTTTAAAGGACAACCCTATGTGTTTGGTTTTAATTACGAGATCATGAAACGCACCTTCTCTAAACACAGCGAAAGGCGTTCGGTCTGTATCGAGAAATTAATTTACAATGCCGATGGCACCATTCAAAAATTACCATTCTGGTCAACCGCAGGCGTACCGCAGGTGGGAACACTCGATCCTTACAAAAAAGTGGAAGCCGAAACCATTGCCAATAGTGAAGGCATGAAAACGATGCAGCAAACAGAATGGGAAAGGGACCAGCCTTACAACAGGGGTAAAAAAATTGCCGACAGAATAGTGGTAAGCTCGATCAACAACGGCGACTATATCAAAGTAAAGGGCATTGATTTTTCTACCGGGGCAACATCGGTACAGGCCAGTGTGGCCGCCATTTACGGCGGAAAGATCGAGGTTCGCAAAGATAAAGTTGACGGGCCGGTGATAGCCACCATCGTGGTTAACGCATCGGGAGAAGGCGATATCTGGAAGACAGTATCCGCCAGAGTAACCGCCATCAAAGGCATTCATGATGTGTACTTCGTTTTTAAAGGAAACAAAGACCTCTTTTATTTTGATTGGTGGCAATTCAACAAGTAAACATTTATTAATAAAATTTTTGATCACTCAACTACAACATAATGCGTCTACATCTTATTTTATTGTTCCTTCTTATAGCCATCAATACGCAGGCACAATCATGGCAAAAAACAAATGAAGGTGCAAAAGTAACCGTTGATAATATAGCCATTGAAATAGCATTTTTCAATCCATCAACTGTAAGGATAATCAAATCACCGTCGGACAGTTCTTTCACCCAAAAAAGCCTTTCGGTGATTGCCACAGCGCAAAAGATAAAATTAGTTTCCACACAACTTAACAATATACTTACTGTAAAAAGTGAGGATATGGTGGTAAAGTGTAATCTTGTATCCGGTGTCATCAGTTTTTACAATAAAGCGGGAACAGTCATTTTAAACGAAAAAGAAAATAGTGCATCCTTCAAACCATTTAACGATGCAGGCAGCAATACATTTACCGTGGAACAGGCGTATGTGCTGGATAAAGACGAAGCCATTTATGGCTTGGGGCAACAGCAACGCGGCAAAATGATACAACGAAACCTCACCCTCAACATGGTGCAGGGAAACACCGACGATTATGTTCCGTTTTTTTTATCCGCAAAAGGTTATGGGTTATTTTGGGACAACTACTCCCCTACCGTTTTTACCGATAATGCACAGGGCACTTCTTTCAGATCCGAGGTAGGCGACTGCATCGACTATTATTTTATGACAGGCAGCAATGCAGATGGCGTGATCAGCTGCATGAGAAACCTTACCGGCAAAGCACCGATGTTCCCCTTATGGACCTACGGTTTTTTTCAGAGCAAAGAACGGTACAAAAGCCAGGATGAATTGGTGGGCGTGGTAAAAAAATACCGGCAGTTGCAGGTTCCGCTCGATGGCATCATACAGGACTGGCAATACTGGGGCAGTAATTATTTATGGAACGCCATGGATTTTTTAAATGAAGAATTTCCGGATTCAAAAAAAATGGTCAACGATATTCATGATCTGAATGCCCATGTGACTATATCCATCTGGAATTCCTTCGGGCCGCAAACAAAACAATACCGGGAGCTGGACAGCATAAAAGCCCTGATGAATTTCAACACCTGGCCGCAATCCGGTTCTACATTATGGCCACCAAAACGCGATTACCCTTCCGGTGTACGGGTGTACGATCCCTTCAACCCCGTGGCCCGAGATGTTTACTGGAAATACCTGAGCAAAATGCACGGGTTGGGAATCGATGGCTGGTGGATGGATTCATCGGAACCGGATCACCTCGATTTCAAACCTTCCGACATGGATAACAAAACGTACCTGGGTTCCTTTCGGAAAGTACGCAACGCATTTCCTTTAATGACGGTGGGTGGTGTGTATACACATCAACGGGCTGTTGATTCAAGCAAACGGGTGTTCATCCTTACACGTTCCGCATTTGCCGGCCAACAGCGATACGGCGCCAATACATGGTCGGGTGATGTGACCGCTTCCTGGAATACCTTGCGCAACCAGGTATCAGCAGGGCTCAATTTTTCGCTCACCGGCATCCCCTACTGGAACAGTGATATCGGTGGTTTTTTCCTCAACAATTTTCGCAAAAAACTCGACGACCCGGAATACCGTGAACTCTATGTGAGATGGCTCGAGTTCGGCACCTTCTGCCCTATGATGCGCTCGCATGGAGCCGATGCACCAAGGGAAATTTATCAGTTCGGTAAAAAGGGAGACAGGTCTTATGATGCCATTGAAAAATACATCCGGCTCCGGTATAGTTTATTGCCTTACATCTATTCCGCTTCGTGGGATGTGACCGCCAATAATTCCAGTATGATGCGGGCGCTGGTGATGGATTTTGCACATGATAAAAATGCCCTGGATATAAACGACCAGTTTATGTTTGGAAAATCTGTTATGGTCAGTCCGGTCACCAATGCAATGTATGTAAAACCTGTGGCCAATGGCAGAGACACCAGCATGGCGGAAGATTTCAGCAGCGTAAAAACGAAGGAAACTTATTTACCAGCCGGTGCCGTCTGGTATGACTTCTGGACCGGGGAAAAATTTGCAGGTGGTAAAAAAGTAATGAAAGAAACACCACTCGACATTATTCCGCTCTATATAAAAGCCGGCAGCATTTTACCCATCGGTCCACAGGTTCAGTTCGCAACAGAAAAAAAATGGGAGAGCCTGGACATGCGCATCTATCCCGGCGCCGACGGAAAATTTGTTTTGTATGAAGATGAAAATGACAATTACAATTACGAAAAAGGAATGTATTCTACCATCAGTTTTGACTGGAATGATAAAAAGAAATTATTAACTATTGAAGATAGAAAAGGCATGTTCCCCGGAATGCTGCAAAGCAGGAAATTTAATATCGTCATAGTAAGCAATAATAAAGCTGGAAGCGAAAATTCATTTACCCCGTCAGACAAATCGATCACTTATACCGGAAAAAAAGTGATGCTTAAATTTTAAATACCCGCAATAAAATAAAGGGATGAGATTAAAGATTGTATTATTTCTTGCCGCTGTATGCTGTATAGTTTCTGCCAGGTCGCAGAAACCAACAGTATTGTCGCCCAATCAAAAGATAATGATCACATTATTCAATGAGCAAAATATGGAGTCCGGCGAATGGTATTTAACAGCTTCTTACAGCACCAATGGAATATTTTCACAAGCAATTCCACGGATTGCTTTGGGGCTGTCAAGAAGCGACCAGGATTTTTCCACGCAACTTAAATGTCTGAAAGTGTCCAGGCCGGTTTTAATTAATGAACTGTATTCGGCAATTCATGGAAAAAAATCGTCGCGTAGTAATTCGGCCAATGAAGTAATTGTTTCGTTTGAGAATCCTTCTAAAGCAAAGTTGAATATCATCATCAGGGCATATAATGACGGGGTCACTTTCCGTTATGAATTTCCTGAAAAGGAAGGCTCCTTCAGGATAAAAGATGAATTGACCTCCTATTCCATTCCTAAAGAAACAACAAGATGGATGGAAAAATGGAACCCCGCCAATGAAGGGCTTTACACAGCCATGAGCGGGGATAAAATACAAATGCAGGAATGGTGTTACCCGGCTTTATTTAAGTTAAAAGACAGTTCGTGCTATTTTTTGCTGCACGAATCTGATCTAAACAGTTCCTACTGCGGTACAAAGCTCAGCAACTTAACCGACAGCACAGGCTACAAGCTTAGTTTCCCCAATCCAAAAGACGGAAGAGGCACCGGTGAATCGATGCCAATGATCACGCTTCCCTGGAAATCGCCGTGGCGTGTGATTATCATGGGCAGCCTTTCGGATATTGTTGCTTCAACGCTGGTGGATGATGTAGCCACTCCATCTGTAATAAAAAACACCAGCTGGATAAAACCCGGCGTGGTGTCATGGAATTATTGGTCAGACAATCATGGCACAAAGGATTACAGAACGGTAACAGCATTTGCAGACCTGGCGGCAGAAATGAACTGGACTTATACACTGCTTGACTGGGAATGGGATAGCATGACAAACGGTGGCAATGTTGAAGATGCTGCGAAATACATATTATCAAAAGGGGTAAAACCATTGATATGGTACAACTCAGGCGGCAACCATACCTGGGTTTCTGCCACTCCAAAAGACAGGATGCTGACACATGAAAACCGGGTGGAGGAATTTACCAAATTAAAAAAGATGGGGTTCGCCGGTGTGAAGATCGATTTCTTTGAAAGTGAGAAACAGGACATGATAAAATATTATCTCGACATCCTGCAGGACGCGGCACAATTTGAAATGATGGTTTACTTTCACGGTTGTATGGTGCCAAGAGGATGGGCAAGAACCTATCCCAACCTGATGACCTATGAGGCGGTACGGGGAGCTGAATGGTACAACAATGGCCCCGAATTTACCGTCACAGCACCTGAGCATAATGCCACACTTCCATTCACCCGCAATGTAGTGGGAGCCATGGATTACACGCCGGTAACATTTACCAACTCGCAGTTTCCGCATACAACATCCTATGGTCATGAGCTGGCACTGAGTGTGTTGTTTGAATCAGGATTGCAACATTTTGCTGACCGCCCCGAAGGGTATCATGAACTGCCGGATGCAATAAAGACATTTTTAAAAAATGTTCCCAATGCCTGGGATGATACCAAACTGCTGGATGGCATTGTTGGCGAAGAAGTTACTATTGCACGGCGCAAGGAAACTGCGTGGTATGTAGCCGGCATTACCGCCACCCAACGAAAGGAAAAAACAAGATCTTTAAAGTTTGATTTTTTGCAGGAAGGAATAAAATACAAACTCACGTTAATATCCGACGGTAAACACGATAAGGACTTTCTCGTACAATATTCAGTAGTTGATAAAAACACTTCCTTAAATATTAAACTGCTTCGTCGTGGCGGATTTGCAGCATCATTAATACCATTACAATAGTTTTACTTTATAAAAAATGAAAAAATTTATTTTAGTGATCACCGGGTTTTGTCCTCTCGTACTTTTTGCCCAGGTGTATCAAAAACACACGCTGCAAAAAGACAAACTCAGCATACAACTTTCAGAAGGTGTGTTAAACATCATTCCGCTTACGGATAAAACCGTCAGGATACAATGGCAAAAAGAGTTGCCTGAAGAGGAAAGAGAATTCGTATTGATCAACAAACAACCGGTTCCTAACTTTACCTTTTCCGAAAAAGCCGAATTGCTGAAACTCAGCACCACGGCCATAACCGTGCTGTACAATAAACAAACAGGCGTTATTGAGTATAGTGATAAAACAGGCAAAATATTTTTAAGTGAAAAAGGCGCCAGCAGAAAGTTGACTGCAAATACGTTAGACGGCCAGTCATGTTATATCGCAGAACAAACTTTTGATTCTCCCGGAGATGAATCATTATTCGGATTGGGACAATTTCAGGATGGGCATTACAATCTTCGTAACGTGACCCGGAAGTTAACGCAGGTGAATACCCAGATCGCCATCCCGTTTTTGTATTCAAGCAAAGGTTATGGTATTTTGTGGCACCAGTATGGATTAACTGAATTCAACCCGGCCGATAATAGTATTACACTTGTAAAAAAAGATTCGGTTTCCGGTGCAAAAACAGCGGTGGAAGTGAGCACCACAGAAGGCACCAAAAAAGTTTCGCAACGTGAATCCTTATACACCGGAAAATTTTCTGTTGAAAAAGACGGTGAATATTCCATGATGCTCGACCTCGGTAACATGGAAAGCCGCCACCTGCTTATTATTGACGGCACGCCTTGTATCGACCAGAGTAACCTATGGTTGCCGCCCGCAGCAAGTGCTTTGGTAAATCTAAAAAAAGGAGAACACAGCGTACAGGTTGTTTGCAAATCAGCCAACACACCCCATCTTAGCTGGAAAATTTCAGCGAATGAAACCACCTTTCGTTCCATCAATGCAAAGTCCCTGGATTATGTAGTGTTTTTTGGTAAAAATGCAGATGAAATAATCGCCGGATATCGGCACCTTTCGGGCAGCGTACCCATGCTGCCACTATGGGCTTATGGTTTCTGGCAATGCCGCGAACGCTACACTTCCGGCGAACACCTGGTTTCTACGGTGCAGAAATTCAGGGAGAGAAAGCTGCCGCTGGATGTGATCGTACAGGACTGGCAATATTGGGGAAAACACGGCTGGGGCGTTCCCCAATTTGATACCACGCATTATCCCGACCCCGCAGGGTTCATTAAAACGTTGCATGGCCTGCATGCACGTTTTTCGATTTCTGTGTGGGAAAATTTAGATAAAAAATCCAACGTGGCTAAGGATTACATAACCAAAGACCTGTATATACCCAACAGTCCGTGGATCGACATTTACAATCCCGAAACACAAAAAACACATTGGAATGCGTTGAATAAAAACCTGTTCAGCCTTGGTGTAGATTCCTGGTGGATGGATGCAACAGAGCCGGAAAATGACGCGCTGAAAGGAAAGCAAACTTATTTCGGGCCGGGCGATTTTTACCGGCTCACCTACCCTTTGTTCGTAAGCAAAGCTATCTATGATGGCCAGCGGGCAACCGATCCGGGTAAACGGGTCGCCATTCTCACCCGCTCTGCATTCGCCGGCCAGCAGCGCTACGGCACCATCAACTGGTCGGGCGATATCGGCTGGAACTGGGATGCCTATAAAAGGCAGATCGTTGCCGGTCTTAATTATAACCTGACCGGTATGCCGTACTGGACAACAGATATCGGCGGATTTTTCCGTCCCGGCAACGGCCAATACACCGATACCCTTTACCATGATATCCTCACCCGTTGGTTTCAATGGGGAGCATTTAATACCATCTTCCGCATCCATGGGTATCAGACTGAGACCGAACCATGGAAATATGGCGATAAAGTTGAAAATAACATGCGCAGTATGATGAACCTGCGTTATCGACTGATGCCGTACATTTATTCGGAAGCGTGGCAGGTGTCCAAAAATGGCTCAACCATGATGCGGCCATTGGTAATGGATTTCAGCAATGATGCGAAAGCGGTTGCACAGCCGTACGAATATATGTTTGGCAAAGCCATGCTGGTAGCGCC
This sequence comes from Ferruginibacter sp. HRS2-29, assembly GCF_024343615.1. Taxonomy (GTDB): domain Bacteria; phylum Bacteroidota; class Bacteroidia; order Chitinophagales; family Chitinophagaceae; genus Ferruginibacter. The sequence goes on along the minus strand of NZ_RJUB01000162.1, from coordinate 167,183 downwards.
AGTCACAGCACCGGCATCAACCTGGGAAGTTTATCTTCCAAAATCGAATGGATGGTACAACTTCTGGACGGGCAAAAAATATGATGGCGGACAAAGCATCACGGCCGATGCACCGCAAGACAAAATTCCCCTATACGTCAAAGCGGGTGCGATCATTCCCATGGGAAAATTAATGCAGTACACCGGTGAAAAAATAAATGACACCCTCGAAGTCCGCATTTATACAGGCGCTGACGCTGCATTTGATCTATACGAAGATGAGGGCGACAATTATAATTATGAAAAAGGAAAATACAGTGTGATACCTTTTTACTGGAATGAAAAGTTACAGGTGCTCACCATTGGAAATACAGCAGGCACTTACGCAGGTCTGGTACAGAAAAGAGTTTTCAATATCGTTTTTGTAAAGGATGGCAATGGCAGCGGTATTGAAAATGCGCATACTGCAACAACAGTGCTCTACTCCCGGAATAAAATAACAGTGAAAAAATAAGGTGGTTTGAAATAACGCCGGATAAAAAAATGATATGCTATTAAAAAAAATTAATTCAGTTGCGTGCCTGATCATAGGCATGACCCTCATTAGTGATCATGCCAACGCACAGGATAAATTGTACGCCAATGAGTTTCCCTTGAGTGATGTAAGATTACTGGAAGGCCCGTTTCAACATGCCCGTGACCTCAACATCAAAGTGTTATTGGAATATGATGTGGACCGTTTACTGGCTGGTTACCGGAAAGAAGCGGGATTACCGGAGAAAGCAAGATCATTTAAAAACTGGGATGGCCTCGACGGGCATGTGGGCGGGCACTACCTGTCGGCACTTGCTATGAATTATGCGGCTACCGGAAATGCTGAATGCAAAAAAAGAATGGATTACATGTTGTCGGAATTAAGCGCCTGCCAGGATGCCAACGAAAAAAATAATCCCGGATGGGGAAAAGGATATGTGGGCGCCGTGCCGAACAGTAAAAATGTATGGAATGGTTTTCAACAGGGAGATTTTGCGGCCTTTCGGAGTGCATGGGTACCCTTTTACAACATTCATAAAATGTATGCCGGTTTGAGGGATGTTTGGTTATATACCGGAAATACAAAAGCAAAAATCATGTTCTTAAAATTCTGCGATTGGGGAATAGCCGTTACCGCGGCACTTACAGATGCACAAATGCAGACCGTACTGGATGTCGAGCAAGGCGGTATGAACGAGACATTTGCCGATGCTTATGAGATGACCCGCAACGAAAAATACCTCGTTGCAGCCAAAAGATTTTCGCATAAAATATTGTTGGATGCCATGGCGGCCAAAAAAGATAACCTGGATAATAGACATGCCAATACGCAGGTGCCAAAAGTGGTAGGATTTGAACGCATCGGCGAACTCACCAACGATGCAGCCTACAAAACAGCGGGTAACTTTTTCTGGGCAACTGTAACCGAAAACCGCAGCCTGGCTTTTGGCGGCAACAGCAGAAGGGAGTTCTTTCCCAGCGCTACCGCATCCACGGACTTTATAAACGATGTGGAAGGCCCTGAATCCTGTAACTCCTACAATATGCTGAAGTTGACAGAAGACCTGTTCCGCATGAATCCTTTGGCAAAGTATGCAGATTATTATGAAAGAACATTGTACAATCATATTTTATCTACCCAGCACCCGGAAACCGGTAGCTATGTATATTTCACGCCCGCCAGGCCACGTCATTACAGGGTATATTCATCGCCCAATGAAGGCATGTGGTGCTGCGTTGGAAGCGGCATGGAAAATCACGGTAAGTATGGCCAGTTTATTTATACGCATCAAAAGAATGACCTGTATGTAAATCTATTTATGGCTTCCGAATTAAACTGGAAAAATAAAAAAATAAAGATCAGGCAGCAAACGGTTTTTCCCAATGAAGAACAGTCGAAAATAACCATTACGGACGGCGCTGCAGATTTCACCATGATGATCCGCTATCCGTCATGGGTGAGCGATGCTGCATTAAAGATCAGCATAAATGGCAAAGCGGTGAATATCTCCAATCACCCGTCTTCTTACGTGCCGCTGAAACGCCGGTGGAAAAAAGGCGATGTGGTCATCGTTTCGCTACCTATGCACAACACGATCGAACACATGCCCAATGTGCCCAACTATGTAGCCGTAATGCACGGCCCGGTATTATTGGCTGCAAAAACGGGTACGGAAGACCTGAAAGGACTGGTGGCCGATGATGGCAGATGGTCGCACATCGCCGGTGGAAAAAAATTGCCCGTAGACAAAGCGCCGATCATCATCGAAGACAACATCACTTCGCTTACTGCAAAATTAGAACCGGTTGCCGGGCAACCCCTCCATTTTACCGCCCCGACAGTACAGCTCATCAACCCCATCAAAGTGGTATTTGAACCTTTTTACAAGATACATGATGCAAGATATATGATGTATTGGATGGCCCTGAGCAATACAGGTTACCGATCTTACCTGGATTCGATCGCCATCATCGAAAAACAAAAACTGGAGCTCGAGAAACGGACCATTGATTTTGTGGCGCCCGGCGAGCAACAGCCCGAAGCCGACCATTTCATGCAGCAGCAACGTTCCAACAAAGGCAATCAAAATGACGAATTCTGGCGGGATGCACACGGTGAAGACGGTTACTTCAGCTACCAGCTTTCTACAAATAACGAAACCGGCTTATCGCTTTTTGTTCGTTATTGGGGAGCGGAATGGGGCGGACGAAAATTTGATATTTACATAGATGACCAGAAACTGGTTACAGAAGACAACAGCAATAAATGGAACCAGTCGAAATTTCAGAATGTGACGTATGCGATCCCGGATTCAATGATCAAAGGAAAAGAAAAAGTAAGGGTGAAATTTCAGGCAGTGGCAGGTAACACGGCCGGTGCTGTCTATTATATCAGGCTGATAAAATAAAAAGGACAATCGCGGGTTTGTCAGCTTGTGAAAAAAACGGACAAACCCGGGAGTTAAACCGGAGAAAATACATATATTTATTGCGTTCAAAAGTGATTGCCTGCGACCTGTTTTTCATGATACTATTTTCATAAAGAAGAAACACAGTCTATTGCAAACTTATCGGTACGCCTGAACGACGTCATAGGCCGCGGCACCCGATAATCGCTTTCATTAAAGAACATTTTTTTTTGCCTTTTTATTGCAACCGATTGCAATTTGATTTATCCGTTCTTTCGATACATCCTCAGTTACAACAGCATGCTGAAGCATGTAATGGCTGATGATAAAGGAAGGATCCATTAAAAAATAAAAAATTAAGCCACATGAATATATCAGCAAAACTTACCACTTCCATATTATTTTGTTTGCTCCTTTCGGCAATAAAGCCCTTTGCGCAAACCACTACCCTTGTAAACCCGATCCTCATGGGTTTTTATCCCGACCCTAGTATTGTACAGGTGGAAAAGGATTATTACCTGGTCAATTCCACTTTCTCCTACTTCCCGGGCATACCGGTTTTCCACAGTAAAGATCTGAAGAACTGGAAGCAGATCGGCAATGTGATAGACCGCACTTCGCAGCTGGATTTCATGGGCGAACGCATGACCAGAGGTTTGTTTGCGCCCGCGATCAGTTATTACAACGGAACCTATTATGTTACCTGCACCGATATCGATCATGAAGGAAATTTTGTGGTAACAGCAAAAGAGCCTGCCGGCCCTTGGAGCGATCCCGTTCGCATTCCGCAGGTAAGGGGCATCGACCCTTCTTTGTTTTTTGATGACAATGGCAAAGCATACATCGTTTACAACAGCGATGCTCCGGATAACAAACCTTTGTATTCCGGGCACCGCACGATCAGGTCGTATGAATTTGACCCGGTATCGTTAAAAGTGACCGGTGAAGAAAAACAACTGGTAAATGGTGGCGTGGACATCTCCAAACAACCCGTATGGATCGAAGGCCCACACATCATGAAAAGAAACAGTTGGTATTATTTATATGCTGCGGAAGGTGGAACTTCTGTCAATCACTCCGAAGTGGTGTTCCGCAGCAGGTCTGTAATGGGGCCATATATTCCCTATGAAAAAAATCCTATACTCACACAAAGAGATCTCCCGGAAGACAGAAAGAATCCCATTACTTCTACCGGCCATGCACAATTTGTAGATGGGCCGGACGGAAAAACCTACGCCATATTTTTGGCCGTAAGGCCGTATGAAGGCGATTATTACAATACCGGCAGGGAAACATTTATAGCACCGGTAGAATGGAAAGACGAATGGCCGGTGATCAATCCCAACAGCAAAGAGGTACAATATAGCTACCCCGTAAATATTAAAGAAGTAAAACAAAAAAGCACACTTCCTCAATCGGGCAATTTCTCTTACAAATTAACCTTTAAAAAAGAACTTGACCCGTCTTTGATCTTTATGCGCAAGCCCGACAGCACTGCATTCAGCCTGTCGAAAAAAGCCGGGCTTACTTTAAAATTAAAGCCGGAAACAGTGATGGATATGGGTAGCCCTTCTTTTGTAGGCAAGCGTCAGCAGCATTTATACAACAGCATCGAAACAAAGATCACTTTCAAACCAACGGCCGAAAATGAAAAAGCAGGACTGGCTGTTTTCCAAAGTGAGTCCCATTTTTATTTTATGGCGAGATCAGTTTCAAATGGTAAAGAAGTAATGCAACTCTTTAAAGGCAAGCCCAAACAAAAAGAAATGGAGAGGATCACCGAAATTCCGTTGGCAACAACATCTTCAAAACTTTATTTAAAAATAAATGCCGAAGGAAGCACCTATAGTTTTTATTACTCCCCGAATGGAAAAGACTGGATCCTGTTGAAAGATAAAGTGGATGCAAAATTTGTAAGCACCAAAACCGCCGGTGGTTTTGTAGGATGTATCTATGGCATGTATGCTACATCATCAGGCCTGCCATCTTCGAATATTGCTTCTTTTAAATTTTTAACCTACACCGGCAACGACCCTGTGTACCGGTAACCCGATCATTTATTAAAGCCGAATGCAAAAAATATGAAAAGAAAATATGTAGCCCTCACATTGTTATTGCTCTGCCTTGCCGGCAACAACATTACAGCGCAAGTACAACAGGCCACCAACCCGGTCATATTTGCGGATGTACCGGATATGTCCATCATCCGCATAGGTAAAACTTATTACATGAGTAGCACCACCATGCACATGAGTCCTGGCGTACCCATCATGAGATCGGAAGACCTGGTAAACTGGAAGCTCGTTAATTATGCATATGATACGCTTGCCAACATCGATGAACTAAATCTCAACAACGGTAAGAACGTGTATGGCCGAGGTTCCTGGGCCAGTTGCCTTCGCTACCACAACGGGATGTTCTATGTTTCAACCTTTTCGCAAACGCCCAACAAGACATTTATCTACGCAACAAAAAATATTGAAAAAGGCCCATGGAAAAGGATTACATTTTCTCCGTCTTACCACGACCATACCATCTTTTTTGATGATGGAAAGACGTACCTGATCACCGGTGCCGGTAAATTAACAATATTCGAATTAAAAGACGATCTATCGGGGATAAAACCGGGAACCGAACGGGTGCTGATTGAAAATGCCAATACACCTGCCGGTGAAAATATCATGCTCAAAGCGGAGGGCTCGCAGCTCTTTAAAGTAAAAGGAAAATATTACCTGTTCAACATTGTGTGGCCACGCGGCGGAATGCGTACCGTACTCATCCACCGGGCAGACAACATCAATGGGCCATGGGAAGGCAAAGTTGCCTTACAGGACCTGGGCGTTGCACAAGGCGGGTTGATCGATATGCCCGACGGCACCTGGTATTCGTATTTATTCAGGGACAACGGCGCTGTCGGGCGTGTGCCGTACCTCGTGCCGGTGAAATGGGAAAACGGCTGGCCGGTATTAGGTGTGGAAGGTAAAGTGCCGATGACATTAAATTTGCCCGCCAACAAAAGCCTCATCCCCGGCATCGTACACTCCGATGAATTTACCCGCAGGAAAAAAGACCTGTCGTTACCACTCGTTTGGCAATGGAACCACAACCCTGAAAACACCTTATGGTCGCTGAGCGAACGGAAAGGATTTTTGCGCCTCAAAACCGGCAGGATCGACACCTCGATCCTATCCGCAAGAAATATGCTCACGCAGCGCACCATCGGCCCGGTATGCACCGGCATCACTTCACTCGATGTATCTGGATTAAAAGATGGTGATTTTGCGGGTCTCTGTTTGTTACAAAAAAATTATGGACTGGTTGGCGTACGAATGACGGGCAATAATAAAACGATCGTGATGATCAACGCTTCCGGTGGCACAGCTGTAGAAGCAGCTACTGTTCCGCTCACCCAGGAAACCGTTTATTTTAAAGCTATATGTGACTTTACCGACAGGAAAGATGTGGCCGGTTTCTATTACAGCATCGATGGCAAAAACTGGCTACCCATTGGCACACAGTTAAAAATGGCCTATACATTACCACATTTTATGGGTTACCGTTTTGGCCTGTTCAACTACGCCACCAAAGAAACCGGTGGATATGCGGATTTCGATTATTTCCATATCTCCGACACGATCGACAGGTAATAATAAATTTTAAGATTATGAAACGATTACAATTCCTGTTTATAATGTGCTGCTTCGCCAGGATATCTTTTGCGCAGCTGCCCGTCAATATCATCAGCAGTCCAGACAAGACTATTATAGTTACCTGCGATGTTGCAAAAGCGGTCTACGCAGTCTCTTATAAAGGCGTACCTGTTTTACAGGAATCAAAACTGGGTGTGATAAGAGCAGATGAAGACTTTTCGGCAAACTTAAAATTAGTAAAAGTTTCTGCGCCGGTTATTGTGAAAGATAGTTACACGATGCTGAATGCAAAAAAGAAAAACATCCGTTATATAGCCACCCAGCGGATATTTGAAACAAGCACACCCTCCGGAAAAAAAATGAATATTGTGTTTCGCGTTTCTGATGACGGCGTCGCGTTTCAATACCAATTCCCGGAAAGATCAACGGACATAAAAAAGATCACTGCAGAAGCCACCAGCTTTCATTTCAACGAAGGTACGAGGGCGTGGCTGCAGCCGAAAACGGAGGCGCAGACTGGTTTTGAACACACCAATCCTTCTTACGAAGCGCATTACAAAATTGATATTCCCACCGGCACTCCATCGCCGGGACCAAATGGATGGGTCTACCCTGCCCTTTTTAAATACAACGATGCGTGGATATTGATCACAGAAGCTGCTTTGGGAAGAACGTATTGCGGCACGTCGCTCCGGCAAAACTCCCCGGATAATGAATACAAGATCAATTTTCCGCAGGCACCGGAAGTATTCACCAATGGCAACCCGGTCTTAAATCCCGAATCGGCATTGCCGTGGACAACCCCATGGAGGATCATCGCTATCGGCAGTATGAAAACCATCATGGAATCTACCCTCGGCACTGACCTTGCGTTCCCGGCAAAAAAAATGGATGCATCTTTCATACAACCCGGGAAAGCTTCCTGGAGCTGGGTTTTGCAAAAAGACGATTCCACTGTTTACAGCGCTCAAAAGAAATTTATCGATTACGCTGCAGATATGAAATGGAAATACTGCCTCATCGATGCGGAATGGGACAAACGGATAGGCTACGATTCTATCAAACTGTTAGCGGATCATGCCAAGAAAAAAAATGTTGGTATCCTCCTATGGTATAATTCGGCCGGCAGCTGGAACACCGTAAAAATGACTCCGAAGGATAAATTGCTTACCCATGAAAGCCGTGTATCGGAATTTTCAAAATTGCAACAGATGGGCATCAAAGGCATCAAGGTCGATTTTTTTGCAGGTGACGGCCAATCGATGATCAGTTATTACCAGGATATCCTGGAAGATGCCGCCACTTATAAACTGCTCGTCAATTTTCACGGGGCCACTTTGCCCAGGGGACTGCAGAGAACCTACCCAAACCTGATGACGGTGGAAGCGGTGCAGGGATACGAGATGATCACCTTCAATCAGCGTGATGCAGATCTTTATCCCCAGCACGCCATCATGGTGGCAATGGTACGCAATGCATTCGACCCGATGGATTTTACGCCGATGTGTTTGTATAAAATTCCGCGGATAAAAAAAACCACCACTTCCGCATTTGAGCTGGCTACCTCCGTGGCATTTATTTCAGGCATCCAGCATTTTGCCGAAACACCGGAAGGAATGCTGAAAGTTCCCGGGTATGTGAAAGATTTTTTAAAAACCCTTCCCGACAATTGGGATGATACAAAGTTGATAGAAGCGGTTCCCGGCAAGTTGTACATAGTGGCAAGAAGAACCGGCAGCAGATGGTATGTAGCCGCATTAAATGGCGAAGATGTTGAAAAGCAACTTTCACTCGATCTATCTTTTTTGAAAAACAAACAGGCAACGTTCATCACCACCGGTAGCGGAGAAAAAAATGAAGTATCGTTTAAAACAAATAAAATAGCGGTGCCTGCCAATGGAAAAATCAGCATCACTGTAAAAGGCAACGATGGGTTAGTTGCCGTCTTTCAATAAGTCAAAAAATATTATCACACTCAAAACCGATATGATATGATAAAAAATATTACAAAAAATGTAGCCGCGTCGGCCGCCGGTTTACTTGCTGCTACCTTCCTGACCTTCAGCGTGCAGGCACAAACGCCCTCACTCACCCTGGATTTTGCAAACGCTAAAACTCCCGTCAGTCCTATGTTGTACGGGATGATGACGGAAGAGATCAATCATTCTTACGATGGTGGTCTGTATGCGGAACTGATCCGCAACCGCATCTTTAAGGACAACAAAACTTCTCCCGAAGGATGGAGCCTTGTAAAAACTAATCCATCCTCGGAAGCCGCCATCAGGTTGATAGGCGCCGGGGAACATGTGCCCAATGATGAGCGCCGGAATGCGATCAACGGGGCGCTTTCTGCCTGCCTGAGACTGACCGTAGAAAAAGCCGATGGAAAAGTTGGGATCGCCAATGAAGGTTACTGGGGCATTCCGGTTAAACCTGCCACCACTTACAATGCCTCTTTTTATATAAAAGGAACAGACCGAAGTGAGCCCCCACGCTGGCCATGGGAACCAAAACCAACTACTCCCCCGCTTCCTGTAATTGAAAATAATACACCCGGTGCGATCACCGTTTCCATTGAAAGCAACGATGGTAAAACAATATACGCCACCGGCAGTATCAATCTTATTAAAAGTGCATTCTGGAAAAAATATGAACTGACTTTAACCACTGCCGCCAATGTGAAGCCAACAAAAGATGCCCGTTTTGTTATTTCAACAGATCGTGTTGGCGTGTATTATTTCAATCTTGTTTCGTTGTTTCCGCCAACGTTCAACGATCGCCCCAATGGAAACCGCCCTGATCTTATGAAAATGATGGTGGATATGAAACCGAAATTTTTACGTTTCCCCGGGGGGAATTTTTTGGAAGGCCCGGCCATTACCGATGCCTTTCCCTGGAAAGAAACACTGGGGCCGCTGGAGCAAAGGCCGGGGCACAATGGTTCATGGGGCTATCGCCCGACAGACGGTATGGGGCTGCTTGAATTTTTATTGTGGTGCGAAGACACCGGTGCAGAGCCCTTGCTGGGCGTATATGCAGGCTATTCACTCAACGGCGATCATGTAGATGCAGGACCATTGCTGAAACCTTATGTGGATGATGCCCTCGACGAAATAGAATACGTGATAGGTGATGTAAATACTTATTGGGGTTCAAAACGTGCAGCAAATGGCCACCCTGCTCCTTTTAAACTGAAATACGTAGAGATCGGCAACGAAGATTGGTTCGACAGGTCCGGCAGTTACGATGGAAGGTTCCGCCAATTCAGGGAAGCCATTGAAAAAAAGTATCCGCAACTGATCTGCATTTCCACCATTGCTGATGCTCAATACCCAAACCTGAAAGTCACCGGCAAAAGCCCTGCTGTGCTGGATGAGCATTACTATCGCGATTCGTGGGAAATGTGGGCCAACGTATCCCAGTATGACAGTTACGACCGCAACGGCCCGAAAATATTTGTTGGTGAATGGGCCACAAGAGAAGGAATTCCCACCACCAACTTAAATGCTGCACTGGGTGACGCAGCGTGGATGACCGGCATGGAACGCAATTCTGACCATGTAATCATGTCCTGCTATGCGCCCCTGTTTGTGAACGTGAACACAGCCACAGCTACTGCGCCAAAAGCATGGCAATGGGATTCCGACCTCATCGGTTACGATGCGTTGAACAGTTACGGCTCACCTGCCTACTACGTTCAAAAGATCTTCAGTGAATATCTCGGAAACACGATCGTGCCGGTAACTGCCGAAAATATTCCTATGCAGAACAGGCCCATGACAAGAAGGGACAGTGCACAAAAAATAACACCCAAGCCGGTACCTACCGTTTTTTATTCGGCCACAAAAGATGACAATACGGGAGCTGTGTATGTAAAACTGGTAAATACTACCGGTAAAACGCAGCCGGTAAAAATAAATTTAACCGGAATAAATAACGTAGCTCCCACGGCCACCATGACTGTGATCAAAGGCGATAAACCAACCGATACCAACAGCATTACCGATCCGGTGAAGATCGTTCCCGGAAGTGGCGTTATTAAAGGAATAAAGAAAAAATTTGAAACGAAGCTGGCGCCGTACTCTGTGAGTGTACTTCAGTTGCAGACAAAATAATAAATGAATAAGATCTTCAACATATTAAAGACCAGGGCATGAAATCAATCCTTAAAAAAATTGCCGGTATAGGCGTATTGCTGTTAACAGCAGCAGGTTCGTATGGCCAGAATCCGCTGGTGCGGAACATGTATTCTGCCGACCCGTCAGCACGGGTGTTCGGCGATAAAGTATACCTGTTTCCTTCGCATGATATAATTGCAACCGAAGGAAAAGGCCGCGTGGGCTGGTTCAGCATGGAAGATTACCATGTTTTTTCTTCCACCAACCTTACAGACTGGACAGATCATGGTGTGGTGGTAACACAGAATAAGATCCCCTGGGTGCGCCCCGATAGTTATAGTATGTGGGCGCCGGATTGTATCGGGCGCAACGGCAAATATTATTTTTATTATCCTACCTCACCAAAAGACACAACCCTGTATGGAAAAGGCTTTGCCATAGGTGTTGCTACCGCAGATAAACCCGGAGGGCCTTATAGTGCAGAAGCCACGCCTATCAAAGGTGTGCATGGCATCGACCCGAATGTATTTATCGATAAAGACGGGCAGGCTTATCTGTATTGGTCGGCGGGAAATATTTATGCGGCAAAATTAAAACCCAACATGCTCGAGCTGGATTCGGAAGTAAAAACGCTTGGCGATCTCCCGGCAAAAGGATTAAAAGAAGGCCCGTACATGTTTGAACGCAACGGCATTTATTACCTCACCTATCCCCACGTAGAAAATAAAACGGAGCGGCTGGAGTATGCCATTGGCGATAATCCCCTCGGCCCGTTTAAAGTGAGCGGTGTTATCATGGATGAATCCGCATCCGGTTGCTGGACAAACCATCATTCGGTTATACAATTTAAAAACCAATGGTATCTTTTTTACCACGATAAAGATTATTCTCCGCGTTTTGATAAAGCCCGTGCAATAAGGGCGGACAGCTTATCCTTCAATGCCGATGGTAGTATCAAAAAAGTGATCCCAACATTGAGAGGGATCGGTGTATCACCTGCCACAAAAGAAATACAGATCGATCGTTTCAGCGCCCTCAGCACCGAAGGCGCCAAGGTTGATTTTATAGATACAACCAACAGGTTCCTCGGCTGGAAATCCATGCTGGATAAACCTGCAGCATGGATACAATATAACACCGTTGATTTTGGAAGGAAAAATTTGAAAACAGTTGTGGTAAATGCGGCAGCCGAAAGCGGCGCTACATTGCAGATACGCACCGGCAGCGCTGATGGGCCGGTAGTGGCAGAAGTGAACATTCCTGCAAGCAATGAATTTAAACCTATAAAAGCCCTTTTGGCCAAATGGCCAAAAGGCATTCAGAATCTTTTTGTAGTATTAAAAAATGATAAACCCGTAGCGGTGGATTGGATACGTTTTGAATAAACAACCTTATAATTTTCAAACGACAAACTCAACGCCACAACAACCAATGACCATTAAAATATAAACAATGAAAAAAATATTTATCCTCGCCTGCTCGGCCAGCCTGATTATTGCCGGTTGCTCACCCAGCAAAAAAAATAGTTCAGCCACATCCATCCCTTCTTTAAAAGATGCTTTTAAAAATGATTTCGCCATCGGTACTGCGCTCAACAACGCCCAGATAGAGGAACGGGATCCACTTGCCGCAGTACTTATTCCGCAACAATTTAATGTGGCCACACCGGAAAATATCATGAAAGCCGAGATCATACATCCGCAATGGGATCAATATAATTTTGACATGGCAGATAAAATGGTGGCCTACTGCAAAAAAAATAATATAAAAGTGAATGCACATACGCTTATCTGGCACAGCCAGTTGCCAGTCTTTGCAAGAAGGATACAAAATGTGGATTCATTCAAAACATTTTTTACCAACCACATCAAAACAGTGGCCGGCCGCTACGACGGAAAAGTATATTCCTGGGATGTGGTCAACGAAGCGCTCAATGAAGATGGCAGCATGCGTAAGTCTGTTTTTCTGCAAAGGCTGGGCGATGATTTTGTTACCGAGGCTTTCAGTATAGCACAGGCCGCTGCACCCAATACACTTTTGTACTACAATGATTATAATAATGAACAACCTGCCAAACGGGCCGGTTGCATTGCACTCATAAAAAAAATACAGGCTGCCGGAGTCCGCATCGATGGTGTGGGCATACAGGGACACTGGCATCTCGGAAAGATCCCTTTGAAAGATATTGAAGAAAGCATCATTCAATATTCGGCACTCGGTTTAAAAGTGATGTTTACCGAACTTGACATTGAAGTATTGAAACGGGATTTCCAGGGCGCTGATGTAGGCCAGCGCATGCGTGCCGACTCTACTACCAATCCTTATAAAAATGGGTTGCCGGACAGTCTACAGCAACAACTGGCGAGTGATTACAAAGACCTCTTCAAACTTTTTTTAAAGTACAAAAAAGACATTACACGTGTTACCTTCTGGGGTGTGAACGATGGCCAGAGCTGGCTGAACGGATGGCCCGTGCCGGGAAGAACAAACTACCCGTTGCTGTTTGACCGCAACTTTCAACCCAAACCTGCTTTTTATGCAGTGATGAGTTTGAAGAAATAAATGATCCTTCTTTTAGGAATAAAAACAACCTATTTTATGTCAAAGATCCGCTGGGGCGTTTTAAGTACGGCAAAAATTGCCAGGAATAAAGTAATTCCGGCCATGCAATCAGGAATACATACGCAGGTTACAGCCATTGCTTCTTCGAACACAACAGTTGCGCAGGACATAGCTGCTAAAAATAATATTGCCACTGTGTATGATTCTTATGAAGCCTTGTTGGCAGATCCGGAAATCGATGCGGTGTATATTCCCCTGCCCAACCACCTGCACGTGCCCTGGGCCATCAAAGCATTACAGGCAGGCAAACATGTTTTGTGCGAAAAGCCCATTGCGCTTTCAGCTGCGGAAGCAACAGAATTATTGAACGAGTCGTTAAAACATCCGCAGTTGAAAGTAATGGAAGCATTTATGTACCGCTTTCATCCGCAGTGGCATGCAGTAAAAAAATTGTTACAGCAAGGCAGGATCGGCGAGATCAAAAGCATCCAGTCTGCTTTCTCCTATTTTAATACGGACCCGGCAAATGTGCGCAACCAAAAAGATATTGGCGGTGGAGGATTGATGGACATCGGCTGTTATTCCATTTCAATTGCCCGCTTTATTTTTGAGAAGGAACCGGTGAGAGTGTTTGGAAGCCTGGAAATGGATACAGTATTTAAAACAGATAAACTGGCAACTGGCATCATGGATTTTTCATCCGCCACTTCCATGTTCACCTGTTCCACGCAGGCCATGCCATTTCAATACGCCACTATTCTGGGTACTGAAGGAACCATCACATTGGAACTGCCTTTTACGCCACCGCCAGATAGCCCGGCAATTATAATCCTGAATACCAAAGATGGGAACGAGCGCATGAGTGTGGATGGCGCAGATCAATATACATTACAGGGTGACCAGTTTTCGCTTTCTATTTTAAACAACCTGCCCGTGCCTACCCCGCTAACCGATGCAGTCAACAACATGAAAGTGATCGAAGCAATTTTTCTCAGCGCTGAAAACGGTGCGTGGCAAAACCTGTGAAGTATGAGTTCTTATGTAATGAAAATTAAAGGCATTTTATATCGATCTGTTTACGCCCATTTCCAATCCGCGTAACTCTGCCAGTCCACGAAGGCGCCCGATGGCGCTGTATCCCGGATAGGTCACTTTATTGAGATCGTCCAGCATCTGGTGCCCATGATCGGGCCGCATCGGTATCGACACGTTCCTTCGCCTCATCATCAATACCACTTCTTTCATCACCGCGTACATGTCGGTATCCCCTGCCAGGTGATCGGCTTCATAAAAATTGCCTTCATCGTCCCTTTTTGTATTTCGCAGATGCAGAAAATGTATACGGTTTTGAAAACGCCTGATCATAGTTACCAGGTCATTATCGGCCCGGGCGCCGAATGAGCCGGTGCAAAAACAAAGGCCGTTCGCTTCCAACGGCACAGCATTGATGATGTCCAGAGCATCCTGTTCGGTGCTCACCACCCGCGGCAGCCCGAGAACCGGGTAAGGAGGGTCATCCGGATGGATCGCCATTTTCAGCCCGTTCTTTTCTGCTACAGGCACTACCTGTTGTAAAAAGTAAAATAAATGCTGTTGCAATTTTTTTGCATCAATACCCTCGTAATTTTTAAGCGCACGAAGCACCTGTTCCGGGGTGAACGCATCATCACTGCCCGGCAATCCCAGCATCATATTATGAAAGATCGTCGACGTCTCTGTTTCGGTCATCGCTTCAAACCTGGCGGTTGCTTTTTGAATTTCTTCCTGTGAATAATCTTTTTCGGCACCGGGCCTTTTCAACAAAAAGAGATCGAACGCGATGAACGCTGCCCGTTCAAAATACAACGCTTTGCTTCCATCTGGCATGGTGTACGCAATGTCTGTGCGCAGCCAATCGAGTATGGGCATGAAATTATAAGTGATCACTTTTATACCGCAAGCGGAAAGGTTCTGTAAACTGACCTTGTAATTTTCAATGTATAACAGATAATCGCCGGTTTGTTTTTTAATGTCCTCGTGCACGGGTAAACTCTCCACCACCGTCCACGTAAGGCCGGCATTTTCTACCAGTTGTTTCCTGGTATTGATCTCCTCAACCGTCCATATTTCCCCGACAGCCACCTGGTGCAAAGCTGTTACCACACCCGTGCAACCCGCCTGGCGTATGTACGCCAGACTAACAATATCATTTGGTCCGTACCATCTCATGGTTTGCTCCAGCAACATATTATGTGATTTTTTTGAATGTAAATTATTGGGGCGATCTTATTTTGACCTGTAAGGATGGATGGTATTTATTTTGCCATCCGCATCGTATGTCAATTCGGTTACTTTAACGGAACGCAGATGCGTTACTCCTTTGCTCAAACTGGAATCATGATAAAACAAATACCACTTGTTGTTGAATTCACAAATGGAATGGTGGGATGTCCAGCCCACTACCGGTTCCAGGATACGTCCTGCGTAAGTGAAGGGGCCGTAAGGCGAATCGCCAATGGCATAACAGATGTAATGGGTATCGCCTGTTGAATAAGAGAAATAATATTTCCCATTGTATTTATGCATCCAGGATGCTTCAAAAAACCTTCTGTCGTTATCGCCCTGCAACAATACATTGCCCTTTTCATCCAGGATGACAACATCGTGTGGTTCTTCAGCAAACTGTAACAGATCATCCGTAAGTTTTGCCACTTTTCCGCAGAGTGCAGGTTGATCGGCTGCAGGAAGATGTGCCACCGGGCTATTGGCTTCTGCGGCATTGAAACTACCGCCGGTCCACCGTTGTAGCTGTCCGCCCCATATTCCACCGAAATACATGTAGTAACTGTTATCCTCATCTTTAAAAACCGCCGGATCGATCGAGAAACTGTTTTTGATCGCTTCGGGTTGTGGCGTAAAAGGGCCCGTGGGTGAATCACTGGTTGCTACCCCGATCCGAAAAATTCCCTCGTGGTCTTTTGCTGGAAAGAACAGGTAATATATCCCGTCTTTTTCGTTGGCATCGGGCGCCCACATCTGCTGTGCTGCCCACGGAACATCCTTTACATGTAAAGCCAGTCCGTGTACCGTTGCCATCGCCCCGGGTTCATCCATCGAGAGCACATGATAATCTTCCATAGCAAAATGGCTTCCCAGGTCGTCGAAAGCATCCCCTGCATCTATATCGTGCGACGGATAGATATAAATTTTTCCGTTAAATACATGTGCAGAAGGATCTGCGGTATAAAGATGCTTAACGAGCGGTTGCGAAATCGCCCGGTTATTCAGGTCGTTAAAATCTATGTGTTCGATGCTATCTTCAGGCATAGGTAAAAATTCTGGTTGTTATGAAATGCGACGGGCTTTAAGGTCGCTTTCAATCTGCAGTTCTTTTGATTTATTTATTTCATATAAAAAAAGTAGCGCAACAGCCAACAGAAAAGGTATGGCAGGATAAACACTCACCAGCATTTTAGTACCATTGATGGCACTTTCCGTTTGCCCGATGCTGCTTTTAGGTACATAACCATAACTGCCCAATATCCACGATACCAAAGCGCTTCCGATACTCAGCCCGGCTTTCAACCCCACCATCATGGCAGAAAAAATAATGGCAGTGGCCCTGCGGTTGGTTTTCCATTCGCTGAAATCCGCTACATCGGCGATCATCGTCCATAATATCGGCGTGCTGATGCCGTAGAAAAAACCGTGTAAGATCTGTATCACAAATATCAACCCTATGGATTGGGCTGAAAGAAAATAAAAGCAAATGATGAACAAGGTTGAAATAAAGAGCGATGCCATAAAAGCATTGCGCTTACCGAATTTGTTGGCAAATTTTTGAGAGATCATGATACCAACTAAACCTGCCAGGATTCCTCCGCCGTTAAAGACACCCAAACTCAGTGAAGTATCATTCTCAAATGTGGGAAGGAATTTTTTGAACGGATCGAGGAACGCGGTAAGTTCGGCTTTATCTACGTAGTTCTCAAAATAATAAACATAAGAACCTCCTTTCATGGCGAGCGTGATAAACACCAGCGTGGTGGTAACCAGCATGATGATCCAGGGTTTATTTTTTACCAGGTCAGACAGGTCTTCTTTTAAAGTTGATTTTTGTTCTGCCTTTGGAACTACCCTTTCTTTGGTGGTAAAAAAACAGATCAGCAGCATGATGGTCCCGATGATGGCTAGCACCGTCATCACTTTTGACATACCCACGGCCTTGTCGCCGCCACCAGCCTTGATTATAAAATTGTACATGAAAACCTGCACAAAAAACTGGGAGAACATCACCGCCACAAACCTGTACGAAGACATGCTGTTCCGCTCTTTCATATCGCCGGTGATAACACCGCTCAATGCAGAATAAGGTAAATTATTGGCAGCGTATAAAAGCAGGAGGAGCGAATAAGTAATGATGGCATAAATAAGTTTCCATTGGTCGGAACCGCCCGGTGTAGTAAATGCCAGGATGGCCACAACACCCAGCGGTACAGCGGTCCACAATATCCATGGCCTGAATTTTCCCCACTTCGATCTTGTACGATCGGCAAGCGCGCCTATGAGCGGGTTAAATCCGAATGCAGCCACAAGGCCCACACTCAGAATAACCGCGGATGCATGTTTTGTATCAAGGCCGTAAATATCGGTATAAAAATACGCCAGGTAGGTGACCAGGGTTTGAAAAACCAGGTTGGCAGCGAGATCCCCGAGGCTGTAGCCGATCTTTTCCCCTACCGATAATTTTTGTGAGATCCCGTTCATATATAATGGATAATTGATAATGGTATAATGGATAATATAATAGATTAATGGATAATTGAATAATGGATATCGATCTGTTCTGCCTGAACATTATCCATTATCCATTATTCAATTATCCATTAATCTTACCAGAAAAATGTATACAATGCTATCAGTATTCCGCAAACGATCAATGAGCCAACGGCAAATGGTTTGCTGACTTTAAACATGCTGCTATCCACTTCGAGTCCTTTAGGATTGGGTTTATTTCCCATTTCAAGCAGGCTGATCAAAAACATCACCAGGATGCAGATGATGAATACAAAACCCATCCTGTCTAAAAACGGGATCTCGTAAATGCCATCGCTGTTCTTCGACGAAAACCCGGAAGCTGCCAGGAACTCAAGGTTCATCATCCTCGGTAAGAATTTAAGAAGTATGGAAAGTCCGAACCCGCCCACTGTTGCAAACAAAGCTGCATTGGAGGTCGTTTTTTTCCAGAAGAACCCTAGGATGAACATGGCAAAAATACCCGGCGAAAAGAAGCCGGTATATTCCTGGATGAATTCAAAGCCGCCTTTTTTATCGATCCCTAAAAGCGGTGCAATGAAGACACCGATCAACATGGCCACCACTACTACTATCTTTCCCGTGGACACCAGTTTGGCTTCACTGGCCAGTTTGTTGAGATGTTTTTTATAAATATCCAGGGTAAAAATAGTAGCGATACTGTTTACTTTCCCGGCCAGCGATGCTACGATGGCAGCAGTTAGTGCCGCTATCGACAAGCCTTTCAAACCGGAGGGAAGCAGGTTGAGCAGCACCGGGTAAGCCCTGTCGGGATTGGTTTCTCCGCCCTGCAGCATTTCCTGTTGCAACATTCCTTTCTGATGCAACACGTATGCAGCAATACCCGGCAGCACCACAATTACCGGCATCAGCAATTTTAAGAATGCTGCGAATAAGATACCGTTGCGGGCAGTTTTAAGATCTGCGCCCAGCGCCCTTTGTGTAATGTATTGATTGCAGCCCCAGTAATTCAGGTTAACGATCCACATACCGCCGACCAGTACCGTGAGGCCGGGTAAACTCGGATAGTTGGCGTTGTCTTTTTTGAGTATCATATGAAAATGATCGTCGGCACCATTCATCATATAGTTAAATCCATGCAGCATACCGGTTTGCCCGTTGAGCTCCGCTACTTTGTTTAACGCAAGATAGGTAGTTACGAGGCCACCCAGTATCAAAAACAACACCTGGATGACATCGGTATACCCGATCACCTTCATGCCGCCCAACGCGATGATGATGGCAAAGAGCGCCAGGCAATACATACATAAGGTAAGATCAAGTCCCGACAGGCTGCTGATAGCCAGCGCACCGAGATAGAGGATGGACGTCAGGTTTACCACTACATACAACAGCAACCAGAATACGGCCATGATCATCGCCACGGTTCCGTTGTAGCGTTGGCTGAGGAACTGCGGCATGGTGTATATCTTATTTTTAAGATACACGGGTATAAAAAATACTGCTACAATGATCAACGTCAGCGCAGCCATCCATTCGTAAGTGGAAATAGCAAGGCCCATTTTAAAGCCGTTGCCACTCATACCGATGAATTGTTCCGCAGAAATATTAGAGGCGATCAGCGATGTACCGATGGCCCACCAGGTGAGCGACCCCTCTGCCAGGAAATAATCATGCGAAGCAGAAGTCGCAGCACTTTTCTTTTTTCGATATACATAAAAGCCGTAGCCTGCTACGACAATAAAATAGAACAGAAATACCAGGTAATCATAAATGTGCAAGCCGTTCATATAGCAGTTATTTGTTAGTTAGCAATCGAAGGTATTATTTTAAATATAACGATTAATAATATTCTCCATGTACTCCTGTTTGCCGCTGGTTACAGCAGGTTCACCATTTTGCACGGCATAATCTCTCAGGTCTTCCAGTGACAGTTTTCCTTCTTCAAATTCTTTTCCTTTCCCGGAATCGAAAGAAGCATAACGATCTGTCCTTATTTTTTTGTAGTCGGATTTTTGTAAAATGTTGTCGGCAGTAATGAGCGCCCTGGCGAATGTATCGATTCCACCGATGTGTGCATGAAACAGGTCTGCGGCATCTGTAGAATTACGGCGGATCTTTGCATCAAAGTTTATTCCTCCACCTTTGAAGCCACCGGTTTCTAATAGCACCAGCATCATTTCCGTCAATTCATTCAGGTTATTTGGAAATTGGTCCGTATCCCATCCGTTTTGATAATCGCCGCGGTTGGCATCCATACTGCCCAGCAGGCCTGCGTCCGCTGCTACCTGCAATTCGTGTTGCATGGTATGGCCCGCGAGTGTGGCATGATTGACTTCAATATTCAGACTGAAATCCTCCAGCAGATCGTACTGGCGAAGAAAACCGATCACGGTTTCGCTGTCGTAATCGTATTGATGCTTGGAAGGTTCACATGGTTTTGGCTCGATGAAGAACTGGCCTTTGAACCCGTTTTTCCTTGCATAATCTTTTGCAGTGTGTAGAAATTTAGCCAGGTGTTCTTTTTCCCTTTTCATGTTGGTGTTCAGCAGGCTCATATAACCTTCTCTCCCACCCCAAAAAACATAATTTTCTCCACCCAGTGCAATGGTGGCGTCCAGTGCAGCTTTCACCTGTGCCCCGCCATGCGCCAGCACATGAAAATCAGGATTGGTAGAAGCGCCGTTCATGTAACGTTTGTGAGAAAACAGGTTGGCAGTTCCCCATAATAATTTTACGCCGCTGGCATCCTGCTTTTGTTTGAGGTAAGCGGTTATTGCTGCCAGGCGCTTTTCATTATCTGCGATATCATTGGTATAATCCACCACATCCACATCGTGAAAACAATAATAAGGCAATCCCATCTTTGTGATAAATTCAAAAGCCGCATCTGCTTTGTCTTTTGCCCTTTCTACTGCATCACTTTTTTTATCCCATGGAAAAATATGCGTGGCTTCGCCAAAAGGGTCGGCGCCGCTTCCTACAAAAGAATGCCAGTAAGCAACCGCAAAGCGCAGGTATTCTTTCATGGATTTTCCCGCCACTATTTTATTTTCATCATACCAGCGGTATGCCAATGGATTATCTGTTCCTGTTCCTTCAAATTTTATTTGCGGAATGTTTTTGAAAAATTCATTTTCTCCAGTTACAATTTTCATCAGTATTAAATTTTATGTTAGATTATTATATGTGTTGTATTTCCTCATTTACGTTCGCTGATTTTTCCTGTAAGAAATATTTCCATTGCTGATATAATTCCTCACTGTTATTTTTTGCTTCCGGTTCGATGCAGCCGCTTGGTTTCCTGTTTCCAAAAGCATCTGACGCATTGCTGTAAATGCCCGCACCAATACCTGCGCCCAATGCTGCACCATAACTTCCATCGCCATCGTAAAACTCTACGGCCACATTGGTGGCGTTTACAAATGATCGGGTAAACACTTCGCTTAAAAAAAGATTGGCTTTGCCCGCACGGATAATAGTCGGATGCATGCCGTTTTCCCGCATGATATCCAAACCATACCGGAACGCAAATGCCACACCTTCCTGGGCGGCCCTTACCATGTGTGCGTAGGTATGAATATTAAAATCCAGCTGTTGAAAATGTGCACCTACCTGCTGATTGTTGAGCATACGTTCGGCCCCGTTGCCGAATGGCAGCGCCAGTAATCCGTTGGCACCCGGCTTTATCTCCGCTGCAGCCTGGTTTAATTCGGCATAGGTCCTATTGGCACCCACCAGGTTTTTAACCCATCGGTTGAATATTCCCGATCCGTTGATACATAATAATATGCCGATCCTGTTCTCCTGTTCGCTGTGATTGACGTGTGCAAAACTATTGATACGGGATTGCTGGTCGTATTCCAGTTGGTTGCTTACTCCATAAATTACGCCGCTGGTACCAGCAGTGGCAGCTACCTCGCCCGGTTGCAGCACATTCAGCGAAAGCGCATTATTGGGCTGGTCGCCGGATTTATAGGAAACCGGGATACCGGTTTTTAAAGAAAGCCTTGTGGCTACCGATTCTTTTAAAAATCCGTGTGGCGCAAATAAGGTCTGCACCTGCGGAAACAACGAATGGTCAAATCCAAAATATTCAGTGATATCGGAAGAGATCGTATTGCTACGGTAGTCCCAGAATATGCCTTCCGACAAGGCAGAAATAGTAGTGGTGATGTCACCGGTAAATTTCATCGAAATAAAATCTCCTGGCAGCATCACTTTATCGATCTTTTCATAAACGGCAGGTTCATTTTCCTTTACCCATGCCAGTTTGGATGCGGTAAAATTTCCGGGAGAATTTAATAACCGGTGCAGACATTTTTCATTCCCGATATTATTGAAAGCGTTATCGCCTATCTCAACGGCACGGCTGTCGCACCAGATGATCGAGTTTTTTAAAATATGCTGATCCTTATCCACCAGCACCAGGCCGTGCATCTGGTAGGCAATGCCGATGGCGGCTATATCTTTTGGATCATATATATTGGTGGCATTACATTTCAGAATAGCCTGTTTCACATTTTCCCACCATAGGTCGGGACTTTGTTCGGCCCAGCCCGGTTGAAGCGAGATGATGTCCACTTCGGATTCAGGATAATGAACGGATGCGATGCATTTCTGTGTAGCTGCATCCAATACAGTAACTTTTACAGAAGAAGTTCCCAGATCAATTCCTAATAATAACATGATTTGTTAGCGGTAGATTAATAATTTGGTGTTGAAATAAAAAAAGGGAGGATGCACCAATCATCCTCCCCGACATTAACGATTGCCATATGAAAAAAAGTAATTCAATGTTGAACCTGTGGAATTTCACTCAAAACTCCTCTTTAAGATTATATGTACATGCGATACGACGTTATAAAGTCATAAAGACTGATGTACTTATACTTAAAGAGCTAAGATTGATATTTGAAAATATGCCTGTAAAAAATAGAAGACCCAAGGAACAGATGATCTTTCTACCTGTAAAAACGGCCTGGGGACAAACCGGATTACTTTCATACAGCAATTAGCAAATACGTGATTACAAGCTTAATTTGTTTTTATAAAAACGAATGTAGGTACTTTTTTTTGAAAATACAACCGATTGTAATTATTTTGAAAAAAAATATTGTCGGTGTACCCGAAATCAGCCAACGAAGCATTACCAGGCATCCTGGCGCGACAATTTCAATACATTTTAAAGGAAATAATAATACAGCCAGGAACAGCAGAGAATAAATTATATCAAATAATTAAACTAATTTTATAATTTACAAGGTAAACCGGATCTTTATCTTTTGATTTTTACGCAACCGATTGCACATGAAGCCTAAAAAAGATGTTACCATATACGACATTGCGCAAAAGCTGGAACTCTCCTCCACTACCGTAAGCCGTGCGTTGAACAACAATGCCGCCATCAATAAAAATACCCGCAAAAAAATACATGATACGGCAAAAGAACTGGGGTACCGGCATAATAATTTTGCCAGCAGTTTACGCAAGCAGCAAACAAATACCATTGGTGTGATCCTGCACGAGTTGAACAGTAACTTCATCACATCCGTATTATCCGGTATTGAAAAGATAACGGCGGAAAACGGCTACGACCTCCTGATTGCTCACTCCTCTGAAAGTTTTGAAAAAGAAGCGGCCAACTCCGTCAACCTTTTTCATAAAAGAGTAGATGGCCTGCTGGCCTCTCTTGCGTTTGATACCGCCAACCTGGATCACTTCCGGCATTTTGAAGAAAAAGGCATTCCTGTGATCTTTTTTGATCGCGTGGAAGAAAATATAGAAAGCACCAAAGTGATCATCGATAACCACAAATGCGGCTACCTTGCCACGAAACACTTAATAGAACAGGGCTGCAAACGTATCGTGATCATGACGGCCAGTCTGAAAAGGAATGTGTATGCCCAACGTTACAAAGGGTATATGGATGCATTGCGTGAACACAATATCAAGCTGGATGATAAATTGGTGATCGTAAAAGATCTGAGTGAACAGTCGAGTATCGAAGCGGCGCATGAGATCCTTAAAATGAAACCGTTACCCGACGGGGCTTTCATCACCAACGATTTTTCTGCAGCGGTATGTATGCAGGAGCTGAAGGAGCATGGCGTAAGGATCCCGCAGGATATAGCCATCGTAGGTTTCAACAACGACTCTATTTGCAAATTAATAGATCCGCAGCTTACCACCATCCGCTACCCGGGCAAGGATATGGGAGAAATAGCTGCCCGAAGCCTGATCAATCATTTAAAAGGTGTATCCGATATCAAACAGACCAATACGATTGTTGTGCGGTCGGAACTTATTGTGAGAAAATCGTCGCTGAAGAAGGGAGTAGAGATTAGGGAGTAGAGTTTAGGAGTTTAGAGGTTTAGGTAAAGAAAATGATGCTTGGAAAAAATCCGCCAATTGAACCAACCGAAGTTAACTAACCTTCTAAACGAGCCGCTAACCCCTCTTAATTTATAAAAAAAAATCATCAAAAGCTTATGGAATCTACAGACAGTTCCTCCCCCCGGCAATCTTACAAAGTAGCCATCGTTACGGGCGGCGGGTCAGGGTTGGGTTTTGCCATTGCCCAAAAATTTGTCAGCAATAACATCACCACCATCATCGCCGGTAGAAATATTGAAAAACTGAATGCCGCCAAGGAGCAGTTAGGCGATCTATGTGTTGCCATGCACTTAGATGTGAGCGACCTGAAAAGTATCCCGGCTTTTGTAGAAAATGTGATCACAACATTCGGGAAGATCGATATACTGGTGAACAATGCCGGTATCAATTTGAAAAAAGAATTTACCGAAGTGTCCGACGAAGAATTTCAAAATATAATTACCACCAATGTGACTGCAGTTTTCAGCATGAGCCGCGAGGTAGTGAAACACATGCTCAAAACAAGATCCGGCAGCATCATCAACATCAGTTCCATGGCGGCGCAATACGGTCTGCCTAAAGTTATCGCCTACAGTGCAAGTAAGACAGCTATCGACGGTATGACCCGTGCGATGGCTGTTGAGCTTTCGCCCAACGGTATAAGAGTGAATGCCATAGCGCCCGGCTTCATATATTCTGCCATGACGGAAAAAGCATTGAACAGTGACCCGGAAAGAAAAGCAAAAGTGTTTGGCAGGACACCAATGGGAATAATGGGTCAGCCGGAAGATATCGGCAACGCCGCCTTCTTCCTGGCAAGTGACGCGGCTGCTTATATTACAGGCGTTGTAATGCCGGTAGACGGAGGAAA
Source organism: Ferruginibacter sp. HRS2-29 (assembly GCF_024343615.1). Classification (GTDB taxonomy): domain Bacteria; phylum Bacteroidota; class Bacteroidia; order Chitinophagales; family Chitinophagaceae; genus Ferruginibacter. Next base: position 141,931 of record NZ_RJUB01000162.1, on the reverse strand, counting down.
TAGCATCGGCTTCTGATCACCAACAAAAGCAGGTTTAACCACTTACTTTTTTGAAATGCCTTTATTTTATTATGATAAAAAATCTGATTGTTCTTGCGTTGCTGCTTGCGCTGAATACTACCAAAAGTGTAGCGCAACTGATATCGGTGGGTAAAACAAATTTTGATCTGTCCACTGCCTCTATCGTCATTGATAAAAATGATCTTCCCCTGGTTAAAAAATCAGCTGAATTATTACAGCAGGACATTCAGGCCGTAACCGGAAAAAAAATCCAGATCCTTTATTCCCTGTCCCCATCAACGAAAAATAATATTATCATCGGTTCCATCAACAATTCCGGCATCCTGCAAAAGCTTGCAGCCAGGAATAAGCCGGTTGGAACATCATTAAAAAACAAGTGGGAAGCCTACGAGATCAGGACTGTTGAAAACAATCTCATCATCGCCGGCAGCGACCGCCGCGGAACGGCCTACGGTGTATTTGAATTATCAAGGCAGATAGGCGTTTCTCCGTGGTATTGGTGGGCCGATGTTCCTGTAAAAAAACAATCGTCACTTTATATCAATACAAAAGCGATCATCAGCGATGCGCCAAAAGTCAAGTACCGCGGCATTTTTATCAATGATGAGGCCCCCGCATTTTCGGGCTGGACAAAAGAAAAATTCGGTGGCGTAAACCACCAGGTATATGAAAAAGTTTTTGAACTCATACTGAGGCTTAAAGGGAATTACCTGTGGCCCGCCATGTGGGGTAATGCTTTTAACGATGACGATACACTCAATCCTGTAAAAGCCGATGAATGGGGAATTGTAATGGGCACTTCGCACCATGAGCCCATGTTGCGCTCACAACAGGAATGGAAAAGATATGGCACGGGAAAATGGGATTACGACAGCAATGAAGTTGTACTCAGATCATTCTGGAAAAAGGGAATAGAAAATATGGGCCATCACGAAAGCATCATCACCATTGGTATGAGAGGTGATGGAGATAAACCGATGACCGAAGGCACCGCCACAACATTGCTCGAAAGGATCGTGAAGGACCAACGCCGCATCCTGGAAGAGGTAACGCAGCGCCCTGCCGCTGAAACACCGCAGCTGTGGGCATTATACAAAGAAGTGCAGGATTATTACGACAAAGGTATGCGGGTGCCGGATGATGTAACGTTGCTGTTATGTGATGACAACTGGGGAAATATCCGCAAACTTCCACGGCCTGGTGAAAAGGTACGCAAAGGTGGCTACGGTATTTATTACCATTTCGATTATGTAGGCGGACCCAGAAATTACAAATGGCTCAATACAAACCCCATTCCGAGAGTATGGGAACAGATGCACCTCGCTTATGAGCATAATGTACGAAACATCTGGATCGTAAATGTGGGTGATATAAAACCTATGGAATTCCCGATCTCCTTCTTCCTGGATTATGCCTGGAACCCCGATAAAATATCAGCAGCAGATATAAAAAAATATGCCGAACAGTGGGCTGCCAAACAGTTTGGTAACGTACATGCCAAAGAAATTGCCTCCATCATTTCGGCCTATTCCAAAATAAACGGCAGAAGAAAACCCGAGATGCTCGATGCCAATACCTACAGCCTTGACAATTATAATGAAGCAGCCTCGGTGGTAAAAGAATACAACGAACTATTGTCGAAAGCAGAAAATATAAACGCCCTGTTGCCGGCTGAGTACCGGGATGCTTTTTTTCAGCTGGTGTTACATCCTGTAAAAGCATGTGCCAACCTGAATGAATTGTATTATAATGTTGCCCTTAATAAAAAAGCCTACAAAAACAAGTATGCTGTTGCCAATGCTTATGCGGATAAAGTGAAACAGTTGTATGAAAATGATTCTTTGATATCTCTGCAATACAACCAGTTGAACAATGGCAAATGGAACCACATGATGGACCAGACACATATCGGGTACACTTACTGGCAACAACCCAACAGGCAAAAAATGCCGGAAGTGAAATATGTACCCCAGGATTCCATCGTCAACATGCCCCCCGAAGTATCACCCGATGAAAGATCGGCTGTTGTACCCGCAGGTGTAAATGGAAATGTTTTTTATGAAAGGGAAAATCACGGTGTTTCAATAGACGCATCCCATTTTTCCAAAGCAAATAATACTAATGGGATTACATGGGCCGTGTTGCCCGACCTTGGCAGAACAGGTTCGGCAATAACTACTTTCCCGGTAACGGCCACCAGCCAAAAACCAGGCGCGAATGGGCCAAACGTGGAATATGTATTTTATTGTTACAGCAAAGACAGCCTGAAATTGCATGCCTGGTTCTCCCCTACCCTTAATTTTCACAACAGCGAAACCGGTTTACAGTATGCAGTTTCGATAGATGATGAACTTCCGCAAATAATGGGGATCAACAAAGAAGGTAAAAACTCCGGTGCCGGTATCTGGAACAAATGGGTGGGAGAAAATATCATTATAAAAACAACCGCACATAAAATTTTGCAACCTGGCAGGCACGTGGTAAAATACTGGATGGTGGATGCCGGTGTGGTGTTGCAAAAACTGGTGATCGATTTTGGTGATGTAAAACAAAGTTATCTCGGCCCGCCGGAAACAATAGTGAAATGATTTTTTTGACTGATTATAAAATAATTGATCATGAATAAAATTTTTAAAGGATGCCTGTTGGCTGTTGCCTTATTGTTTGCTAAAAATAATTATGCCCAGACAGATTACCGGACATTCCCGATGTGGAACACCAGACTTTCTTTTGAACAACGGGTGAACGACCTGGTGAGCCGCCTTACCCTGGAAGAAAAAGTGGTCCAGATGCTCAATTCCGCGCCAGCCATTCCACGGCTTGGCATACTGGCGTACGACTGGTGGAATGAAGTACTACACGGTGTTGCAAGAACTCCTTACAAAGTGACCGTTTATCCTCAGGCTATTGGCATGGCTGCCACCTGGGATACCAATTCCCTGACACGTATGGCCGATTATTCGGCAATGGAAGGCAGGGCTATTTACAACAAAGCGGTAGAATCCGGCAGGACGAATGAACGTTATCTCGGCCTGACCTATTGGACACCTAACATCAATATTTTTCGTGATCCGCGTTGGGGCCGGGGACAGGAAACGTACGGTGAAGATCCTTTTCTTACCGCCATGCTCGGGCGTTCGTTTGTACACGGCTTGCAGGGAGACGATCCTAAATATTTAAAAGCTGCTGCCTGCGCAAAACATTTTGCCGTGCACAGCGGGCCGGAACCATCCAGGCACGTAGATAATTTCGATCCATCCACTTACGACCTCTGGGATACTTACCTGCCGGCATTCAAAGAATTAATTGTAAATGCAAAAGTTGCAGGGGTAATGTGCGCTTACAATGCCCTCAACACACAACCTTGTTGCGGCAACGATCTGCTGATGAACGACATCCTTCGCAAACAATGGAAATTTACCGGTTATGTAACATCCGACTGCTGGGCGATCGATGATTTTTACAGATATCACAAAACACATCCCGATGCCACCATGTCGGCAGTGGATGCCGTAATGCACGGAACCGATGTGGAATGCGGACAAGCGGTATACACCACATTGGTAAACGCCGTGAAAAACAAACTGATCACAGAACAGCAACTCGATATTTCATTGAGGCGGCTCTTCATGATCCGCTACCGGCTCGGTATGTTCGATCCGTCAGCCATGGTTAAATATGCGCAAACGCCTGCTTCCGTTTTAGAAAGCGCCGAACACAAAGCGCATTCGTTGAAGATGGCACAGCAGTCGATTGTCTTGTTGAAAAATGATAAGAACACATTGCCCCTTAGCAAGACCATTAAAAAAATCGTTGTACTCGGCCCTAATGCAGATAACGCTATTGCGGTGTTGGGAAATTATAACGGAACACCTTCGGAAATTGTGACTGCACTGGCAGGCATTAAAAAGAAACTGGGTAACAATACAGAAGTGGTGTACGAACAGGCGGTCAACTATACCAACGATATTCTGCTTACTTACACGGATATAGGCAACCAGTGTTCCTACGACGGCAAACCAGGTTTTAAAGCCGAATATTTCAGCAACAAAGACCTGAAAGGCGAACCGGCTGCAGTAAGAACAGAAAACAAAGTGGATCATTTCTGGCAGGAAGGGCAAAACGTAATTGCTGACATCAAAGCCGCCAATTTTTCGGCGAGGTATACCACCAATTTCACCGCTGCAAAAGATGGTGACATGACCTTTGAAATAGAAGCCGATGATGGCTACCGTTTGTTGATAGATGATAAAGAAGTAGTGAATGCCTGGCAACGCAACCGCTGGGGCGCCAAAACGTATAAAATGCCCACCGCAAAAGATGCCGTGTATAAAATTGTGCTGGAATATTTCCAGGGTGAAGGAAAATCGAACGTACGGTTGAGTACCGGGAACTTTGAGCAAACGGATTACAAAAAATTGCTCGAACGCACCAATGATGCCGATGCCTACCTCTTCATCGGTGGCATTTCGCCGCAATTGGAAGGCGAAGAAATGCAGGTCAATTTCCCGGGGTTTAACGGTGGCGACCGGACATCGATCATGTTACCCGCCGTTCAGACGGAACTGATGAAAAAGCTGAATACAACTGGTAAACCCGTTGTATTTGTAATGATGACAGGCAGCGCCATCGCCACTCCATGGGAAGCAGAAAACATACCTGCCATCGTAAACGCATGGTACGGCGGACAGTCTGCAGGTACTGCTCTCGCCGATGTATTGTTCGGGGATTATAACCCTGCCGGCCGACTGCCGGTAACTTTTTACAGATCGGATAACGATCTCGCAGGCTTCAGCAATTATTCAATGGCCAACCGCACGTACCGTTATTTTAAAGGCGATGCGTTGTATCCTTTTGGTTATGGATTAAGTTATACCACTTTCCAATATGACAACCTGCTGGTTCCTGCAACGATCAAAGCGGGCAAAAGCGTTTCCGTAAGTGTACAGGTTACCAACACCGGCAAAAAAGATGGTGAAGAAGTGGTAGAACTATATGTAGCCAACCAAAATACCGGCATCCGCTCTCCTCTCAGATCACTGAAAGGATTCCAAAGGATTTCATTGAAAGCAGGTGAAAGCAAAAAAGTAGATTTCAGTTTGACGGCAGATGACTTGTCTGTAGTAGATGTAAACGGATTGCTGAAGCCATTGAAAGGAAAGATCGCCATCAGCGTGGGCGGCGGGCAGCCCGGCGTGAAAAATAGTACCACCAGTAATGTAGTAACTAAAATGCTTCAAACACTGTGAAATAATCAACCAAAAAACAACGACCATATTCAAATCAACTATGAACAAGTTTAAAGCTTTTTTATTCGATCTCAATGGAACCATGATCGACGATATGCAGTATCACATCATGGCATGGCACAGGATATTAAATGACCTGGGATTTCCTATTACAGAACACGAAACAAAAATGCAGTGTTACGGAAAAAACAACGAACTGCTCGAACGTATTTTTCCTGGTCATTATAATGAGGAAGATAAAAACCGGATGAGCCTGGAAAAAGAAACAGCCTACCAGGAAAATTACCGCCCGCACTTAAAACTGATAGAAGGACTGGAAGAATTTTTAAAAGAGAGTAAAGAGGCCGGGATCAAAATGGCGATCGGTTCCGCGGCCATTCTCTACAACGTCGATTTTGTATTGGACGGATTGAACATCCGGCATTATTTAGATGCTGTAGTGGGCGCCGAAGATGTGGTGAACAGCAAACCCGATCCTGAAACATTTATTAAATGCGCCGCGAAGTTAAACGTTGGTCCTGCCGACTGCCTGGTATTTGAAGATTCTCCTAAAGGCACGGAAGCCGCCCTGCGTGCAGGAATGAAATGCATTGCCATCACTACCATGCATACCAGGGAAGAATTCAACGACGCCAATATTATCCGGTTCATAGATTTTTACACACCGGAATTGTTACAACAAATAAATGATAAATGATGCCTGACAAATATGTGATAGGAGTAGATTACGGAACAGACTCCGTACGTGCAGTGTTGGTAAATGCAGCGAATGGTGAAGATATATGTTCCTCTGTATTTTATTATCCCCGCTGGAAGGAAGGACTGTATTGCAATGCCGCCGGCAACCAGTTCCGTCAGCATCCACTTGATTACCTGGAGGGCCTGGAAGCAACCATCAAAGATTGTATCACACAGGCGGGACAAGATATAGCTGCAAACATCGTGGGCATTTCGGTAGATACTACCGGATCGTCGCCGGTGGCGATAGATGAACAGGGCACTCCCCTCGCCTTGTTGCCCGAATTTGCCGACAACCCCAATGCCATGTTCGTTTTGTGGAAGGATCATACTTCTACCGCAGAAGCCGAAGAAATTAATAAACACGCAGAAAAATATCCGGAGGGTTACCTGAAATATGTAGGCGGTATCTACAGCAGCGAATGGTTTTGGGCAAAACTGCTTCATATCCTCAGAACGGATAAGGATGTTGCAAAAAAAACATTTTCATTTGTTGAACATTGCGACTGGATACCGTTTGTACTGACCGGCGGTAACAGAGCGATGAAGATCCGTCGCGGCGTATGCAGCGCAGGACATAAAACTTTATGGGCTGCCGAATTTGGCGGACTTCCGCCCAACAATTTTTTTGCAACGCTTGATCCGCTGCTGGACGGATTTACAGACAGATTATTCACCGAAACCTTTACCTCTGACAAAGCGGCCGGAACGATTTCCAGGGAATGGGCTGACAAACTTTCGTTGCCCCAAAATGTGGTCATCGGTGTAGGCGCTTTCGATTGCCACATGGGGGCAGTGGGCGGACAGATCGAACCGTATTACCTAAGCCGCATCGTGGGCACCAGCACCTGCGACATTATGGTGGCGCCCACGGCGGAAATGAAAGGAAAACTCATCAAAGGAATTTGCGGACAGGTGGATGGTTCCGTTATTCCGGGTATGACCGGCATGGAAGCCGGCCAGAGCGCTTTCGGCGATGCTTATGCCTGGTTTAAAAACCTTTTATCATGGCCGCTGAACAATATCAAAGATGAATTACTCCGCGAGCAAATTTCCGGCTCAATACTCGGTTCATTAAATGAAGCGGCGGCAGCATTGCCATTAAACATGGATGATGTAATTGCCGTAGACTGGCTGAACGGCAGAAGGACACCTGATGCCAGCCAGGAATTGAAAGGTGCCTTCAGTAACCTGGACCTCGGCAGCAACGCCCCACAGTTATACAAAGCTTTGGTTGAAGCTACCTGCTTCGGCAGCAAAGCAATCGTTGAACGTTTTATAAAAGAAGGTATTCCCGTAAAAGGAATTATTGCCCTGGGCGGCGTGGCAAAAAAATCTGCTTATATCATGCAGGTGATGGCAAATATTTTAGAACAACCGATAGGTATTCATAAATCGGAACAAACATGCGCATTAGGCGCTGCCATGTTTGCCGCTACTGCCGCCGGAATATATGCAACCGTGGAAGATGCTATGCTGGCAATGGGCCAGGGTTTTGAAAAAACGGTGATGCCCGATCCGTCCACGTTCGATTTTTACCGGCAGCGTTATTTGAAATATCAATCATTAGGAAATTTTATTGAACAAACAATATGAGCAAGTACCAACACATCCGTGAGGAAGCATACCAAGCCAATATGCAATTGCCAAAACTAGACCTGGTGTTATTTACTTTCGGAAATGCCAGTGCAGCAGACAGGAGCCTGGGCGTTTTTGCCATCAAACCCAGCGGCGTTGCCTACGAGAATTTATCGCCCGATAAAATGGTGATCGTTGACTTTGAGGGAAAAACGGTGGAAGGAAACCTTCGCCCTTCTTCCGATACTTTAACGCATGCCGTATTATTCAAACACTGGGATAAGATCGGGGGTATCGTGCATACACACAGCACGTATGCCACAGCCTGGGCCCAGGCGCAAAGGGACATCCCTGTATTTGGCACCACACATGCCGATTACACCACCGCCGATATTCCCTGCGCACCGCCTATGAGCGACGAAATGATCAAAGGCAATTACGAGTCCGAGACCGGCCACCAGATCATCAATTGTTTTTCATCCAGGCAAATGAATTATGAAGAAGTAGAAATGATATTGGTCGGCAATCATGCGCCGTTCACCTGGGGCAAAACGGCGGCAAAAGCTGTACACAACAGCGCAGTACTCGAATATGTTGCCAGGATGGCCATCCTGACTGAACAAATAAATTCCGGTGCGCCGAGGTTAAAAGATGCACTCATTAAAAAACATTTCGAAAGAAAACACGGCCCAGATTCTTATTACGGACAATCATAAAAAACTAAACATGAAACAAATCCTTATTATTTTTTTAGCTATTGCAGTAGTTTCTTGCAACAACAGCAACAGCAAAGAACAAACGAATAAAAATATGAGCAGCGAAACAAATTATGGAACATTCGACGGAAAAGAAATAAAACAATATACCATTTCCAATGCAGCCGGAATGGAAGTAAGCATCATCAATTATGGCGGCACCGTAACAAAGATCATCACGCCGGATAAAAATGGCAAAAAGGGGGATGTGGTACTCGGTTACGATACATTGTCCGGATATTTACAAACCGGGAACCCTTACCTGGGCAGCCTTATAGGCCGCTATGGCAACAGGATCGCTAATGGAAAATTCACCCTCGATGGCAAAGAGTATTCACTTGCCACCAACAACAACGGCCAGTCGCTGCACGGCGGCAATAAAGGATACGACAAAGTGGTGTGGGATGCCAAAAAACTTCCCGGAGATTCCAGCCTGGAATTGACCTACGCCAGCAAAGATGGAGAAGAAGGTTACCCAGGGAACCTTTCGGTAAAAGTGGTGTACACGGTAACTACAGACAATGCTTTAAAAATAGAATACGACGCCACCACAGATAAGGCAACGCCTGTAAACCTGACCAACCATTGTTATTTCAATTTATCCGCCGGCGCCGATTCTACCATTCTCGATCATGAGCTGGAACTGAATGCCAGTAAATTCACTGAAGTAAATGATGTGCTGATCCCTACCGGCAAACTTCCCGATGTAAAAAATACGCCGATGGATTTTACTTCCTCCAAACGTATCGGGAAAGATATAGATTCGGTAAAAGGAGGTTATGACCACAACTGGGTGATCAATAAAAACGGAACAACACTGGAGAAGGTGGCATCACTTTATCACCCTGCCAGCGGCCGTTTGATGGAAGTATTCACTACAGAACCCGGCATACAGTTCTACAGCGGCAACTTCCTGGATGGCAGTTTGAAATACACGAAGAACGGTCAGAAATATGTAGTTCACGCAGGTTTGTGCCTGGAAACACAACACTTCCCGGATGGGCCCAACCAGCCATCGTTTCCTAACACCATTTTAAAGCCGGGCGAAAAATATCATCAGACAAGTCTCTATAAATTTTCAGTAAAATAGCAACCACCTTTCATTCATAAAAATAAAAAGATGTTCACTAATTTAAAATCATTAGAAGTTTGGTTCATCACCGGCAGCCAGCATTTGTATGGTGAAGAAACCCTCAGGCAGGTGGCTAAACATTCCATCATCGTCAGCAAATCATTACATGATGCGCCGGAAATCCCGGTAAAAATAGTTTTCAAGCCCGTTTTAAAATCCACAGAAGAAGTATACAACCTATGCCAGGAAGTGAACCATGCAGAAAATTGCATCGGCATCATCACCTGGATGCATACCTTTTCGCCAGCGAAAATGTGGATCAATGGTTTAAAGATCCTTCAGAAACCACTACTCCATCTGCATACACAATTCAACCGCGATATTCCCTGGGACACGATCGATATGGATTTCATGAACCTGAACCAAAGCGCTCATGGCGACCGGGAGTTTGGTTTTATCATGAGCCGTATGCGCCTCACGAGGAAAGTGGTAACGGGACATTGGCAAAATAAAAATGTGGTGGATCAGATAGCCGCATGGATCCGTGCCGCCATTGGATGGAAAGATTGGCAGGGAGCAAAATTTGTCCGTTTTGGCGACAACATGCGCTATGTAGCGGTTACAGATGGCGACAAAGTAGAGGCTGAATTTAAATTTGGTTACAGTGTAAATACACATGGTATCGGCGACCTCGTAAAAGTGATCAACGATGTAAAGGAAGCCTCCATCAGTAAACTCTGCGATGAATATACGGCGCAATATCAACTGGCAGCTTCATTAAAAAAAGGAAATGCGCAGCATCAATCGTTAAGAGAAGCTGCGAAGATCGAACTGGGGTTGAAGAGATTTTTAAAGGAAGGAAATTACAATGGCTTTACAGATACCTTTGAAGACCTGCATGGCATGTCGCAATTGCCCGGCCTGCCCGTGCAAAGGCTGATGGCTGAAGGTTATGGCTTTGCGGGTGAGGGCGACTGGAAAACAGCCGCTTTGGTAAGGGCCATGAAAGCAATGGCAACGGGCCTTCCCGGCGGCAATTCTTTCATGGAAGATTATACTTACCATTTCGAACCCGGGAACGAAATGGTACTTGGCGCCCACATGCTGGAGATCTGCGGAAGTATAGCAGAAGGAAAACCTTCCTGCGAAATACATCCGTTAGGTATTGGCGGAAAAGCTGATCCGGTGAGACTGGTGTTTAATGTTGCCGGCGGAAGTGCGCTCAATGCTTCCATAGTAGATATGGGCAACCGGTTCCGTTTATTGGTAAACGAAGTGGTGGCCGTGAAACCGAAAAATAAATTGCCCAAACTGCCCGTAGCAAGAGTATTATGGAAACCCCTACCCGATATGCAAACCGGTTGCTCCGGCTGGATATTGGCTGGCGGTGCACATCACACCTGTTACAGTCAGAATTTAAGCGCAGAAACACTCCAGGACTTTGCTGAAATGGCCGGGATAGAATGTGTGTTGATCAACGGGCAAACAACCATTTCCCAACTCAAGAATGAACTCAGGTGGAACGATATTTCCTATAAATAAGTTCAAAGTTCAAGGTTCAACGTTGAACTTTGAACTTTGAAACTAACTCGTCAGTTGTATTTTTTTACCAGACTTCACGGCGGCATAAATAGCATCGATTATTTTCAGGTCGCGAAGGCCTTCTTCTCCATCTACCGGTAACACAGGTTGTTTACCTTCCAGGATGATCGCCGCCATTTCATTCATCTGAACTGTCTGGTGGGTGATGTGTGGCAACTCGATATCCCCCTTATTTGTTTTTGCTTTGATAGGCCCGTAACCATGCCCGGGCTGCATTTCCGCAAAACCTTTTTCACCATTCAAGAAAAACCTGTCGAGGTTGTTCATGGCATACGTAGAAAGGCACGAAGCCACAGCGCCCCCGGGGAAACCCAACTGGAACTGTATCGTTTCGTCCACGCCTTCTTTGAATTTTACGGGATCGTTTTTTGTTTCCTGCGCCGTTACCCACACCGGTTCTTCGCCGATCATGTACCGGGCTGCGTTTAACGAATAGATGCCGATATCCATCAAAGAGCCGCCGCCCGAAAGGCCCTTGTTTATTCTCCATTGTGCAGGATCGCCAATACGAAAGCCGCTGAGCCCCTGGAAGAATAATATTTTACCAAATTCGCCGGCCTGCCGCATACGGATAACCTCCAGCGTTTTTGCTTCAAAATGCATGCGGTAACCCACCAGCAAATGCACCCCGGCGCTTTTACAGGCAGTGATCATTTCCTTACCTTCGGCTGCATTCAATGCCATCGGTTTTTCACAGATAACATGCTTGCCTGCTTTGGCTAAGCGGATAGCCTGTGGTTTATGTAAGGCATTAGGTGTGATGATATACACGGCATCAATGTCGGGATTGTTTTTAATCTCATCGAAATTTTCGTAATTGTAACAATTTTTTTCGGGAATATTATATTTAGCCTGCCACGCTGCTATTTTAGCAGGCGTGCCGCTGATAACCCCTACCAGCTTCGCTTTGGTGCAGGCCTGCATCGCTTCCGCCACACGGGTACCGTAACTTCCAAGCCCCATGATGGCTACACGCAACACGGGGCCGTCATAGAAAATATCAGTTAGTTTTCTTTCTGTCTCGGCGTAGCTCTGCCTGGATAAAATTGGCATCGCAATGAAGGAGGCAGTCAGTTTTTGCAAAAAATCCCGGCGTGATCTCATACTGTTTTTTTATGGATGATTTTTTCCACGAGTTGACAACTCATAGCAGTTGACAACTCGTTTATCGGTTCTCCTGCTGCAGGTTTGCAATGGCTTCAAACTCTTCTGCAAATTTGCTGCTGAGCCTTTCGAATATTTCAAAATATTTTTTGTAGAGAGCATGATTGAGTTTATTGGGCGTAAATGTTTCTTCCAGCACTACGCTTTTTGCGGCGGCATCCAGGTTTTTATAAATGCCCATTTCCGTTGCACTCAACAAAAACGCCCCCAAACTCACGCTGTTGATATTCTTACTTACCCCCACCGGTTTGTTGAAAATATCCGCTATTAATTGCGAGCAGAAAGGTATCGTAGCAAAACTTCCGTTTACAGAAAGTGTTTTTATGTGGCGGTGCTCTTCAATGGTTTTACCAATGCTGTAAATTTCATAAAGGATGCCTTCGATCGCAGCTCTCACAAAATGTTTTTGTTCATGTTTTATATTTATCCCGAAAAAACATCCTCTTGCATTGGCGTTCCATATAGGGGCCCTTTCGCCCAAAAGATAGGGCAGGAACAACAAACCGTCGGCACCGGCAGCCACTTTTGTAGCATCGTTGATGAGTTCTTCCATGCAGGTCTCGATATCATAAGCATTCTTAAAATCGCCGAACTGCCTTGCAAGCCATTCAAAAATAACGCCACCGTTATTGGTGGGGCCGCCCGAAACAAAATAGTCTGCCGTCAATACATAATTAAAAAAACGTTCTTTTTCATCCTGCATCACTTTTTTGCCCACCACCCGCATGGCCCCACTGTCTTCGATGGTGATGGTGGCCTTGCCTTCACTCCACACCCCCGCTCCCAGCGCAGCCAGGCAACCATCGCTCGAGCCGGTCAGTATCTTTACCTGTGCCGATAAGCCCAATGAGGTCTGGTATTCTTTTCTCAATTTACCAGGTGAGTGAAACACCGTAACAAGATCCGGAAGTTTGTCTGCCGTAATACCTGCATAGGCAAGCGCATCCGGATCCCAGTCCATATTGTGAATATTAAAAAGGCCCGTGGCAGAAGCAATGCTGTGGTCGATCACATATTTGCCCGTCAGTTGCTGGATGATATAACTTTTGATCGAAAGAAACTTAAACGTTTTTTTGAAGTTGACCTTATCATTATTTTTCAGCCAGGTAATTTTAATCAGCGGCGACATCGGGTGAATGGGTGTGCCCGTTGCATTATAGATCTTCTTGCCCAACGCCGTATTCTTTAACGCATTGGCTTCATTCTTCCCCCTGTTATCGGCCCAGGTGATGGCGTTGCCAAACGGCACACCATTTATATCTATGGGCAACACGCTGTGCATGGAAGCACTGAAACAAATGGTGACAACGGTATAATTTTCCGAATGTATTTTTTCCGTTAAAAAATTTTTCAGCACGTACAGCATCGTGATGAACAGTTGCTCCGGATCCTGCTCACTGTAGTCTGGCTGGGGATGAAAGGTCGGGTACGTTCCTTTGCTGAACCCGATCAGTGCTCCCTTCAGATCAAATGCAAAGATCCGCACAGCATTTGTTCCCAGCTCGATCGTTATGATACAATCTTTGCCTTTATGGTTAGTCTTTCTCATTGGAGATATTTTTTTTCCTGAAATTACTCGGTGTGTAACCGGTCAATTTTTTAAAGGTGGTTGAAAAATGCTGTGAAGAATAAAACCCGGTGTCCAGCGCAATGTCTGTTATGTTCAGATCATTTCGGCGCAATAACCTCATCGCTTCCGAGATCCTGATCGTGATGAGGTAATTCAAAGGACTGAACCCGGAATAGTTCTTTACTTTTTCGGTAAACGCAGTAGTACCAAGCCCTACGAGCGCTGCCATATCTTCCACTGTCCATTGGTTGGACAAGTTTTTCCGGAGTTCTTCTTCCAGGGTAAGGAAAGATTTTGGAAAATCCCTTTGCGTATTATTTTGCAGGGAAAGTTTGCGGGCAATGAGGATGAACATCTCATCGATCAATTGATTGACCCTCGTTATGTAGGCGATCTGCTGGTGAAATAATTCATGCCGGATAGCAAACAATATTCTTTCCACTTCCTTCACTTTTGAAATGACCGGTGACGATGAAAGTTTAAGGATCTTGCCGATGGCCGACAATTCCTTTTTTGGAAGGCAGCTCCAGTTTCCAAAAAGTATATTTTCCGGAATGGAGGCCTTTTCAAGTTCAACGTATATCCAGCAAAGCGTTCCGCGATCCATCACGCCTTTTTGCCCTCCGAATTTATGTCCGGGCTGAATGATGATCAAGTCGCCGGGATACAGGATGTACTCTTTATCCCGTATGTTCCATTCGTACTTTCCATCTATGATATAATATATCCGGATGTTGTTGGTGCAATCTTCATTGAGGGAGTTCAATTGAACGGAGCTATTTTTTTTTACAGCAAATTCGGTGATATGCGCAAACTGCTGCAGTTCTTCGTCATATCCTTTTTGAAGTAAAAACTCTTTCATGTAGCAGCATTAATGATTCCCCAAAATACGGCTTATGCGCAAATTATTTGTGTAAAATTCAACGCCGTGCTTTATTGGAAGTTTTTCCATTTTTATTACTCCTATTTTGTAAACTGATAAATTACAGTTTATCAGCCATACTTAATTATTCATTAAAACGATTGCTGTCATGAAGAAAAAACTACACCCGGCGTTTTCGCCCGGCTATGCTAAATTGCTTTTCTTTTTCCTGTTTTTTTCATTCGCTTCCGGTAAAATTTTCGCACAGGCCGTAAGCGGAAGAGTGACAGATCCCCAGGGAAGGGTGCTGGGCAATGTTTCCGTAAAAATAAAAGGTTCGGAAGCCGGCACGTCCACTGATGTGAGGGGGCAGTATACCATCAATGCCTCACCGAATGCCACATTGGTATTCAGTTCTGTCGGTTATGCCGTGATAGAAGTACCTATATCCAACCGCACCACTGTAGATGCTGTGTTGACCCTTACGGATAAACAAATGGAAACGGTTATCGTAACCGCATTGGGTATCAAACGCCAGGAGCGGAAATTGGGCTACGCAGCTACTTCTGTAAAAACGGATGACCTGGTCACCAACCGAACCAACAACGTAGGTGAATCGCTCGAAGGGCGTGTGGCAGGCCTCAACATCTCTGCTCCTTCTGCCGGAGCCGGCGCCAGTACGCAGATCAGGTTGCGTGGCCAGGTAGGGTTTGCAGGATCCACCAATTCTCCATTGATCGTTATCAACGGACTTCCTTTGGACCAGGGTGTAAGAAACGCCGAAGGCGGTGGTAACCTACGCGACCAGGGCGACAACCTCCAGGTAGTAAACCCAGATGACATCGAAAGCATGACCGTGCTGAAGGGTTCTACAGCTTCCGCCCTGTACGGTTCGAGAGCGGCCGCAGGTGCCATTATCATCACCACAAAATCGGGTGCAAAAAATGCCGGGATGGGCATTGAATATACCTCAAGCATTACCACTCAAACTGCCTTGAATTATATGGACCAGTTCCAGACGGTATACGGACAAGGAACGGGCGGCCTCAGGCCGGCTTCCGGCGCTGCTGCTGCAGGCAATGCCCAGTTTGGCTGGGGAGCCAGGTTAGATGGTGTTCCCACCCCCATTTTCGATGGCTCTTTACAACCTTACTCTGCCTATGAAGACAGGCTTTTCGATTACCTGCAAAACGGTATGAACTTCACCAATACACTGGCATTATCCGGGGGTGGAGCCAACGGAAGTTACCGGGCATCTTTTTCAAAATCTGATGCAAAAGGTATTGAACCGAGAGACGAATACAAAAAGAAAATTTTCAATATCGGCCTTACCCAGAATGTGACTAAAAAGCTCAAATTACTTGTCAACATCAACTGGGCGAATGAAATACAAAGCAACCCGCCACAGGTGGGTGTACAGGGAGCAGGATCAGTGAATTTTTTCACCAGGCTGGCTATTTCTACTCCTTCTTCTGCATACAAAAACAGTGCGGTGAACCCCACCACCGGCACCGAAGCACAAACCTCCGGGTTCCAGGGTACGGTGCTCAATCCGTATTATGCCAACCAGGCCGGACAAAATTGGGAAACCAAAAGAGACAGGATACTGGGAACGGCTACTTTAAGATATGATATCAAAGACTGGTTATACATCCAGGGAAGATATAATTACAATTATACGATCGCAAAAAATGAAAATCACACGCCCTACGGCATCGGAACGAGCATTCCTACAAATGCTGACGGAACGTATAAAGGAAACTATAGCGTATCACAGGGCAAGGGAACAGAAATAAATGCTGACTTCCTTGTGGGTGGCGATCACCAGTTTGGGAAGTTCTCTGTGGAAGCAAGTTTCGGCGGAAATACTTACCGTTCTGAAGGAGACAATCTTTTACAGACCACGACCAATTTTTTAGTGAAGGATCTTTATTCAATTGCCAACGGTAATGTTAAGACACAAAGCTACACTTATGGCCGAAGCCGCGTCAATTCGTTGTATGGATTGGCAGAGTTTGGTTACAACAGGCTGATCTACGTTAATTTCACCGGGCGGGAAGATTGGTTCTCGGTTTATAACCCAAAGAACAACCATGTCTTCTACCCTTCCGTTTCCACCAGTTTTGTTTTCTCCGAATTGATGAAGAAACAAACGTGGCTGAATTTTGGTAAACTGAGACTGGCCTTTTCAAGAACGGGCAGCGCCAATGGAGTGAGCCCTTATGAAGGGATCCTGAACTACGCCATCAGTCCGAATAATTTCAATAACCAACCAACCGCAACCGTCGATGGAAGTATTGCGCCCAATGCCTTACTGGTTCCCTACAGTGTAAAAGAACAGGAACTGGGACTGGAAATGAGGATGTTCCAGAACAAGTTGCTGGTCGACATTTCTGCATTTAAAAAAGTGACTACCGACCAGGTATTGCCCGTAACACTTTCCAATGCGTCAGGTTACCTTACTTCGAAAGATAATCTTGCATCTTTGAGAAATAGTGGTATCGAAACATTGATCGAGTATACACCGATCAAACACCGCAATCTTACCTGGACGAGTTCGTGGAACAATGCCTACCTCGATACTAAAGTACTATCCATTGCCCCGGGTGTAAAAGATTTTCTGTTGATCTATTTCAACGGCACCGGCAATGAATTCCTCGGGCAGGTGCATTACACCGAAGGTATGGCCATCAACCAATTGTACACCAGGACTTATAAGAGGGATGCCGCAGGCAACATACTCGTTAAAAATGGCCGTTTACAGGCAACAACCAATTATGTGCCGATGGGCAGTTCCATTCCCAAATTCACCGGTGGCTGGTCGAACAGTTTTACCCACAGAAACCTTAACCTCACCATATTTGTAGATTATAAATTCGGCGGCAAGATCATGTCTGCTACTGCATTGAATATGTTGCGGCAGGGGTTATCCAAAGCATCACTGGCCGGGCGCCGCGATGGTGAAAACGGGATCGTATTTCCCGGTATCGATGAAGCCACCGGGCAGCCAAATACTGTCGCTGTTACCGACCTGCAAGGGTTTTATGCAGATTACAGGAATCTTCAGATCGGTGACCCATTCGTTTTCAAATCAGATTTTATCAAGTTGAGGAATGTCTCTTTATCTTATAACCTGACCAGCCTTGTAAATAAAGTGTCTTACCTGAGATTCTTCAAAGGGCTTACATTATCAGCCTCTGTGCGCAACCTGGCCATCTTGTATAAAGATCTTCCGGGCCTTGACCCCGAAGCACTCCCTTCCTCAGGGGATACAAGGGCAGGTTATGAAAATGCTGCGTTGCCTACAACACGCAGTTATAATTTAAGTTTAAACGTAAAATTCTAATTGTATGAAAAAAATAATCAATCAGATTTTCCTTATCAGCTCAATCTTCCTTTTTGCGGGATGCGATAAGGATTTTGTAGAGGTAAATACCAATCCCTACGCCATCACCAGCGTAGAGCCGCAATTGCTTTTTGCCGGTGCGCAACGTTCATTCGTTGGGGCTGGCTGGGAAACAGAAAACACGATCGTTCAGCAGTTTGTTAACCCGTTCGACGCAGGAGCTACGAAGGGCCCGAATTTTAATGCGGATATCGACAACTTCAACAATGCAAGATGGGAGAATACCTATGTTGGTACCGCTCCGCTCAATAACCCCACCACGGGCGGCGTAAAAAGCCTGATCCAGGCGCTGTATGTTATTGGTGATAATCCAAAGCTCACCAATTTAAAAAGTATGATCCGCATCTGGAAAGCATACGGGTTCATGGAGTTGACGGATACTTATGGCGATGTACCGTATTTCGATGCAGGAAAAGCTTATACGGAAAATATCCCTTATCCTAAATACGACGATGATGCGGCCATCTATGCAGATCTTGAAAAGGAATTAAAAGAAGCTACCGCTGCCTTGAGTCCTGCAGGTGATTATGTATCTGCAGATCTGTTCTTTGGGTCGCATGCTGTTATACCTATCACCAACGCGACCGACCAGGTGGCAAAATGGAAAAAATTAGGCTACTCTATATTGTTGAGATTAGGGATGCGTTACTCAAAGATCAACCCGGCAAAGGCACAGGCATTAGCGGCCGAAGCATTTGCAGGCGGTGTAATGACGTCTAATGCCGACAATGTTTTTGTGAAGTATGATGGTACGATCGCCACCAATGTCCCCAATGTTAACCTGGTAAATAATAATCCACGTTTTTACTACGCGGCCGAGCCGTTTGTAAACCAGCTTAAAAATACCAACGACCCCCGTAGCCCGTTTATCGTTGCAAAATTTGCAGACCCTTCCAATCCCCTGGCCGATCCAAATCCGGATCTCACTATAGCAAGCCAGTTTGGGGTTCCGGTAGGTGTTATAAGCGATGCACTTTCTAATCCCCCTTACAGGGGTACACGGGGCGGCGGATATAATTATTCGCAGCTAAATGTAAAAACGGTAGCATCCCAGACTGCCCCTACGTTTTGGGTAACTTACGGACAAACATCACTGCTCCTGGCAGAGGCGGCAAAAATGGGCTGGATCCCCGGAGGTGATGCTGCAGCTAAAACTTACTACGAAGCCGGCATAACGGCCAATATGGATACTTATGCATTATATCCAAATGGTGGAACAATTTCAGGCGTGGCAAAAGCCGCCTACCTTGCCGATCCGGCAGTTTTATACAATCCCGCTGATGCGCTGAGATTGATCAACACGCAATACTGGATAGTAAATATCGCCAATGGAACAGAAGCATGGGCTAACTTCAGAAGGTCGGGTTTCCCGGTTCTCAGCCCAAACCTGTACAATAATAACCTCAGCGGTGGCTTTATAAGAAGATTGTCTTATCCGGATTACGAGTCTTCCAACAACAGGGCCAATTATACTGCTGCCGTTCAGGCTATCGGAGGCACCGACAACTTAACGACAAGAGTATTCTGGGACAAGCCCTAAAAAATAAATAGTATCAGCGTTCTCATAGTTAAGACCTTTTGTGTCTACATCAGGTATTTATTCAACATCCATTATCTCTATAACCAATAAGCCCATTTTTAATGACAACAGGACAGCATATTATCGGATTTGAAAATTCTGCTTCAGGAACGGAGACCTTTCATTCGTATAATCCCACAACGCAACAGAACAACGGATATGTTTTTTTTAAAGTGACGCCTGAAGAAGTGAATGCTGCTGTAGAAAAAGCAGCCACTGCTTTTCAGTTTTACAGAAAAAAAAGCGGGGCCGAAAAAGCGGATTTTTTATATGCTGTTGCAGAAGAACTCTTAAACGCAGGAGATGAACTGATCACCGTTTGTTGTGAAGAATCCGGCCTGCCAAAAGCCAGGATCGAAGGCGAACGGATGAGAACGGTCAACCAGTTAAAAATGTTTGCGGAGTTATTGAAGGAAGGCTCGTGGGTGGATGCCCGGATCGACACGGCCCTGCCCGAAAGAGCGCCTTTACCAAGACCGGATATCCGGTTTATGCATATCGCAATCGGCCCGGTAGCAGTTTTTGGCGCAAGTAATTTTCCCCTCGCCTTTTCAGTGGCCGGAGGTGATACAGCATCGGCCCTTGCCGCCGGATGCCCGGTAGTTGTAAAAGCCCATCCTGCACATCCCGCCACGTCGGCATTGGTAGGAAAGGCCATAAAAAGCGCCGCTGAAAAAACAGGCATGCCGGATGGTGTGTTCTCTTTACTCTTCGATAATGGTATTGATTCCGGAATACAACTCGTAAAACATCCGTTTATAAAAGCCGTGGGTTTCACAGGTTCTTATAAAGCGGGCAAGGCTTTGTTCGATGCCGCGGTAAGCAGGCCAGTACCTATTCCTGTATATGCAGAAATGGGCAGCACCAATCCTGTATTTATTTTGCCGCAGGCGATGAAAGAACGCGGCGCACAAATAGCCGCAGGTTATTCCGCAGCGGTAACATTGGGCGTCGGTCAATTTTGCACAAACCCCGGCATGTTGATCCATCAAAATACAGGAGATGATTTCCCGCAGTTACTCAAAAACGAATTTGAAAAAACGCCCGGCGGGGTAATGCTTACACCCGGCATTTTAAATGCCTATAACAGCGGGGTTGCCCATCATCTTGCCATTGATGGAGTGGAAAAATTTGCGCTCTCCCCTTCTGGAAATGCTTCACCGGATAATTGGGCCACCCCCGTATTGCTCAAAACTGATCAAAGCATATTCAGCAACAACCCTTCACTGAGCGAAGAGGTCTTTGGGCCAACGGCGATGGTGGTTCCTGTTGATTCGAAAGAAGCAATGCTCGATATTGCCAACAATCTTTCGGGCCACCTCACGGCTACCGTTCATGGCACTGCCGATGAATTGCATGAATACAAGGATCTGCTGGATATCCTGGAGCAAAAAGTGGGCAGGGTAATCATCAACGGTTTCCCTACCGGCGTAGAAGTGTGCAGTGCGATGGTACACGGAGGGCCGTTTCCTTCCACCACCGACAGTAAAACAACGTCCGTGGGTACCGCAGCCATTTACAGGTTTACCCGGCCCGTCTGTTACCAGAACATGCCGCAGCAAATGCTGCCTGTAGAATTACAGGATAAAAACACCCTGCATATTTACAGGCTTATAAATGGCGAGAACACGAATAAAGACATAAATTAGTCCCTAAGAAAAAGATAGTACAGAATTAATAAAATAGTATACGATGGGCAAAAGCTTAAGAAGTCACGACTGGTTTGGCAGAAAAGATAAAGACGGAATTATTTACCGCAGCTGGATGAAAAACCAGGGCATGCCTACCGACATGTTTGATGGCAGGCCGGTGATCGGTATCTGTAATACATTCAGCGAACTTACCCCGTGCAATGCACATTTCAGAGAACATGCCGAAATGGTGAAACGTGGTGTGCTGGAAGCCGGTGGTTTTCCGCTGGAATTCCCCATCATGAGCCTGGGCGAAACACTGCTTAAACCTACTGCCATGCTGTTCAGGAACCTGGCGAGTATGGATGCGGAAGAATCCATCCGCGGCAACCCTATCGATGGCGTGGTGCTGCTCACCGGCTGCGATAAAACCACCCCATCTACCGTGATGGGGGCTGCAAGCGTAGGCTTACCAACAATCGTAGTTCCCGGAGGGCCAATGCTCAACGGAAGATATAAAGGACAAACCATTGGAAGCGGCACGCATGTGTGGAAATTTGATGAAGACATGAAAACCGGTAAAATGACCGGTGAGGAATGTGAACTGGCCGAAAGTTGCATGAGCCGCAGTATCGGCCATTGCATGACCATGGGCACAGCAAGTACCATGGCCTGCATGGTGGAATCGCTGGGGCTTACGCTGTCAGGCGCCTCCGCTATCCCTGCGGCAGATTCCAGAAAAAAACAAATGGCGCAGCTCAGCGGAAGGAGGATTGTGGAAATGGTGAGAGAAAACCTTACCATCGATAAAATACTTACCAGGGAAGCATTTGAAAATGCCATCATGGTGAATGCCGCCGTGGGTGGCTCTTCCAACTTCATCATTCACCTTACCGCTATTGCAGGAAGGATTGGTGTGAAAGTGAACCTCGACGATTTTGACAACCTCGGAAGTAAGATCCCGCTATTGCTTAACCTGATGCCATCCGGTAAATACCTGATGGAAGATTTTTATTATGCAGGCGGGCTACCGGTTATCCTGAATGAATTAAAAGATAAACTCCATAAAAATATCATCACTGTTACCGGTAAAAATCACCATGAAAATATAAGCGGCCATACCGAATGTTATAACAACGATGTAATTGCTACTTATCAGGATCCATTGATACCCGAAGCAGGTTGTGTGGTGGTAAAAGGCAACCTGGCCGAAAATGGTGCGGTGATCAAACCCTCTGCAGCCACTCCGGCTTTAATGAAACACAAAGGCCGGGCAGTGGTATTTGAAAGCATTGAAGATTATCACGCAAGGATTGATCTGCCCGACCTGGATATCGACGAAAACTGCGTAATGGTTTTAAAATATGTTGGCCCTGTTGGTTATCCGGGGATGCCGGAAGTAGGTAACATGGCGCTGCCGAAAAAAGTATTGGAAAAAGGCATCAAAGATATGATCCGTATTTCTGATGGAAGAATGAGCGGCACCGCCTACGGAACGGCTGTACTGCATGTATCTCCGGAATCTGCCATCGGCGGAAACCTGGCATTGGTGCAAAATGGCGATATGATCGAACTGGATGTGGCTCAGCGGAAATTACATTTACACGTTTCCAATGAAGAACTGGAGAAAAGAAGGGCCGCGTGGCAGGTACCCAAACCTGCCGCTACCCGTGGTTATGTAAGCATGTATATCAAACACGTGATGGGCGCAGACATGGGAGCAGATCTTGACTTTCTGCAGGGAAGTTCAGGCTCAGAGGTTACCAGGGATTCTCACTGATGTGAGTGGAAGCCTGGAAATACACATCCCCGCAATACCTTATCACTTAAACAACAGAAGATGAAAATTTTTAAAACCACCGCCGGTATAGTAATTGAAAAAGAGGAAAAATTTTATTTGATAAAAGATCAAAACTGGGACAGCTTTATCAATGACGATACTATTTTGCAAACGGCCTCTTCGCTTATTGCTTCGCTAACCGCGGGTGGCAGCGAATTAATACAAGATGTGATGGCCCCGGTAGGCAACCAGGAACTCTGGGCGTGCGGCGTTACTTATATGAGAAGCAAAGTAGGCCGGCAGGAAGAATCAAAGCTATCAGGCGGTGCTGACTTTTACGCAAAAGTATATGACGCCGAAAGACCGGAAGTATTCTTCAAAGCCACGGCGCACCGGATCGTGGGCCCGGGTGAAAAAGTAAATATCCGCAAGGATTCTACCTGGGATGTACCGGAACCGGAACTTACGTTAGTGGTAACATCTTCCGGGAAAATTATCGGCTATACCATCGGCAACGACATGAGCAGCCGCAGCATCGAAGGAGAAAACCCTTTGTACCTGCCACAGGCAAAAACCTATGATGCCTGCGCAGCGTTGGGCCCTTGCATTTATCTGACAGAAGAACCTTTACCGCCGGAGACTATGATCAGCCTGGTGATCAACAGAAATAACGAAAAAGTTTTCGAAGGAAATGTTGCTATCCATCAGATGAAAAGAACTGTTAAAGAACTTGCCTCCTATGTATACCGGGAATGTAGTTTTCCGCATGGTTGTTTGATCATGACAGGAACAGGCATCGTTCCGGGAAATGATTTTACACTTCAACAGGCAGACGAGATAAAAATATCCATCGAAGGAATTGGCCAACTGGTAAATCATGTAGCATAAAAAACACAACAGGTGAAACAAACAACAGTAAAATTGCTGGCAGGATTTTGTATGCTTTTGTGTTTTCAAAGTTTTGCGCAGACAAAAAAAACAGCTTCCCTCACTCCCCTTCCTGCCACGTTAAAAGAAGCTTACAAGGATGCTTTTTTGTTAGGTACTGCCGTAAACGCCGGCATTGTATCCGGCAGTAACAAACCATTGCAGGATATTGTACTGGCGCAGTTCAATACCATTACGCCGGAAAATGTAATGAAGGCTGCGCTCATAAATCCTCAGCCCGGCGTGTTCAACTTTGGGCCAGCAGACGCTTTTGTTGAGTTTGGTAAAAAAAACAAGATGTTCATCATCGGCCATACGCTCGTGTGGCACAACCAGGTGCCCGCATGGTTCTTTACCAATGCAAGCGGAAAACCTAATACAAAAGAAGAACAGATCGAGCGGCTCCGTACACATATCAAAACCGTTGCCGGCCGCTATGCAGGCAGCGTAAACGCATGGGATGTGGTGAATGAAGTGATAGACGAGGATGGTAATTACAGGCATACTACATGGGTAAATGCCATAGGCAACGGTGATACACTGGTAAAATATGCCTTTAAATTTGCACAGGAATTTGCACCCGACACAGAATTATACTACAACGATTTCAATGCCTGGCGGCCCACCAAAAGAGATGGTATCGTGCGTATGGTGAAAATACTGCAAAAAGAAGGGATAAGGATCGATGGCGTAGGTATACAAGGCCATTGGGGACTCAATTTTCCTGAAACAAAATACATTGAAGCCGCTATTGACGCATATGCAGCCTGCGGTGTTAAAGTAATGATCACGGAACTGGATGTTGATGTGTTGCCATTGACCAAAGAAGGCCAGGTCATCGGCCAGGCCATGAGTGACAAACAATTTCAACTGGAAGAATTTAAGAAATTTTTTGATCCTTATATCAACGGGTTGCCTGATAGTGTACAGACTTTATTGACCAACCGCTATCAGGAACTTTTTACTATTTTTTACAAAAGGCGGGATAAGATCAGCAGGGTAACCCTTTGGGGCGTAGAAGACGGCATGAGCTGGAAAAACGATTATCCCATACCCGGCCGTACAGATTATCCTTTGTTGTGGAACAGGGATCTGACGCCTAAACCTGCATTGAATGCAGTATTATCAGTCCCCTTAAAAATCAAGTGATATGCAGTTAGTCATCATTGTTTTAGCGATTGTGCTGCAGATCTTTTTAACCTATAAAAAGGTAAGCCCTTTTTTATCCCTCCTGATCGTTGCCATCATTACCGGTTTTTTTTTAGGCATGACACCCGCCGCCATCCTCGAATCTATTAAAAATGGCGTGGGCAGTACTTTGGGCGGACTTGTCATGATCATTTGCCTCGGTGCGGTGTTGGGCAGGATACTCGAAGTTGGTGGTGCGGCGGAAAAAATATCCACTACCCTGATCAATGGCTTCGGCCCGAAAAATATCCAGTGGGCCGTGTTACTTACAGGTTTCCTCATCGGTATCCCGCTGTATTATAATGCGGGTTTTGTGATACTGGTTCCGCTCGTTTTTTCGATCGCCGGCAAAGCAAAACTTCCTTTACTCTATGTGGCCATTCCAATGGCAGCATCCTTATCCACTACACATTGTTTTCTTCCACCCCATCCCAGTCCCGCATTTCTGGTAAACGCATTCAACGCCAATATGGGAAAAACACTTTTATACGGATTAATCATTACCATACCCGCAGTAATAGTGGCAGGGCCTGTTTTGGGCAGAATGCTGAAACGTATGGAGACAGCACCAATATCTTTATTTACGTCTGATGACACCGATACCGGGAAAAAACTGCCGGCAGCATTGCCTAGTTTTTTAATAGGTTTGTTACCCGTTATTTTGATAACATTATCTGTAGTGGCTGACATTTTTTTGCCCGACCAGGTTTTAAAAAAAGTGATCCTCTTCATCGGTGACTCTACTATAGCCCTCCTCATATCTGTAATAGTCGCGATGTGGTATTTCGGGCTCAGGGCCGGCCACTCCGTAAGTACCACCACGGGTTGGCTCAACCAAGCCATTTCAGGAATTGCCGTTATTCTGCTGATCATTACTGCAGGCGGTATTTTCAAACAGGTGTTGCAGGATAGCGGTACGGATAAATACATCGCATCGTTTAGCGGTAAGTGGCAAATGCCGCCACTCATTTTTGCCTGGGCTATTGCCGCATTGTTGCGTGTTGCCATTGGATCCGCCACCGTGGCCGGCATTACAGCAGCAGCCGTGGTAACTCCGCTGGTAGTCACCAGTGCTGTTTCACCCGAACTGATGGTATTGGCAGTGGGAGCTGGAAGTGTATTTGGTTCCCATATAAATGACTCCGGGTTTTGGATGTTCAAAGAGTTTTTTAAACTTTCCCTGAAACAAACTTTTTTGTCCTGGACCATTATGGAAACTATCATCTCCATTCTTGGATTGCTGGGCATCCTCGTCCTCGATATATTTATTTAGAAACACAAGCCTGTATAGAAAAAAGAACCATCTGAGTTATTTTCAACTATTGTTAAAAGCCTGATCCCCCGAGAAAAGTATATTTCCTCTTCCACCCACAATTACCTTAAATGGTAATTACAATTTTGCCTGGTTCCTGATAACTACTTAATCTTAAAAGCTTTAAAAAATTCAGTTTCATAAAGATTCCGGATCGGAATTTCCGTATCACCTAAAAAAATACTCTTGCCTTTAACGGAGGTGATCTTTTTTACATTTACAATATATGATCGTTGAACTCTTATAAAATCGGGAGTAAGTATTTCTGTTAGCTTTTTTAATGTCATCCTTACCGGCACCGGCTTTTTTACCTTCATGTGTATTTTCACGTAATCGTCATGCCCTTCGAGATAAAGAATATCATCAAACATGAACTTTACATATGCCTGCTCCATTTTAATCAGCACGTGATCAGGCTGGGATCCCCAGTACCTTTCAGTGAAGCATTTACTTTGTCTAATGGAGTTAAGGGGAATAGAGAAAATCCTAAAAGTCGTCTACCAAAGAAGTGATTCCCAATGCCCACAGCTTCACCTTTTTTGAAGCCCTTCAAAATATTGTAGTAACTGAATTGTTATTCTCAACGGGCGCACGGGTTTCAGAGATAGCGACCGAACAAATAAGATGGCTAATACATACTCCCTTATTATCTGTAATTTTACAACATTCAAGAAGGTTGCAATGAATCTAAAATTTTATACCCCTAAAAACAAACTGTTACAACAGCTAATAGAAGGGTATTATTTTATCGTAGATAATCAAAAGGGCGGAACAGAAAAATACTGGACTTTCCCGAATAATTTTTGCATTGTATCAATTAACCTTAACTCCCGCGTGCTGCTTTCAGAAAACAGTATAAAGTTTTTCCCTTCAAAGAAAGAAAACATTCACACCAGTGTAGTACATCGATACATCAATCCCATTGAAATTTATTATAAAAAGCCCATTCACGAGCTGACTATCTATTTCAAGCCACTGGGGTTGAACCATTTTGTTAAGAATATAGAGACATTGTTTTTGGAAAAAAGGATGGCTGGCTTTTCAGCTACCCTGGCCAATTTTGAAACAGAAATGTTTAAAATATTTGCAGAGAAGGATCGCGAGGCGCAGATACAACAACTGGAGAAATTCTGGCTGCTGAATTTCGCCGAAAAAGATCTGGAGTTCATGAGAAACATATTGAAAGATATTGAATCCAACATGAAAATAGAGGCCGTTGCCAGAAAATATGATATGTCCAGGAAACATTTGAATACGCTGTTTCTCCGACATTTAGGAAAACCGCCGGGTGAATACCAGAAAATATACCGTTTTCGGCAGGCGATAAGTAATAAAAGCGGCATACGCAGCCTAACAGAACTGGCCTATGAGAATTACTTCTACGATCAATCACATCTTATTAAAGACTTCAGGGCACTGACAAATAGTAGCCCTAAAAGTTTTTTTAAAAATGTGGATACCCATCAAAAGAATGTCTGGCTTTTTATCTAGCCGGTAACAATTTTACAATTTTGGCGATAACTTTTGAACTTTCTTTGCTTTAATACCCCGTTCTTCTTACAGGGCATCTTTAAGGGTAATCATCTGTTTTAAAAAGTTAACCGACATGACAAAAACAATCCATCTTGCTATATCGACCTCATTTTTTTTCTTTTTAACACTGGCATGTGTTGCACAGGTTTCTTCCAGCAAAATTGACTCGCTTATGGAAGAAGGGCTGACCAAATTGAAGGTAGCGGGAGCTGCAATAGCTATTGTGAAAGACGGGAAAGTGATTCATCAAAAAGGTTATGGGGTTAGTTCTATTGATACCAAAACGCCGGTTACCGTGCGTACGAACTTTCAAATTGCTTCCAACACCAAAGCATTTACCACGGCTGCATTATCTATACTCGTTGATGAAAAAAAAATAAAATGGGACGATAAGGTAAAAGAATATATCCCGGAATTTAAAATGTATAACGAGTATGTCACTGACAATTTTAATATTGTTGATCTTTTAACCCATAGAAGCGGCTTGGGCCTTGGAGCGGGCGATTTGACATTTTACCCCGACGGAGCGGATTTTACGGTGAATGATGTTGTAACCCTTTTCCAGCATTTTAAACCGGTATCTGCATTCCGAACAAAATATA
Source organism: Ferruginibacter sp. HRS2-29 (assembly GCF_024343615.1). GTDB lineage: Bacteria > Bacteroidota > Bacteroidia > Chitinophagales > Chitinophagaceae > Ferruginibacter. Next base: position 113,362 of record NZ_RJUB01000162.1, on the reverse strand, counting down.
ACTATGATAATTTGCTTTACATCATTGCCGGAGAAATAATAGCAAGAGTGAGCAATATGAGTTACGAGGATTTTATTCAAAAGCGCATCCTGCAACCATTGCAAATGGAAAATTCATTTGTAGGAGATCGATCTGTTAGTGAAGTAATGGATCTGGCTACACCGCATTCTTCTGCAACAGGCTCGTTAAAGGCGATCAATCGTTTCAAAATCGGAATGATCAGTGCAGCCGGAGGGATGTATTCCAATGTGTCTGATATGTCTAAATGGGCAATCATGCAACTTAACAGGGGTAAATATGGAGACAGTTTGAAATCTTCCTTATTTTCTTCCGCTAACAGCGGTAAAATGTGGACTATACAAACAGTACTGCCAAATTATGTATCTGAAAGATATAATACGCATTTTAACGGATATGGTTTAGGCTGGCTTTTAAATGATATGAGAGGTAATCTGGTCGCTACGCATACTGGTGGCTTACCCGGTATGTTGTCGCAGGTCACACTGATCCCGGATTTGAATTTGGGTATTATCATTTTAACCAATACAGAAAGCGGCGGGGCTGGTCTTACTTTTGCAGTTACAAGAGCAATCATGGACAGCTATTGGGGCCTGGATGATGCAGGATGGGTGGATAGCAGGGCGAAGAATTTTGCTAAAAATGCGAACTATGTAGATGAAGTGACAAAAAAGGTTTGGGGAAAAGTGGATTCTGTAAAAAATACTAAGATCGAAAGTAGTGACTACACAGGTATGTATGAAGATAAGTGGTTTGGAAAAATCGAGGTCTTCTTAAAAGGCAAACAACTCTGGATGAAAAGCCTGCGCTCACCAAAATTGACCGGGCCTATGCATTTCTACAGTTCAAATACTTTTGCCGTAAAGTGGCAGTACCGGGACATGAACTGTGACGTATTTGCTACGTTCTCGTCGGCGGAAGGCGGAAAAGCAACGTCCATAAAAATGAGAGGCATTTCGCCGGGTATTGATTTTAGTTTTGATTTCCAGGATCTGGATTTAAAGAGAATAACAAGTGCCGATCAGACCATTGGTTCACCCAAATAATTCCACCCGGCTGCCTCCTAACTGATCTCTTTAGGATTAAGACAATGCCCCAGTATCCCTCAAAAACACGGGCACTACAACTCCTTTATTCCGCCGGGGTTCATCGGCTACTTTTGTTCCTTCTGCCTTACTCAGATCGGCAGGAATAAAATGCAGTTTGTTATTCTCTTTTTCGGGGGCGTTCCTTGCGGTAATGATAACTGTTCCCCCAGCTTGCAGCAACCTGGGGGAATCTACCCTGTCATCGACATAAAGGGAGGCCAGAACCAGTTCATCCCGGACAAGAGGCTGTACAACAGGTTCACCCCACAGAAACCCGTCCATATTTCGGCAAGTTTCACAACCACATCCTGCAAAATCGATCAGTGCAGGTCTATTTTCTTTCCTGGCGATTTCTATAGCCTTAAAAATAACCGTGTTCCGGCTTCAGTCCAAATATGCCAGTTCTGTGTTTGATTAATTCGATACTCTATAACGCGCTGCCGGACCATATTCGAAATTTTTAAACTTAGTGTGAAGTCGGGCTTTACGGTTCATATCGGATTCGGTATAAAACGTTTACTCAAACGAACCAATTTTTATTTTTTCTAGGCTACTTTCAGCACATCAAAGTTTTTTTAACAGGTTCTCCAGGTTTTTAGAGTTCTCCTTTTCTTTCCTGGCAGCTTCAATAGCCAGCTGAACGATCTTTTTTGTTTCCACGGCATTTCCGGATTTGTAAGAAAGAAAGGCATATGTGTCTAAATACGCATATTCAGGTCGCCGTACGGTGAGTTCTTTCATCCAGGAAATGCATTGTTCAATTACCTGCCTATCATCACATTTTTTATACACTTCCCAACAAAAATTATTTACCGCTTCATCACTGAATTCGCCCTTATTCTTGAGGTCCTGGTTCACTTTAAGAACTTCATTCCATTTACCCTGGGCTTGTAAAAAATCCGTTTTAAAGTATTGTATTGTGGAGGCATAGTTCATATCCAAAGTCTTTACTACAAAGAGGATAGCGTCATCAAAGTCTGCCTGATTCTTTTTTTCAATAGCGTTATCAAACTTACTACGTGCGAAAATATACAGTAATGCATCAATATCCTTTTTACCATACAGCTCAATGAATTTGTCTTTATTTACGAGAACACTGTCGATAACAGTTGAGGGGACATTTTCAGACCCAAATTGTAAAAGGGTAGAAAAATAGCCTTCTTTCAGAAGGTTATGTTGTTGTTCATCGAAATATTTTTTGATATCTGCCGGAGCAGGCTTTGTATTGGTGCGGTTTACATAGTCGATATAGAATTTTGGATAAGCATTCATATCAATTGTATTCGAATATCCTTTTATAAAACTATTTTCCCGGTTGATTTGAAGGCTTTGACCGGTAAATTCAAAAACACTTTTACTTAACGACGAAAAGTCTTCACCCGAAAATCCGTAATTCCTGTTGACTACATATCCATTTTTATTGAGAACAACTGCTGAAGGATAAATAAAGATGTGGTGCTTTTTGGATAAATTAAAAACACTGTCGTTTTCAGCATTGTATCTTAATAATATAAAATCTTTTCCCAATAGCTGCTGAACACTATCATTCTGAAAGACCAATCTGTCAAGTTTTTTACAAGGCACACACCAGGTAGTATAAAAATCAATTAATACCAATTTGTTTTCCTGTAATGCCAGGTTTAATGCCTGTTTATAATTTTGGTCTACCATCTTCAGATGTTGTGCAAATGCGCCGGTATAGGCACATAAGGCTAGTAAAAGCACTTGTAAATACTTCATGATTAACGATTAAAAAGTGATAAAATAATTGGTTTATTTTGATGAGCGTGGCAGATCATCCTGAAAGGCGCAGACGATCTTACCATTTTTATATACATTCCGGATGTATTGTTTAGGTAAAACCCCGGAGGCATTGGTTTGCACCGCGGAGAGCAGGTTACCATCCCTGTCAATTACCTGGCCGTTTAAATTATAGTAAGTGATCTGATCTCCGAGTTTCGTATAATAATGATCTGCTCCGTTAATTTTTACAAACTTTGTCGTAAGGATTTCGCTGTTGTGATCGTCGTATAAGATGATACCCTCTAGTCCTGTAAAACCGTCGTTAACATCAGCCGTAGCTATTGCCGTTTCCGGCAGCGGCTTGGCAGGGGACGATGACCGGGGCTGTGTATTTGGATGCATTTTTAACACCGGCAACTGCTGTGATGCTTTTATAGAGGTCGTCGTATCGAGTAGACCGGCAACCTTTGAAGAAATACTTTTCACGACACTACCCGAACCCCTTCGAAGAGGATCATATTTGCGGAATGCCAGCAGCAGGAAAACAAATACGGGAAGCATAAAAATAAATTTCACAAGATGCTTTTTTGCTGTTTTATTTTTGTTCATCATTTCAATCCTGGCTTTCAGGGAAGTAAAGTTGAATTGTGGAACAATACTGAATGTATTATTGCCGATTACTTGTAATAAGAGATACTGATATTGTTTTTTTTCGATGCCGGATCGCAGCATGTTATCATCTGCAATAAACTCCAGGTTTTGGCGAATTGTTTTCCTGATCAGCCAGGCAAAGGGATTGTACCAGTTGATCATGCATAAAAGCTCCGCCCAAAAGATATCAACACTGTGTTTTTGCTTTGCATGCACAAACTCATGCCCGATGATCTTCTCTAACTCGCTTTCGGTATGCAGGTCCTTGTTTACAAAAACGGAATTGCCGAAGGAAAAAGGAATGATGTGATCATTTACCTGGTAAACATTAATTCCATGGTCTGAAATCTTTTCAGCAGCAGCCATCATCCGGCGAACGGAGATTATCTGGATCACAAACCGTAAGAATAATATTACTATCCCGGTCAACATAATCAGGAGTAGCCACCCGCCGCCATTCCAAAAAGAATTAATCTGCGGCACAATACCCGGATCTGAAAACCTCCATTTACCCGTCGGAATCGGTGGAACCCAGTTTACCAGGTCGCTGGCAACACGATTACGTTGTACAACAGGGGTGACATTGATCAAAGGAATAACAAAGCTCAAAGCAGTGCAAGCGACCAGGTAAACCCTGTTCCAGTTATAAAACGTCAACCTGCGTAATACCAGATAATAAAACAGGAAGACTACGGCAATGTTTACCGAAAGTTTCAAAAAATATAACATATCTGGCAGCATAAAAGATCCTTTGGAAATTTATTTTTCTTTTTCTATCATCCGTATTACTTCTTTCAGCTCTTTTGCAGATAATTTTTTCTGGTCTACAAAAAAGCTAACCAATGCTTTATAGGAATTATCAAAGTAGTCCTTTACTACATTGCCCATAAACTTATTTTTATATTCCTCCTCTGAAACGACAGGTTTGTATAAGTAGGTGTTGCCCACCATTTGGCTTTGCAGGTAGCCTTTCTTCTCCAGGTTTTTAATGGTTGAAGCCACCGTGGTGTATGGCAGGTTTCCATTGATCAATTGAACAAAAGCTTTAACTGTGCCCTCCCCTGTACGCCATACGGCCAGCATCGTTTCTTCTTCCTGCGCTGTAAGTTTTTCCATATCTACGATATTTTCGTAAATGTACGAACATTTCGTATTCCACCAAATTTTCATTGCTTTTTTTTAAAAAATTTATTTAAGATCCTTTTAGCACTTTAGAGAAAATCTTATGCATTGTGGATTAATTTCGGGATAGACAAAAAATTACCGAAGATGATTTATAAAAAATAACGCTTCTGAATGCTATAGAAAACAAGGATAAAAGTTTCCAAAAATTCGTGTTATGGGCAAGGGCAGCCGAAGGTAAATGCAGAAAGAAGGAAAACTGTTACTATCTTCTGCAAACAAAGGACTAACAGTAAGGCCAGGTAAAAATAGAAAAAGGGCTATCGCATGGATAGCCCCTTTCGGAGGTCCCTAGCGGATTCGAACCGCTGTACAAGCTTTTGCAGAGCTTTGCCTAGCCACTCGGCCAAAGGACCATAATTTAATAACGTAATAAATATCAAATAGATACGTCATTATTATTTTGGTTTGCAAAAATAGGGTATTTTTAGCCATAATTTCAAATTTGAAGCTTTAAAATTAAAATTCTGAGAAAGATATGGGTACGATTGCAGCATCCGAACTGATCATCAACGACCGCGGCGCCATTTATCACGTAAACTGCCGCCCCGAAGAAATAGCCAACACCATCATCACCGTAGGCGACCCCGATCGCGTGAAAGAAGTAAGTAAACATTTCGACAGCATCGAATTTAAAAATAATCACCGCGAGTTTGTGACCCATACCGGCTACCTGGGCAAAAAAAGGATCTCCGTAACCAGCACCGGCATCGGCCCCGATAATATCGATATCGTGCTCAACGAACTGGATGCACTGGTCAACATCGATTTTGAAACCCGTACCATCAAAGAAAAACTGACTTCGCTCAATATCATCCGCGTCGGTACTTCGGGTTCTCTGCAGCAGGAAATCCCGGTGGATAGTTTTGTGGCAAGCACACATGGCCTCGGGCTCGACAACCTCCTGAATTTTTACACACACGACAGCAACGAAGAGGAAAAACAGCTCCTCCAGGCTTTCGATACTCATACACAATTACACCAGGGCATCTCCTCCCCTTACATCACAGGCGCAGGAGTATCGCTGCTGAAAGAATTTGTAGATGGTTTCCATCACGGTATCACCGTTACCTGTCCAGGGTTTTATGGCCCGCAGGGAAGGGTGTTGCGCATGGGGCTCACGCACCCGCAACTGATCGACAGGCTGACCAGCTTCAGTTTTGGCAACCATCGCGTGAGTAATTTCGAAATGGAAACATCAGCTATTTATGGTATGGGCAAAATACTAGGGCATCATTGCCTGTCATTGAGCGCCATTGTAGCCAACCGCATCACCAAGGAATTCAGCAAGGATGGTGGTGCCGCTGTAGAAAACCTGATCGTAAAAACCTTAGAAAATATTTCAGCTTCCATCTGATGACAATAGCATTTCATAAATACCAGGGCACGGGCAACGATTTTGTGATCATCGATAACCGCACCGGGGAATATTCCGGCATCACCGACAAACAGGTGAAAACCCTTTGCCACCGCAGGTTTGGAATAGGCGCCGATGGCCTGATGTTGCTGCAGCAGAAAGAAGGGTTCGATTTTGAAATGGTCTATTATAATTCCGATGGCCACCCCAGCAGCATGTGTGGCAATGGCGGAAGGTGCCTTGTAAAATTTGCGTATCACCTGGGAATGCACCAATACACTTACAACTTCCTGGCTGTGGATGGCCCGCATGAAGCGGAAATAGAAATGAACGGTATCGTGCGGCTGAAGATGAAAGATGTAAATTACGTGGAATCACATAATTCGCATGCCGTACTCAATACAGGTTCGCCGCATTATGTAAAATTTGTAAACGATGTGGAAGCCGCAGACGTAGTGCATGATGGCCGGGCGATCCGCAACAGCAGCCGTTATCATGAACAAGGCATCAATGTGAATTTTGTGGAAGGAACCGGAGAAGATTCCATTTTTGTACGCACCTACGAACGGGGTGTGGAAGACGAAACGTTAAGCTGTGGCACCGGGGTAACCGCTGCCGCACTCGTAAGCGCCCACAACGACCGTGGCTTCAACCGGGTAGAAGTAAAAACACCGGGAGGCCCGCTCAGCGTAGAATACAACAAAGTGAGTGAAACACATTTTAATAACATATGGCTTTGCGGCCCTGCAGAACTGGTATACAAAGGAGCAATAAGTGTGAATGGTCATTGATTGATAAAACCCCGGAAGTTTAGAAAACCTCCGGGGTTGGGGGCATAATTCGTGTAATTCGTAAAAATTCGTGTAATCCAAAATGATTCAATACTTCAAAATAGAGGAACGTAAAACACTCGCCATCGACAAACCTGTTTCCGGCAGTTGGGTGAATGTATTGCCCCCGCTCAAACAGGAAGAATTTACCGAGCTGAGCAATGCCTTGAATATCCCGATCGACTTCCTCAAAGATTCATTGGATATTGATGAAAGGAGCCGTTATGAAATTGAAGACGATGTAAAACTGATCGTGATCAAAACACCCACAGAAAATAATTCGTTCAACGAAAGTGATGCGTTTTACATCACCATTCCCATTTGTATCATTCTTACAACAGGCCAGATCGTTACCGTAAATTCATTTGAAAACGAAGCCATCAAAAAATTCCTCAACAGTTTTCAAAACCGCAATCCGGATAAGAAAAATATGATGGTGCTGAAAATATTTGAAAAGATCACCACCAATTTCCAGGAGCATCTGAAAGAGATCAATCAGCGCAGGAATGCGTTGGAACAAAAACTGTATGACTCCAACGGGAATGAAGAATTGTTCGAGCTGATGCGCATCCAGAAAAGCCTGGTGTATTTTGTTACGGCCTTGCGCAGCAACGAACTCCTGATGATGAAACTCGCCCGTACCAATTTCCTGCACATGAACGAAGATGAAAGAGATTTTCTTGAAGATCTTGTTATCGAAACCTCACAGGCATTGGAAACCGCGAATACTTACACCAACATTCTCGTAAGTACGCTCGATGCATATGCCAGTATCATCAGCAATAACCAGAACCAGGTATTGAAGCGATTATCAACACTCACCATCTTTTTGAGCGTGCCGGTGTTGATCGCCAGCATTTACGGAATGAACGTACCACTCCCCTTCCAGGAATCGCATTACGCTTTCTGGATCCCGGTAGCCATCTGCCTGATCATCCTCGGTTTTGTGATCGCGAATTATATACGCAGAAATAAAAGATAACATGCCTTCATTCAACATACGTGTTTATGGGATATTGATCAATGAACAAAAGCAGGTGCTGGTAAGCGACGAATTTATCCGCGGCAGTTATATCACCAAATTTTGCGGCGGCGGATTAGAGATCGGCGAAGGAACCATCGATTGCCTCAGGCGTGAATTCATGGAAGAAATGAACCTCCCGGTAGAAATTACCGGCCATCTGTATACCACCGATTTTTACCAGCAGAGCGCCTTCAATCCCGATCACCAGATCATCTCTATTTATTATTATGTAAAACCATTGGCGCCGATTGCAGTCCCGTTAAGGCTTTCAGCATTCGACTTCGACGATGCGCAAATGCGGGTGTACACAGAAACCGGTGAAACAGAAACCTTCCGGTTCATTGATTGGGATGATTTTTCAGAAGCATCTGTAACATTGCCCATCGATAAAATTGTAGCTGCAATGGTGAAGAGTTTAGGGTTTAGGGATTAGGGTTAAGTTGAAAACACTAAACCTCCTAAACTCTCTAAACTTCCTAAACCCTAATCTCTAATCTCTAATCTCTAATCTCCTTCATGAGTATGACCGACTTCACAAAACAAACTATCATCCTTGAAAACCACCGTGCCCGCCTGGAGCCTTTGGAAGAAAAACATTTTATTCCGTTGTGGGAAATTGCAAAGCAGGAAGAATTGTGGGAATTCACTACGGCGAAAATAAATTCGGAGGCAGCTTTCAGGCGATATGTTGATACTGCCTTGCAGGAAATGAAGGATGGCCTGTCATACGTTTGGGCTATATTCGATAAAGAACAAAACAAATACGGTGGTTGCACCCGCTACGGTAACATCAGCCTGTTGCACAAACGTGTAGAGATTGGCTGGACATGGTACGATCCCTCCTTGCAACGCACCGGGCTCAACCGCAATTGTAAACTTTTGTTGCTTTCGTATGGTTTTGAAGAATTGCAGCTCAATCGTATCGAACTCCGCACCAGCCACCTCAACCTGAAATCTCAAAAAGCCATTGAAGGGATCGGCGCTACCAAAGAAGGAATATTGCGCCAGCACATGATTGCCGAAAATGGTTTTGTAAGGGATACCGTTTATTTTGGGATGATAAAGCAAGAATGGCCGGAAATCAAAGAAAGGATATTTAATAAGTAATAAGAAAATAGAAGTGAGTAAGTAAATTTCGTGAAACGTTTAACTTCCTTATTCCTTATTGTATCTTTCTTATTTATTATTATATCTAAATGTAATTGCTATGAGAAAATTTTGTCTTTTGCTGTCTGCGATGATCTTCTTCATCGCCTGCAGGGAAAATAAACAAGCTGCCAATCCGGACACTTCTTCCTATTTCAAAAGTACTGATACCGGCATGCTGAATGGTGGTGTAAAAGTGATCAGCATTGAAACACCGAAAGGGAAATTCAATGTGTGGACCAAACGTTTCGGCAACAATCCGAAAATAAAATTACTCCTGCTCAATGGCGGTCCCGGTGCCACACATGAGTATTTTGAATGCATGGAAAGTTTTCTTCCTGCCGAAGGCATCGAATTTATTTATTATGACCAGTTGGGCACAGGTTTTTCTGATGACCCGAAAGACACCTCTATGTGGGATTTGCCGAGATATGTGGACGAACTGGAACAGGTGCGGAAAGCACTCAATCTTACAAAAGATAATTTTTATCTGCTCGGGCATTCCTGGGGTGGCATATTGGCCATGGAGTATGCATTCAAATACCAGGACAACCTGAAAGGACTGATCATTTCAAATATGATGAGCAGCGCCCCGGATTATGGAAAATATGCCGAAGAAGTGTTAGCGAAACAAATGGATCCGAAAGTGCTCGACAGTATCCGCAGCATAGAAGCGAAAGCCGATTTTGAAAATCCGAAATACATGGAATTACTAATTCCCAACTTTTATGAACAACATGTTCTTCGCCGTCCGGCAAGCCAATGGCCTGAACCGGTGAACCGTTCTTTCTCTAAAATGAACCATTCCTTGTACGTTACAATGCAGGGCCCCAGTGAGTTTGGCGTGGCGGGTAAATTATTGAAGTGGGATGTGAAGGCAGAACTTCCCCGGATAAAAGTGTCCACCCTTACTATCGGCGGGTCTTTCGACACCATGGATCCCGAACACATGAAATGGATGAGTACCCAGGTGCAACACGGGCAATTTTTATTATGTGCGAATGGAAGCCATATGTCGATGTACGATGACCAGCAAACTTACATGACAGGATTGATCAAATTCTTAAAACAATAACCAAAAGGGATTACACGAATTAAAACCCCGGAGGTTTTGAAAACCTCCGGGGTTTCTTAGATAATTCGTGTAATTAGTGTTTAAAAATTCTATCAGCCATAAGCCGGATTCTGTTATCCTCACATTACTGTGAGAACGGCCATCATTTATCTAGCTGCAACATTACTGTTACAATCTTGCTGCCTACCCTTCAACGTTCCCCACAATACTGCGGGGATCGGACGAGCCGCCCTCGAACGTTGATATACGTGGCATTACAGCACACAAGGTTTACCCATCCCCGATATTACTATCCGGGACCGTGAGCTTTTACCTCACATTTTCACCTTTTCCCCCACATTACTGAGGAGGTAGTTATTTTCTGTGGCACTTTCTCTTTCCCGCCTTCGCGGGAAGCCGGCGCTTAACCGGTGTGTCGCCCTTTGCTGTCCGGACTTTCCTTTCCAACCGGGGTTGGAACGATAGCCGGCTGATAGAAAAGCGAAAATAGTTATAAGTTGGGAGTTTTAAGTTATGAGTTATAAGTAAGAAGTTATAGGCTATGAATTGCAAGTTCCGCCACCCGCAACTTATCACTTATAACTCAGAACTTATAACTCCAACAGGCACACAATTTGCTACAACTCCCTTTACGACCGCATTTTCATTTTTTATGCGCTATCTTTAAAGGGAAAGTATCCATAAAAAAAACTTACTGCAAAGCCAATGTTACATGCATAAACTGTTTCCTGAAAAAGACTATCCATTTTTATCCGGTGGCGGGGAAATGGGAAGCCTTACCAGAGAAAAAGACTGGACTCAAACGCCCCTCGGGCATCCCTCTGGCTGGCCGCAAAGCCTGCGTACCACCCTCAGCATTTTACTCAATTCCAGGTTCCCGATGTTTTTATGGTGGGGAAAAGACCTCATACAGTTTTACAACGACGCCTACCACCCCAGCCTTGGTATTGAAGGCAAACACCCGCGGGCACTGGGCCAGAAGGGAAAAGACTGCTGGCCGGAAATATGGCCCGTCATCCAGCCACTCATAGACCAGGTGCTGAATACCGGCGAAGCTACCTGGAACGAAGACCAGTTCATCCCCATTTACCGTAATGGAAAACTGGATGATGTATACTGGACTTTCAGCTATAGCCCGGTAATGGACGAAACAGGCGCTATAAACGGCGTACTGGTAGTATGTAACGAAACTACCGAAAAGGTAAAGGCTGTTAAAAAGATCGCCGACGATAGTCACCAGCTGCAATTTACCATCGATTCCGCCGAACTGGGTACCTGGGACCTGAATCCGGAAACCAACCGTTTTGTGGGGAACGACCGCCTCAAAAAGTGGTTCGGGCTGCAACCCCAGGATGAAATAGACCTCAAAGATGCACTCGATGCCATCATTCCGGGAGATGTGGAAAAAGTAACCGATGCCATCAGCGAGGCATTAAGGCCTTCGTCGGGTGGCAATTACGAACTCGAATACAGCATCAAAAAAACCGGCACCAGCGAGGTACGCACGGTGCTGGCAAAAGGAAAAGCATTGTTCAACGAAGAGGGAATCCCCTATAAATTCAGCGGCATTCTCCAGGATGTGAACGAGCGCAGGAACATTGAACTGGCATTACGCAGGAGCGATGAAAAATTCCGCAACATTGTTTCGCAGGCCCCCATCGGCATCGTCATCCTCCAGGGGAAAGATTTTATTGTGGAAATGGCCAACGAAACCTACCTGCAGATCGTTGACCGAAAAAAAGAAAATTTCATCGGCCGATCCTTGTTTTATTCCATGCCCGAAGTGAAAGATAAAGTGGGCAGTTTGCTCACCCAAATATTACTTACCGGTGAACCGTATTACGGGATTGAATTTGAAGTGCCGCTCCATCGCCATGGTAAAAAAGAAACCACGTATTTCAATTTTGTTTATCACCCGCTGAAAGATTCTGACAACAGTATCAGTGGCATCATCGTGATCGCTACTGAAGTTACCGGGCAGGTACGGGCAAAACAGGAGTTACAGGAAAGTGAAAAACAATTTCGCGACCTCGTCACCCAATCACCCGTAGCCATGGCTATTTTCAGAGGAAAAGAGCTGATTGTAGAACTGGCCAATAACACGTTACTGCGCAATATCTGGCGCCGCACGCTGGAAGAAGTACAGGGCAAACCGCTGCTCGAAATATTTCCCGAGCTGAAGGGACAGGAATTTCCCATCCTGATGAACGAAGTGCTGGAAACAGGAACTCCTCACAAGGCTAACGAAGCACTCGCCCTGGTAAACGGACCGGGCGGAATGAGAAATTTTTACCTGGATTATGAATATGCGCCACTGTTTGATGCCGATAAAAAAATTTCAGGCATCATGGTCACAGTAAATGATGTGACTGAAAAAGTAGAAACGCGGCAGCAGATAAAAGATGCGGCCGACCGTCTCCTGCTGGCAACCGAAGGAACACAGCTGGCCACCTGGGATCTCAACCTCCTCACCTATGAAGTGATTCATTCGCCGAGGCTAGCCGTCATTTTCGGGCACGATCCTTCCACGCGGCTAACGCACGCGGCTATGCGAAAGATCATACATCCCGGCGACCGCATCGCTCTTGTTGAACCTGCTTTTGAGAAAGCATTTAAAACAGGTAATTATTCTTACGAAGCCCGTATACTGCCTGTTGACGGCCCTATCCGCTGGATACGCACCAGCGGCAAAGTGATATTTGATGAAAATCAACAGCCCGTGCGTATGCTGGGAACATTGGCCGATATCACACAACAAAAAAATGCCGAAGAACAAAGTGCCCGGCTGGCGTCCATCGTACGCCATTCCGATGATGCTATCATCAGCAAATTGCTGGACGGTACCGTCACCAGCTGGAACGGTGCTGCCGAAAGGATATTCGGGTACAAAGCCGAAGATATCATCGGCAAATCGATCACGGTGCTTGTACCACCCCATAAACTGGATGAAGAAGCACTTATCGTGGAGCAGTTACGCCAGGGCAACCTCATTCATCATTTTGAAACACAAAGGGTGACCAAAGATGGTCAGCTGCTGGATATTTCCCTGACCACTTCACCGGTTAAAAATTCCCAGGGCGAAGTGATCGGCGCTTCCAAGATAGCACGTGATATCAGCCGGCAAAAACAAAGCGAACGGCTGATCGCTGAAAACAATGAACAACTCAATATCGTCCTCAATGCCAGCGATCTTGGTACCTGGGAAATAAATTTGCAAACAGGAGAGATCAATTATTCTTCAAGATACCTGGAAATAGTCGGCCTTGATAAAAATGCCAGGCCTACTCATGAAGAACTATTGGCGACGCTGCATCCCGAGGATAGAGCGATCAGGGACGAAGCTTTTAAAAAAGGTTTGGAAACCGGCCTGATGCACTACTCTACCCGCATCAACTGGAAAGATGGAAGTATTCATTGGGTGGAAGCTACAGGAAAATTATTTTACGATGAAAAGGAACAACCGTTGAAGTTCATCGGTACGCTCCGCGACCTTACCGCTCAAAAGCAGTACCAGCAAATGATTGAAGAAAGTGAAAGCAGGTTGCGCATCGCCGCTTTATCCAGCGAACTCGGCACCTGGGATTACACGCCTGCTACGGGTGTGATGATATGGGACAACGCTTCCCGCGACTTGTTTGGCGTGCCCCCGGAAGAAATGATCACCACCGAACTTTTCTTTTCAAGAATTCATCCGGATGATATGCCTGTTGCGCTGGAAAAAATGCAACGTGCACTCGATCCCGCGATCGCTGAAAATTATGATGCGGAATATCGTATCGTGGGTTTGCCCGGCAATAAACTCCGCTGGGTACATGCCAAAGGCAAAGCGCAGTTTACAGAAGAAAAAACAGCGTACAGGTTTTCCGGAACCGTCCTGGATATTACGGAGAAAAAACTGGCGCTCGAAGAACTGGAAAGAAATGAGCAACGCTACCGCTTCCTCGCCAACTCGATGCCGCAGTTTGTGTGGACCGGCGGCCCGGATGGGATATTGTCTTATTTCAATGATGCGGTATTCGAATATACAGGGCTCACACCGGAGGAGATGTCGGCCGGTGGCTGGCTCAGCGTTATCCATCCTGATGACAGGCAGGAGAATATCCGCAAATGGATGCATTGTGTCAATACAGGTGAGCCGTTCTTATTTGAGCACAGGTTCAGGAGAAAGGATGGTATCTACCGTTGGCAGCTGAGCCGGGCCACGGCGCAAAAAGATGAAGATGACAGGATCACCATGTGGGTGGGCACCAGCACGGATATCGATGAGATCAAAAAGCATGAGCAGCAAAAAAATGATTTCATCAAAATGGCCAACCATGAATTGAAAACACCGGTGACCACCATCAAAGGATATGTGCAGTTGCTGATGAAAACCCATGCGAACAGTGAAGATGCGCTGGCGACGGTAGATAAACAGGTAACAAAATTGACCAACCTTGTTTCCGATCTCCTGGATGTAACCAAGATCGAACGCGGAAGCCTTCCACTCAACAAGGAATCTTTTTTATTAAACGATCTTATAAAAGATACGATCATGGATATGGAAGCCGCTTCCAAAAGCCATCGCATCATTTTCGAACGGGATTTAAAAGTGCCCGTAAATGCAGACAGGGAAAGGATCTCTCAGGTATTGCTGAATCTTTTTACCAACGCCTTCAAGTATTCGCCCAAAGCTGATGAAGTATTGGTAAGGCTGGAGAAAGATGAAAATAACATGGCCGTTGTTTCGATAAAGGATTATGGTATCGGAATTGCGGAAGAAGACCAGGGAAAAATATTCGAACGTTTTTATAGAGTATCAGGTAAAGATGAAAAAACATTTCCCGGCTTTGGCATCGGGTTGTTCATCGTAAACGAGATCATGTCCCTGCATGAGGGAAAACTCTGGGTAAAAAGCGAAAAAGATAAAGGGTCGACCTTTTATTTTTCATTGCCCATTCAATCAAAATAAAAAACTGCATGAAGAATAAACAAATCATAGATGTACTGGTGATAGATGACGATCCTGATCTTTGCCTGCTGATGGAATCATTATTGAAATTTGCCGGGCACGATGTGCAACGTATGACCAATCCTGTTTTTCTCGAAGAGAAATTATCGCAGGTGATGCCGCGGGTGATACTGATGGATATGCTTTTATCGGGTAGCGATGGCCGCGAGATATGCACGGCATTAAAAGCCAATGAAGCTACAAAAGATATTCCCGTAATGATGATCTCCGCACACCCCGATGCCGAGATCTCCTGCAGGGAAGCAGGTGCTGATGATTTCTTGGGTAAACCATTTGACATGGATATATTTCTTGATCGTGTTGGTACCCTGGTAGAGAAAAGAAAAAAAGAACTCTGATGATATGATTTCGATTGCTTGCCCGGCTGAGGATTTCAGGTTTATTTAAAAAAACTTAAATTTAAAACATGGGCAGAAAACGATCTATATTATTCGATCTCATTTTTGGTAAGGAAAATGAAGATACCGAACTATCGAAGCTGAGCAATGCCCGACGCAGTAAAGAACGCAGGCTTGAAGTCCGCGAATTTCTCGAAGATCTTTTCCTCATCACATTGGGAATACTGGCAGCGGGTTTTGGCTTACGCGGCTTCCTCCTTCCCAATCACTTTCTCGATGGCGGCGCCACCGGTATTTCATTACTGATATCACAACTCACCGGCATCAGCTTATCAATGCTCATCATACTCATCAACGTTCCGTTCATCTTGTTGGGTTATACGATCATCGACCGAAAATTCGCGATCAAGACGGCTTTCGCTATCACCGGGCTTGCGCTGGCTGTCGCGTTCATCCCCTATCCCGAAGTGACGCATGATAAATTACTCGTAGCGGTATTTGGTGGTTTCTTCCTTGGAGCAGGCATCGGCTTATCTGTTCGCGGCGGAGCCGTGATCGATGGCACCGAAGTACTGGCCATCGGCATCAGCAAACGCTCGGGGCTTACCATCGGCGATGTGATCCTGATCGTCAACATCATTATCTTTGCGTCTTCCGCCTGGTTGCTGAGCGTCGAAACAGCGCTATACGCCATGCTGACGTATCTTGCAGCTTCCAAAACGGTCGATTTCATCATAGAAGGCATCGAAGAATATACCGGTGTTACCATCATTTCTGTAAAAGCGGATAAGATCACCCGCATGATCACCGAAAAACTCGGCCGGGGCATTACGGTTTACAAAGGCGAACGTGGTTATGGCAAAAGCGGCGAAAAATTTTTATATGAAATGAAGATCGTGTATACCATCATCACCCGTCTTGAAGTAAGCAAGCTGAAGCTCGAAGTGGAAAAGATAGATCCGAATGCTTTTGTGGTGATGAGCAGCGTGAAGGATATGAAGGGAGGGATGATCAAGAAACGGAGGTTGCAGGGGTAAGAGTGATAAGTGATAAGTGAGGAGTAACGAATTACACTTAGCGATGAATTCCTGATTATCTTCTTAAATTCCGATTTCTAATCCCATAGTGTCCGCAACTCATAACTTATAACTTATAACTCATATCTCATGCCCCTTTCCCGTCTTTTCTCCGAATTTTTCAACAGTGAAAAAGCCGGTGGTATTATCCTGATAGTGTGTACGGTTTTGTCTATGATACTTGCCAACAGCGGGTTTAGCCAGGATTACACTTCCTTCTGGCAATTACAGGCTTTTGGGCATTCCATCACCCATTGGATCAATGATGGCCTGATGTCAATATTTTTCCTGTTGATCGGGCTGGAACTCGAAAGAGAGATCTATAAAGGTGAATTATCCGAACTGAAAAATGCCTTGCTGCCCATCGTAGCCGCAATCGGCGGGGTACTGGTGCCTGCGGGAATATACCTGGTGCTCAATTACGGAACACCTACACAAAGCGGTGCAGGGATCCCTATGGCAACTGATATAGCCTTTGCTATCGGTGTACTGGCCTTGTTGGGAAGCAAAGTGCCAACCTCTCTGAAGATATTTCTTACTGCATTGGCGGTGATCGACGACCTCTGCGCCATTCTTGTGATAGCCATTTTTTATTCTTCCGGCATTTCCTTGCTTTATCTTGGAATCGCATTAGCCATATTTGCCTTTTTATGTGTGCTCAACAGGCTGAAGGTAAACTGGCTTCCAATCTATCTCCTGGCCGGGGTAGCCATGTGGTATTGCATGCTGCAATCGGGCGTACACGCTACTATTTCCGGCGTACTGCTTGCATTCGCTATCCCTTTCGGCGATGGCAACGAACGGTCTGTCTCTTACCGCCTGCAGCATTTTCTGCATAAACCTGTCGCATTCTTCATTGTGCCGCTGTTTGCACTGGCAAATACCGCCATCGTTTTTGAAGCTGGTTGGACAAATGGCCTGTTCTCGACAGAAAGTATGGGCATCATCGCAGGACTTGGGATCGGCAAGCCGGTAGGGATCTTATTGTTTTCCTTCCTGGCAGTAACCGCCGGCATTTGTGCACTTCCCTCCGATCTACGCTGGAAACACTTACTGGGCGCAGGCTTGCTGGCAGGTATCGGCTTCACGATGAGTATATTCGTAACATTGCTCGCGTTTACGGATCAGCATCATATCTC
Source organism: Ferruginibacter sp. HRS2-29 (assembly GCF_024343615.1). GTDB lineage: Bacteria > Bacteroidota > Bacteroidia > Chitinophagales > Chitinophagaceae > Ferruginibacter. Next base: position 95,684 of record NZ_RJUB01000162.1, on the reverse strand, counting down.
CACCGCCAAGATCGCCATCATCGCTGCATCACTGATCACCGCGATCAGCGGACTGGTTTTCCTACGCATCATTTTAAAGGAATCTGTAGTTAAAGATTAAAGATTAGGGTTTAGGGATCAGGGTTTAGACGTTGAACCGAAAGATACCTAAACCCTGATCCCTAAACTACTTAAAGTATATTTCCGTTGCCCCATATCCATACAACGGGTGAAACTGGTTTACAAATGATTTTACTTCGTTTTTCAACCGCAGGCTTTCATGGATCTCATCACGTAATTTCCCTTCCCCCACACCGTGGATGATGATGAGCGTAGGCTGTTTGTGCGCTACCGCTAGGTCGTAATACTTTTCAAATTCATTGAGCTGAATGGTGAGTATTTCAAAGTTGGAAAGATGTTTCCAATCATTGGTAAGTTTGTCGATGTGAAGATCCACCACCGATCTTGCCGGCGGTAAATGCTGACGGCCTTTACCGGCGTCGTACACCCTAAAGCCGGCATTACCAAGGCTTGAGAGGTCTACACGTTCTTCTTCTACTTTATCGGGATAATGTGTAAACAATTCATATTTAAAAGAAGCTTCATTTTTTTCCTGCAGTTCTTCTACCCTTTTGAATAATTTTTTACCGCTTACTTTCAGCGATGCTTCAAAAAAAGGGGCTTTCTTCTTGTGTTCATTCACCAGTGAAAATTCAAATTCAAAACGTGGATTATCGCTTACATCTTCAAACGCGATATCATGCAGGTAGAATTCGGAAAGCCCGTCGATATTGTTCTTCAGCTGAAAATTGCTTTCCCCGGAAAATAAAAGGTTGTAGGTAAAATGATAGCCTTCTTCATTCTGATTGATAAGATAGATCTTGAGTTTATCCACCACATCATCTTCAAAAATATCCTTATCGAATACCGGGATGAAACTCAGGAAAACGCCATCGCCTACTTTCTTTCTCGCCACCGGCTTTTCCTTGCGGATATCATCCACATAAATTTTCTTTTTCTCCACTACTTTTTTCTGGGAGAACATTTTAAAATAAGGGAAATCTATCTGATCCATGTAAGCAGGAAATTTTACGCCCCTTACTTCGATCATCACCATTTTTTCATTAATGATCTCTACCACTTTTCCTTCTTCATCGGAGTGCAGCACAATGATCTTGTCTCCTATTTCGTATTTCATTTTGCAAAAGTACAGGTTTCAGGTTTGGGATTAGAGATTAGGGTGGAGGGTTTAGGTGTATCTTTTTGAAATTTTTCAAATCATTAAGACTTATTCAACCCTGATCGCTCATCTCTAAACTTTTTTTGGCGAAAGTTTACTATTCTTATAACTGTAAACAAAATACACCATCAACCCTATTATCAGCCAAATCAAAAACCGGAGCCAGTTAGTATGGCTTTCCTGCGCCATCAGGTAAAAACAGCTGACGAGCCCAAGTACGGGTATCAGCGAGAATTTTTTCACAAAAGTGAGTATTACAAATATCAGCGCCACGATAACAAAAAGCCATTGCGGAAAATTGAGCAGGAAAGCTTCCGAACCGGTGTAGTAAATTGTCTTTTCCGGCAAACCCGATTTACGTATAACCGGGCGGTACTTAGTGGTAAAACTGCTGTCGAGGTATTGTTTCACATTGCCGCCATATTGATTGAAATGGTCGCCATCCAGTTGCAGCAAACTCGTCTTCAACTGCACGCTATCTGCTCCCAGCCTGTCATACATATTTTCTTTTGCCACCAGCAATTTGTTGTTAAAAAACTCTTTCATGCTGTCGTTGTTATATTTCCAGCCAAGAAAAAGGGCAAGAATAAACAATACGGGAAGAATGAATCTTCCGTTGATATAAGGTACTTTGAATTTGCTTTCAGCCTTGTCTTTTCTTCCCTGCAATACGAGGATACCACCGCATACCAATATGAAAGCGAACAGTGTCCCGATACTCGTAAGCGCCAATACCACTTCCAGGTTGAGGAACAATGCAGGGATCGCCACTACCAGGCCGGTGAGTATGGTAGAAAAAGAAGGTGTATGAAATTTCGGATGGATACGGGAAAATATTTTCGGCAGCAGACCATCGCGGCTCATGCTCATCCAGATACGCGGTTGCCCCATCTGGAAAACAAGCAACACGCTTGCTGTGGCGATTATGGCACTGAACGCAACGATGGCTCCGATCCATTTCAATCCACGCTGATCGAATACCAGTGCAAGCGGATCGCCAACGTTGAGAGAAGTATAACGCACCATGCCCGTCAGGACCAACCCGAGCAACACATATAATATAGTACAAATGATTAATGAATAGATCATGCCACGCGGCAGATCCCTCTGCGGATCCTTACACTCTTCGGCAGTAGTGCTGATGGCATCAAAACCAATATAGGCAAAGAATACAGCCGATACCCCTTTTAAGATACCACCGATACCGTTAGGTGTAAAGGGCGACCAGTTGTCTGTATTTACATAACTTGCCCCCACCACTACCACGAGGAATATCACGGCCAGTTTGATCATCACCATGATGTTGCTGAGTGACCGGCTTTCTTTTATTCCTACGAATACCACGGCTGTAATAAGTCCTACGATGCAAAACGCCGGAAGATCCATGATGCAATGCAACCCGCCTATTGTCGGTGAAGTGATCCAGGCATTGTATTTTTCTACCATCGCCGGATCGAGTGAAGCCAGGGTAGAACCTTTGGCAAGTTCTTCGGTTACGGCAGTAAAACCATGATGCGCCGTTGTATAATCCATCGTAAGCCAGTCAGCGATGTGCAGGCCGGCTTTGTTCATCAGGTTGGTAAAATAATCACTCCAGCTGATCGCTACCGCGATGTTGCCGATGGCATATTCCATCAACAGATCCCACCCGATGATCCAGGCGAATATTTCGCCGAAGGCGACATAAGAATAAGTATAAGCGCTGCCGCTGACCGGCACCGTGCTGGCGAACTCCGCATAACAAAGCGCTGCAAACCCGCAGGCGATAGCCGTAAAAATATAAAGATAGATCACGCCGGGACCGCCATCGTAGCTGGCTTTGCCAATGCTGCTGAATACCCCGGCACCAATAACCGCGGCCACACCAAAGAAAGTAAGATCTTTAACGCCCAATACTTTTTTGAGCCCGCCACCGCCATGTTCTCCATCCCCCAGCCCTGCGGCCGCGTCTTTCAATATTACATCAATAGATTTTTTTCTGAATAAGGAAGTAGACATGTCAGTTTGTTTTGTGCGAACTAAAATAGGGAAATTTTTTGGGATTCGACCACGAAGGCCCGAAGACACAAAGGTTCACGAAGAATAAAAACAAAAGAGTCAATAGAAATCCTTTGTGCTTCTTTGTCGCTTTGGGTCTTTGTGGTAAAATTAAGATTCGCGTTGCAAAAGATACTCCGCCAGCTTGCGCAATTCGTTCTTACGGGAAGAAGAGACCGCGATATCTTCCAGGTTTTTCAATGCTTCCTGGAAATATTTTTCTTTCAATTCCGCTGCCCATTCATCCACTTTGCAATCGCGGAAGATCTGTAATACGCTGGCTACTTTATCGGGCGCATTGCCGGAAAGCAAATTTTTCAGTTCCTCTTTTTGCGTAGCAGAAGCCACGTCCAGCGCATGTATCAGCAGGAATGTCTTTTTATTGGATAAGATATCCCCCCCTACCTGCTTGCCGAATTTTTCCGGGTCGCCAAATGCGTCGAGATAATCATCCTGCACCTGGAAGGCTATGCCGAGGTTTTTGCCAAAATTGTAGATATGTTGCTGGTTACCTTCGCCGGCGCCCCCCAGGATGGCGCCTACCTGCATGCTGCCGGCCAGCAACACGGAAGTTTTCAGCGTGATCATGTTCACATATTCTTCCATAGTTACGTTATCGCGCTGCTCAAAATCCATATCGAGCTGCTGCCCTTCGCATACTTCTTTCGCACTCTTATTGAAATGAAATAATATCTTCTGAAGATGAAGTGGTTTTATCTGGTTGAGATTATCGTATGCCTGCACCATCATCACATCGCCGGCCAGTAATGCGGTAGACTCGCCATATTTGCTGTGCACGGTTTCCATGCCCCGCCGCAGTGGCGCTTTGTCCATGATGTCATCGTGAATAAGGCTGAAATTGTGAAACAACTCGATAGCAGTCGCCACATGATATGCATCCGGGTCGATCTCTCCAAACAATTCGTTCCCCATCAGCACACATACCGGCCGCACCCTTTTTCCACCGATCTGCAGAATGTATTGCGCAGGATCGTAAAGATTGGCGGGAGAAACCGGGAATTGCCGCTTATTGAAATGTTGTTCGAATAAGGAAGAGAGCTCGGTGAAAGAGAACATTGAGACAATTAATAATTAATAATTATAATTAATAATTAACAATGGAATAAACAAGCAGCGTCCGAAAATGCGAACTCACTTTCTTATTCCTTATTTATTATTTCTTATTTTTTGTTTTTCGTTTGTTTTTTAGGAGCAGCTTTTTTAGCCGCAGGTGCCGCAGGTGTTTTCTTAACCTTTCCTGCAGGTGCCGCCCTATCTGGCTTTGAAGGGATCCAATGATAATCCAGCTGGCGTTTGGCAAGGTTGGCCGACACCACTTTTATCATCACTTTATCTCCTATCCTGAAGCGTGTGCCGGTACGTTGGCCTACGAGGCAGTAGTCTGTTTCATCGAGGCGGAATTCATCGTAATCCACCAGGTCGCGGATGCTCACCAGCCCTTCACATTTGTGCGCCACTGTTTCCGTCCAGAAACCGAAGGTAGAAACGCCGCTCACCACTGCTTCAAATTCGTCGCCGATGAACTGCTGCATATATTCCACCTGCTTGTATTTATTTCCGGCACGCTCCGCTTCCATAGCCGATCTTTCGCGATCGCTGCAATGCTTGCATTTTTCTTCCATCTTCTTATCGATCTTCACATTTTTATCCAGGCATTGTTGCAAAACACGATGCACCAGCACATCCGGGTAGCGGCGTATCGGCGAAGTAAAATGGCAATAATTTTCAAAACCTAATCCATAATGACCGATATTTTCGGTCGTATACACCGCTTTCGCCATGGTACGGATGCCGAGTTGCTCCAGCACATGCTGCTCCGGTTTGCCCTGCACATCTTTCAATAGTTTGTTGAAAGATGCCGCCACCTGGTTCTCATCTTTCATGTTGAAAGTGTACCCGAACTTTCTTGCAAAAGCCACAAACGGCGCCAGTTTTTCATCATCGGGGGTATCGTGAATACGATAGGGAAAGGGAATGGGTTCTTTGTTGATCTTTATCTTGGAAACATACTCCGCCACTGTCCTGTTAGCCAGCAGCATGAACTCTTCGATCAGTTTATGTGCATCTTTACTCTCTTTCACTACGATGCCGACAGGTTTTCCTTTTTCATCCAACTGGAATTTTACTTCGGTAGAAGAAAAATTGATCGCCCCATTATCGAATCTTTCCTTACGGAATTTTTTAGCCAGGTCGTTCAGCAGCAGCAATGGCTTGAAATGCAGGCCATCCCTGGTTTCTATTGTCTCCTGCACTTCTTCGTACGTAAAGCGGTGATTGCTGTGAATGATCGTACGGCCGATCCATTTGTGCTTTATCTCCGCCCTGTTGTTGATCTGGAAAATGACAGAGAAGGTATATTTATCTTCATTCGGCCTCAGCGAACAAAGCTCATTGGATATCCTTTCCGGCAGCATCGGGTTCACCCTGTCTGGCAGGTAAACGCTGGTGGCACGGGCATAAGCGGCCTTATCGAGCGGACTATCGGGTGTAACAAAATGGCTCACATCGGCGATGTGTACACCAATTTCATAATTACCGTTATCGAGGTTGCGGATAGAAATGGCATCATCAAAATCCTTCGCATCAGCGGGATCGATGGTAAAGGTGAGAATGTCGCGGCAATCTTTTCTTTTCTTGGTTTCTTCCCGGCTGATCGTATCAGGAAGGGCTGCCGCAATTTTTAATATCTCGTCTTCAAACTTCAAGGGGAACCCTGCCTGGATGATGATCTCTTTCATGGCGAGATCGCCTTCGTCTTCTGCTTTTATTACCGTGATGACTTCACCCTGAGGTTTTTTATCATTCTTATCCCAGCGGGTAAGTTTTACCACCACCCTGTCGCCATTGGCAGCGCCATTCAATTTTTCGATGGGTATATAAAAATCGGGCACCGGCTTTTCGCCACCGGCCACAAAAAACGCGATATTGCCATTTACTTCCACATTACCCACAAATTCTGTCTGTTTCCTTTCGGCCACATCTATTACTTTACCTTCCACCCTTTTGCCGAACCCGGCATGTTTGGGTATCTCTACTCTTACAGTATCGCCATGAAACGCTTTACCGAAATCGTTCGGTTTAACCATGATGTCTTTTTCCTGCCCTTCTACCATTACAAACCCCATCCCGCTGCGGCTGATGTCGAGTTTTCCCTTCAAGATCTGCGTTTGCGAAGATTTCTTTTGCGGGGAATTTCCTTGTTGCTTTTTACTCATATGTATATTTCTGAATGCAATTTAAGCGAAATAGTGAATAGTCAATAGTGAATAGTCAAATCATTGAAGGTTTCAGAGATATTGAAGTTTGTTCACTAAGAAGGTTTTACGCCTGATATTGGGTCTTTCCAATACACCAAAAACCTCATACTTTGACTATTGACTATTCACTATTGACTTAAAAAAACGTAATTTTGCCCCCCGATGCAAAAAACAGTCGCCCTCCACACCCTCGGGTGCAAGCTCAACTTCAGCGAAACCACCGCCATCGGCCGTTTGCTGGAGAATGATGGCTTTGTCAAAAAAGAATTTGACGAAGTGGCCGACGTATATGTGATCAATACCTGTTCGGTTACCGAAAATGCCGATAAGGAATGCCGTCACCTGGTACGGCGTATCAACCGCCAGGCGCCGGAAGCGCTTGTGGTGATCACCGGCTGTTATGCCCAACTGAAACCAGCCGAAATTGCCGCCATTCCCGGGGTGAACCTGGTGCTCGGCGCTGCCGAAAAATTCAATATTTCGGCTCACCTTAAAGAGATCAGTAAAAACGATGCGGCTAAAATCTGCAGCTGCGATATTGAGGAAGTCAACATTTTTGAAGCATCTCATTCCATCAAGGAACGCACCCGTACTTTTTTGAAAGTGCAGGATGGCTGTGATTACAATTGCAGTTTCTGTACCATCCCGATGGCACGCGGAAAAAGCCGCAGCGACAGTATCGACAACGTGCTGAACAGTGTGAAGGCTATCGCCGAAGGCGGAACAAAAGAGATCGTGCTCACCGGCATCAACCTTGGAGATTTTGGAAAAGGCGCCAAAAGCGGCGGCCGCAAACATGAAGAGAATTTTTTCGACCTTATAAAAGAACTGGATAACAACCCTTACGGCATCGACCGTTTCAGGATATCTTCCATAGAACCGAACCTGCTGGGCAACGAGATCATCGAATTCGTAAGCAACAGCAAAAAGTTCATGCCGCATTTTCACATTCCGCTGCAAAGCGGCAGCAACACTACCCTCGCGGCTATGCGGAGGCGTTATAAAAGGGAACTGTATGCCGAAAAAGTGCAGCTCATCAAACAATTCATGGCGCATTGCTGCATCGGTGTGGATGTGATCGTTGGTTTTCCCGGCGAAACGGAGGAGCATTTTAAAGAAACGATGGATTTCCTACAGGGACTGGACATTTCCTACCTCCACGTTTTCACCTATTCCGAAAGGGACAATACACATGCGCTTACACTTGGCCCGGTAGTGCCGATGAGCGTGCGCCATGAGCGCAACAAAATGCTCCGCAGCCTGAGTTACACTAAAATGCAGGCTTTCACTGCGCAACATATCGGGCAGAGCCGCCGGACTCTCTTCGAGATCGCCAATAAAAATGGCATGATGGATGGATATACGGATAATTACATCAAGATCACGATCCCGCATCAAAAGGATTATGAGAACCGCATCGTGGATTGGATGGTGTAGGGTCGTGCCTGTGGTGCGTACTTTCAGGGTTTAGGGATTAGGGTTTAGGGTTTAGGAGAGGTTTAGGGGTTTAGTCAGGCCATAGTTTCATTTATGTATTAAACTTCCTATTTTCACCATTCACTATTCACCATTCACTATTCACCATTCACTATTCACCATTCACCATTCACCACCCATGTACAAATTTCCAATCACAGCCTTACTGCTGCTCATCTGCACAATTTCATTCGCCCAAAAACCAAGGGCCAGAGATATCGGTATTCCATTTGACGGAACCCCGGGGCCATTCAATGCTATCACGGATGTGAGGGGAGTTGAAGTTGGGTATAGCACGATCATTTCGGGCAAGGGAAAAAATGTTCGCGGGCAGGGACCGGTACGCACGGGAGTTACAGCCATTTTGCCGAGAGGCCGCAACAACAATCCTGTTTTTGCCAACTGGTATTCCCTCAATGGCAATGGTGAAATGACCGGCACCACCTGGATCACGGAATCGGGTTTCCTGGAAACGCCGATCATGATCACTAATACCAACAGCGTAGGTGTGGTAAGGGATGCCGTATTGAAATGGTTTGTAAAGACCGGCTGGTACAAAGAAGATTTCTGGTATACGTACCCGGTAGTAGCCGAAACGTACGACGGTTTCCTGAATGATATCTACGGTTTTCATGTAAAAGAGAGCAATGCTTATGAAGCGCTGGACAGCGCCAGAAGCGGTTTTATCAAAGAAGGAAATGTTGGCGGTGGCACCGGCATGATGTGCCTCGGTTTCAAAGGTGGTACGGGCACATCATCGAGAAAAGTGAAGATCAAAGATTCTGCCTATACCGTTGGGGTACTGGTGCAGTCGAATTTTGGCGCCAAAAGAAATCTCACGATCGCCGGTGTACCGGTGGGAAAAGAGTTGAAGGATACTATGAATTACGAATTCAAAGCGCCGCCCTCCTATCAGCCTGGGGATGGCTCCATCATTGTGGTGGTAGCTACTGATGCACCTTTGTTGCCGCACCAGCTGAAGCGTATCACTGCCAGGATACCGATAGGTGTGGGCAAAGTAGGCGGACGTGGGGAGAATGGCTCCGGTGACATTTTCATCGCTTTCTCTACCGCCAATCCTTCTGCGTTTCAGCGGGAAGATTTTACAAAAGTAGAACAACTGCCGAACGACCTCATCAATCCATTATTTGAAGCAACCGTGCAGGCCGTGGAAGAAGCGATCATCAACGCGATGGTGGCCGCGGAAACGATGGAGGGCATCAACAGCAATAAAGCTTATGGATTGCCGCACAAGCTGGTGATGGAGGTGCTGAAGAAATATAACCGCGTTAAATAAGAAGATCACAGATTACAGAAGGATGAAGGGGATTACACAGATTATTTCCTGCAAGCAGGAAATGAAAATGCAGTTTGTAAGAATTTCATATTTATTATCGAATTGAGATTTTTACAAACTGTATTTCCATTTTTACGAGGTAAAAATGATCTGTGTAATCCCCTTCATCCTTCTGTAATCTGTGATCCCTATTCTCCAGCCATCATCCCAATTCTCCTCTTAACAAAATTTTTACATCTCATTTACGAATAATTTCCTACTTTGCCATACGAAACACATCGTATTATGCTAAAGAACAAAGTAATTAAACCTACAGAAGGCGAGTTGGAAATACTGGGGGTGCTGTGGGAAAAAGGCGAAGCTACCGTTCGGACCGTTTATGAAGAGCTGTGCAAAACAAAAGACAGCGGTTATACCACTACCCTTAAGCTCATGCAGATCATGTTTGAGAAAGAACTGGTAACGCGTGACAGCAGCAGCAAGACACATATTTACCAGGCTGCGGTAACAAAGGAAAAAACACAGAAGCAGTTTTTGAATAAGATGATCAACGGACTTTTTGCCGGGTCATCTGCGGACCTGGTGCTGCAGGCATTGGGGGGCCATAAAGCCAGCAATGCTGAACTGGAAAAGATCGAATCGCTGATAGCGGAATTAAAAGCCAAAAAATAACCGACTGATACATGGGACAATTCTCTTATAGTTTCGCTGTAAGTATGATGCACAGTATATGGCAATCTGCCGTACTGCTGGGACTGTATTATGCGATCATCCTGCTGTTGAGAAACCCACACCCGTTGTTCAAACGCAATCTTCTTTTCGGGATGATAGCAGTACAACTGATGGCTTCGCTGGCTACTTTCAGCTTTTATTACAATGGTTCGTTCGCCTCGCTGCAAAGCGGCCTCTACAAGTTATTACCTTCCGAAATGCCCGCCAGGCAATGGTTGCAGCAGTACGCTCCCTGGATATTCTATTTATATGTAGTGGTGGTGATCATCAGATCAGCCATTCAATTGCGCAGCTGGCTCGATTTCAAAAGCAACTATTCGTTGTCGTTAGTAAAACCGCCTGTAGATACCAGGATGTTCACTACGTCGAAAGCGCACCAGTTTGGCATCGTCAAAAAAGTCACGCTCTGGTACAGTACCAACATACAAACACCTATCGTATTCGGGTTTTTCAAACCGGTGATATTGTTGCCGGTGGCGTTGGTAAATCAACTGAGTGTATCAGAAACAGAAGCGCTCATCATTCATGAACTTACGCATATCCGTTACAACGATTATCTCCTTAACTGGTTGTTGCTGGCTACGGAAACGGTTTACTTTTTCAACCCCTTCCTCCGTATCATGGCTGGGAAAATAAAACTGGAGCGGGAGAAAAATTGTGATATACAGGTATTACAATTCAATTACTGCACGATCGGTTACGCAGATGCACTTTTGAAAACTGCCAGGCTCAGGCAACGTGTAAAAGCATTTCAGCTGGCCGCTGTATTCAACCATTCGCAGTTGCTTACCCGTATCCGTTTTTTTTCTGTGGAGCAAAAACTCAGCATGCGCAATCGCCCCAGCATGCCTTTTTCATTTGCGGGATTATTATTGTTATTGTTTTTCACCGTATCGCTTTTAAGTGACCCTGTAAAGGAAATACTGCTGCAAAAAGAAACGGCCAATTCTATCATCACTACCAGCGAAGCCCCTGCCCTGCCTGAGTCGGTAGCTTATGCAAGCGAACCGGTAATAAATAAACCTATGCCAATAAAACCTGCTGCGGTTGCGATGAAAAAAGCAATGGTTACAGACGAAACTGCCCTAACCGAAGATGATGCCGTAGCGCTGAATGATATCTCCCCTGCACATATACAGGAGATAAAAGTAGTTCCTGTATCGTTAACTACCAGCACAGAGCCCGCCAATGAAGGAAAAGAAGTGATCATCAATGAAGAAAGTTCTACCGGTAAAATGATCACCCGTGCTTATCGCGTAAAATTGAAAGGGGATGTTTGGGTGAGTGAACCACTCTGGGTGATCGCTGAAACAAAACCGAAGGATTCTTTGCTGAAGAAGGTAGCGGATACAACCTGGAAATTGAAACTGGTTCCGCTGGCCCAATAAATTTTTTAATTACACGAATTTTTCGAATTACTTCTCAAGTAGTGAAATTGCCTGATGAGGTATAACTTTTATTATTGCTACTCCGATAACCCTACATCTGAATACAAAATCACGGAGATTCCTTCATTCTTAATCCGTAATTGCCTTACCATACATTCCTCGGACAAGTATCACCATATTTATTCCCTATGATGAACCCGATCATGATCTCGTGGGTATTACCGGTGTATGCCCGTAGTTTGCCCGTGGTGGCTACTTCGTAGGAATAACTCACATTGAAGAAGTTGGCTACATTCACCCCGGCCATTGCCGAATAGCCGGAGATCAGATCCCCATAACGGTAGCTGGCACCGATCCACGCTTTGTCCTGGTACTGCAGTTTTGCATTGGCATGCAGCCCCAGCAATTGAGGTTCCCAGTACTGCACCATCACCGAAGGGATAAAATTGAAATTATCATCCAGGTTGACCCTGTAACCGGCCGTCAGGAAATAATTGGGCGTATAATAAGTTCCGTATTTATCATTTTTCACAAATTTGAATTTGCCGGGAATAATGTTCAATACAGATATGCCTGCAAAATACTTTGCGGAATACAGCCAAAGCCCCACTCCTATTTCCGGTTTTATTTTTTTCAGCTCGCCACTGGTAATACCGATCGCCGGGTCGTTCTGATCCAGATCTGCAAAATCAATTTTAGACTGATCCACATTCACACTGTTAAAGCCTGCATTGATTCCCGCGGCCAGCGTAGTTTTTACACCCAATGGCTTGTGATATGCGTAAGAAGCCGCCAACGACCATCGGCTGACATACCCGGCTTTATCGTTCATCGCCATGAAACCGATGCCATGATGTGGCGCAGGAGCGGTGTATTCTTCCCAGTATTGTTTTCCCCGCGGATTTTCACCCGGTACCTGGAAAGAAGTGGCGCTGGTACGAAGGTCTGATTTGCCGATAGGCCCATGTATGCTCACATACGTGGTCACCGGCGCACCCGCGATCCCTGTCCATTGGTTGCGGTTGCTGAATTTTACATCCACGTAATTTTCAATACCCGTAACCGCAGGATTTAAAATATAATTATTGAGTACGTATTGGGTATAAGAAGGTTTGGCCTGCCCGAAACCAGCAATGCCGGCGCATATTCCTACGATAAAAAAAAAGGTCTTCTTCATGTTTCCTGCATTTCTTTGCTGCTTCGCAACAATCGGTTTATAAGTTCAACAGCATGCTGTTATTTGATGATCTGCACATACCCTGTGATCGGCGCTCTTCCGCTTTCCGGTTCGATGATATAATAATAAGTATCCACCGGTAATGATTTTCCATTCATATTTCCATCCCACGGTTTCTTATAGCCGATAGATTCGAATACCAGTTTACCGGTACGGGTGAACACTTTCACCCTGCAATTCGGATAGGTATCCAGGTATTCTATTTTCCATGTATCATGTTTACCATCATTGTTAGGCGTGATGGTATTCGGGATCTTAGGTGCCATCAATACTTTGATGAACACCTGGTCTGATGCCGTACATCCGCCCCTGGCCGTTACCGTTAGTGTATAAGTGAAATCTACCGGCGGGCTCGCCAATGGATTTTTCAAGGTGTTGTTATTTAGATATTGATTGACTGTCCATAAATAACGCAGATCGTTACCGGTTACCGTCGGTTGAATCGTGATGCTTCCCCCTTCCAGGATGGTAAGGTCCGGGCCGGCATTCACCACCGGGTTAGGATATACCGTTACCTGCTGGCTGGCGGAATCCACGCAACCGCCGGCGGTTGATGTATACACGTATTTGATGGTGTGCGTGCCCTGCCCTGCAAGTGCCGGACTGAAATTATACACTCCCGGACTTACCGCTATGATGCCGGGGCCGCTGTATACGCCTGTTCCGGCTACTCCACCAGTTTCGGTTGCCTGCGTGATGCGATAAGGAGGTACATCGATACAACCATTTGGTATCGCTGCAAAAGCAACTTCAGGCGTAGCATTGAGCACGATCGTTCTCCTGCTGTCGCTAAAGCAGGTAGCGCCCGAATAAGCCCTCACCCGTATGACATATTGTTTGGTAGCGGGGCTCTGAAACTCCGGATATTTATGTTTGAAAATACTATCCGGTGTAGCAGTTTCATCTGCTTCAAAAACAGTTGGCGCCGCAACATCATCCCAGAATATCTCCAGCCTGGTGATCTTACCAGAAGCGATAGTGGATTTATTCTGGATCCTGATCGTATCATTTCCACAATACCTGTTGGTGGCAACGGGTATGAAGTTTGATACCGGGTTGCCACCGTTGATCGTAAGTATGCTCTCGGTGGTATCACGACAACCGCTGTTGCTGATGGCGATCAATCGTACCGTATAATCACCTACCGCCGTGTATTTATGGCGGCCGTCTTTTTGCGTGGAAGTATTCGGGTTACCCGGTGTAGAATTGGCCGCGTCGCCAAAATTCCATTCCCAGGCGGTGATGCTGCCCGGAGCCGCAATCTTGCTGGTATCGGTCAAAAGTGCGAACGGATCATTCAGACAAACTTCCGGTACCACGAACCCTGCTTTCGGTCTTGGGGTGATGATCACCTGCCTTGGAAATACAGCGCTTACACAGCCTTTATTCGTGGTAATGGTCAAGGTAACGGTAAACGTTCCTGCGCCCGAAAACACGTGATCCGGGTTTGGAGCCGTAGAAGTATTGTTAGCCGCACCACTGGCCGCATCGCCAAAACTCCAGCGCCAGGCAGTGATCGTTCCGGCATTCGCCACCGAAGTGGAAGAGTTGAAACTGATCCTTCTCGTATCACAGGAAGGAACCGTATAGGTAAAGCCCGGTGAAGGAAGCGGATTTACCAATACACTTGCGGATCCGGTAGCGGCACTTGCACAAAGACTGGCACTTCCTTCCCGCACATTTACGAGTGTATAGTTGAAAGTTCCTGCGGTAGCGGTCGGCACAGGAACGTTTACGCTGCTGCTGGTATTTGAAGTGGTAACAAAAAGATCCGGTCCGCCATTGATCTTATACGTAAAGCGATAAGGCGGGGCACCACCTGCACCGGTGAAAATGATATTCGGCGCGGCCGCGTTCAGGCATAACTCGCTTGATGAAGTAGTTATTGTGGCCGTAGGCAATGGTTTTACCACTACACTTGCACTGGTTGTAAGATTGATGCGGCTGCAGGTATTGCTGCTGGCATCCGTCACACTGGTAAGGGCATAGACGAATGTACCAGCGGTATTGGTAGGTACAGGCACGGTGACAGCACCGCCCGCTCCCGATACGAGCGTTATTGGTGCTCCACCGTTGATAGTATAAGTAAAACGATATGGCGCTGTGCCGGTAGCCCCCGTAAGTGTGATGATGGGCGCTGTTGAATTCAGACAAACTGTAGTAGCTCCCGTAATGGTGGCCGTTGGCAACGGACGAACGATCACAGTTGAGCTTGCACCGGTGATTGTTCGGCTGCACAATGTAGAAGTAGCATCTTCTACCGATGTAAGGTTATATACAAAAGTGCCGGGCACGTTGGTAGGCACATTTACCGTAGCAACGTTGCCGGTGGAAGTCACCGTTTGCGGCGCGCCGCCATTGATGGTATAAGTGAATTTGTAAGGATTGGTGGTTCCGGCACCGGTAAATGTGATCGCCGGCGATGTACTGCTTTCACACACGGAAGTGGTACCCGCGATGGTGGCCGTTGGCAATGGACGAATGGTTACAACCGCTGTTGCGCCCGCAACTGCATTGGTACATATATTCGGACTGGCATCGCGTACACTGGTGAGGGTGTAAGTGAAGGTGCCGGTTGCGGCAGTTGGTACAGGTACCGTCACTGAATTCCCGGTGCTGGTAATGAGTTGGTTTGCCCCGCCATTAATATTATAGGTGAAAGTATAGGGCGTTACGCCGCCGGTTCCGGTAAAAGTAATGTTGGGTGCAGCTCCGTTCTGGCAGGCAGCCGTAGTACCGCTGATGGTTGCTGTTGGCAATTGCCGGATAGTAATCACAGCAGATGCGCCGGTGATGGCACGGCTGCAGGTGTTGCTGCTGGCGTCTTCAACATTGGTAAGAGTATAGGTAAACACTCCCACCGTATTGGTTGGTGCCGGTACATTTACCGAATTACCCGTAACGGTGGTGACCGTGAGCGGCGCCCCACCATTGATGGTGTAGGTAAATGTATAAGGAGCCGTTGCGCCGGCACCAGTAAAGGTAACGTTCGGAGAGGTTCCGGTCTGGCAGACCGCGATGGTACCAGCAATGGTTGCAGTTGGCAGTGGCCTCACCAAAACGGTAGCTATGCCGGTCTGAGCCTGTGTACACAAAGTAGAACCTGTGTTCTGAATATTCGTAAGTGTATAAATGTAACTACCGGGCGTGGTGGTTGGCACCGCAACGGTGATACTGTTACCTGTTACGGTAGTGATCGTTTGCACAGCGCCTCCATTTATCCTGTAAGAAAAAGTATAAGGAGCAGAACCACCGGCACCGGTGAAAGTGATATTGGGAGAAGGTGCGTTCTGGCAAACAGATGTATTACCGGTAATAGTAGCTGTTGGCATAGCCGGTACTACCACATCATGAAATAACGTATCACTCAGACAACCCGGCGTGGTAATATTAGAATAGCGCACCCTGTAAGTGCCCGGAGTGGTAAATTTATGTGCAGGATTTTTCAGGTTGGAAGTGTTGTTCGCAGCACCACTGGCAGGGTCATTAAAATCCCACCACCAATGATATGTCGGTTTTACGGTAGTGGATGCATCATTGAACTGTACCGTTTCGGCTACACACCGCGGCGCTACCCAGGTAAATCCAGCTACCGGCGGATCGGATACTTCCAACTCGAAATCAATCTCCTGCTGACTACCACAACCATCTGAATTAGAATTATAGGTAGTGATCGTAATCGGGTATTCTCCAATAGTATTGTATGTGTACAGCAATGGTAAAGAATACCACCACAGCTGTTTACCATTCAAATTAGTGGTGGAGTCAAAAGCCAATACCGCCGGTGCTACCCTTTTCAACCATACCGGGGTATGCTGCGGGCTCAGGTCCCAGTACATGGAATCCGGCTGGTATGGAAGCGATATCTTGAATTTAAATGGAGACCCGGTACAAACCGATGGGGTCGTTTCAATTCCGTAGAGGCTTGATACACCGATCTGCTGGTAAAGATCTTTTACGTTTGTACCTGCAGAATAAGCATAAGATTCATTTGCTCCCATCCCATAAGCGATCGCATTGAAGCCGCTATCGGCTGTAAGTCGTGCAGAACTTCCCGACAAGGTCTGGCGGAGGTAAGAATAACCGGACAAATTGGTAAAAGTTTGCCAGGCGGCCGATGGGGCCACACCATTTATTTTAAAACTGGCCGTAGCGTTTGTCTTGATCAATACATTCACTACCTGTTTGGTAATGGCCTGGTTGGTAGATGAAAATATGTTGATATCACTGATATTCTGTTCGATCGGGTTGAGCACCACCATGTCGGGATCCCCCAATGTACTGGTGACAGGACGTCCGGAGCAACCATTTCGTTGCATATACTGCGTAACACAAATAGGTTTATTGGCAGTGATGCTGGTAGGCACACTCAACAGTTTTGGAGTAAGCGTATATTCTGCAGGATATATTTCTCCTGCATTCAGTACAACTGTCGGCAGCCCGTTGATATTTACCTGTGTATTATTTTCAGAAGCCATTATCCTGTATGGATTCCCGCCCGGGTAATCGTCGAAAGGAATGAAACCGAAATTTTTCCCCCAGGTGCTGGCAGGATATAATTGCTGAAATAAGGGATCATAAGATGATTGACCGGCAACACAGCCCGCATTGGCACCGATCGTAATATTGGAGCTACCGGAAAAAACCGCGATGGGCAGACAAGCGCCGGCTCCGGAAGCTACCGATTCGATCAACGTTCCCGTAATATCCTGGGTAGCCGCATTCGCATCAGTAGACTGATACTGGTACATATCACCGGCAAGTGGTAAAGTGATGGTGAAAGTTGGCTCCAATACCCCATTTTTCCTGGGAGTGATATTTACGGTAGTATTATTTTTAACGGCAATGATCTGGAATTGCGACCTGGACGAGTACGTACTGAAATCGGCACCTGACTGATTGAAAGCCGTTGCGTAATATTTTTTCCCCAATACATTTACCGGCAATAATAAAGTAGCGGCGCTTCTTGCACCTGCCCATTGCTGCGCATATGCTACCACCGCAGGTTTGCCCGGATCAGTTTGTATGCGGATGGATTTTTTTATTACTGTATTGGATTCACTGTTCGAAATGTGAATGTTTACGTTAAAGGGTATGCGTATCTCCTGGATCCCATTGGCTGCAATGTTGAAGGTGGCAGAAAATTGACCGTTGGCCATTGTTATCGTTCCCGAACTTGCTTTATCGGAAGTGATATATATACTGAGTACCGCCAGATTTTGAGTCGAGTTTGCCACATGCTGCGGAAAGCATAGATAGAAATCTTTCCCCTTATTGGAAAAATCCTGCGCAAAAGCTGCTTCTATAATAAACAAACTGGTAACCAGGAGTAAATATTTTCTCATGCGTGTAATACTAGTTTTGGTGGTAGTGATAGTAGAGGCAGGTATTGGAAAAATGGAACCAAATCTAATGAAAATACGTGATAAATGATGCCGGAAGCGGCTTTTTATTACACATTAAAGAAGTGGGTCATATATTGAACGCTTTCAGAAAACCTGTGTGATTGTAAAAGAAAAGGGCTGTATAGAAATACAGCCCTTGTTAAGAACCTTTTGGTTCTGTAACCCCCAAAGAAAACATCTTTACCTTCCCGAAGGATTGGCGAATTATTTTGTCAGCTGTATGCTGTTGCTGGCAATACCGTTTTCGGCATCTTCCATCAGCAATACCCTGAAATATTTCAAACCGGGCTTTAGCTTGGCCATCGGCTGTTTGAACTTAAAATTATTTTGCGCAGCAGGATCATTTCCCATTACAAAACCGATGGTGCTGTAATTTTTCCCGTCTACACTACCCTGTATCTGCCAGTAAGCATTTGCCTGCTGATTGCTGCTCCAGTTGACGATTAAATGCCCCTTATCAACTTTTGCCACCACACTTTCAATAGTTGCTTTTTGGGCAAAAACTCCTGAGTTAACCATTACGATTACTACGACTGCTAAAAAAAACTTTTTCATTATATATAACTTTTGAATATACGACTGGGTTTACCAGTTTTTCCGGATATAAAGTTTTTTAATGAATAATGGATAAAAATGAGGGAGAACCGATGATCATCGGCAACCGATCTTATGGGAGATTTTTGTAATCTCTGTTGTAGACATATACTTTCTCTAATTTGTCCGGTTGATGCATTGGAAAAAAATGCACATGGATAAGATTGATAGTTGAGCTTGATAAAGCCTGAAGATATATGTAAAATTTTCTCATTTCGTTGCGGTTTGGGTGTTTGGGTCGGTTATGCAGATACATCTGTATCTGATCGCAGAAAATTGGAGAGGTAAGAAAACCGGGATGACAGAGGTAACAGCCATTTCCTGATTTCTGATGCAAACATAATATGCGTTTTTTTAAAATCAAAATGCCTCCACCGTAATTTCCACATCATTTGGGTAAAATATCCATTTTTTTGTATTTTTTTGAAATAAATTCAATAAAAAATCAATTTAACCCACAAAAACACAATCCAGCACCATATTTTTTTGAAAACTTTAAAAAAGAGCCGGTTTTTTAAGAAATTTTATACTTACTGCCTTAATGTCCGTCTTTTCTCCCTCCTAGACTCATCCTTCCGTTTGTGTCATTTTAAGACCTGCTATTCGAGTTTTGACACTGGCTGGCATAGTTGTCCGGCAAGTCAAAAAACAGCCAAAAATGAAGATTTGTTGAATTGATGTATTAATATTTTATAAAATTCATTTTATTTCATAAATTAAAATTTCATTTATAACTCATAATAAGTTAATAATCAGTAAACTAACAAAGATATTAAAACAAATGTATCTTCAAAATATACTTTTCCAAAAAACTAGGGTTTTGTTCTTTTTTTCATGTAAATATAATTATTTTAAATTTAATTTAAAGTAAATTAAATTTTGTTAAACAGTAAATTATACTATAAGTTATTCACTAAGTATAATAGTTCGAATTTCCGGTATTTAAATATTGCCCTTTGCATCAAAATACTACTTTTTTTAGTAGTATTTTTCCATACATTTAAAAATGAATTTTGGCTAGTATATGCGTCTTCACACAAACTGATTTAAAAATCTTAGCCAGTTCTCTCCCACTTTCCCAACGGCTTTAGCTTTACCGATTGGAAGATATTATTGCCGTTATGGCAGTTTTCTAAAAATCTTAGGGTTACATTTTTTTCACAACTGTATTAACACTTCCACCTTTTTGGTGAGGAAAAATGAAAATGTTAGAGTTCAAAAACTTAAAAGAATTGATGCAGAAAATGTCCAATGAGGATGTTTGCCGGAGTTATATGGAAGAAATGAGATGGCAGGGAGCGCCGTTTTGCCCTCACTGTAACTCCACAAAACCGTATCGTTTGAAAGACGGAAAGACATTTCGCTGCTCAAATAAAGGTTGCCGGAAGAATTTTACGGTGACGGTCGGGACGGTTTTTGAAAATTCAAAGGTCAAATTATCGACCTGGATGGCGGCAATTTATCTCTGCACCGCTCACAAAAAAGGCGTGAGCAGCCTCCAATTGAGCCGTGATTTAGGGATTACCCAGAAAACGGCGTGGTTCGTTTTGCACCGTGTTAGGCTAATCATGTCAGATCCTGCCCCCGCTCCAATGGAAAATATCGTAGAAGTGGACGAAACTTATGTGGGCGGAAAGTTCGCCAATATGAACCGGGGAAGGCGTAAAAAATACCAGGAACAGTGCATTGATAACAAAACTGCCGTGATGGGATTTGTAGAAAGGGACGGTAAAGGTAGGCTGACCGTTATCGGAGAAAGCAGCTTTAAGGATGTAGTGAGGCAGAACGTGAACAAAAAAGCCACCGTTATGACCGATAGCCATCTGGGTTAGGTAGGTCTTTCAGAGGAATTTGGCGGACACATGACCGTAAATCACTCACAGATGCAGTTCAGGGACGGTTTAGCTTACACAAACAGCGTGGAAGGGTTCTTTTCATGCCTCAAACGGTCGATCATTGGTGTTTACCACACCGTAAGTCCGAAACACCTTCAACGATATTGTATTGAAACCTCCTATCGCTACAATACCCGTAAAATAACCGACAAGGAGCGTTTTAATCAAACGTTACAAAACGTAGAAGGCAGATTAAAATATGCTGACTTGACTTATGAACCAAAGGCAAATCCTGAATGAAAACAAATGCAGATTCCTTTCCCTGAATACTGGAAACTGTTATATCCAAAACCAAACTTAAAAATTAAACGAAAATGGAAAAAGAAGAAGAAAAAATAGAAATTATTGAGATGTTCCTTTTACTGGTTCGGGATGTGGTTTTACTTTGGGCGTGTCTAGTATCGGATTCTGTTTTACCCGAACTGCATTGGCTTTGTCTTCCAACAATTTTACTCGCCGGTTTAATTGTGTTAATTCGTGTGATCCTATTACTAGGGTCGATATTGTTATTATTCCTAAAATGATAGTTATCAAATATGAGCCAGATTCCAAAATCCTGCGCCCCCTTCTGAATAAATGAGGGAATACTCCAGCCCATTTTTTCTTCCGCCCCTTCCATTCAATTTGCTTCCTATATTGTTTATACATATCATATTCTTCTAAAACTTTAATCCCTTCGTCACTTAGAAATATCTCGTCTGTCAAAGCAGGTAATCCTTCATTAAAAAACCTCCTGAATAATTTCGTAGCATAGATACGTTCTTTGAAAACTCCCTGTTGTCGTTTTGTCCAACCCAGGTCTTTTGTGTCGGAAAATTCAGCTATGATTTTAACTAAATCAATTCTATTACGAGAGGTTTCGCCAGTCATTCGTAACAATCCATCGATAAATTCATCAAATTCAGACTGTGTAATAGCTTTTGGGATCATACGTTGATAGTTTTGGAAACAACCTATCAACAATGATAACCATATACTCCGTAAAGTACAAGGAATATCCTTAAATTTACAATCATGGCTAACAGTAAGAATACAGCTCCAAATGGTGAAAATCCAAGAAATTCACAGCAAAACGTTAGACTTGCCATGTCTTTTACAAATGCTATGAAAAAAGCACTCTCTACACCATTGCCGAAAAAGCTAGTAAAAAAGGACAAGGATTCAAAAAATTAATTACACTCAACTGGCTCATATCCCTAAATTTTCATGGAATCAAGTTTTAAAGGAATTAAAAAGAATTCCTATGTATTCAGTATGATCGTAATCTTCATAAATTGAAAATAAAAACCAATTCTGAGTACGTTTAAAATCTGAATAGCTGCTATCTCCGCTAAAGTCTTTAAATCGTTTTACGCCTGGGTTTGTAATTAGAAGTACTATAAGAAGAACGGCTAATGCAGATTTTAAATATTTAAAATTCCACCTCTTAACTTCAACGCTTTTTGTTTCTGAATTATACTTGCCTCCCGGTTGATAATCTATTCTTCTGGGCTTTTCTAATATTTCTTTTATTGGTTCTTGTATAATAGGTTTCGATACAGGTTCTCCTTCAGGTAACGGCATTCTACACAGATAATCACCCAAAATATAAAACCCTAATGCAACTGCAATTGAAGGCCATACGTTTAAGTTCTCCTTTAAAATTTCATTATCATATGAACGCCAATACGAATAGCCTATTGCAACAGTAATGAACCCTGCGATCACGTAACAAATAATCCCTAGTACACGATTTCCCTCACTATTTGGCAAATACGCTTTGTAACTTTTTAAAGACGGGCTGATTGATATTAAAACAGCAGCAACCAGGGGAGATAAAAAAAGGCTTATCAAAAGCGAATACCATACTCCAATTCTTTTCTTACCTCCCCATAAAGCAAGAAGAAAACTTAAAACAATTATAACAGCCAACGTTATTTGTACTCTCATAAGAACAGATAGTCTGCTTGTATCCCTATAGGCAGGTCGAATAAAAAAAGCGTGGGACTTATCAGCCACATCGCTTTTTCAGGTACTTGGCAGACCTTACAGCACAATGGGACAAAATAAATAGCCCACGCTTTTTAGCGTAGGCGTTTATTATTGTCTTCCTGTACTGCTTATTTTTTAACTGCCAAGTTTTGAAAAAGCAAGAAGAAGCTAAACGCTAATATGTTTTACACTTGTAAGATATAAAAAAACTATTTATATTTATTGATGATCCCTTTTTTACGCCGTACCTGGGTTAAGTTTTCTATACAGTTATTAGTTATAGCAGTAACTAGCATAGTGCTTTCTTTATTACTTTGGAAATGGTTTGATGAAGACATATATGTTCACTTCGGCACTTTAGAAATTAATTTCTTTAATACGGTATGCGGGCTTTTTACGATTATTGCATTATTACTAACCATATATCAGCTTGCAGCCTTAAAAAGTCGTAAAGATTTCCAAAAAGAAACTATAGCTCAAACGGAAACCAACACTTTTAAAAAGATGACACTCAGTACTCTTGCAGGAATAAAAGCGGATCTGATGACTATCAGGGACAAGATTTTAAGGCATCCTTTGATAGATGACCAGCTTTTAAGTGACTGTATATCTACTTTTTACAAGACAGAAACAACCATATCATCTATAAAAATCCAACAAGATAATTTAACAGGCAACAATCTAATAGACTGTACTAATTCGCTAACTTTACATCAAGCAATTTTACAGAGATTACAGAAAATTGATACTGAAAAATCATATAAAAAATTTCAGCGCCAAAGTATAAGTTCTGACATTAATCAGCTAATTACTGAATTATCAAATTGTGAAAGTAAAATAACTATATAATGAGTACTCCCGATTATAAAAGCCTATTATCCGTATTGCTAGATGCTACAAAAGCGAATAAATTATCTTGGCAAAGGGAATTAACCAATAGTTACCTATATTTTTCCCTTACCCCAGATAATAGCAAAATGCTTCTGGATAAATATTTCGCCCAAGAGGAAGATAAAGAAATTCCATGTTTGAATTTTTCAATATTTACAGGAGAGGGAAAACTGGTAGACGAAATAGTAAGATGCGATAGTTCTGATGAAACGGAAGAGTATAACATCCTAAGGGATTTGTATTTTACAGTTGACGAAATTGTTTCGACAGAAGAAAACAAAAAGTCTGCACCGATAATTAATGGTATAACCGAATCCCTACATAAAATGATAGCTGGGTAATAGGAAAATTAAAGAATTATAAGCATCGATAAATAGGTGCTTTTTTTATTCCCTTAAATACCCAATAATAATCTTATCTAAAGTAAAATATCACATCCCCGCCGCCTTTTTTCTTCCCGGCTAAATTTCCATTTCTTCCTCCTCACTTTCCCTAAAACAAATCGCAAATCCCTATAATACCAAAAATCATTAATCAATTGAATGTTAATTACCTTGTGTCAACAAGTATATAGTCGCCTGAATTTTTCACAGTTCACTCCTCTTGCCTATATTGCAATAGAAAATAACCAAGGTAAAATGAAGCTACTCACCTATCTCTCCCTCATCGTTCTCACTATCCTTTTTATGACATCCTGTCGTGAGCCAAAGGACCTCGAATTCCGAGAATTTAAAAACCTTACCATCGAGAACCTGAGTTTTTCGAAGGCCATCCTGAAGGTCGACCTGGTTTATTACAACCCGAATAATTTCGGTTTGGAGCTTAATCGCACCGATCTCGACCTTTATGTGGATAGCAGTTTTCTTGGCCATTCGAGCCAGAATATCCAGGTAGCCATCCCCCGCAGGAATGTTTTTACCCTTCCGCTACAGGTGGATCTGGACATGAAAAACCTGCTGAAAAATGGTTTGAACAGTCTTTTCAGCAAAGAGATCGGGGTACGTTTGTTGGGAAAAGTGAAGATCGGGAAGGCCGGAGTGTACAAAAGTTTTAATGTGGATTACACCACGAGGCAGAATTTTTCTCTTTTTAAATAGAAAATAAGGAAGATAAATTTGAAATAAGGAAGATAAAATAAGAAATAAGAAAGTAAATTCCGTAGCAGTTCCACCCTCCTGAACCTGCTGAATACAAAAGTGGGGAGTTTTGATACGGTTCAGCAACCGTTCAAAACTCCCCACTTTTGTATTCCTTATTCTACTTTTCTTATTCCTTATTTAAATGAAATGGGGAGCTTCAAACCAGCCTAAACCGTTCAAAGCTCCCACTTTCTTATCCTTATTTTACCTTTCTTATTCCTTATTTGTTAGCCTTCACCTCTTCCGGTTTCTGGCAACATTTAGGTAATTTCTTGTAAGCGGCTTCTTCCGCAGCAACATCATCTGCATCAAACCCTGCATTTGCAATGGCTGCTTTGATGTTTTCAACGTTGGTACGATCCGTAATGTAAGTCACTGTGGTAGTCTTTTTCTTTACATCCACTTTGGCGGCCGTCACCCCTTCTGTGCGGAAAAGGTATTTTTCAATCTTGTCCTTACACATGTCGCATTGCACCGTAGGCGTCTTAATTACCGCTTTCTGCACCGCTTTTTGCTGCGCAAAAGACACCATGAGCAGTCCGAGCAGCGCGAAAATGGTCATTTGAAACTTTTTCATATTTATATAGGTTATTTTTTATAAAGATATTTTATCTGCCCCATTCTGAAGGATTGTTGCGCCAGTTTAACAATGTATTTAACTGCTCTGCCGAAACGATGCCCTTCTTCACGGCCAGTTCGATGAGTATTTCGTAGTTGGTGAGCGAATGAAAACGCACCCCCGCGGCTTCAAAAGCGCTGACCGCCTGCGGAAAACCATAGTTAAATATGGAGACCATTCCGGCCACTTCCATCCCTGCATTACGTAATACTTCACATACCTGCAGGCTGCTTTTCCCGGTAGAAATAAGGTCTTCGATCACCAGGATGCGTTGTCCCGCGGTAAAATCCCCCTCTATCTGGTTGCCCATCCCATGCTCTTTAGGCTTTGGGCGCACATACATGTAAGGGTATTTCAACTGATCCGCCGCCATGGCGCCCCAGGCGATACCGGCCGTGGCCACGCCGGCAAGAGCATCCACCTCCGGAAACTGCTCGAAAATTACGCTGCAAAGTTCGCTTTTGATGAAATCACGCTCGTAAGGATGGGAAAGCACTTTCCTGTTATCGCAATAGATAGGGCTTTTCCAGCCACTCGCCCAGGTATAAGGGGTATCCGGGCTCAATTTTACGGCATTTACCTGTAATAATTTTTCGGCTACAACAGTTTCGTTTGTCATGCGGCAAAAATAGTTTATAATGGATAATAGTATAATGGATAATGGATAAATTGTTTTACGAAGGTCAGGATTATAATTGCTAACCACTCATTACAATTTTCATTTTGAAAACATTGTCCATTGTCCATTATACTATTATCCATTAGTATTATTTTTACAAAAACTTCTCCCATGCAGTTAAAGATCTATTTCGATGAAAAGCCGGTTTACCTGTGTGACGAACTGAGCGAAGAATTGAAAGAGATCCTTCATCATCCTGATGCGGTGTTTATCGATGAATTTTCCACACCGGCCATCAATTCGCTGCTGCATGAGATCAAAAAAGAAGATTTTCATGCCGGTGTGATCTTAAGCGATGACCTGGAAAAGCTGAGGAAAAGCTTTTTCAAACATTTCACCACTATAGAAGCTGCAGGCGGGATTGTGCAGAATGATAAAAAAGAATTGTTGTTCATTTACCGCCTTGACAAATGGGACCTGCCTAAAGGGAAAGTGGAGGAAAACGAAGAGATCGAGGTAGCTGCTGCCCGGGAAATTGAAGAAGAAACCGGGTTGAAAGACATCATACTGAAGAAAAAGATCGGCGAAACCTACCATACTTATAATGCCTACGGCAAACATTACCTGAAAACCACGCATTGGTTTTACTTCACCAGCGACAGCCATCAGAAACTGCAACCCCAGCTGGAAGAAAACATCACGTTAATAAAATGGATCAAAACGAAGGATATCAAGACACCGATGGAAACTACCTATGCATCGATAAAGGATATTATGCATTGTTTTTTTGATGCCCCATAAGCACCAATTACACGAATTATTACGGATTACACGAATTGAACTGCAGTTTTTACAGAACTGCCAGGCAGTATGAACGTTGAAGGTTTCACTATTGACTATTGACTATTGACTTTTTCACCAAAATCGCCACCGTAAGCCTGCTTACACAAACCAGTTTTTCTTCCTCATCCTGAATTTTGATATCCCACACATGCGTGGTACCGCCAAGATGTAAAGGTGTGGCCGTTGCGGTAACAAATCCTGTGCGGATGCCCCGCAGGTGATTGGCATTTATTTCCAATCCTACACAGATGAATTTTGAGGTATCGATCACCAAAAAAGAGGCTACGCTGCCGACGGTTTCGGCGAGGGCGCAACTGGCGCCGCCATGTAATAAACCGTAAGGCTGATGGGTACGCTGATCGACCGGCATGCGCATCTTTAAAAAATCCACGCCGATATCCACGAATTCCATGCCCAGGTGCTGCCCCATGGTATCGGGTGTAACGCCAGAAAGATCTTTTGTAGAGAGTTGTTTATTGAACCAGATCGGCTCATTATTATTCTGCGCCATTCTTGTCTTTAAAAATAGAGTGATTCACTTCTTCTGGTAAAAACTGCGCTACATCGCCGCCATTCTTGAGCACATCGCGTACCAGCGTACTTGCTACGGAAGTGTATTGCGGCAGGCAGGTAAGGAAGATCGTTTCGATGTGTTCTGCAAGGCTGCGGTTCATATCGGCGATGGCTTTTTCGTATTCGAAATCATTCACATAACGGATGCCGCGGAGGATGAAATTGGCATTGTATTCTTTGCAGCAATCAACAGTAAGCCCTTCGTAAACCACCGCCTGCACCTTGTTGTTATTGCGGTAAATATCTTTGAGCCATTGCAGCCTTTGCTGTTCGCTGAACATCGGTTGCTTGTTTACATTGCGGCCGATGCCGATGATCACTTTATCAAATAAAGGAAGCGCCCTGTTGATGATATCGATGTGGCCCAGCGTTACGGGATCGAAGGTTCCGGGAAAGAGACAGATTCTCATGAATGGATAATTTTATAATTGATAATGGATAATGTTTTCGGTTTAAATGTTATCCGAATATCTGAATATTATACAAGTTAAAGGATTTATCCATTATCCATTGTCCCGTTATCCATTAATTCGCTGTTCCCGCCAGCAGATACAACGCTGCCATCCTCACTGCCACCCCGTTTTCCACCTGCTGCAATATGATCGATTGGTTGCCATCCGCCACATCACTGTCTATTTCCACCCCACGGTTGATTGGCCCCGGGTGCATGATCACAATATCCTTATCCACTTCCTGCAGCAGTTTTTTTGTTACCCCGTAAGAAAGATTGTATTCCCGAAGGGAAGAAAACAATACCTGGTTCTGCCTTTCAAGCTGTATGCGCAATACGTTGGCTACATCGCACCATTTGAGGGCTTTTTTAAGATCGTATTCTACCTGCACGCCCATCGCTTCTTTGATATAAGGTGGTATAAGTGTCGGCGGACCGGAAAGCATCACTTCGGCGCCCATTTTATTCAGCAGGTAAATATTGCTGAGCGCAACCCGTGAGTGCATGATATCCCCGATAAGCAATATCTTTTTTCCTTCAAGTCCACCGGTTTTTTCTGTAATGGAAAATGCGTCCAGCAAAGCCTGGGTAGGATGTTCATTGATGCCGTCGCCTGCGTTCACGATGCCGGTGTTGGGCAGGTGTTTCGCCAGGAAATGGGGGGCGCCGCTGGCGCTATGCCGCATCACCACCATATCCACT
This sequence comes from Ferruginibacter sp. HRS2-29, assembly GCF_024343615.1. Taxonomy (GTDB): domain Bacteria; phylum Bacteroidota; class Bacteroidia; order Chitinophagales; family Chitinophagaceae; genus Ferruginibacter. The sequence goes on along the minus strand of NZ_RJUB01000162.1, from coordinate 67,318 downwards.
TTCATACTGAGGATATTGTTGACGGTATCGAGCAATGTCTCGCCCTTTTTTACAGAAGAAGCGGAAGCCGCAAAATTGATCGTATCGGCTCCCAACCGCTTTTCCGCCAGCTCAAAAGAGATGCGTGTACGCGTGGAATTTTCATAAAAAAGATTGACGATGGTGACATCCCGTAACGATGGAACCTTCTTCACAGGACGTTGTAATACTTCCTTGAATTGCTGAGCGGTAGATAAAATAAGGGAAATGTCTTTCGGGGAAAGGTCTTTAATGCCGAGTAAATGTTTTGTGGATAGTTGCATTAAGGAACAAAACTAGGGCAAATAATTAAGAATTACGAATTACGAATTACGAATTTTGTTATTGGCTTCTTTTTTCTACTCAATTCCATCTTCTGATCGGTAAATAATATTCCAAGATAGTATGAAAAAATTCGTAATTCGTAATTCGTAATTGATAATTCGTAATTGATAATTCGTAATTTAATAAAGAACAACTTCCTCCTTGTCCCACTCCAGCTTTACTTTTTGCGAAGCCACCGTATCGATGGCGATGCCGCAAAAATCGGGTTGGATGGGTAATTCGCGGTTGAAGCGCCTGTCGACCAGCACGGCAAGTTCAACTTTACTTGGCCGGCCAAAATCCTGTAGTGCGTCCAATGCGGCCCTGATGGTACGGCCCGTGTACAATACATCGTCGATCAGCACCACGCGTTTCCCTTCAATGGAAAAATTAATATCGGTCTTGCCGGCTACATGCAATTCATCACGCACATCATCGCGGTAAAAAGTGATATCGAGCACGCCGTATTGCACTTCTGTATTTTTACTGAGCAGTTGTATATGAGTCGCGATCCGCTGGCTCACCTGCACACCCCTTGGCTGAATACCCAGGAAGACCACCTGGGAAAGATCGTCGTTGTTTTCCAGCAACTGGTGCGCCAGCCGGAGAATGGTTAACTGAAGTTGTTGCTTATCTAAGATCGTTTTCATTTGTAAACACGAAAATAAGGAATAAGAAATATAAAATAAGGAATAAGAAAGTGCATCCTGTAAGATGCCCTGCTTCCTTATTCCTTATTAAACATTTCTTATTTCTTATTTCTTATCCCTATTTCTTCAAATGTTACAATTTTTGTATGTTTCGGAGCTACCAGTACCTGCCCACTCTCTTTGGCAGAGATTGCCCGGATATACTGACCGGTCCCGTTCCATCCATAATCGTACACTTCAAGTACAACACCCGGAACTCCAGGATAAAACAGATCTCCCCGTTTGAACTTCATTTCAGTTGTATACCAGACGATGGTTGTTGTATTATTCTTATTGACAGATGTTACCGCTTTACACCTGTAATTAAGGATCATTTTCTCCCCGGCCATCATTTCCCATTTATTTATGCGGGAAGAATCGTAACGGATGAGATATCGTTTATTTTTCGGCCAGTCACTTTCAGAAAATGTTTCGCCGGTGATGTAATTTGAGAATTCGGCATGATGGATCAGCTTATCGCCGATAATGGCTTTCCGGTAGACTTTTTTTTCAATGTGAGATAAAAAAAAGGAAAGCGAAAATGAATCGTTGATCACCATTCGGATATACGGCGGAAAACGGTCTTTAAATACTTCGGTGATCACAGAATCCGATGGAACTGTAGCGATACTTACATAATCTATATTGATGGATGATTGAGCACTTGCATCATTGAGATAAAAAAGCGATACTAAAAGCAATAACATCTTCATATAGGCAATGGTTACGTTTTTTTTATAAATAATAAGAAACATAAAATAAGGAATAAAAAAAGTGTCATCATGAGATATCCAACTTCCTTATTCCTTATTTTTCATTCCTTATTTACCCTTACTTTTCCTGCATGAACGGATAACCATATTCCGTTGGCGGATTGAATGTTTCTTTAATTGTCCTTGCACTCAACCAACGATAAAGGTTCAGCTGGCTGCCGGCCTTGTCGTTTGTACCGCTGGCACGGGCACCGCCGAATGGTTGCTGCCCTACTACTGCACCCGTTGGCTTATCGTTGATGTAAAAATTACCGGCGCTGTTGCGTAGCCTGTTGGTAGCCAGTTCCACCGCAAAGCGGTCCTGTGCTATCACCGCACCGGTAAGTGCATAAGAAGAAGTGGTGTCTACCAGCTTCAGGGTTTCTTCAAATTTGTTTTCATCATAAATGTAAACAGTCAGTACCGGGCCAAACAGTTCATCACACATCGTTACATAATGCGGATCGCTGGCTTCGATGATGGTTGGTTCGATGAAATAACCTTCGGTCTTATCGCATTTTCCCCCTACCCATATTTTGGCGCCGCTATCACGCTTGCGTGAATTTTTGATGTATCCTTCCAGTTTATCAAAACTCTTTTCATCGATCACCGCGTTGATAAAGTTGGTAAAATCTTCCACCGTTCCCATTTTCATGGTCTTCACCTGCTCTACCAGTTTTTTCTTCACTTCTGCTGCGATATTGGAAGGGATATACGCCCTTGAAGCCGCAGAACATTTTTGTCCCTGGTACTCAAAAGCACCACGGGCAAGTGCGGTCACCACTACATCGGGATTGGCCGATCTGTGAGCGATCACAAAATCTTTACCGCCGGTTTCGCCAACGATCCTCGGATAAGTTTTGTAAGTATTCATATTCTTCCCGATGGTAGCCCACATGCCATTGAATACGCCGGTGCTTCCGGTAAAATGTATCCCGGCAAAATCGGGGTGATTGAAAATGACTTCGCCGATCGTTGGCCCGTCGATGAATACGAGGTTGATGACGCCATCCGGCAAACCCGCTTCCTTTAATACTTTCATGAAAAGCTGTGCGCTGTATACCTGTGTATTGGCGCATTTCCAGATCACCACATTGCCGCACATGGCGGCGCTGGTAGGCAGGTTTCCGCCTATAGCCGTAAAATTGAAGGGGGTCAATGCGAATACGAACCCTTCGAGCGGACGGTATTCCAGGCGGTTGTACATACCCGCGCCGCTGATAGGCTGCTGGCGATAGATATCACTCAGGAAGTGCACGTTGAAACGCAGGAAATCGATGAGCTCGCAGGCAGCATCGATCTCAGCCTGGTATGCATTCTTGCTTTGCCCGAGCATCGTTGTTCCATTGATGTAAGGCCGGTACTTGGTTGCCAGCAGATCGGCAGCTTTCAGGAATATATTTGCACGGTTTTCCCAGCTCATGTTCGCCCATTTATCTTTCACTTTCAATGCGGCGTTGATGGCTTTGGTCACGTGTTTTGCTTCACCCAGGTGAAATTGTCCCAGCACATGTTTACGCTCGTGCGGCGGACGGATTTCTACTGTATTTCCGGTGCGAACTTGTTCCGAGCCGATGTACATCGGAACGTCCGTTTTGGTGCTTTTCAATTCTTTCAATGCCGCTTTAAGGGCTAATTTTTCCTTACTACCGGGAGCGTAGTTAAGAACAGGCTCATTGACCGGCATCGGGTAATAAAAATCTCCGTATTGCATAATGGTAATTTTTAGATGGCAAAAATAAGGATTAGAGATTAGAGATTAGGGTTTAGTGATCAGAGACCAGGATTTAGGTTCAAACTTATTCCATCCAAAGTCTAATCCCTAATCTCTGATCTCAATTTGCTACTGAAGTTCTCACGGCATTTTTGACCGCCTGTTTCTCCGGCAATCCCAACGCCGGGATGATCGCCAAAGCAATGATGAAAGCGGAAATGAAAAATCCATCCTGCAAAGCAAAATGTTCGGCCACTTCCGCAGTATGCTGTTTACTGATATAATGATCATTGATAAAAGTATGGATCACGCCGCTCAATGCGATACCGATGGAACCACCGATCTGCTGCAGCAGGCTGTTGATGGCTGTGGAAGTGCTGGTTTGCGCCGCGGTAACCGAATTGAGCAATGCCGTGGAAACCGGCGCCACCAGCAGGCTCATCCCCAATCCACGTATGACCATCGGCAGTATGATGAACCAGAGCGGAACCCCTTTTTCTACAAAAGCAAACAGCACAAAAGATGCCGCTACGATAATGATCCCGGTGATGGACACATTCCGCACCATGCCTTTATCGGCCAGTTTTCCCGCCAGCGGGCGGGTGAAAAGCATCATCAGCGCATTGGGCAGCAATATGAGCCCGGATTCCAGCGAAGTGAACCCCATCACCCCCTGTAATAAAAAGGGCAGAAAGAATAATCCGCCGTACAATGCCAGCGAACGAATGACCACGATGATGGCCGATTTGCGGAAAACCCGGGATTTGAAAACGGTAAGGTCCAGTAATGGAAACGTCCTGGTGGACGACCGGAGAAACAGGAACAGGAATATGCCTGTGCCGGCCACTCCTGCAGCCAGTTGCCAGGAAATACCAAAGCTGGAAATGGCGGTGACCATATATTGTAACGACAGGATAAATACGGCGAAAAAGAAATATCCTGCCAGGTCGAATTTCGTATTTGAAACTGGTTGCGCTTTTAGAAACCCTAAATGACGTATGGTAAGAAAAATGGTGAGTATTCCCAGCGGGATATTGATGTAAAAAATGGATTGCCATCCCAGCAGGTTGGTGAGCAGTCCGCCCAAAGTAGGCCCCAGTGCAGGCCCCATTACGTTTCCGATACCCCACCAGCCGATGGCGCTGCCTCGTTTTTCGGGTGGATAATTTTCGCTGAGTATGGCAAGAGAAACCGGAGAGATCAGGGCTCCGCCGGTGGCTTGTATCACCCTGGCTGTAACAAGCATGGGCAGGCTTTGCGAAAGGCTGCAAAGCAGGGAGCCCGATGTGAACATGATCACGCTGAAAAGAAAAAGGTTGTAATAACCGATGCGGAGCTTGAGCCAGTTGGTAAGCGGAATGAAGAGACAGAAACAGATCATGTATGCCGTAACGACCCATTCGATATTTGAAAGTGATTCCCGGAATTCGTTACGGATGACGGGCAAGGACACATTAACAATGCTGCTGTCGAGTGCGGCCATCATTGTGCCCAACATAAGGGTGATCAGTATCCAGGTGTTTTTCTTCAATAAGCTCAGTAATTAACGGCGATGATCTTAAAATCTTTTCCCTGCTGCGCAAACCAGACTTTGCCACCTTCCGTGCTGGCACCCTGCTGGTTGCGGAAGATCTGATTGAAGTTGATCGTGGCGAAAGAAAGTTTTACATCCTTGGTAAAAACCGCGTCGTATTTTTCTACCAGTTCTTCAGGAGTTTTGATATTCTTTAAGGGATAACGTACAATTGAAGCCAGTTTTTGCTTGTCGTTATCCATGATCCAAAGCTGTGCCTGTTTCAAAAAAAGCTTGAATGCTTTTACATCGGTAAAACCCGCGTTTTCCCAACTGGCGGGCACTGAGCCATCTACAAATACGCTGTCGTCTTTCATTTCAAAAGGTGTGACGGCCAATGAACCGTTTTGCGGAGCAGAATAACCTGCGTTATCCGCCGCAGCTGGAGATTGTACATTTGCAGTATCCGATATGGCAGTAGTGTTTTTTTCACTTCCTGAATTACAGGAAAACAAAACAGAGGCTGATAGTATAATGAGGCAATATTTCATAAATGGATCTTTTATTAGTTGGTTGCAGGTGACGAGTGGCGGGTTCATTCATCGTTCGCGAAGCTCAGCCTATTCTCTCTGCGAAAACTCTTTTAACTCTCGTTCTCTGCGGTCACGCGACGTTTCCTATACCGCAGAGAGCCAGAGAACGCAAAGGTTTCGCAGAGTTCTACGCAAACGATCAAACAACCAGAAACTTTTTTAATTTGCCTCCGAATCTTTCTCACTCATCAGGTATGCTTTTATGAAACCATCGAGTTCGCCATCCATTACCGGGCCAACATTGCCCACTTCGTAATCGGTACGGTGGTCCTTGATCATTTTATAAGGATGAAAAACGTATGATCGTATCTGGCTTCCCCACTCTATCTTTTTCTTGCTGCTGTTGGCGGCATCTTTCAGTGCATTGCGTTTTTGAAGTTCTATTTCGTACAGGCGGCTTTTGAGCATCTGCATGGCGAGCTCGCGGTTGCCTAGCTGGCTGCGATCCTGCTGACAAACCACTACTATGCCTGTAGGAATATGCGTGAGCTGCACTTTGGTTTCTACTTTATTCACATTCTGTCCGCCGGCGCCACCGCTTCGCGAGGTTTCCATTTTCACGTCAGCCGGGTTGATCTCGATCTCGATCGTATCATCGATGAGCGGATACACATATACACTGGCGAAAGAAGTATGCCTGCGGGCGTTGCTGTCGAATGGCGAAATACGTACCAGGCGGTGCACACCACTTTCGGCTTTAAGAAAACCGTAGGCAAATGGTCCTTCAAACTCGATGGTAGCGCTTTTTATACCGGCGCCATCGCCTTCCTGGTAATCCACTTCGGTGAGTTTCCAGCCCTGCTTTTCGCCATACATGCGGTACATGCGCAGCAGGATCTCTGCCCAATCCTGGCTTTCGGTACCACCGGCACCGCTGTTGATCTGCACCACGGCAGGAAGCGCATCGGAAGGATCGTTGAGGGTACTTTTGAATTCCGCATCTTCAATGGCGGCATTGGCGGCATCAAAAGCCTGTCGTGCCTCCTCCTCGGTAGCCTCGCCTTCTTTCCAGAACTCAAAAAGCACGGCAAAGTCTTCTACCAGGGTAGATACACGATGGTACATGTTGACCCAATACTCATTGGCATTGATCTCTTTTAAAATGGAGGTGGCACGGGCATTATCGTCCCAGAAGCCGGGAGAGAGTGATAATTGTTTGTCGTTGTTGATTTTGGATTCGCGGTTAGCGACGTCAAAGAAACCTCCTCAAAACCACCAAACGGTCTCTCATATCTTTAAGTAATTCTATTGTCATGCGGCAAAATTAGGGTAATTAGATGAATTACACGAATTTCCGCCCGTGCCGGACGAATTACACAAATTCTACGAATTCGCGAAGAAGATAATTAACCCAACAGTTCTATAAAGCCTGTGGTCATCCGCTGAAAATCGTCGATGGTCTGTGGTCAGTGGTCAGTCGTCAGTAATTCATGCGAAAAAAAAGGGGCCAGGATAAAAATCCAGCCCCGTTTAAATTCAATATCCTATGAAAAACCGAGTTTATAAGCCAGGGGAGTTTAATTCCTGTCTCAATATTTTTGTGTTCGTTGTGTTATGTTTTAACCCTCTCTGTCCTTTCCTCATATCCACCTTGTAAAAATGCATTTCTTTTTTGTCCCTGCCAACCGTATCCTACAAACGGCGGTTTTTATCCTACAAGCGGTCAGTTTTATAAGTTCTTAAGAAAAAATAAGGGGGCTTAGATAGAAATCCAACCCCGTTTTAAATTCAATATCCTATGAAAAACCGAGTTTATAAGCCAGGATCGTTTACTTCCTGTCTTAAAATATTTTTATACAGATCTGTTTATTCCAAAGACGCATCAAAAGCTTTTTCCGTTGCTTGCTGTTGTACCGCTGTTTGATAATGTAAAGATGCATCCGGTAATTTTTACATTAATAATACAGTTAGCGAATGGTAGAAATGGACAAACGAAAGGCATTTTTTTCCTTCCGGAGTGTAATTTGATATATATAAAAGGTATCAAAAATGCTTTTAACCATTCATTTAGCCTTTAAATGGATAGTTTTGCCTCCTGATCTGCCATTGGATTAAACATTTACAAAAAAGAACACTCTTAAAAGAAAAAACAATCATGTTAAAGAAGCTATTTTTACTCGCTGTCACCGGTTTATTATTCTCAGGCGCTTTTGCACAATCCGATTCTGCCCGCAACTACAAGATGGTCGTTTCTTTCCACAGCTTCGCTTCCGGCGTACCGAGCAGCAAACCACTGACTGATTATATCGCAAAATTCAGGAAGGCCAATAAGATCAAGTCCATTTCAGCAGACCGCATCGGCCCGTATGGCCGCGAAGGCGAATATAAACTGGCTTTCACCCTGAAAGAACTCTCCAAAAAACAACGCACGCTTTTCATCAGCCGTGTAAAAAAAGTAGTGGCTACTATGAATGAGAACGGTAGCGCCGACCTCAAAGAAAATGTGACTTTACTGAAAGACGATATGCCGGCAAGGGCAACGATCGAAGCTAAAAAGTTTTAATAAGGATGGCGGTTATTGCCGTTTTTTAGATTAATTTTCAAAAAATCTATTCATAACCAACGCCAACAGGATTGAAGTTCAACATCAGGATTTTTTTATTGATCTTTATTTTTTTTCTTGTAAATAACCGCCTGCTCGCATCAGGTACGGATACCGTCATAACATCTACATCTACGCAGCAACAGGCCATCAGTTTCATCGATTCCATCAAAACGCTCGAGCCAAGCGGTTACTGGCCGCATGTGAAATCAACGTTGTTCCTCAGTAACCTGAAGCTGAATATACATCAGCCGCTGAGTTTTTATCCTGGCCGGGGAACTAACTTTTGCGCTTACGGTGCATTGTCTTATCTCGTTATAAAAGACGATCCGTTGGGGTACGCACAGTTTATGCTCTCGCTTTACCGGACCGGCAAAGCGACTTATAACGGCAACAATTTCACGCCTTCAGAATCAATAAAATCCGCCGCGGGCACCTTACGGTTCAAAGGTGTGCTTGACATCCGCCATGCAGAGCAGATCTGGTTCCTCGTGCTGGCCGACCATTTCAAAGGTTACCTGAATATCTTCAATCCAAATTATGATCTTGGCGATGAAGACCGCTTCTGGGCTGCTACCAACTTCGCTAAATTCAACCGCATGGTGCGCAAGATGTGCCATTACAAAACGAAAGCCGTCGGCAGCGACCTTTTTCATCCCTGGTTGAAAAACACCTTCCGTTACCTGCACGACAGGCTGGGCAAAGGTGTGATGGTATTGTACATCAACAACCGCGTGATCCACAAAAAGAACCACGACAAAGTGAAACTTTCCATTCCCACACATTTTGTGGTGCTTGAAAATATCCGGATGGAAGATAATGGCCTCATAACACTCACCTATTGGGATTATGGCGGAAAAACATTGTTACAGATAACCCCGAAAGTTTTGAAGAAGATCATTTATGGCATCAGTTTCTGCACCAAAAATGAGCTGATATGAAACTGAATCATACCATATCGTTGTTGCCGGTGATGGCGTTTTTATGGTCTTGCTCCGCAAAGATCGTATCAAAGAATTTTTACCAGGAGCATGGTGAAGAACTACAGAAGATCGAGCAGAATTATAAACGCCTGTACAGTAAAAAGCCTTTCAGCCTTGCGTTTACCAACAAAGACCTCAGCAAGGTTTCTGTGGAAATGATCACCGACAGCCTTACCTACATCTATGATTTTGAGGTAAGTGAAAAAAGGCTTTCCGATACGCTTCATAAATATGGACTAGAGGCCGACAGTGTGCTGGCACTCATCGGCAGCATGCAAAAAGTGAGTTGCACATGGATCAACAATTTCGACTATTACGTCAATGATAATGAGCGAAGACTGATCTTCATCAGCATCAAACCTGTAGTGGTGCGGTATCCGTTATCGCCACCAAAGTATTATATCATCGCTTATTTTGAACGCCCCCAAACCTTTGATGAAAAAGGCAGGTTGCTGGATGGAAGAAGGGCAAGCCGGCTGCGAAAGCTGAACGGGCAGGTGTTTCATAAGATAACGGATAGGGTGTGTTATACGATCGCGGAAAAATACAGGTGATCAATGAAGAATTAAAAATTAAGAATTAAGAATGCTGGCGGAGAATAGAGCGAAAGGGGATCACAGATTTCAAAGGGATGAAGGGGATTGCACAGATTGTTTCCTGCTTTGCAGGAAACCAAAATGCAGTTGATAAGACTGTGACTTATTAATTAAAGCCGAAGTCTTATCAACTGCATTTTGGTTTTCACGCAGTGAAAAATAATCTGTGTAGTCCTTTTATCTTTTTAAAATCTGCGATCCCCATCCGCTTCGATCACCATTCTTAATTATTTAAAGATTTCACTGAAGAAAACCTTCATATCCGTCCACGATGCCTTATCAGCAGCTTCGTTGTATTCGATGGGCAGCTTGAATTTCTTTCCTTTTTCGGTGGCTTCAGGATTGGTGAAAGCGTGTGTAGCATTGGAGTACGACTTGAATGTATATGCTACTCCTGCGCTGTCTGTTTGCTTTTTGAATTTCTCCACTTCTTCTTTTGGAACAAACTGATCGTTTTCGCCATGGCAGACCAATATTTTGGCTTTCACTTTATTTTTATCAGGCGTTACACCCACCAGGTTTCCATGAAAGCTGACAACACCCGCAAGGTTTTCTCCGAGCCTTGCCAGGTTGAGCACCTGTGCACCACCGAAGCAATAACCGATAGCGGCGATCTTTGAAGTATCTGCCTGCGCAAATGTTTTGATCTTCGCCAATGCGGCATCAAAACGTTTTTTTGCCAGCTGGGGATCTTTGTAAAATGGCTCCGCCAATTTACCGGCTGTTTCAGGTGTTTCTCCTTGCGCCGCATTGCCGTAAAAATCCAGGGCCATGGCTATATACCCCAATTCAGCCAGTTGTTTTGCCCTGTTCTTTACATAATCGCCTATCCCCCACCACTCAGGAATGATGAGTACCACAGGCCGCTTAGCCGTGGAATTTGAATCGTAAGCTACAAAGCCTTTCATCGTAACTGATCCGTCGCTATAATCCACTGGTTCTTCTTTGACCGCGACTGTTACCGTTTTAGCCGTGTCAGCAGATTTACCTGCTTCGGATGTTTTGGCGGAATTGTTATTGCAGGCTGCAAAACTGAATGCAAATGCTGTAGCAAGCGCCGTATTGAATAAGTGTTTCATAAAAATTGTTTATTTAAAAGTCAAAATTAACTCATCATATCGAATATGTCTTTGTTCTCTGCCCAGAAGGCATCAAGAAGTACAATATTCGTCTTGAAAAACGCGATCAGGTCGGGCCAGTGCGCCTTATTGAACAACGTAGGGCCTTCGAGCTCGCAATAGATGCGGCTCAGGGATTTTCCATGTTCATCTTCACATTCTTCTATCCATTCGTAATTTTCAGGTAGCTGGTCACGCAGGGATTGAAACACTTCGTAAAACTGTGCCCGTTTTTCTTCCTCCGCCCTTATCTCTATCGCTACAAATGAATACCTATTCTGAGCATCCATCCGGAAACGGATGCCTTTTACTCCGGTCTTATAATTGATCCAGTTTACTTTTTCACCGGATGCCGAAGGAACGGGTGCCAGGTATTGCCCAAGGCTTGTCCAGAACTGCTGGCGTATCTCTGATGCTTCGTGTGCTGTATACATGTTTTAATTAGCCACCACAAAATCGGGGCGTTTTATAAAGCTGCTGTTATATTTAAATCTAAGGTTAGTGCTCAGGTCAACTTTCCAGTTGCGCATACCGGCAACCGGGGTCGGGAAAATATATCCCCGCAATTCGATCGTTCCGAAAATAAGGTTTTCATTCCTCGTCCTGAAACCGCCGCCAAATGCGGAATAGCCTTTCGTTTTATCAAAAGATGCCTTGATAGGTTTTAAAAAACTAATATCCGAAAAAATAAAAGGTGCTACCCTGAACCCCGCAATCTTGGATAGGTTATAAAACACCGATTCCAGTTTTACCGTTGCCCTCGTATCTGCAAATATTTCCGCATTCCTGTAGTAAGGTAACCCAAATACGCTGGAGATGAACAAAGGTTCGTTCAGTTTCAACTTCAGCTGTTTGGTGTAGGATACAGAAACAAAATTCCTGTTGCGCCAGGTCGGGCTTATCTGGCGTAGCCGGGTGAAGTGATCGATGCCTAATAAAAGATCGACATCTTCAAACGTTTTTTTATTTACAAATCCGCCATAGCGAAAGGTATAATTGGTAAAATGCCCGCGGGGCGAAAAATGGGTCGCTGAAAAATCCAGCCCGTAATAAGATCGCCTTACCCCCTGTTTATTGGTATACCCACCTATGATGGAAGCGCTGATACCTTCGGGTACGTCTTCATTCCTACCGAAGCCATAAATGAAATTGGTGCGGTAGAAGTTTTGTTTGTAAAGCGTGTAAGACAACAACGAGCCGTTGATATTGGCGTATTTGAAATCAAAAGAATCTTTGTAGATGGTTGGTACACGGTTGAAATCGTTGTAAAATCCACGTATCCCCACGAAATGCCTCAGGCGTTTATTGGAATCTTTTGACTTCCGGTCTTTTGCACCGAAGTTGTAACCACCCCATAGATCCATCTGAACGTAGCTGTAACTATAACGTGACTTATAAATTGCAGGGGAATCTGCCCAGTAATTATTTGCTGTCTGATTCAGCGAAAGCTCAAGCCGGCCGGTCCATTCCTTATAACGGCTTACGAGTGGCCGTTCGATGATCGTGTAAAATCGGTTCTCTTCCTGCAACTGGCTCGTTATTTCATTGCTGAAAGTAGTAAAGCCTGTTGCCCAGTTAACAAAACTGCCGCGGATATTCCGTTTCAATATTTCTCCGCCATAACCTATACTGGGTTGCCGCTCGCCATCGTATAATAGGCCAAGGGAAAATTTATCGCCCCATCCTGCGAAATTTTCCTCCCGTATTTCCAGGCGGGCCTTATCAACCCTGCTCAGGCTTCCACCCCCACCCAGCGAAAATACATCCTTGGTGAATACCACTACATCGATCGAATCTTTACTATTCCTGGTGCTATCGGTTCTTCCCACGCGGATAAGCGCATCCTGCAGGAATTCCTGCTCACGCAAAAAACGTTCATTATCCGCCAGCAGAAGTGGCAATACTTTATCCCCCTCCCTGAAAAAAAGATTTTTCCGGATGAGGTCTGTTGAACTGTTGAGATGAAATGCATTGGCGACATCGGTGGCAAAATTTTTCCTGATAACGCTGGTATCATACAGATTGCGGTCGAAACCTAACGGAACGATGGTGATGGAACGGATGGTCTTCCCAGCCTGCTTAAGAAATGGATTTACAGTTTTTACAGGCTCAGTAGGTTCGCCATTGCGGGAAATGCTTTTCATCAGCCTGCTGATAAGCCGTCTTTTTTTCTTTGAGCTAGTATCATTTGCGGGGTTTACCTGCGCTGAAACGCCTATACAACTACACAATAAACCGGCAAGCAGCAGCGAACGCAGCAGATAAGATATATACATCAGGCTATGAAAAAATTTTAATGTGTGCGTGTAAAGTTATCTAACAAAGTCATACGATAACGATACTTTAAGGAACTGTTAAAGAACACACAAATCACTCAAATTAAGTACCAGTTTTTTTGCAGCGGCAGAAATTGCACTTACCTTTGCGCCCGCAATTCAGTACTACCGCGATAGATAATAAGAAAATTTCTTCCTGAGTGCCTCCGATCCGTTAGTGATCATACATTTCGTTGCCAGCCATATAAAAAATAAACGAAAAACAAACAAAACAAGTTATGAAAACGAGTACAGTGGGTATCGTAACCCCGATTAACAAAGACGAACTGAAAGAACTATTGACAGAAACGAAAGAAACACTTGCAACCGGCATTCTCGCCAATGCAGGCAACCCGACATTTGGTGCAGTTGATCTGTGGAAACTTAGAAAAACTAATAAGACTACCTCTTCATTGAGAAGGCATATTTAAAAGGTTCAAGGTTCAAAAAAAGTTCAAGGGTTCAAAAGTTGCTTCCGGCAGGAACAACTTTTGAACTCTTGAACTTTTTCAACTTTTGAACTCTTAAAGGATCCCAAATAATAAAGCAACGAAAAATGCCAGGGTGAGCAACCAGTCTTTATCAAAGGAGATCATTTCCATAAAATACATTTTTCATAAGGAGAAAAGGAACGCTGATTAAAAGGTAATATCATTACGAAATGAATTTAACTTATAATCTGTGGAATCAGCGTAATCATTTTTAATCAGCGTTTATCTCCTTCCCCATTGCGGCTAACTGCATCTTTTCCGCAGTTTCTTTTCCCAGGTATTTATTGATCCTGTTGTGAATGAGGTATATCACTGGCGTGAGTAATACCGCTACTGTAAACTTGTACGCATAATTCACCATACAGATGGCCAGTACCTTTTGTATGCTCCATCCTTTGCCCAGGTAAAATGCTATGAATAATACGATGAAACTATCTACCAGCTGCGAGATCACAGTAGACCCTGTAGCACGCAGCCACATTTTTTTTTCGCCGGTCACTTTTTTGATCTTATGAAAAACGGTCACATCCACGATCTGGCTCACCAGGAAAGCGGTGAGGCTTCCTAATATGATCCACATTCCCTGGCCAAAAACAGCATTGAATGCTTTGGACATATCGGGAACACCATCCTGCACACCGGTACCATACCAGAAATCTGCGGCAGGTACATGCATGGCCATGTAAAACATCAGGAAGGCATAAGAGATGAGCGCTACTGCGATGTAGGATATCCTGCGAACTGCTTTTGGGCCGTAATATTCATTGATGATGTCGGTCATCACGAATTCCAGCGGCCACAACAAAACCCCGCAGGTAAGGCTGATGGCTAACCCGCTTTCGCCAAGGAGAGAGAAGCTGAGTGGCTGTGCACCGAATAATTTTTCGAGGGAAAATATTTTACCTCCGATGCATTCCGCGATCAACGCATTGGCCACAAAAAAAGCTGCAAAGATCACAAACAGTTTGGTAGGTTTATCGTTCAGTATGTTTTTGATCATTCTTTTTTTATTTGCTGATAAAATAAAAATATATCTGCATGGGCAGTATTATAAGATTGAAATAAACGATCCACCGCGGGATATTGTTCATTTTTTTTGAAGAAAATCTTGCCAGGAAAAGAATCACAAAAAATACATTGATAAAAATAGATACCACTCCTAATACCACAATACTACTCAACAGCGGGTGCGTATCCAGTTGCCCGTTGCTGCTGCCTTTCACTTTATGAAATATCTCGATCACATAGCCGAGCACCCACAGGAGAAAGCAGACGTTGAAGATGAGGGTGAGTTTTGCCAGAAAACGCATAAATAATTATGAATTAAGAATTACGAATTACGAATGTGTTCATTCGCAAAGCTATTCTCATGAATGATTATATGATTTAACTTGCGGAGCAAAAAATTGATTCGTAATTCGTAATTCGTAATTCGTAATTCGTAATTCGTAATTCGTAATTCGTAATTTACTTCCCTTTCCCCCACCCGAACCAATCATTTCCATTCGCATAGAGCATCAATGCCATCAATATCACAAAACCTACGATCTGTGCATATTCCAGGAATTTTTCGCTTGGTTTGCGGCCTGTGATCATCTCACCGAGGGTGAACACCACGTGACCACCATCGAGCGCTGGTATCGGCAGCAGGTTCATGAACGCCAGTATGATCGAGAACATCGCCGTCATTTCCCAGAAACGCTGCCAGTCCCAGCCTGTGCCGGAGAAAACGGAAGCCATTCCTTTGAAACCGCCAACGCCTTTATAGGCACCGGTTTCAGGAGAGAGGATAAGTTTGAACTGATCGATATAATCTTTTAAAGAGGTGAAAGTCGCTTTTACGCCGGCAGGGAAAGATGCTAGGAAGCTATAAGAAGTATGCTCTACTTTTATCACTCCAAGGCTGTCATATTCCATTGGTGTAAGGAATGGAGCTCCTGTAAGCCCGTTAGAATCTATCTGCACCGGAACGTTCAGCAAATTGCCATTACGGTTCACCGTGAAGTTCACAACAGCATTGCGGTGCCTGTCGTTGTAAGCCACCACCTGATCGAAAAACTGCACTGGTGTGGAATCAACTTTTTCGATCTTATCCCGGTATTGCAGTTTCGCTTTCGCGGCGTTGGAAGTATCCTTTTTGTCAAATTTGCCAATGATCGGCGGCATGCGGAAAAGGAACAATTTGCCTTTGGATTTCTTCTTGGTGATCAGGTCACCTACCAGTTGCACCGGGATCTTGATGTCTTGTGGCTTCCCGTCCCTTTCAATATTGATGGTTCCGCCTTTGCTGAACAAGATCTTTTTAGGTACATCATCAAAGTAGTGGATCGTATCATTGTTGACCCCCATGATCTTATCTCCATCCCGCAGGCCGATCTGGTACATGAGCGAATCGGTGATCCAGACGCCATCTTTTACAGATTTGTTCGGGATCTTATCTTCTCCCCACACAAAAAGTATCATAGCATAAATAACGAAAGCCAGCAACACGTTCACCGTAACACCTCCGAGCATGATGATCAGCCTTTGCCAGGCCGGCTTGCTGCGGAACTCCCATGGTTGAGGTGGTTGTTTCATCTGCTCCTTGTCCATGCTCTCATCGATCATGCCGGATATCTTCACATATCCGCCGAGCGGCAGCCATCCGATACCGTATTCTGTTTCCCCTACTTTTTTCTTGAAAATGGAAAACCATGGATCGAAGAAAAGATAGAATTTTTCTACGCGGCACTTGAACCATTTGGCGGTGATATAATGCCCGAATTCGTGTAAGACAACGAGTATGGATAAGGAAAGTAATAATTGGGCTGCTTTTAACCCCACGCTGGACCAGTTGATCGCTAATATTGTTTCTAAAACCATTATGGTTATTTGTATTATTTAAATCGGTGAATCAAAATATGAGATTAACATACGTTTACAAGCGTATACATACGCTTACAAACGTATAATATTACAATTTCATCAATGAAGCTGCAAAGTTACGGGCCTCACCGTCGCTGTCAAAATATTCCTCCAGTGTTGGTTTGGCGATCAAAGAGATGCTTTCCATCGTTTTTTCCACTACGGCTGTGATATCCAGGAAACCGATCCTGTTCTTCAAAAATGCCCACACTGCTATCTCGTTGGCAGCATTGAGGATGCAGGGCATATTTCCGCCTGTTTTCAATGCTTCTATCGCCAGTCCAAGGTTGCGGAATGTCTTGTAATCCGGCTCCTCGAAGCTCAGCGTCGGGTATTTCCTGAAATTGAACCGGGGAAAATCGTTTTTTATACGCCCCGGAAAACCCAACGCGTACTGGATGGGCAATTTCATATCCGGCAATCCCATCTGTGCTTTCAGGCTGCCGTCTTCAAATTGCACGAGGCTGTGCACGATGCTTTGCGGATGGATCACCACTTCTACCTGCTTTGGTTCGAGATTGAAAAGCCATTTGGCTTCTATCATCTCCAGCCCTTTATTCATCAGTGTGGCAGAGTCGATGGAAATTTTAGCACCCATGCTCCAATTAGGGTGCTGTAATGCATGATCGCGTTTTACATTCACCAAAAAATTAGGTTTTTTACCCAAAAAAGGGCCACCACTTGCTGTGAGGATCACTTTTTCAATCGGGTTCCTGGCCTCACCCACCAGGCATTGAAAGATGGCGGAATGTTCGCTATCGACCGGGATGATCGGCGCCCTTTTTTCAAGGGCTGTCTGCATCACAATATCACCGGCAACCACCAATGTTTCCTTATTTGCCAGGGCGATCATTTTACCCTTATTGACAGCTTTTAACGTTGGTTTCAGCCCGGCAAAGCCTACAATGGCGGCCAGCATGATATCATAAGTGTCAAAATCGGCTACCTGTTCGAGCGCATTTTCACCGGCGAAAACTTTAATATCTGTGGAAGAAAGCGCAGATTTTACAGCTTCATACTTCTTTTCATCGCATATTACCACGGCATTCGGCCTGAATTCCAGTGCCTGTTTGATCAGCAACTCATCGTTGGAATGTGCCGTAAGTATTTCTACTTCAAATAGTTCGGAGTGCGAACGTATGACATCCAGCGTCTGCGTGCCTATTGAACCCGTAGAGCCCATGATGGCTATACGTTTTTTTGGTTCTGCTGATCCCATATTAGAATTTTAGTGTATAATAAATTGCTGATCCGGTTGGCAATTTACTGTATTAATTCTTTTAAAGCAGCATTGACCTTGCTAAAATTGAATTGGCGAATGGCTGACTGCATCAACTCCGAGATCTGAGCAGTCTGCAGGTTGTTGATCGAACCTTCATGTGTATGGGCGATGTTGGCATCGTAACTAAAGTTGTCTTGCTCGATATCGCCCCCTACTTTTTTATACGCGTCGCGGAATGGCACCCCCTGCAACACCAGTTTATTCACTTCTTCCACGCTGAAGAGGTATTTATACTTTTCATCTGCCAGGATATTTTCCTTCACCGTGATGGAAGAAAACATGAGCGATGCCATATTGATGCAATCCTGCAATGTTCCGAATGCCGGGAAAAGATGTTCTTTCAGCAGCTGAAGATCGCGATGGTAACCGCTCGGCAGATTGGTGGTCATCATGGTGATCTCGTTCGGCAATGCTTTAATGCGGTTGCAATGCGAACGGATCAGTTCAAAAACATCCGGATTTTTTTTATGCGGCATGATGCTGCTTCCGGTGGTAAGTTCTGCCGGGAAAGAAACAAAATCAAAATTCTGATTGAGGTAAAGGCACATATCCATGCTCATTTTAGCCAACGTATCTGCCACATTCGCCATAGCCTGCGCAGTAATCCGTTCTGCTTTTCCACGCCCCATTTGTGCATACACTACATTGTAATTGAGTGCTGAAAAACCGAGCAGTTCCGTTGTCAGCGTGCGATTGATGGGAAACGAAGAACCATATCCGGCGGCACTTCCCAGAGGATTTTTATTGACAACTGTATAAGCCGCACGCAATGTCTCTACATCATCCACTAGGCTTTCGGCGTATGCGCCAAACCAAAGCCCGAAGGAAGAAGGCATCGCTATTTGGAGGTGTGTGTAACCCGGCAGCAGATGTTTTTTGTATTGCTCACTTTTTTGCTGAAGCAATTCAAAGAAAGATCCGATAGCATGAACCAGTTGTTCGATCTCATGCCTTAGATAAAGTTTTACATCTACCAATACCTGGTCATTGCGGCTGCGGGCCGAGTGTATTTTTTTTCCGGCATCGCCGAGTTTCTCTGTGAGTAAAAACTCCACCTGCGAATGCACATCTTCCATCCCATCCTGTATAATAAATTTTCCTTCCTCAATATTTTTATAGATCTTTTTCAACTCTATCACCAATACATCCGCATCCTCATGTGTGAGCAAACCTATACTGGCAAGCATTTTCGCATGAGCGATGTTGCCCAGCACATCAAACGGCGCCAGCATCAGGTCAAAATCCTTATCATTACCTACGGTAAAATTTTCTACAGCGGAATGGACGTTTGTATTTTTTTGCCAAAGCTTCATTCAATTAATAGTTAATAATTAATAATTAATAATGTTTCAGGTTGATACATTATTGTTTTATTGGACTTTTAAAACTTAAGACAGAACCCTATTTTAAAAGATTTTCCTTCGAAAGAATTATTAATTATCAATTATTAATTATTAATTCCTCCAGAAGTTCTATATAAAATCCAACTCCCTGCTTTATATCATTCAACAATACAAACTCATCCGCACTATGGCTTTGAGCGCTGAATCCAGGGCCGCATTTAAGAGCAGGTAATGGTATCAGCGCTTTGTCGGATAAGGTAGGTGAACCGTATATTTTTTTACCCAGTTTCTTCCCGGCCCTTATTACTGGATGATCTTCAGTGATGTAAGATGAACGCAATCTTGTACTTCTTGCTTTTACATCCACTTCCACATATTGATTGATGGTTTGTATGATCTCCTGGTGAGTATACATTTCCGTCACACGGACATCTACCACAAAGCTACAGGTGGCGGGCACTACATTGTGCGCTTTGTTTTCTGTATGAATGGACGTTACCGTCATTTTTACTTCGCCCAGCAATGGGGAAACTTTATCAAAACGATATGCTTTGAACCATTCAATGGCCGCGATGGCTTTATAGATAGCATTATCACCTTCCTCTCTTGCAGCATGCCCGGCTTTTCCATTTGCAGTACAATCCAGTACCAGCAAGCCTTTTTCAGCAACAGCCAGTTCCAGCTGTGTAGGTTCGCCAACAATCGCGAAGCTGTTTTCATTTTTAAAAAGATCGTTGAAACTCTTTTCGCTGAATAATTTTTCAATCCCGTTAGCACCACTGATTTCCTCTTCAGCGCTTGCAGCAAAAACAATATTGAAAGGCAGGTCTTTTTTTTCGTAAAAATAAATGAAACAAGCCAGGAGGCTAACCAACGATGCACCGGCATCCGTACTTCCCAATCCGAATAATTTACCCTCTTCTATTTTTGGATCAAACGGATCATTACTGTATTTGGAATTCGCCGGAACCGTGTCGTGATGTGAGTTTAGCAGGATGGATGGCCTGGATGCATCAAAAAATCTGTTGGTGGCCCAAACATTGTTCATTGCACGATCGGCAACAATATTTTTTTGATGAAGAAAGTTCTCAATCGCCAGCGCAGTCTTATCTTCTTCCCGGCTCAATGACGGAATGCTGATCAGTTGCTGCAATAATTTCACAGCATCTTCATATAAGCTATTTATTTTCGGATCATTCATGTACGATGGAAGTTCCGGATTGATGAAGAATAAGCTGCGGTAATTCGGCCGCATGCCCGATAAATATATGTTGCACACCTGCAGATAAGGCTTCGAAAGCGTTATCCAGTTTAGGGATCATCCCTGCAGAAATAACAAGGTCTTCCTTGAGTTTCTCAAAATACAAGCGGTCGATCACCGGAATGATACTGCTATCATCGGCCGGATCGAGCAACACGCCTTTCTTTTCAAAACAATACAGTAACGAAACTTCATAGTAAGCGCTCATCGCTTTTGCGATCTCCTGGGCAATGGTGTCTGCGTTGGTATTCAGCAACTGGCCGTTACCGTTATGAGTAATGGGAGAAAGCACAAGCGCTGCATTGTGCGAGAGCAATTGTTTCACAAAGCCGGCATTGACAGCATCGATATCCCCCACAAAGCCATA
Source organism: Ferruginibacter sp. HRS2-29 (assembly GCF_024343615.1). Lineage (GTDB taxonomy): Bacteria > Bacteroidota > Bacteroidia > Chitinophagales > Chitinophagaceae > Ferruginibacter. The sequence continues at coordinate 46,513 of NZ_RJUB01000162.1, read as the reverse complement.
ATCGATAGTAGTTGCAATACGTTTGTGCCCTTGTATAATATTACCATCCGCCCCGGATAAACCGATCGCGTTACATCCGGCAGCCTGTAATTGTGCTACGATATTCTTATTGATAAAACCCGCATACACCATCGTCACCACTTTCAGGGTTTCAGCATCCGTGATCCTTCTTCCATTTACCATTTCCTGCGAGATGCCCATAGCTTCAGCCACACGGGTAGCGAGCTTGCCACCACCGTGTACCAGAATTTTCTTTCCGTCAATTGCCGCAAATGCGTTCAGGAACGAAGACAATTGCGCCTCATCATCGATAATATTTCCGCCGATCTTCACGACAGCTAATTTTTCAGGAATGATATTTAGTGAATTGGTCATAATAAAAAGTTTCACGTAAGGCCGGCAAGAAACACAAAGGAGCAAAGATAACTTTGCAGTTCATGCATTATTATTTGTTGGTTTTGCGGGTTAGCATTTCTGCAATAACTGCCTGTGCCGCCCAAACCCTGTTGGCGCCTTGTTCCGTTACCAGGCTGTTGGGCCCATCCAGCAATTCATCACTTAGTTCCACGTTTCTTCGTACCGGCAGGCAATGCATGATCTTTGCCTGGTTACCCGAAGCCAGTTTTTCATTGGTCAACATCCAGTCTCCCTCTACGGCTGGCATAGCCCCATAATCATGGTATGAACTCCAGTTTTTGACGTACACAAAATCTGCATTCTTCAATGCTTCCTGCTGATCATGTGTTATGGTCGCACCTTTGGTAAATTGCTCATCGAGTTCATACCCTTCAGGATGCGTGATCACAAAATCCGCTTTGCCCCAGGCATTGATCCATTGCGAGAATGAATTGGCTACACATTGCGGCAGCGGTTTGATATGCGGAGCCCAGCTAAGTACTATCTTCGGTTTTGTAATATTTTTTTCTTTCAATGATTCGGTGATGGTGATCACGTCGGTAAGGGATTGCAGCGGATGAAGCGTAGCGCTCTCCAGGCTTATAACGGGAACGCCTGCATGCAGAATAAACTGGTTGATGATAGTTTCCGCGTAATCCTCTTCCCTGTTTTTTAAAGAAGGAAAAGTACGGATACATAAGATATCGAAATAACTTCCCAGCACCGGGGCGGCATCTTTTACATGCTCAACCGTAGTGCCGTTCATGACGGCACCTTCGGTGAATTCCAGCGCCCACCCTTCTTTATCTACATTAAAAACGATTGCTTCCATGCCGAGGTTCTTCGCCGCAACCTGTGTGCTTATACGGGTTCTAAGGCTTGGATTCAAAAACAACAGGCCGATCTTTTTGTTGTTGCCCAACAAACTCTCTGCAAATGGCTGCTGCTTGAATAGTAAAGCTTTTGCCACCAGGGCATCGATATCCGTTACATCCTTTACTGAAATAAAATTGTTCATGCGCCTAGTTCTGTTTTGATTGCCTGCAAAAATGTGTCCGCCTCTTCCCTGGTCAATGTGAGTGCCGGCAAAAGCCTTATCACATTGGGTTTTGCTTCCCCCGTAAATATTTTGTGCTTTAATAAAAGATTCTTTTTCACATCGTTTAACTCTTCGGGAAGTTCTATTCCTATCATCAATCCACGGCCACGGACTTCTTTTATTTTCGGCAGCTTCTTCAATTCCGTGATAAGGTAGGTGCCGATCTCCGCGGCATTTTTCATCAGCCCATTTTTTTCGATCTCTTCCAACACCGCCAGTGACGCGGCACACGCCAGATGATTACCGCCGAACGTTGTGCCGAGCATAAAATGTTTGGCCGCAAATTTTGGTGCGATAGAAATCCCTGCTACAGGAAAACCATTGCCCATGCCTTTAGCCATAGTATATATGTCGGCATTTACCCCGGCGATATCATGCGAATAAAATTGGCCCGTACGTCCATAACCGCATTGCACCGAATCCGCTATGTATACAGCATCATACTGATCGCACAAACGACGGATCGCTTTCAGAAAATCGGCATTGGCCTCCCTTATCCCTCCTACTCCCTGGATCCCTTCAATGATGACCGCAGCGATCTCATTTTCTTTGAAAGCCTGTTCCAGGCCAGCTTCGTCGTTGAATGGAAGAAATATCACGTTGTCTGTTTCATTCACCGGCGCAACAATTGACGGGTTATCTGTAACCGCTACAGCCAATGAAGTTCGTCCGTGAAATGCTTTTTTAAATGTGATGACCTTTTTTCTTCCATTATAAAAAGAAGCCACTTTCAACGCATTCTCATTCGCCTCTGCGCCCGAATTACAAAGGAATAACTGGTAATCTTCTTTACCGGAAATCTTACCCAATTTATCTGCAAGTGCCTGCTGTAAAGGAATTTTTATAGAGTTGGAATAAAAAGAAATTTCGTGCAGTTGATCTTCGATACGTTTTACCCAATGATCGTTGGTATGGCCGATACTTATTACAGCGTGGCCACCATAAAGGTCCAAATATTTTTCACCTTTATCATCCCAGACATTACTGCCTTTTGCTTTTACGATTGTAACATCATTTAAAGGATATACGTCGAATAATTTCATTTATTTATTGAGTTTATAATTCTTAAATTTTTCTTTAACCGCAGAGAACGTGAGTTAAAAGAGTTTGCGCAGAGAAGAGAACTAATCTCTGCGAAAACTCTGCTCTCTCTTTTCTCTGCAGTGAACTTAAAATGCCGATCCCTTCAACTTCAATCCAGTCCTCTCTTCCAGCCCAAACATCAAATTCATATTCTGCACCGCCTGTCCGCTGGCGCCTTTCAGTAAATTATCAATCGCTGAATGTATGACGAGATCGTTGCCATTTTTTTCCAGTTGAATGATCGCGTTGTTTGTATTCACCACCTGTTTCAGGCTGATCGGATCTTTGCTTACGGTCACCGAAGGATGATCGTTGTAAAATGTTTCAAAAATATCGTACAACTCTTCTATCAGGATATCAGATCCCAGTTGTGAACTCACAAAAATGCCTCTTGCAAAATCGCCTCTCCAGGGAATAAAATTCACAACACTTTCCGCATTCAACGAAGGTTGCAGCTGACGAAGCGATTGACCGATCTCTCCAAGATGCTGATGGGTAAGGGTTTTGTAGGCTTGTATGTTATTAGCTCTCCAGCTGAAATGCCCTGTTGCGGAAAGCGCTTGTCCGGCACCGGTAGAACCGGTAATACCTGTGGTATATACTTTTGAAAGCAATCCCAGTTCGGCCAACGGCAACAATCCCAGTTGTATCGCGGTAGCAAAACAACCGGGATTGGCGATGCTGTTCGCTTTTTTAATAGCCGCTTTGTTAAGCTCCGGCAGGCCATATACAAACTGACGGCCGTTGAGTACCGAATCTTTCTGCAGACGAAAATCATTTCCGATATCGATCAGTTTTACCGAAGAAGGGATATTATTCTGCGCTACAAATTTTTTCGCTTCACCATGCCCTGCGCAAAAGAAGATCACATCCACATCGAAATGATGGCCGGCGGAAAATTCAAGGTTTGTTTCCCCATAAAGATCTTCGTGCACTTTGCCCACATTGTTGCCGGCATTGCTGTTGCTTTGTATGAAATCAATGCTGGCATTGGGATGGTTAACCAGGATGCGTACGAGTTCACCACCCGTGTAACCCGCGCCACCAATGATACCGATCTTAATTTTCTGCATTTGCGCTGTCTTTAATAAGATGATAAATCCCTGTCTGGTTACCAAATATTTTCGAGAAGCCGCGTACATCTTCCCCTGTCCAGCCATTGTTCATTTCACCGTAACTGCCGAATTTGCTGCTCATCAGATCGAATTGAGATTCGATGCCGGTAACAACAAAACGATAAGGTAACAACTCCACAAACACATCACCCGTCACCTGTTGCTGAGTGCTTTCAAAAAAAGCTTCCACATCCCGCATCACGGGATCCATGATCTGCCCTTCATGTAACCAGTTACCATAAAACTGCGAAAGCTGATCTTTGAGGTTCAGTTGCCATTTGGTCAGCACATGCTTTTCCAGTGCATGATGCGCTTTCAATATCACCATCGGCGCAGCCGCTTCAAAGCCTACGCGGCCTTTAATACCGATGATGGTATCTCCCACATGCACACCACGGCCGATAGCGTATCCACCAGCGATCTTCTGCAGTTGCTGAATGGCTTCGGAAGGATGAGCGAACGTTTGTCCGTCGATCGCAGTCAGTTCACCTTTTGTGAAAGATAATTTTATATTTTTCGGCTCTGCCGAACGATCGAGTTGTGTCGGCCATGCAGATTCAGGCAGCATCCCGTTACTTTTCAACGTTTCTTTTCCACCAACACTTGTGCCCCACAATCCTTTATTGATCGAGTATGCAGCTTTTTCGAAATTCATTTCAACTCCATGCTTTTTCAAATATTCTATTTCCGCTTCGCGGCTGAGCCTGAGGTCGCGGATAGGTGTGATGATCTCCACTCCCGGGATCATGGTGTTGAAGATCATGTCGAAACGAACCTGGTCGTTGCCCGCACCGGTACTTCCATGGGCAACGGCAACGGCATCCAGTTTTTTGGCGTGGGCCGCAATGTTCAATGCCTGGCTAAGCCTTTCGGCGCTTACGCTCAAAGGATACGTATTGTTTTTTAATACATTTCCAAACACCAGGTATTTCACGATAGAGTTATAATAATCTTTTACCGCATCAATAGTGGTATGGGTGGTTACACCCAGTTTGTACGCATGTGCTTCGATCTGCGCCAGTTCTTCCTCCGAAAAACCTCCCGTATTTACGATCACCGAATGGACGTCATATCCTTTTTCACGTGTGAGATAAATGGCGCAGAAAGTGGTATCAAGTCCGCCACTGAAGCCTAATACGAGTTTTTTTCCTGTTGAATTTTCACCTGTTGAATTGCTCATTGCTCTTCTGAAAATTTTATAGATTGAAAAAATAATGGAGTAATTTTTTTCGGCCTGCGCTTTTCTGATTGCCTTTCAGGAGCCTGATAAGCCTGCTTTGTTTGAGGCGCATGAAGCGCTCATATATCTTGGACTGCTTTTTAAATTCTTCTGCTGTTTCTTCGGGTTCGTAGTGATCTTTGGGATCATAGAGCATCGCGGTGCACATGCAGTTCTTGCGATCCTTGCTCATCAGGATATCATAGTTAACACAGCTTTTGCAGCCAGCCCAAAACTGGTCGTCATCCGTTAACTCGCTGTAGGTAACCGGTTCGTAGCCGAGGTCTGAATTGATCTTCATGACGGCGAGGCCAGTGGTGAGGCCGAAAATTTTCGCCTCAGGATATTTCTGCCGCGACAACTGGAAGATCTTTTCTTTGATCTGTTTTGCCACACCGCTTTTCCTGAACGCCGGCGAAACTATCAATCCGCTGTTGGCCACAAACGAATCGTGCCCCCAGGCTTCTATATAACAAAAACCTACCCAATCGCCATTTCCGGTAAGGGCGATCACAGCTTTACCTTCCCTCATCTTCTCTGCCACATACTCGGTAGAACGTTTGGCGATGCCGGTACCCCTTGCCTTTGCAGAAGCCTCCATTTCATCAGTGATGATAGCTGCGTATTGCACGTCTGCTTCAACAGCAGTACGAATAATGATGCTTGATTGTTCCAATTTGCTGAAAATTGAAATGAATAAATAAATTAGAAGAAACTATAAGCACAAATTGTGCAGAAAATGTCCGGGGGATTTTTTCACTGACAGGGGCATGTTGGAAATGCTCGGCCTATCAGCAACCACGTCGGCTTTGAGTAGCCATAGTGGAAGTAGCAAAAAAGGTATTATGTAAGCCGCTTTTTTTCAACTTATCGTCATTTTAAATTTGAGGACACAAAAATAGCGTAAAAAAATTTATATAGAAGGTTAATTTATTAATTTTTTGTAAAAGCTAAAAAGCGAATAATGGATAATTTAATAATGGACAATGGATAATGTTTTCATTTTAAACGTTGTAAAAATATTGGATCACCAATTTTGTGAACTGATTATCCATTATCCATTACTTCATTATCCATTCAGAAAGCGCATCCGCTATCTTTCTGTCATTTCCCAGCCGGGCCACTTTATTTTGCCCGCCAAGCTTGCCGATGCTTTTCATATAATCCAGGAACCCGTTCTTTTTGATAGGTGTGATCTTCAGCCTTTCGAGGATATTTCCGGCTATCAGGTCTTCATAATAAGTATTTTTCTTGCGCAGGTTATCGTCGATGGCTTTGGAGAAGGTCGCCAGGTCTTTGGGCGCTTCTTCAAACTCCACGAACCATTCATGATAACTTTTTCCTTCTTCCTGTGCAATGTATGGTGCTACTGTAAACTCCCTTACCGCCACTTTTTCCTGCTCAGCAGCTTTCATCATGGCATCTTCCACTTCTTCCACGATCACATGTTCGCCAAAGGCCGAAATGAAATGTTTGGTACGCCCGGTCACTACAAGCCGGTATGGCTCTGTGGAAACGAACTTCACCGTATCGCCGATGTTGTATGCCCACAAACCTGCATTGCTGCTCACGATCAGGGCATAGTTCACCCCCACTTCCACATCTTTCAGCATGATCCTTTTCGGGTTTTCCTTATCGTATTCCGTCATAGGGATAAACTCAAAAAATATCCCGCTGTTGGTATTCAACAACATGCCCGGTGCTTTTTGCGTATCCTGGAAGGCGAAAAAGCCTTCGCTGGCCGGAAATAATTCTATAGTATCTATATTGCGGCCGATACTTTCTGTAAGCTTCGCTTTGTAGGGTTCAAAATTTACCCCACCCTGCACCATCACGCTGAAATTGGGAAACAATTCGCCGATCTTCTTGCCGGAACGTTCTTCCAGCCGGTCGAAATACATCTGCATCCATGGGGGTATGCCACTGATGAGCGTCATGTTCTGGTTGATAGTTTCGTCTACAATCTTATCCAGCTTTTCTTCCCAGTCTTCAATACAATTCGTTTCGTAAGAAGGCATCTGGTTGGCCCGCAGATATTTCGGAACATGGTGATTAACGATGCCACTCAGGCGGCCTGTCGGCACACCTCCCACTCGTTCCAGTACGGGCGAACCACTGAGAAAGATCAGTTTTCCATCGGCGAAATTACTGTTGCCTGTTTCCGCCATGTAACACAACAAAGCGTTGCGGGCAGTATTGATATGGTTGGGAATACTTTCTTTGGTGATGGGAATATATTTGGCGCCGCTGGTAGTGCCGCTTGTTTTGGCAAAATAAATGGGCAATCCTTTCCAGAGGATATTATGTTTTCCTTCTTTCACTTTTTCGATATAAGGCTTAAATGCCTCATAATCGCGGATGGGCACATGCTGCACAAAATCCTCGTATGTTTTTATTTCGGAAAATTGATGATCGGCGCCAAACTGGGTCTTCAGCCCTGTCTTGACCAATTGCTGTAAGATCTGTTGCTGATCAGCCACCGCGGTGACCATCCCTTTCCTGATCTGTTTATGGATATAAGATGCCAGGGGTTTTGCTAAAAAAGATTTTATTTTCATCGTCCTCGTAAATTATTGCGACACCAGGTGCCGGGTAATTTAATTGCAATCACATTGCCATTCTTTATCCAGGTCAATCACCGTTACCACTACCATTTCACTTTCATGCGGGGCGAAAACGATGCGTACACGTTGTTTGTCGTGGGTAATGCCTTCCAAAGGGTACGAAGTACCTTTATTGCCCTGCTCGATCTTCTCCGTATTGATATTACCTCTCTGTAATATTTCTTTTACTTCCGATTCGTCAATATGCCTGCAATCCATCCTGCAACGGGCATGTTTGCTGTAAACGATCCGGCTGGCTGCCCTGTCGAAGCCCGGAGGATCACCCACCGGAACGATAGCGGGCACTACGGTTTCAATCTTCTCAGGTCTTACTTCCGGCCTGTATCCACGCTGATTCTTTTTTACCCAGAAAAACAACAACACTGCTGCCAGCAAAGCGATAAACGGGAAATATTTTTTGTTCACGGTGCAAGTTAACAATTGATGGGTAGAAACGATACACCAAAAGGCGCCGGAATGTTAAAATATTTTTCTGATTTCTGTGTCATCCTGAGCTTGTCGAAGGATATCCTTCGACAAGCTCAGGATGACACTCGTTTTAATTTAAATATTCATTTTCTAATAATTCTTTAATACACTCCTGATCACGCTGTCTTTTTGTGCTGGCGTGAGGTTGTAATTGTATTTGAAAATACTGCTTTCCCAATCGCCGTAATCCGGGTTGGGAAATACGATGAACCGGTTGCCGAAATCCGCTGCTGACATATCTGTATTGGTTTTCCTTTCTTCCACGGTCTTTTTGTCGAATAAACTGCTGAAATCGGCGAGGTTATCCCCCATGAGCAGCACGATCTCATGTGTCTGTAATACTTTCTGCCGCCTGGCTTCCTTGCTGGAAGTACCCTGGCGCATGATCACGTGATTGGTGTCGGCATTGGGGAGGTTGAAGCGCTGCAGATTGCGGATGGTGGCATCACGCTCGCGAAGGTCGCGGTTGGTGATGTAAAATATATCGATCCCTTTTGAGCGGGCATAATTCAGCAACATGGCAGCGCCCGGCATTGTATCGGCCTCTGCCCTGGCCGTCCATTCGTACCAGGTGTTAACATCATAATCTTTTCCCTCAAGGCCGCGGTGTACGGCATAAGGGCTGTTGTCGAGGATAGTTTCGTCGATGTCCGTCACGATGGCTTTCGGCTTCGCACTGATGCCGGAATAGTGGCTGATCCTTAATGCGGCAATATTATAGGCCTGCAGGCAAAGCGCCCTGTATTCGGCGGCTTTTTGCTGGTAAAGGCTGGTAAAAACTTTGCCGCCGATCACATAATTCCCCTGGGATGGTTGTGAATTGACGGTCGCCTTTTTTGAAGGGCTGCAGGCAGCGATAAATGCCATTGCGATAAGTAAAATATTTTTCATGTTGACTATTTTCTGATGTTACAAAACTTTATAGGAACCACAACACATAATTCGTGTAAAAGATACTAATTTGGCTGTCGGCAAAGTTACCATAAAAAAACATGCACCCACTCCGCTACATATTGTATTCACTTTTTTTGATGGGTTTGTTTACAGCCTGCAACAGCAGCAGGGAAACCGCTATCAAGAAAACCGAAGCTGAACAACTTGAGATCAAACTGCCGGACAGCCTTTTGCAAAAGCAGGCGGATGGAATAGATTTTTTTGCTGAAGGCAACCAGCCAATTTCCTGGAAGATTGACATGGATATCGATAAAGGTTATTATTTCAAAGCCTCGAACGGTATTTCTTTTGAAATACCCGCGGTAAAGCCTTCAAGGAACAGCGATATCGCTGCCAACAGTTATTCCTACAGCAGCCGCCAGGGCGATATGTCGGTCCTGGTTTTCGATCAGTCATGCGCAGGAACAAGTGGAAAAAAAGTAGAGGTAACGGTGAACGGTACACGCTATTCGGGATGCGGCAAAGATCTGTACAACAATGCCATCAACGATACATGGATATTGGAGAAAAATGATAATCAGATCCTTCATGCAAAAGACTTTCCACACGGTTTGCCTAAAATCGTTTTTACTATTGCTGAAAATAAAATGACGGGCTCCGATGGATGCAGCGACATCAGTTCGTCCATACGGATACAGGGAAGCCGCATCAGTTTCTCAACTATCACCGGCGGCAATGGTAGTTGTAAAAACAACAGTATACGCAGGATCTTTATGGAAAAACTAAGCAACAAGACAGCAGATTATTATTTCAGGAATGGCAGATTATATCTTTATCTCATTGACGACAGCACACTTGAATTCAGGAAAGCGTGATAAATATTCTTAGAAATGACTTACCAGCAAACACTCGAATACCTGTATGATCAGTTGCCCATGTTTACCCGCATCGGCGCTGCAGCCTACAAAGAGGATCTCGATAATACGATTGCACTTTGCGAAGCGCTTGGCAACCCGCAACACAAATTCAAAAGCATCCATATTGCCGGCACCAACGGCAAAGGCAGCACCAGTCATATGCTGGCGGCCATGCTGCAACAGGCTGGTTATAAAACCGGTTTGTACACGTCGCCCCACATCAAAGATTTCGGCGAACGTATCCGCATCAATGGGCAGATGATCGATGAAGCGTTTGTGGTGGATTTTGCAGAAAGGACAAAACAACTGGCGCATGATATACAGCCTTCATTTTTTGAACTGACTGTTGCGATGGCATTTGAGTATTTCGCGACGGAAAAAGTAGATATTGCTGTGGTAGAAACCGGGCTGGGAGGCCGTCTTGACAGCACAAACGTGATCACACCATTGCTTTCTGTTATAACAAATATCGGTTTCGACCATGTGCAATTGCTGGGAAATACTCTGGAGAAAATCGCCGGCGAAAAAGCCGGGATCATTAAACAACAGGTACCGGTTGTGATTGGAGAATATTTGCCGGAAACCAGGCCGGTGTTTGAAGCAAAGGCAATTTCTATGCAGGCACCTGTTTATTTTGCAGAAGAATTATTTGAAATTGGAGGGCCGAAACAATCCGGAAAACTTCATCTCACGGTTTCTGACAAAAGCAATGGTCATGCTGAAGATTTCCAGCTGGATCTGAAAGGCCTTTACCAGGCAAAAAATCTCCGAACGGTATTAGCCGCAGAAAAGATACTACATGAATCGGGGTTCCCGATTTCCAAAGCGGATAATAAATACGCATTAGCCAATGTCAAAAAACTCACCGGGCTTGCGGGGCGATGGGATATCATTCAGGGATCTCCTGTGATCATCCATGATGTGGCGCACAACGAGGATGGTATCGGGCAGGTGCTGCAACAACTGGTACATGATTACCCCGATGCAGGATTCCATTTTGTATTGGGTTTTGTAAAAGATAAAGATGTAATACATGTACTGGAACTTTTCCCGAAAGATGCGAAGTATTATTTCACCAATGCACACATACCAAGAGCCTTATCGGCAAAGGAACTACAGGAATCAGCCAGATCAAAAAACTTAACGGGAGAAGCTTTTGATGATGTGAATGAAGCCATTGATGCCGCGAAGAAAAATGCAGGAGATAAAGATGTGATCATGGTTTGCGGAAGCTTTTTCATCATCGCAGAAATAAAATAAGGAATAAAAAAGTTGCAAACCAGACTTTCTTATTCCTTATTTTATCTTTCTTATTTTATATTCTTTTCCAAAAACTGAAACCCGTAGAAAAGGCACAGTGCATGCATCGCCTGTTTGATCTCATGCTGATCCAGCATCCTCCTCACTTCATCCAAAGGCTTGAGCATGATCTCTATTTCTTCATTGTTGTCCAATGTTTGCTCAGCAGTTTTTTTCCCTCCCAATGCCAGGAACATATGCGTGTAGTTGTTGAGCACACCGGGATTAGCGGCTGTCATACCCAGGTATTGTATACTGCTGAATGAATAACCGGTTTCTTCCAATAATTCCCTTGCTATACCCTGTTGTGCATGTTCGCCTTCATCGATGAAACCACCCGGCAGCTCAATGAAATTATCTTCAACGGGATAACGGAACTGGTTCACCAGCACTACTTCATTATTCTCTGTAATAGCCATGGCACAAGCGCTTGCAGGCAATTCCACTACAAAATAGGCATCCACTTTTTTCCCGCCGGCTGTTTCGTAACTGTCTTCGCGTGCAGTGAAGTATTGATGATTGCTGATGTATCGGGAGGTTAGTTTTTTGAAGGACATAATTAATTATCAATTATCAATTACGAATTACGAATGGGAGACATTCGGTTGGTAATTCTAATCAATTTTTGTTTTATTTATTTTATAATTTGCGACGCAAAAATTCTATCGTAATTCGTAATTCGTAATTCGTAATTCGTAATTCGTAATTGATTACCACCATTTCTCCCTATCCCTCAGCGTCAGTATATGCGCTGTATGATGTTTTCCATGCCATGCATACAAGCCCAGCAGGTACCAGAGTGTCATCTGCTGCTGAGAACCCGGGTGGTAGATGGTTCGTTGCCATTGCCCGCTTTTTATGTTGCTAACGACTTCGTGCAGACGCTTATGCAACGCATGCAATAAGGTGAGCGAAATATTGACAGGCAGGTTTGTGGTATCACTAAGTTCGGCCCATGCTTCTTCATCATAAGGTTTGATGGCAGGGTTATCTTCCGTGAGCCCGAGCTTGAAACGCGTGTATGCGTTTACGTGACTATCGGCCACATGATGCACTACCTGGTGCACCGTCCAGCCACCGGGCCTGTAAGGCGTCTGCAATTGTGCTTCATCAAGATTGAGCACGGCATATTCGAGCCTGTTGGGAAGGGTCATAATGTCAAGCAGCCATTCCTGCAATTGCTTGTCAGAATATGGCTGCTCAACATATTTCCCTATGGGATATTTTAATTCTTCCATTACATTTTAACTGCTGGTTTGATGTCCAGTAATTCAATCTCGAAAATCAGCACTGCACCCGGAGGAATAGCGCCACCTGCGCCCCTGTCGCCATAACCTAATTCGCTTGGGATATATACTTTCCATTTTGCCTGGCGTGGCATCAGCTGCAGGATCTCTGTCCAGCCCCTGATCACTCCGTTCAGCGGGAAGGTAGCAGGTTCGCCCCTTTTCACTGAGTTATCAAATTCTTTGCCATCGGTCAATGTACCTACATAATGCACTACTACGGTATCTTCAGCTTTGGGCTTCGGACCATTGACTTCGCCACCTTTCAGCACTTCATATTGAAGACCGTTTGGCAAAACAGTTACGCCTGCTTTTTTCTTATTGAGTTCAAGGAATTCTTCTCCCGCTGCCCTTTGCGCTGCACTTTTTTTCTGGGCAAATTCCTGTAATTGTTGTTGTAAAGTCATACCACATTGTTCTTGAGTCATTAATAATTTTTTGTCTGTGAACACATCATCTATCGCTTTTTGTATCAGCGACGAATTGAGCTTTGTGATCCCCTGTTCCTTCATGCTATTAGCGATGTTGATACCAGCCGCGTAGCTGAAACTATCGTTCAGGTTCTTCATGATCGATTTCACAGGAGCCGGTGCGATGCCGGTTTTAACCGCCGGTTTTGCTGGCTTTTTTGTTTGCGCATCAGCGGTAGATACCAATGCCGTAGCTGCCAACGCACAGATAAGAACTTTCTTCATTAATCGTTTATTTATTGATAAAATATAAAATGCAAATAAAAGGAACTTTATTCATCCCGCATCTCCCTGCCTGTTAAATGTATAAAAACGTCTTCCAGATTGGCGGCTTTTACCTGCTTGGGGCGTTCAAAACCGGTAGCCACAAGATCGTCGATCATTTTATCAGGTGAGGCGAGCTGAATGATCTGCCCTTTATCCATGATGGCGATGCGGTCGCACAACTGCTCAGCCTCATCCATGTAATGGGTGGTGATGATGACCGTAGTACCGTTGTTGCGTATCTCCCTGATAAGATTCCAGAGATTGCGCCTGGCCTGCGGATCAAGCCCGGTGGTAGGTTCATCGAGGAAGATGATCTTGGGGTTATTGATCAATGTGGTGGCGATGGAAAAACGTTGTTTCTGGCCGCCGCTCAATTCCTTACTTTTATTTTTTGCCTTGTCTTCGAGATTTACTTTTTTGAGCAACTCTATGGCATCCACTTTTTTATTATATAATCCGCTGAACATACTGATCAACTCCAGCAAATTCAAACCGGGATAAAAACCGGATGTCTGGAGCTGAACGCCAATGATCTTTTTGATCTCGTCGGGTTGTTTGTCGAGGTCGAAGCCGTCAACACTTACGGATCCGCTTGTCTTGCTGCGCAAGGTTTCGATGATCTCCAGCGTGGTAGATTTGCCGGCGCCATTTGGCCCCAGCAAACCGAATATTTCTCCTTCAAATACATCAAAAGAGATAGAACGCACGGCTTCGAAATTGCCATAATTCTTGACAAGATCTTTTACTGAAATGATGACCTTTTCCATTTGTTATTATTTACCTACAAAACGTTCCTACGGAACGGTGAAGAATCTGATATTTTTTTTCTACCCACAATACGTTCCTACGGAACGGCAAAAAGCAGAAATTAATTAGTCCGAACAATAGTGAACACTCCGAAGCTTTCACCATTCACCATTCACCATTCACTATTCACTATTCACTATTCACTTTCCGGCGCCTCAGAGTACACAATATTCTTCATTTCCACGCTCCTTTTACCGCTCAAAAAATCTTCCAGTTCCTCCATCATTTTCATGCTGCCGATAAAAAATGGCGCTCTTTCGTGCAGTTCTTTCGGCTGGATATCAAGGATGTTCACTATTCCATTGCTGGATTTGCCACCCGCTTTTTCCACGATAAAAGCGAATGGATTACACTCGTAAAGCAATCGTAGCTTGCCTTTTGGTTTATCCACCGTGCCGGGATACATGAAGATACCGCCTTTTATCAGGTTGCGGTGTACATCGGCCACCATACTGCCGATATAACGCTGCGTGTAGGGGCCGCCGTTGGTCTTATTTTTTTTCTGGCAATTGGTGATATATTCCTTCACTTTCTGATCCATCTGGAAAAAATTACCATGGTTGACCGAGTAGAATTTACCGCTTTCCGGGCATTTTATATCGGGATGACTGAGGGTAAACTCCCCGATAGATTGATCGAGGGTAAAACCATTCACGCCCCTGCGGGTTGCATACACCAGCATCGTAGACGAACCATAGATCACGTATCCGGCCGCTACCTGCTTATTGCCGGGCTGAAGAAAATCCTCTGCCGTTGCGGGTTTTCCTAGTTCGCTCACCCTGCGGAATACGCTGAAGATGGTACCGATCGACACATTTACATCAATATTGCTGCTTCCATCCAGCGGATCGAAAAGGCACACATATTTTGATTTATTGCTGATCTCATCGTCAAATACCAGGATATCGTCCAGCTCTTCACTGCCGATACCTGCGCAACTTACCCCGTGCCTCAACACCCCTACCAGTTGGTTATTGGCAAAAATATCCAGCTTTTTCACTTCTTCACCCTGCACATTCATGGAACCGTGATCGCCCAGGATATCGACCAATCCTGCTTTATTTACTTCTACATTGATCCGTTTGGCGGCAAGCCCGATATCTCTCAGAAGATTGGATAATTCTCCCGTAGCTTTTGGGAAATCCCGTAATTGCTGCAGGGTGAATTCATCGAGGGTCTGGACTTTTCTATTGATTACCATAAAACAATTTTCTGTTTACAGTTTACGAAGTTAGATTTGCACATCAAAAGTACAAAAGATGTGTGATGTATGACGTATGATGTATGATGTCTTTCATTTTGTAAAGACTTCAAAAAATTATAGTCAGCTCCTACCGGAGAAGCCATAGATCATACATCCTACATCACACATCATACATTTATGAAAGTATATAAATTTGGCGGGGCAAGTATCAACAATCTCGAGAGGATAAAAAATACGGGCAAAATCATTCAGCAGCATGCCGGCGAAAAACTGCTCGTAGTAGTTTCTGCCATGGGCAAAACCACCAATGCACTGGAATCTGTGGTGAATGCTTTTTTTGAAGGCAGGCAGGAAGATGCATTGAAATTATTTGAAGGTATCAAAGAAAACCATCTGCAACTGGTCAAATTTCTTACCACCGTTCAATGGCTACATGCGGAGAATCAGCTCAAGGATTTTTTTACAGAAATAGAATGGCTGCTTCACGACAAACCCGTTCGTGGTTACGATTATTATTACGACCAGATCGTTTGCTGCGGCGAACTTTTCAGCAGCAGCCTGTTGTGTAATTATCTCGTGGAAGAAAAGGCCAACGCCACGTGGATAGATGTGAGGGATGTGATCCGCACAGATAACAATTTCCGCGACGCGGGCATCGACTGGGATTTTACGGAAAAGAATATCGCTGAAAATATTTCACCGCTTTTTGATAAATACGATGTCATTATCACGCAGGGGTTTATCGGCAGCACCGATGAAAATGAAAGCACCACGCTTGGCCGCGAAGGGAGCGATTATACGGCGGCGATTTTTGCCAACCTGCTGAAAGCTGATTCCGTAACTATCTGGAAAGATGTGGAAGCGGTGATGAGTGCCGATCCCAAAGTATTTCCTAGCGCCACCAACATCCATCACCTGAGTTACACCGAAGTGATCGAGATGGCTTATTATGGTGCGCAGGTGATCCATCCCAAAACGATCAAGCCATTGCAGAATAAGAACATTCCGTTACTGGTAAAAAGTTTCCTGGATCCGACGCTTGAAGGAACCGTGATTGATGGCAAGGCTGCTAAAAACCTTCCACCAGTGATTGTGGTAAAGGATAACCAGGTGCTGATACAATTCAAATCAAAAGATTTCTCTTTCGTGGAAGACAAGCCAGTAGAGCAGCTTCACGGCATCTATGACAACATTAAGATCAGTCCGAACCTTTCACAAAATACCGCGATCTCTTTGCTCTGTTGTTTTGATGATAAGGAAGAAAAGATCGCTCAGCTGGCATCCGACGCGTCTGAAATATTTGATGTTGAACTGGAGAAAAATCTTTCGCTGATAACGATCAGGCATTATGATGAAGCTACGATCGATCTGCTGACGAATGATAAGGTGGTGGTGCTGCAGCAGAAGACGATGACAACGGTACAAATGCTGATCAGGAATTAACAATTACGAATTACGAATGGTTCTATAAAATTAAAGGCCTTCATCTTTTGAAGCATTTCAAACGATGAAGGCCTTTCTATTAAAAGACAATTCGTAATTCGTAATTATCAATTCTTAATTGTATACGTATTCGCCTCTTTTATTGACCATAATAACCGGCAGCTGTTTCTTTGTTTCAAAATAATCAAAAACTTCTTTGATATTCTTGTTGAACTGCTGCAGATAAGCATTATCCTTGATGGTGGTTGCGAGATATTCAGTAGATTTTTTTACGTTGTACCGGACCGGGAAAACGTGCACAGGAATGAACTCCTGTCCATTTGCTTTTACATAAGAAGCGATAATGTACAACTCTTCAATCGGTTCGTCGCTGATAGGGATGCAGCCGGTGCTCACACAATTTCCATGGATATATATTGCACTGCCCGGCCTGAGTGAATCGCTGAGGATGCGGTCAGAAGCATTCGGATAATTAAGCCCGAGCGAAAGATGAAAATTACTGTTCGGATTGAATTCGTTGATGTAATAAAAACCTTCCGGCACCTGGTAATCGCCTTCTACCCTTTTGGGCCCCATTGTGCCGCTTTGCATACAAACCTTATACGTTTTAAAAAGTTTGTACGGCTCCCCGGCATTTCCTTTTACCCACACTTCCAGCTGGCGATCATATTTAAAGGAACGTACATACATAGCTTCTGGTGGCCAGGTCAGCTTTTGTTTTTCAAACTGAGCCCTTACAGAATCTTCTTTTTTGCTGAAAACAACCGATGCACGCGAATTCATCGATTTAAAATCGGGCGCACTGGCGCCTTGAGCGGATACATTGATACTGAAGCAGGTAGCTACTGATACAATGCCAAAAAAATGCAGCTTTTTTAGATTCATCACAGAAAAAGGATTGGGGGTTACAATACCTGTGAACGCTAAAATAGCCAAAAAATTGAAAATCGGTTGTTAAAAAAGAAAAAAGATCAATTACGAATTATGAATTACGAATTACGAATTACGAATTACGAATTACGAATTACGAATTACGAATTACGAATTACGAATTACGAATTACGAATTACGAATTACGAATTACGAATTACGAATTACGAATTACGAATTACGAATGGATGCGAAGAGCTAAGCGAAAACAGGATCGCAGATTATTAAGGGATGAAGGGGATTGCACAGATTATTTTTACTTCGTAAAAATTTAAATGCAGTTGGTGAAAATTGATACCCCTTAAAATGGAACAAACTTGTACCGACTGCATTTTCATTTCCTGCCTGCAGGAAATAATCTGTGCAATCCCCTTCATCCCTTAATAATCTGCGATTCCCTTTCTCGGCTTCGATCAATTCTTAATTCTTAATTGACTCCGTGTAAACATTTCCAAACCTATCCGTCGCTTTCACCACAATCTCTTTTGCGGTTTCAGAAGGTGTGGCGATGAATAAATGATTCGTGATCACAGGCTCTACCCAGGTATGTTTTGCCGGCAGTTGAGGCCCGAGGTACAATGCCACTGCCTGCGGATCCTGGCCGCTGTATTGTTCCATAGAACCTTTATTGACACCATCCTCCAGCCATTCTACTTTCCATGCAGGATCATAATTCCATACATTTGCCATGACCGCTGCAGGTTTTTCTTTCACAGAATTTTTTCCGTACACAGATAACTGATGGGTTTTATCAAAACCAACAGATTTATAATACCACGAAATATTATCCCCATCAACCGTATACACGCCATATCCATTCGGCGTACCATCGCCGCATACAGGGCCTGTCCACCATGCACCGCAAACTGTACCGTGATTGTGTTCCATGATATTTCCCTTCTCCCAGTTTTCGTTATAGTGCGTATGCCCCGACATGATATGCACTTTGTAATCTTTCAGCAATGCATACAAAGCTTCGCGATTGCTCACCATTCCGCCAAGATCGGCCTCCTTGGCGCCTTTGGAAACTTTCACCCCGTTCCAGGTAGGTATGTGCAGACAAACCACCACTGTAGTTCCGGCAGCAACATGGCGAAGATCTTTCTCCAGCCAGCTCAGTTGAGTTTCGGTGAGGTAACCGATATAACGGTGCGCCAGGCCGATGAAAAATACATCATCCAATACTACGTAATGGATTTTACCACGGTTGAATGAATACCAGGTAGGCCCGAAATGTGATTCATAGGTAGCCTGAGATCCTTCATCCGTGCGGGCAGTGTAATCCATATCGTGATTGCCGATGAGCTGGAAGTACGGAATGCCGGTAATGGCCACGGCTTCTTTATAATCTTCAAACAATTCAAATTTATCAAATACAAGATCACCGCAACCGATGCCATGGACCGGGAGATTGCCCAAAGTAGTGATGCAGGCTTTGGTATCGGGCGCCGAAATAGTTTTTAGAAGTTCTGCATCTTTCTCGCTCTGGATCTGCGTATCACCCCAAACGATGAACGCGTGTTTATCATCCTCACTACCCTTCTCCAGGTCAAAATTGGCTACCTGCCTGATATTTCCCGCTTCAATTTTTTTATAAAAACGGGCGATGCCTTTTTCATGCGGCACCTGGTAACCTGATGGCAATGATACGTGTACAAATCTTGCACCGCGGTTAGCCGTAAATCGATAGCTTCCATCGCTCCCGGTCTTCACCACATTATAACCATCGCTCACCACTACATTCGCTATACCTTTCCCTTTGGAACTCACTTTACCACTGATGATGTTCTCTTCGGAATCCTGCAGGCCGCTGGCACTAAGGCTTACAGGCACTGTAGAAGCTGCAGATAATAACCCGATATTTTTTAAAAAGTTTCTTCTTAACATGGTTAGTTTTTTTGATTGGAAGTTTTAAGAACGACGACAGACGACGGACTACTGACCACCGTTCGTTCATTAAAGCTGAAAACTACATAGACTTTCCGAGATATTACAATACTCAAATTTAAAGAACGGACGGTTGTCTGTTGTCAGTGGTCTGTGGTCGGTTTTACTGCGCCCACCACACTTTTGTATTGATATTATCAGGCCCGTTTGATTCAAGCGCCGCATGATAGTTTTCTGTATTACTGTTGCGGATCGAGATCGGGTAATAAAACCGGGAAGGTATTTTCTGATTGTTCATCATCCCTGCAGCCACCGGCATTACAGGATAACCCGTGCGACGATATTCGAACCATGATTGAAAATCGACAAACATCAATGCATAATATTTCTGGATATGGATGCGTGACAAAGTATTATTGAATGCAGTATTCGGATTGGTAAAATAGTCCGCTGGCATAACAGCGCCCCATTGTTCAACAGAAGCTTTCACCCCTTTTTCATAAGCTGTTTGCGCAGCTGTGGTATTGTTGTAAAAAAGTTCTACCTCCGCCCTGATCAGTTCCACTTCGCTGTAAGGCAGTATAGGATTGATGTGGGGAGCAGTCACCATGGCAACATTCACATTGGAAGGAATGTAATTGAACTGGTTTTCACTTCCTGTATAACCACTTGGAATACCCTGGTAGCCTATGTTTGCAGAACCTGCTGCATTTCTCGCCTGTGTGGCGAACCTTGCCCTGCGGGGATCATTGAATGCATTCAGGCTATCGAGGAAGAATTTTCCTACAGCACGGTAAGATGTAAAATCAACCGGCCTGCCCCATGTACCGGCCAAAGGCGTGATCCCTGTCAGGGTAAGAACAGCGGCTTCAGAATTAGCGCTAAACACCGGGTAAATAGTCGGGTTATCAATGATTGTCCTCAGTTGCGCCATTGCATTCATCTCCGTTTTTTTACTAACCCTGAGGAGTAGACGCATATGCAACGAATTACAGAATTTCTTCCATTTAGTTACATTGTTCCCATAAAGGATATCAGTACCATAGATCATCGTCTTGGAGGTATTGAATAATTTATTTGCAGAATCAAGATCAGCAAGAACCTTCGTATAGACTTCTTTCTGCGTATTGAATTTCGGTTTCAGCAAACCTTCGTCTCCCCTGCTGGCTTCAGTCATTGGCACATCACCAAAACAATCGGTAAGATTTCCATATATCCACGCATTCAATGTCAAGGCAATGGCCTGGTAGTTCGGGTCGCCTGCTTTTACCGATGCCTGGTACATTTCCTTTACGTTGGTAAGCCAGCGGTAGTAAGTGTTCCACGTTGAGCCACCAATATTTTCAGACACATCATAACGGTGAAGGCCACCCGAAGCGCTTGGATAAGGAAGCGCCACCTGCATCAGGTTAAACGTGATATCATCGCTGCGCAACATATTAAAATTGCTTGTTTCGTAGATGATCGGGTTCAGCAATGTTCCCGGGCTGATCTGATCGATCCTGTTGGGATCCTTATTGATAGATTCAAAATCTTTCGTACAGGAAACCAATGCGGTACCCGTTATCAGCAAAGCTGAAAATATTTTTATATAATTTTTCATAATGAAAATTTTGGTATGATTAGAATTTAAGAGTCAGGTTGATACCCATTGTGGTAGTAGATGGCAACTGCCCCATTTCCACACCCGGCACTAATGTTCCACCATTCAGGGAAGAAGCTGTCTGCGGATCGAATATCGGGAAGCTCGTGATCATAAAAAGATCCCTGCCATACAATCCGACACTGGCCGACTTTATGAATGATTTGCCCAATACAGCTGAAGTCAACGTGTAGTCCAGCCTTAGCTCACGCAGTTTTACATAAGAAGCATCAAATGAATTAGCCTCTACATTCGCCCTGCGATAATAATCAGCATAATAATCAACCGGCAGGACTTTTTTCGTATTCGGAACATAATGGCCTGTACCATCATCCACCACGCCTACACCGATAATATAATTTTCTTCACGCCCGGCAAGTGTATGCTGCAGTTTACCTTGCTCTGTAGATTTATGATGCGTCTGCGAATAGATCAGCCCGCCGTACTGTCCATCGATCAGGAAACTGATGCGGTAATTTTTGTAAGAGAATTCATTTTGTATGCCGCCTTTCCAGTCAGCATAGGCATTACCGATATATTTTATTTCCGCGGGCCGAGCCGGCAGGCCGGCAGCTGTGTATACGATATTACCCTGTGGATCGCGTACAAAACCGAAGCCCCAGATATCACCGGTAGAACCTCCTACAGTAGCCCTGATAGTAGCGTTTCCGCCATAAGCGATGTCTTTGCTGGTTACACCATCTGCCAGTGACAGAACTTTATTTTTATTTTTCGACCAGGTGATGGTGGTTGACCAGTTGAAATTTTTAGATTTTACCGGCTGGCCTTTCAATATAACTTCCACGCCCTTGTTTCCCACTTCACCTACATTTACAAAAGCATATTGATAACCTGTTGTAGGATCCAGGGGCACCGTCGCCAGCTGATTTTTTGTTCTGTTGGAATAATACGTAAGATCCAGTCCCAGCCTACCTTTGAAGAAACGGACATCCAGGCCTGCTTCATAACTGGTAGCAATTTCCGGCTTCAGGTTGGCATTGAACAAGGTGGTATTTACAGAACCTGAACTTGGAAATTCGCTGGTGCCATAATATTTGGTGGTCTGATACGGATCAGTATCGTTACCGGCCTGCGCCGCCGACAATCTCAGTTTTGCAAATGAAACTACGGCAGGCAATCTGAATGCATCCGACAATACCACTGCCGCATTCACGGAGGGATAAAAGAACGACCAGTTCTTCTGTGGTAACGTACTTGACCAATCGTTTCGACCGGTAACATCCAGGAAGTAAATGTTTTTATATCCTACTGACGCCAACCCGTAGACGCTGTTTACGGTTTTGTTACGATCAAATGTTAGCATCGTCGGGCTCGCCAAACCATTGCTTAATTTATAAACTCCCGGGATAACCAGCCCGTCCACATATCCGTCTACACGGTCGTAATGATCTGTCCTGTTATTTGCACCGATGGATGCATTGAAAGTCAGCTTGCTTTTGCGGGCCATATGATAACTCAAAAGGAAATCACTATTTATTTCAGTCTGCATGATGTTCTGCGTCCTGTAATAACCTTTCAGGAAATTCGCGGTACTGAACGGCCTTTTCTGCTGGCGTTTATCTGTAGTAAGGTCAAGCGCAGTGCGTAACATCAGATCGAAATTTTTATTGATGTTATAATTTGCAGACACTGTTCCTATCACATTGTTCTTCCTGACTGCATTCGTCATTTCATATGCGATGAGATATGGATTGTCAATGAAACTGCTGTATGGATGCAGTTGATCCACCCCTTCCTGTCCATTTTTCCAACGGGCTTCATACCATTTCAGATTGACGTTCGGATTCTGGAAGATCATGAAATATGCGATCGACTGGTTATTATAACCTGTGGCAGGAAGATTGTCACTCTTCATGTTGGTGTAATTGATCTTAGAACTGATCTTTAATCTTTCTGATACTTTAAGACTAAAGCTTGTCTGTACTGAAATACGCTCGTATCCTGTATTTGGCATGATCCATTCATTTTTCGAATGGGTAACAGACACACGTCCCGAGTTTTTATCATTGCCCCCTTCTAAAGAAATATTGTTGGTAAAAGTGGAACCGGTTCTCCAGAATCCTTTGATATTATCTGTGTACGGCCTCCACAAAGTACGCTCCAGCCCTTGCCCCTGGCGTACCGGATCAAACTGGTAATACATTTGCCCGTTGAATTTTGGCCCGAACGCGCTGCTCGTTCCGCTGGTACTTGCACCATCTGCAGAAGCACCGTAAGAATAATAAAATTGTCCCGCAGTATTCAAAGCCTTGCCGGTACCTTGTCCGTATTGGTATTGATAGTCCGGCCACTTCAAAACAGTATTCACACTTGTGTTGGAATTAAAAGTAACGCCGATGCCATTCTTTTTTGCAGCACCGGATTTGGTGGTGATCAACACAGCACCGTTGGCGGCACGGCTACCGTACAATGCCGTAGCACCAGGCCCTTTAAGCGTAGTCACACTTTCGATATCATCGGGATTGATGTTGGAAATACCGTTACCGAAATCGATCGGCACGTCATTACCCGATCCCGCACCGTAGGCATTCTCAACACCTGAAGTGGTAAGGTCACTGTTCACCGGCACACCATCTACAACGATCAATGCGCTGTTGTTATTAGGATTCAACGACACGTCACCACGAAGATTTATCCTGGTGGAATTTACCGGCCCGGAACCGGAGGAGGTGAGATTTACACCGGCAATTTTTCCATTCAGGGCATCCGACCAGTTGTTGGAACGTGCGTCGTTCATGGCTTTGGAGTCGAGTGTCTGTGTAGCATATCCCAATGATTTTTCCCTGCGGGTAATGCCCAATGCCGTCACTACCACTTCATCCATATTTTTACTATCTGGCTTAATGTTGATATTGATCGCAGCATTATTCGGATTGGCTGTAAAAGTATGGGTAGCAAAGCCGATACCGGAAACATGCAGGCGGCTCCCATTGGTCGTTGTTACGGTAAAACGCCCTTCCTTATTGGTAAGGCCCAAGGTTTTATCAGTATCGTTGGTAACGCTGAGATCTGCTACAGGCTTGCCTGCAGCGTCTGTCACAACACCGTTGATGGTAATAGGAGCGGTGGTATTCACCCGCTCGGGAGCCTGGGGATAGGCTGTTTGTGCAATGCACATTAAACATAAAAATAGGTAGGTAAAAAGCAGTTTCATGATGTAGTTTTTATTCGGGTACAAAAGTCACTGCATCATGTTTCTAAATGGTTAACACAATCTTACGAGAATGTTTCGGGAAGGTTAACGAATCAATAATTATAAAATAAATTTATAAGTGAAGAAAACATATGAATAAAAAAATCCCGCCACCGCGGGATCTGCATTCTTAATTCTTAATTCGTAATTGACTATAGGTTTCCCCGTGCATCCTGTTCCCTTTCCAATGCTTCAAACAATGCTTTGAAGTTTCCTTTACCAAAACTTTTGGCCCCTTTACGTTGTATGATCTCGAAAAACAATGTAGGCCTGTCTTGTAGTGGTTTACTGAATATCTGCAAAAGATAACCTTCCTCATCTTTATCGATCAGGATACCCAATTCGCTGAGTGGCTGCAGGTCTTCATCGATCTTGCCTACCCGATCCAATACATCTGCATAATAACTGGCCGGCACTTTCAAAAATTCAACGCCACGGTTTTGCAGATCCGTAACAGTTTCAATGATGTTATTTGTTGCGATAGCCACATGCTGCACCCCTTCACCATTGTAAAAATCCAGGTATTCTTCTACCTGGCTTTTCTTCTTTCCTTCAGCAGGTTCGTTGATCGGAAATTTCACGTAGCCGTTACCGTTACTCATCACTTTACTCATCAGAGCACTGTATTCGGTACTGATATCGTTGTCATCAAAACTCAATATATTTTTAAAGCCCATCACTTCTTCATAAAACTTCACCCATGGATTCATCTGGTTCCAGCCAACATTGCCTACACAATGATCCACGTACAAAAGCCCCGCCGATGGTGGATTGTAGTTGCTCTCCCATTTGCGGAAGCCCGGCATGAATAAACCATTATAATTTTTACGTTCGATAAAAAGATGTACCGTTTCACCGTAAGTATGGATACCACTGATCACGATCTCGCCATTTTCATCGTTTAATTTGTAAGGCTCTACATAACTCTTTCCACCGCGACTGGTTGTTTGATGCCAGGCATCCGTAGCATCGTCTACTATCAATGCCAGCATTTTTACACCATCACCATGTTTGCTGATATGATCGGCGATTTCATTACCCGGGCGCAATGGTGTTGTGAGCATGAAAGTGAGTTTATTCTGACGTATCACATAACTCACCCTATCCATTTGCCCGGTCTCCGGCCCGGCATAGGCAAGGCTTTGAAAGCCAAAAGCAGTTTTATAAAAATGTGCAGCTTGCTTGGCGTTACCCACGTAAAATTCTACATAGTCTGTGCCATGAAGCGGAAGAAAATCGGTGGTGGCAGCAATGGTTGATGCTGGGGCAGTTGAATTCATTCTAATATATTTTAATTTTTTATTCTTGAAATTATATTATCCGGGGAATGGATAACGGAACAATGGATAATGCTTCCACCGTAAATCATTTGATATTTGAACAGACTTCAATCCGAAAACATTATCAATTATCCATTATCAACTATGAATTACCCTTATCCATCGCAAGCGCCATCATCAGCAGGGAGTAGCTGAATCGTTTGTCGCCAAATATCTTATGTGCGTAATCGGGTTGCATGAGGCGTAAAGGTAAGGAAATTGCCGAATTCAGATGACTTCTAAACTTTCAAAGCCTCTAAACCTAAACACTAATCGCTAATCCCTCATCGAACTAAGAAAATACATAACTTTAGAACTATGATTAACAATCTAAAGATCCCTGCAAATTATCAACCCGTGATGCCCTACCTGATCCTGAAAGATGCGGCGGGATTTATCGTTTTTGTGAAAACTGTTTTTGATGCTACCGAGCTTCAGAAAATAATGCGGGACGAAACTACTATCATGCATGCTGAGATCATGCTTTGCGGAACCAATACCATCATGCTGGCGGAAGCGACGAACGATTATCCCCCACAAAATGCCGG
The DNA here is from genome assembly GCF_024343615.1 of Ferruginibacter sp. HRS2-29. Lineage (GTDB taxonomy): Bacteria > Bacteroidota > Bacteroidia > Chitinophagales > Chitinophagaceae > Ferruginibacter. Next base: position 20,382 of record NZ_RJUB01000162.1, on the reverse strand, counting down.
GTTATTCATTTTTGTAAGTGACGCGACAGACACTTACAAAAAAGCACTCGATAACGGCGGAAAAGCGGTAACTCCTCTATCTGAACAGCCGTACGGGCTCAGTGGTGGCATTGAAGACCCTTTTGGAAATACCTGGTGGATCACTTCCGTAATTTAATTGACATGAAAAACAAGCTTGTATTTTTTAGCCTGGTTGTTTTTGCATTGCTCTGCATCACTTTTCTCTTAATTGCAAACAAAGCGAGAAAAAGATCTGATGCCATTCTTGAAGAATTCAAGACCGTCGATAATTCGTTGAAAAGATCAAACGACAGTTTAACCGTATTGATGAATACAGAAAAGATCAGGAACGCCTCAAAGATCAGTTTTATGGGCAGGGATCTGATGATGTTTGTTGATACCCTGATGAACCAAAAATACCCGGTAACAAAAGAACAGGAAATTGATCTAAAAAACAGGATTCACGGATTCAATGATATTCTGACAGATCAGCACACCAGCATCACTGCTGATACGATAATGCTTATGCAAGCGACCGAAAAATTCAATACGGGTTATTTTACAACACTCAAAACCCAGGTGATAATTTCGATGGGTCAGAAATTTCAAAAACAAAACAATCAATAATTTCTATGACGAAGTTTTTACTTATACTACTAGTTGCTTTTTTTTGTTCAAACGCTTTACAGGCGCAGGAAAAAGAAATAACAGCTTTCAAAAAAGACCTCAATTTCTACATCGACTTTTTATTGAAAAAATTTGATTCTTTACCACTCAATAAAGCCAATCAGGAAAAATTCATGCGGAAAGCTGATCAGTCTTTCAAGACTTTTGCATTAGCCCCAAATAGCCAGCAGTATGAAAAACTGGTGCAGGATCGTGGATTGCCCAACCGCAGGTTCAGTAACCTGGACAACCGCATTGAACTATATGTTTCCGATTTTACGGCAAACAAAAAGGCGTATGTGGTATACAGTTATGTATCGTACGCCAAACGAAATTATGTGATCAAAGATGTAGCGGCCAACAGCATCGTGTATGAAGGAAATGCCATCACTCCTTATGTTGAAAACATTTATGGCCTGGATAGCACTCATGTTTTATTGATAGAAAAAACGGGCGACCGTAATACCAGCAAACAGGCTGTGGTTTTTCTTACCACAGGAAAAACCTGGAAGATGATGCCCGCGTTCAGGGGCGAAGCTTTCGGCCAGGTTCCGGGAAATTACAATAAAAAAGTATTTGTAAAACAACGGAATTATTTTCAGCTGGACTGTGAAATGGAAGTCCTTATGAGCGCTCCGGCTGATGCCAATAAGATATATTTTGATGAAAGAACAAAAACGATCTCTTATAAGAAGTTTACAGGAAAAACACGGTTCAGGCTGATAGAATCTAAATGGCTAAATAATATGTTCATCCTGGATGATTATGATGTGTCGGAAGACTTTGAAAGTTCATCACCGATGGTACCGGGAGGGTAAACTCTTTGTTACAAAAGCAAAATCAATTCCTGTTATCAGTATTGCCGGATTCGATTTTTTTAGCATTGAATTTTTTGCCCGAACTGAAGTTGTAACTGAATGAAATACTCGGGTTACGCGTTTGTCTTTTTTGATAAAAATAAATATGTGTACCGGTATAATCCGTCACGTCATTATCTCTCGAAGAGTTGGTAATGTCTGAACAATAAAGCCTTACCCTGCCCTTTCCTTTCCATACTTTTCTGCTAAGGCCGATGTCGCAATAAAACTGGCCTGCGTACTTTGTATTGGCTACCACAGCCCCCGACCTGTATTCGGCTGCTATTTCGACGTCCATGATCTTGCGCAATGAGATACTGTGAATAGACCTTGCCGAAAAATTGTTTTGTCTCACTAAATTTTGTCCAATGGTATAAGCCGAATGAAAAACCGATGCATCGTTAGTGGAATTCCATCCTTTCAGGATATTGAATGACGACGAAAGCATCAGCCCGTATTCAGTATTTTTATCAAGGTTCTGAAATTTATATTCGATATTATTCCCAGGCAAAGTTGTAGCGAGTTGACCAATCACTTTTTCGGTAACAGCGAGATAAACAGAGGCAGAATAATCACGGAGAAAGTTGACGCCCGTTTCGATGGAATGTGTGTATTGCGGCGTCAGGTAAGGGTTTCCAAGCATGATAGTATGATTATCGAATTGCAGGCGGTATGGATTGAGCTCCCTGAAGCCGGGCCGTTGCAACCTCCGGGAATAATTCAGGTACAAAGAATTCCCTTTTGCTTCATTCAATGACCGGGTGATAAAAACTGAAGGAAATAATCCCAGGTAACTGCGTTTGAATTTTTCTTCCGAAGTGATAGAATTCCCTTTTGAGATCGTGTGTTCCGCACGGATACCGGCTTTCAGGCTGGTATTGCCCCATATCCTTTCCATCGAAGCATAGTACATCCATATATTTTCGCGATAGATAAAATGATTGCTTAACGCAGTGTCTTTTTCCCAGGTATCATCAATCTTATCTTCCCTGATCAACTCATTGTCTTTTTCCGACGAAGCAAATTTCATCCCCATCTTCACCTGGATCTTACTGCTCAGCACTTTTGTATAATCCCCCTGCAGGGAAAATATTCCTGTACCGGTTGGGGTACTCACAAGGTAAGTGGCGTTTTGTGAGGGATCGCTATAATCCGCGATGAACAGATTGGTTTCGGTTTTCTTCCCGTAAGTATGATCGGCAATGAATTTGAAGAGAGATCCTGCAGTATCCGTTTTCCAGGTATAATTTAAGGTGGTGCTGATAAAAAGTGGTTTTCTTATCCAGTCCGTGTAGGCGTTACCGTTAGTTTCTTCATTCAGGTCTTTATAATAACTGGCTGTGTAAAATTTATTTAAAAACTGGTTGGCAAAGCCGGCAGATTGAATACTGATCGACTGTTGCTGATTGAAATCATAGCCCATGCCCACCCTGAAATGCTGCCGCCTGTTGTCGTTATAGCGTTTGCCATTAGTATTGTAGATCCCCTCGTCGGGGTAACTGACATTGGTGAACCCTGTCGAAACATTCCTGTCGCGGGAAATAGAACTCCCCCCGGAAATATAAAAACGATTGATCTTGTAATCCAGCGATAAGCCGCCATTGATAAACGCGGTCTTCCCTTGCAGGCGGTTGAAACTATTTACCGATCCGTTAAGCCCGTTTTTTCTTGCCTTCTTTAAAATGATGTGAACGATGCCGCCCGAACCGGAAGCTTCAAATTCCGAAGGCGGATTCTGTATCACTTCTATTTTGCTGATATCTTCTGAACGCAGTGTTTTCAAATATTCTACCAGTTCATCCGATGTCATCCGCTGCACCACATCGTTGATCATGACGGTTACAGCCTGGTTGCCTTTCATGCGGATGGCGCCATCACTGTTTACCCAGATCCCCGGCGACTTCTGCAAAACTTCCAGCCCCGAGTTACCAGTTGCCAGCAGGCTGTTTTCGATGTTGATGATGTAGCGGTCAGATCTGCGGGTGATCAACGGGCGTTTAGCCGTTACCGTTACATCGTTCAGTAAATTCCTATCCGGATGCATGATAAAAACATTCGGCATCGTATCGGGATAAACGAATTCATGTGACACATCAGTCATACCTGTCTGCGATAGCCGGATGGTATATCGTTGTTTATCCTCAAAATCATATGAAATACGGAAGACGCCGGTTTCATCGCAGGTTGTGCCCGATAGGAACCGGTCGTCATACAACAAGGCCACCGAGACAAAAGCTACCGGCTTCTGATGATCATCAACGACCGAACCTGTATACATTTTTTGCCCGGACACTATCCCAACATTTATCATCAACAGGAAGTACAAAGCTGAAGTCCGAAACATGCTTGATCATTTAATAAAACACAAACCTAAACTAAACTATTCGTTTTATAACTAAATAATTAGTTTAATTTCTAACACACACAATTTCCGTTAAAATCAGGGTGAGGAAAAACGGTTGAACTTCACTTTCGAAATGTTTTGCACATTATCCACTTAATTAAGCCCTGACAAGACTTTTACCCTGTGTTTGGCATGACATGTGCAACCTATGATTGTACTTCCAAACTATTTAAGACCATGCCCCCTAACGGCATGGTTATTTTTTTATTTAAAATTACTACACATGAGATTATCTAGACATTTGGCCGTTGCTTTTATGGTAACATTATCTGCCACCAACGCATACTCACAGTCTTTAACCCCCTTCACCGGCTGCCCTGCGCGTGCAATTGCTGTAACCAGGACAGGTAATAATAATTATCAAAACGAACCCGTTAGTTTTTACAACATAAGTCCGGTAACCGGCGCCGGCACTTTGATACCAGGCGGCCCTTTGAAAAATCCCCAGTTTCAGGCGCTTAATTTTGACATGAATGCTGTAGGCCTTAATGCTGCCGACGGTTTTCTCTACGGTATCAACCCGGGATTGTTACCACGTTTCTACAGGATGGGAAGTAATTATGCAATACAGCAGGTAGGCGTTCTGGCATCACCCGGCGTAAATTTTCCTTTACTTTCTTTTGTGAATCCGGCGGCTGGCACTTTTGACAACAGCGGGAATTATTATTTCTCCGGCTTATCAGCATTTATTAATATAAATCCACCTTCGTTGAACCCATTTGAATTTTACATCGGAAAGATCAACCCAACAGCGCTACCCGCCGGAACAGGTACCATTTCGCCGACTTATACCAAACTGAATTTTGGCAATGCCGCCTGCGGTGAATACCTGAATACACTTCAGCAGGCAGTATCGCCGGAAAGTGCGCAAAATACCGGTCTCAGGGATCTGGCTTTTAACGTGACCGACAATAAATTATATACATATGTGACTTTTGAGTACCCCGCTAATTCGGGCATTTTCAAAGGACAATTGTTAAGCGCCGATCCGGTTACAGGTACGGTTACCTGTTATCCTTCACAAGTGTTGGGTTTTGCAAATGCCAGTAATGAAGTTGCAGGCGTAGCCATAGCATTCACAGGTGATCTCCTGGTATTGTTTACCGGTGGTGCCACTTATAAAGCAGTTTCACCAGCAACCGGTGTTTATACGGGTGGTATTACATTATTGAATCCAGCTTCTGTGCCGTCACCTTTGAGAGGCGACCTGGCAACATGTGGTGGTATATCGGCGGGTCCGACTCCAGTAACTTTCCAGTCTTTCAGGGCAAATGAAAACCGCTGCGAGATCACTTACGAATGGGTGATTGCCCAGGAAATCAATGTAAACCGTTATGAGCTTGAAGTAAGAAATGCAGAAGGTGTATTTGTAAATGCCGGCAACCTGCCAGCGATCAATGCCGTAAATGGATACACTTATTCTTTGTCTATTCCTGTAGACGGGAACTTAGTGACCGCAAGAGTAAAAGCAGTAGATAATGATGGAAGAATCACCTATTCACAAATTCTGCAAAAAAACACTACCTGCAGCGAATTATCACGTGTTGTGCTGCTCAATAGCATGCAGGTCACCCAAACGCTGACAGCACGCTGGAGCAACATTGCTAACAATGGTCGTTATACCATCAGGATATTCAATGCCACCGGTAAAGAAATGCTGATAAACACAGCACAGATAAACAGGGGTACGAGCCTTAGCACTCTTGATATAAAAAGCTTGATCCCGGGAACATATTTTTTTGTAGCGCAAAACGAAACCGGAGAAAAGTTTACAATTCCGTTTGTGAAGAAATAAAATATTCCCGCTTACTTCAGCCGGTTATCGCAGGATGACCGGCTTTTTTATGATAAATTCTAATTCTTAATTTTAATTATTCTTCCTCTCTTATATTTGCCAAATGAAAAAAGCGGGCATATTAGGGGGGGGGCAATTGGGAAGGATGTTGTTGCAGGCAGCTGCCAATTATCCTGTTGAAACTTATGTATTGGAAAACGATGCAGAGTGCCCGGCGGCGCATCTTTGCGGGCATTTTACCAAAGGTGATATCACCAATTTTGATGATGTTTATAATTTTGGCAAAGGCCTGGATGTACTTACTATAGAGATTGAAAGCGTGAACCTTGAAGCGTTGGAAAAACTGGAGTCAGAAGGCGTGAAAGTTTTACCGAAGCCTTCGGCGTTAAGGATCATCAGGAATAAAATTTTACAGAAACAGTTTTACAAAGAAAACGAGATCCCCACCAGCGATTTTGTGATCACGAATAACCTTTCGGAATTACAGGGTCATGGAGATTTTTTACCGGCGGCACATAAACTCGCCCTTGGCGGATATGATGGCAAAGGTGTTCAGTTGTTGAAAAAAACGGAAGATATCCCTTCAGGTTTTGATGCCCCCTCGGTGCTTGAAAAACTGGTGCATATCAAAAAGGAAATTGCGGTGATCATTGCGATATCGCAAGACGGTGAGACCGCCATTTATCCGCCGGTCGACATGGTGTTTGACCAGCGCCTCAACCTCCTCAACTACCAGATCAGCCCGGCTGAATTGCCGGAGAAAGTTTTCTGGAAAGCCGAAGCCATCGCGTTGAAAGTGGTTAAACAATTGAAAAGTCCGGGTATATTCGCGATAGAATTATTTGCCGATATCGATGATAACGTATGGGTAAACGAAACTGCGCCACGGGTGCACAACAGCGGCCACCATACTATCGAAGCCAACTACAGCAGCCAGTTCGATATGCTGTGGCGCATCATGCTGGGCTATCCATTGGGAAATACGGATCATATACTTCCTGCAGCCATCGTAAACCTGATCGGCGAACCCGGACATTCGGGGCCGGCTGTGTACGATGGTCTTGATAAAGTGCTGGCAATGGATAATGTGTTTGTTCATATTTATGGCAAAACGCAAACAAAGCCCGGAAGAAAGATGGGGCATATTACGATCCTGAGCAGCGAGAAGCAGGAATTGCTGCATAAAGCGAATCAGATTAAGCACGTAATTAAGGTAATATCCAATTAAGAATTAAGAATTAAGAATTTGAGCGGAGATTGAAGCGAGCAAGGATCGCAGATTTCAAAGGGATGAAGGGGATTGCACAGATTGTTTTGCTGGCGCAAAACGAAAATGCAGTTTGTAAGATTAGTAAAAATCTTACAAACTGCATTTCTGTTTTTACGGAGTAAAAATAATCTGTGCAATCCCCTCCATCCCTTTGAAATCTGCGATCCCCTTTGGCTTAGATCAAAAAGTAAGTGTATTTGCCAGTCTCTTCAATTGTATTTCGGAAGACTTAGCCGCAAAATTCAGGTTTACCAACCGGTAGCCTGATTCTACGAAACTCTGTTGGGCATTTTTTACTTCTACGATAGTTGCTTGTTTGTATTCAAATCGCAGGAGCGCCAGGTCGAGCAATTTTTCTGATAACTGATAATTCTGCACGGCAGTATCCAGTTGGCTCAAAGTGTTGCTGTAAGCATGAAATTGTTTCACCACTTCGGCATTGTAATCCCTGAGCAATATATCTTTCTGTATACCTGCATTACGTACATCGATCTTCGCAACCTCTTGCTGACGGCGGAATGCAGAGCCATTGTAAATAGGTATCGCCACACTTATACCGACGGTAGGGCCAAAATTCTGATTGAGCAAAAGGTTACCGGCTGCTGCCTGGTTCCGGCTGAAATTATAGCCCGTAGTAGCCCTCACAGAAGGGTAACGCAGTGCCGCAGTTTCTTTTACGATCAGTTCATTGATCCTGATCTGGTTTTCCGCCGCCTTGATATCCGCATTTTTGGTAAGGCTGTTCATGATATTTTCCAGCTGCACGCCTTTATCTACAAGAATTGTATCATTTATGGTGATGGCTGAATCCGCTTTCAATGTAAGCTGCCGAAGTAATTCGGCTTTCGCCTGATCGATCACCAATTGCTGTGCAAGCTTTGATTGCTGTAATACATTCAGGTCGATCTGCGCCTGGAAAAGATCCGCATTGTTAGCCAGGCCTACTTCGCGACGGATCTTCACAATGTCGAGCTGTTTGTTGGATGCTTCGATCGACTGCTCGATCGTTTTTATATAATTCTGCTGGCGTACTACATCATAATAACCAAGCATCACATCTGCCAGTATGTTCTGCACCTGTGAATTGAGCAGTTCCTTACTTTGCAATTGTAATTCACCGAGGCGTTTTTTGGTAGCTACTACCCTTCCTCCATTATACAAAAGAATACTACCGGTAACGCCTGCACCAAAATTATTGGTCGCTGCATTGTTACGCCTGATCTCCGCACCAGTATTGAGTTTCTGGTTTACACTGGTGATCGATTCATTATCGCTCAATGTACCGGTAACCAGGGGCAAGCCACCGGCAACACCGATGTGGTTAAGGATACTGTCCGCTTCTATCCTGTTTTTTGCCAGTTGAATATCCAGGCTGTTTTTGAGCGCAATGTTAACCGCATCCTGCAATTGCAGGGATTGGGCGTTTGCACCAAAGGCGAAAACAATAAAACTATTTATTAGAAAAAATTTCTTTTTCATTCCTTGTTTTTATTTTCCGGGCACATCCTCTTTTGAAAATGCTCCGTTATCGTCTGTATTTTTTTTCTGATCATCCGTATCTGATAGTGTCGTGTTTTCATCCACAACTTCCGGCTGTATTGTCTCATGTTTTTCAGAAACGATCTTTTTACCAGTAAATTCATCCACTTCCTTATGCTGATGCTGCTTGCTCCTGGAAAGGAAAGTGTACATGGCAGGTATCACAAACAACGTAAGTATCAAAGAGAAAATGATACCCCCTACTACCACTATCCCTAATGGTACACGGCTCGTAGAGGCAGCGCCAAGGCTCAATGCAATAGGCAATGCACCAAACGAAGTAGCAAGGCTGGTCATCAGGATCGGGCGCAACCTTTGTTGCGAAGCGATCAGAATGGCTTCATATTTTGTATGGCCCTCTTCTCTCTTCTGATTCGCGAATTCTACGATAAGGATACCGTTCTTTGTTACAAGTCCTATAAGCATGATCATGCCTATCTCGGAAAATATATTCAATGTCTGGCCAAATATCGAAAGGCTTAACAATGCACCCGCCAATGCCAGCGGCACCGTGATCATGATGATGAGTGGATCTACGAAACTTTCAAATTGCGCAGCCAATACAAGATAGATCAATACCAATGCCAGTAAAAAAGCGAACAGGATATTTGAGGAACTCTCCGAATAATCCCTCGAAGGCCCCGAAAGGGCCGTCAGGTAAGACTCATCGAGGATCTTTGACCTGATGGCTTCCATCGCTTTGATACCATCTCCCACTGTATGTCCTTCGGAAAGTGATGCGGAAATAGTAGCCGCTTTATACCGGTTAAAGTGATACAACGAAGGCGGGCTGCTGCTTTCTTCCAGTTTTATTACGGCACTCAATGGTATGCTCTGGCCTTTGTTGTTGCGTACATACAGGCGTGAAATATCATCGGGTTTATCCCGGTCGCTTCGTTCTACCTGAGCGATCACCGAATATTGCCGGCCATCTTTTAAGAAGTATGCCAGCCTTCCTCCGCTGAAAGCGGATTGAATGGCCGATACCACGTCCTGCGAAGAAAGACCGAGATCTTTCACTTTCATCCGGTCGACAGTCAGTTCAATTTCAGGCTTGTTGAATTTAAGGTTCACATCCACGTTAGAGAATGTCTTATCCTTTCTGGCTTCATCCAAAAACCTAGGAATATCTTCCTTCATTTTTTCCAGGTCCTGGTTTTGCAGAACGAACTGCACCGGCAAACTCCCCCTGGAACCGGCGCCCACGGCGATCGTCTGTTCCTGGATGGCAAATATTTTTGCATCATTGAACCGCGCCATTTTCCTGTTCAGGTCATTTGCTATATCATTCTGCGAACGATCGCGGTCTCCCGGATCAACGAGCGCCAACCTGGGTTGCGTACTATTGATGGCACCTGCCGGCGTACGGGCAAAAACGAAATCCCTCTCCGGAACTGAATCATACAGGTAATTGCTGATATCATCCGCCGTCCTTTGCATTTTACTGTAACTCGTTCCTTCAGGTGCAGTAACGGTAAAACGTATGCTGCTCCTGTCTTCCAGCGGCGCGATCTCACTCTGAAGGCTTCCCCCGATAAGCCAGATCATTCCACCACAAACCACTATGACCAGCAATGCGATCCAACGCACTTTGAGAAAACCCGTGAGCCAGCGTTTGTACCCGTTTTCCATTCCCTGAAAAAACGGTTCCGTCTTCATGTAGAATTTTCCATGGCCTGGTTTTTTGCGGCTGAGCACCACATTCAGTACAGGCGTGATCGTTAGTGATACCAATGCCGAGATCAATACTGCTGCGGCCAGCGTAACACCAAATTCGCGGAAAAGCCGCCCGATGAAACCTTCGAGGAAGATCACGGGCAGGAACACGATCGCCAGTGTGATGGAAGTGGAAATAACCGCGAAGAAAATTTCCTTGCTTCCTTCCAGCGCCGCCTGTTTGATCGGTAACCCCTCTTCCACTTTCCGGAAGATATTCTCCGTGACCACAATACCATCATCCACCACAAGTCCCGTGGCCAGTACGATACCGAGCAGCGTCAATATATTTACCGAGAACCCGGAAATGTACATGATGAAGAAAGTGGCTACCAGCGAGATCGGGATATCGATCAACGGACGAATGGCGATAAGCCAGTCGCGGAAGAAGAAGAAGATCACGAGTACTACAAACCCGAAAGAGATGAACAGCGTTTCCTCCACTTCGCTGATGGACTTCCGTATATTCCTGGTATTGTCGAGCAGGATATTCATTTCGATATCCGACTTATTGTTCTTTTTTATCTGCTCCAGTTTTTTGTTGAAATCATCGGCTATCTGGATATTGTTGGCGCCGGGTTGCGGAATGATCACCAACCCTACCGCGTTAACACCATTGTATTTCCAGCTTTGTTCCAGCGTTTCAGGGCCTATTTCCACTCTTGCCACATCCTTCAATCGCACTATTCCTGCACTGTCTTCGCGGATGATGAGATCCTGGAATTCTTTTTCGGATGTTAGCCTGCCGACTGTTTTGATGGTGAGCTCGGTGTTGTTACCATAAATTTTGCCGGGCGGCAGATCGATATTTTCGGTATTGAGTGCTGTACGGATATCGGTAAATGAAACGCCGAAACCATCCATCTTATCCGGGTTGAGCCAGAGGCGCATCGCGTATCTTTTTTGCCCGAATATATTTACCGAACTCACTTCATTGATCGTCTGAAACTGTTGCTGCAGCACGTTTTCTGCATAATCACTCAGTTCGAGCAAGCCTTTGGTGCGGCTTTGCACGGCCAGTATCAGGATGAAATCACTGTTGGCATCAGCTTTTGTCACCACCGGTGGCGCATCGATATCCTGCGGAAGGCTGCGGCTGGCCTGGCCTACTTTGTCACGCACATCACTTGCCGCGGCTTCCAGGTCCACGCCCAGCTCAAACTCCACGGAAATATTGCTGCTACCCAGCGAACTGGAGGAAGTGATGGTTTTAATCCCCGGGATACCATTGATCTGTTTTTCCAGCGGCTCCGTGATCTGGCTCTCGATGATATCAGGATTGGCACCTGTATAAGAAGTGCTGATGCTGATCACCGCCGGATCGATAGCAGGGTAATCGCGGATGGCCAGGAAAGTAAACCCGACAATACCGAACAGGATGATCATCAGGTTGAGTACTGCTGCACCTACAGGCCTTCTTAGTGATAATTCTGATATATTCATAAAAACCGTAGGTTTTTAAATTGATAATTTTATAATGGATAATGGATAATGTTTTCAGCCGGAACGCAGTACAAATATTGAAAGGTTTTTCTCTCGGGAAAATTATCCATTATCCATTATTCCGTTATCCATTTACTTATTGTGCTTTCGAGGAATCTGCCGGCTGCAGCTCATTGATCTTTTTCACCCCACGTACTTTTAATTTACTTTTCGGACGGGCAAACAATACACCGGTCACCACAATGGAATCTCCCTGGTTCAGTCCCGAAATGATCTCTACCGTATTCGCTTCGCGATTGCCGGTCTGTACATTTACGAAATTGGCGATCCCGTTTTTCACTACGATCACCTGGTTGCTTTTGTCATCCGGAATGATAGCATTGGTAGGCACAACTATGGAATTCCTGTTCTTTCCGGCATCGATCTTCACTTTTACGAAAGCCCCCGGGCTTACTGTACCTTTGTCCAGCATTGCCCTTACTTTCAGGTTGCGGGTATCCGTATTGGCACCCGGCTCCATCGCTATGATGGTTGCTTTTACTTTATCCGTAGCGGTATCAGTATTCAGGTAAACGTCGATATCTGAACCGATCCTGATGATATTGCCATAAGCTTCCGGCAAAGTGAAATCGATCTTTACCTGGCTGAGTTGCTGGATGGTAGCCAGGATGGTGGCAGCCGATACATAAGCGCCCGGGCTCACCTGCCTTAAACCGGCGATACCTGAAAAAGGCGCCCTTATCACCGTTTTAGCGATCAGCGATTCAGTGTAGGCAATATCCGCCCGGTAACCGTTCACGGAATTCACTGCCAGGTCGTAATCACTCTGATTGATCCCGCCTACGTCCACCAGTTTTTTATAACGTTCTACAGTTTTAATGGCGAGGTCGAGTTGCACCCTGCTTTTGCCGATCTGTGCACGCAGATCGGCATCGTTGATCTTTGCCAGAACCTGCCCTTTTGCCACAGGCTTACCTTCCGGAATGTTGAGATAGGTGAGGCGGCCGCTTACTTCAGGCCGAAGTTCTACGTATTCTCCAGCCAGCACGGTACCATTGGCTTCCACTACATTACTGATGGGCTGAGGTTGGGCTATCATGACGTCGACTACAGTAGGAGGATTTTCTTTCGGCTTATCCGATTTTTTCGATTTGCCCTTGCAGGCAGAAAACAAGATCACCAGCGAGCATACGGCTGCCAGGAATTTAGAAGGATAATTCATTACATCTATTTAATAAATATTAAGCCAAATATAAAACAGTTTGCCAAGATAAGCCGGGCGCAATAATATGAATGGTAGCGAGATATGATTTAAAGTTGATATAACAGGAAGATTAGTGTTTAGGGATCAGAGTTTCGGCGTCAGGACACTAAACTCTATTCCCTAATCCCTAAACTATTACAAACATGTAGAATTTTTGTCGTTCTTTGCGTAAAAAATAACCCGATGCAACCAATAGTAGGGATCATAATGGGCAGCCAGAGCGATATGCCTGTGATGCAGGAAGCCGAAAAAATGCTTCAGCAGTTTGAAATACCGTACGAGATCACCATCGTTTCGGCGCATCGCACACCCGACCGTATGCGTACTTATGCTATGGAAGCCCGTGGCCGCGGACTGAAGGTGATCATTGCCGGGGCAGGCGGTGCGGCACATCTTCCTGGCATGGTGGCTGCTTATACCAGCCTGCCGGTGATAGGCGTGCCGGTAAAATCGTCTAATTCCATTGATGGATGGGATTCGGTACTGTCTATCCTCCAGATGCCGGGCGGAGTACCGGTGGCAACGGTAGCATTGAATGGGGCCAGGAATGCGGGGATATTGGCTACACAGATCATTGGCGCGAATGATAATGTGGTAGCAGAGAAACTGGATGGATATAAAAAGCAGCTCGAACTGGATGTGCTTAAGGGAATCAAATAAAGATATCAAAGATCAGCATCACGGATTTTAAATTGATTAGGCGATTACACAGATGATTTTTACTTCGTAAAAATAAAAATGCAGTTTATAAAAGTTGAATTACTTTATAAACTGCATTTTTATTTTGCGCCAGCAAAATATAATCTGTGTAATCGCCTAATCAATTTAAAATCCGTGATCGCTCTCTAGTTTCCTATGGCAGCCTTCAATTCTTCTTCAAACTTCTTCTCTTCCATTTCTTCCTCAAAAAATTTCCTGTACCCCGTTTTCTTATTGACGATCAACGTGGCCGGGATGGATCCACTCCATTTAGGATCGATCTTCGGACAGAAATAATTCGCATTGGTTTCGTCGAGCCACACGATGGTGGAGGTAAAATTGTGCGCCTTTGCGAAGCTGGCGATCTTTGCGGGGTAAAATGCCGGCAGGTCGAGGCTTACGAGTAATAGTTTCACGCCACGGTGTTTATACTGGTCCGTTACTTTGATGAACGATGGTATTTCTGCCACGCATGGTTTGCAGAAAGTAGCCCAGAAATTGATCACCAGTACCGAATCTTTTGAAGTGGCGATGTATTTTTCAATATCGGTGATCTTATACTTTTTGATGGATTGGCTGTTGGCCGCTATGGATAAAGTGATGAGGGAGAGGATGAGGAATGCTTTTTTCATGGGGCAAAGGTAACTTCGAAAAGTCAATAGTGAATAGGCAATAGTCAAAACTTTAACGTTTATAAAGTCAACCGAAGCTTTTCAAAAACAGTTCTATAAAAATCTGACTAAAACCCGCCTTCATGAACAACCTATCGAAGGTTTCACTATTGACTATTCCCTATTCACTAAATTTGGCTAATCCCCCATTTCAAACTAAATTTGCACACGAAATTCAGTTCACTGAACATACATCATCAAATCATACATTTTTATGGCATACGACGTAATAGTTTTAGGAAGCGGCCCGGGCGGATACCCTGCTGCAATCAGGGCAAGCCAGCTGGGCAAAAAAGTAGCTATCGTTGAAAAGGAGTCGTTGGGCGGTATCTGCCTCAACTGGGGTTGCATCCCTACCAAAGCATTGCTGAAAAGCGCGCAGGTTTTTGATTACACCAAACATGCAAGCACTTACGGACTGAACATCGCCGATCCTACGGCTGATTTCCCGGCAGTGATCACCCGCAGCCGAGGCGTAGCCGATAAAATGAGCAAGGGCATCCAGTTCCTGATGAAAAAGAACAAGATCGATGTGATCATGGGTACAGGTAAACTGGTAGCAGCCAATAAACTGGAAGTAACAGCAGCAGACGGCAGCAAACAAACTGTGGAAGCTAAAAATATCATCCTGGCAACAGGTGCCCGTGCAAGGGAATTACCGAGCATGAAGATCGATGGTCAAAAGATCATCGAATACCGTAAGGCAATGTCTTTGCCTACGCAACCAAAAAGCATGATCGTTTGCGGTAGCGGCGCTATCGGAAGCGAATTCGCCTATTTCTACAATACCATGGGTACCAAAGTGACCATCGTTGAGTTCATGCCGCGTATCGTGCCGGTAGAAGATGAAGATATCAGCAAGGAAATGGAAAAGCAGTTCAAGAAACAAGGTATCACCATCATGACCAACAGTGAAGTGACCAAAGTGGATACCAGCGGCGAAGGAGTGAAAGCTACCGTAAAAACTGCCGACGGCGAAGTGGTGCTGGAAGCCGATATCCTGTTGAGCGCTGTAGGTATCGTTGCCAATCTTGAAAATCTTGGCCTGGAAGAACTGGGTGTAAAAACTGAAAAAGGAAAGATCGTGGTGGATGCTTACCAGCAGACAAATGTACCGGGCCTGTACGCTATCGGGGATTGTACCCCTGGTCAGGCGTTGGCGCATGTGGCTACCAAAGAAGGTATCAATGCTGCTGAGCACCTGAGCGGTCATAAAGTAGACCTGCTGGATTACAATAATATCCCTGGTTGTACCTATACTTCTCCGGAAATAGCTTCTGTAGGATATACCGAAAAAGCGGCCAAAGAAGCAGGATATGAAATAAAAGTGGGCAAATTCCCATTCATAGCAAGCGGAAAAGCTGTGGCGGCAGGCGCCACCGAAGGTTTTGTAAAAGTGATCTTCGATGCGAAATATGGTGAATTCCTCGGATGTCATATGATCGGTATGAACGTAACGGAGATCATCGCGGAAGCCGTGGTTGCCCGTAAGCTTGAAACTACCGGGTATGAACTGATGAACGCTGTTCACCCGCACCCGACCATGAGCGAAGCGCTGAAGGAAGCTACTGCTGCAGCTTATGGCGAAGCAATCGACATTTAAGTTGGCAGATGTGACAACTTTTTATAAGCATGAAGAAGAAAGGGATTGCAGGGAAACCTGTAGTCCTTTTTTTATTTCCCGTAAAGGCACAAAGAGGAAAGTAAAAGGCGCAAAGGAATTTATTATAATTTTTGCCTCTTTGCGAAATCTTTGCGACTTTGCGTGAAACTTCCTCCCATGATCTCCAGGCCAGACATCAAAGACGTGGAAAGCTATATCACCGGTTTTCCTGCAGCTACGCAAAAACTGCTGAAGCAATTGCGCACCACCATCCGCAAAGCTGCACCGGGAGCGGAAGAATACATCGGTTACCAGATGCCGGCCTATAAATTCCATGGCCCGCTGGTGTATTTTGCCGGCTACGAGCGCCACATCGGTTTTTATCCCGGCGCTTCGGGAATAGAAAATTTCAAGAAAGAGATCGCTGGTTATAAACATGCGAAAGGTTCCGTGCAGTTTCCGCTGGATAAGCCACTGCCGCTGGACCTCGTGAAGCAGATCGTAGCATTTCGTATACAGGAAAACCTCGGGAAGACTGAAGCAAAAAGATTGAAGAAAAAGAATAAATAGCGCCTGATGGAAAAAGTTTACATCGTCGATAAAGAATACGACACCCAATCTTTCGCGGAGCAAAAACTTGCCGAAGGCGATTACGAGAACTGCACGTTCATCAATTGTGATTTTTCCAATGCCGACATCAGCGGGGTGAATTTTATAGAATGCAGTTTCCGCGGCTGCAATTTCAGTCTCGTGAATTCGGCGAATACAGCCTGGCGGAATATTTCCTTCAATGATTGCAAATTATTAGGCGTACGCTTCGATCAATGCAAACCATTATTATTTGAAGTTCGCTTTGAAAAATGCCTCCTCAATTTTTCTTCGTTTTATAAACTTAAAGCGAAAGGCACCTTCTTCGATGATTGTGTTTTACACGAAGTGGATTTCACCGAGGCTAATCTGACAGAAGCCATTTTCAAAGACTGCGACCTCGCCGGCTCCGTGTTTGATGAAACCAACCTGGAGCAGGCTGACTTCCGCACAGCCCTCCACTACTCCATCGATCCGGAACTTAACAGGATAAAAAAGGCGAAATTTTCTTCGGATGGAATTGCAGGGCTACTGGATAAATATGATATTGAAATAGACTAGATGATAATGGATAATTAGTAAAAAAGCACTCAGCGCGTCAACTCTTTCGAACTCATTATCAATTATCCATTATCCACCTCTTTGTCCCTCCTGCCCCTTTCAAAGTCTTCTTTAGCCCCATACGTTCCGGATGCAACGGAATAACTTTGATGTATCGATCATCTATTTTAAAGCATTCATCATGGCAACAGCAAATCCTTATTTGAATTTCAACGGCAACACCGAAGAAGCATTCAACTTTTACAGATCCGTTTTTGGCGGCGAATTCACTACACTCCAGCGTTTCGAAGGCACACCGGGCTGTGAGCATATTCCACTGAATGAACAAAAAGGCATCATGCATGTAGCGTTGCCGATCTCCTCTAATTCAATATTGATGGGTACGGATGTGCCAAGCGTTATGCCGCAGGTTACCACGGGCACCAATATTTCCATTTCTTTGAATACCGAAAGCGAAGAAGAATCGCATAAACTGTTCGATGGCTTGTCGGCAGGGGGCAAGGTGGATATGCCTTTGGAAAAAATGTTCTGGGGCGCCCTGTTTGGTATGCTCACCGATAAATTCGGCATACAATGGATGGTAAATTACGATTACTGACAAACAAAACAGAGTGATTAAATCTTCATGCGTTCCCTGCCCAACATAGAGATCTTTCGAACCGATGTATACGATCGTGCCGAAGCCGATATGATCGTGGAGCGGCTGCATGCGGCATTCACAGCATATCTTGCCAATTTCGACCTGCATGATTGTGACCGGATACTGCGGATCGAAAGCCGATCGGGAGAGATAGCCGCTGCTCCTGTGATTAAGATGATGGAAGAAATGGGATATGAAGCTACTTTGATCTATGATGTATGATCTATGATGTATGATCTCCTTCTGATTAAAGGACATTAATGAAATGAACATTCTTCTGACCAGAAGACATCATAGATCATAGATTATCTGATCGCAAATTCCTGTCCTGCTACATAAATACTCATCACTATCTCCCCGGCATAAATCAATCCTTTGGCGGTAATCCCTGTATTACGTGGTTTTGAAAGTACCAACACCTGGGCTTCTCCCGTAACGGAAATTTTGTTGCCAGGTTTTACAATGATCGCGGTGGCTTCATCGATGCCGATACAAAGTTGATCCGGATGCTCTGAAAGTGCTGATATCAAACGGTTGTAGCGGCTGCGCACAATAAAATGCTGATCTACAATGGCGTTTTTCAATAACCCAAGCCCGGGTTCAAATTCGATATTCCCTTTTACGATCTTTTTGAAAGTAGCATTGTAACCCGTATTACTGATGAGCTCTTTTCCCGTGATCATCTGTTTACTCATCACCGCAGCACCGGCACTTGTACCCGCGATGGTTGCCCCGCTATTATATGCCTGTTGGATAACAGATGCAACCGGAGTATATTTTATCGATTTCATGAACCTCGACTGATCACCACCGGAAATGAAGATCAGCTTCGCTTTCCCCAAAGAATCCAGCCGGGATCCCGGAGCATCGTTGCTGTCGAATCTCAGGCACACCATCACGTTGGCAGTTATCCCCTCCAATGATTTTTTCATGTAAAAAAATGCGCTGTCCGGCTCTTCACTTGCCATGGGCAATACCACGATATAATCTGCCGGTGACAGCTTCGCCACGTCCAGCATGGTTTTCATCAGTTCAGGCCCGCGATTGCCGCCACCGATAATAAACAGGTTCCCCTGCGGGGATTTTTTTTGCGCCAGCAATAACACCGGTGAAGATGCTGCTATGAGAAGCAGAGAAATGATTTTAAGCATACATGAATATAATGTTATAATGGATAATGTTACAATGGATAATATTGATCATTATAAATTTATTCATTATACCATTATCCATTATACCATTATCCATTATACCATTATCCATTATACCATTATCCATTATACCATTATCCATTATACTATTATCCATTTAATTATTATCTTTCTGCATGCAAAAAAATCAATACCGTATCAATTCCATCGATATACTTCGCGGACTGGTAATGATCATCATGGCACTGGATCATACCCGGGATTATTTTCACAGCAGCGCGATCACTGCCGATCCGATGAATCCGGAAACTACCACCATCCCATTGTATTTCACCCGCTGGATCACGCATTATTGCGCCCCGATATTCGTATTGTTATCAGGTATCTCCGCATTCCTTTCTTCCAAAAACAAAAGTCGGAAAGAGGCTTCCGCATTCCTCATAAAACGTGGCATCTGGCTGGTGATAGTGGAAATAGTGATCGTAACACTGGGCATATTTTTCAACCCGTTTTACAATTTCATCATGCTGCAGGTAATATGGGCTATCGGCTGCAGTATGATCCTGCTTGGTTTGCTGACACGTATTTCCGGTAAACTCATACTGCCGATCGGGCTACTGCTGGTGGTAGGGCACAATGCACTGGATTATGCCAACCTTCCTGCTACAGGCTTTGCAGCCAATATATGGAAAGTCTTTTTTACCGCAAGAGGCACGATCATACCACTGGGTCCGGCACATTTCATCGGTGCATTTTATGCAATTCTGCCCTGGACAGGAATCATGTTCACCGGTTATGCAATGGGCCGTTGGTTTGTGAAAGAGATGGATGCCAGTCGCAGGAAAAAATTGTTACTGATTACAGGTTCCGCCATGATCGTGCTATTTATTGTAAGCCGTTTGCTCCAAGGTTATGGCGATCCGGGCAGATGGGTCAATGGGGAACATAGTTTACTTTCGTTCCTCGATACCAGCAAATACCCACCTTCGCTGCAATACACCTGCATGACTCTTGGCCCGGGAATGATATTACTGGCGCTTCTTGAAAACATAAAAGCCCGCTGGACGGATGTTGTCAGCATTTATGGCCGCGTGCCGTTCTTCTACTACATCCTGCATATTTACCTGCTTCATTTCCTGCTGGTCATTGTCTTTTTCGCCAGCGGTTATGGTATGTCGCAGATTGCCAGCGATCCGCCATTCCTTTTCAGGCCACGTAATTTCGGCTATGGGTTACCGGTAGTATACCTCATCTGGATATCCGTAGTGGGGGTTTTGTATCTTCCGTGCAAGTGGTTCAATAAATATAAGATGGAACATGGGCAGTGGTGGTTGAAATACATTTGATCAATTACGAATTACGAATTACGAATTACGAATTACGAATTACGAATTACGAATTACGAATTACGAATTACGAATTACGAATTTGAGCGAAGATTGAAGCATAGAAGGGATCACAGATTTAAAATGGATTAGGGGATTACACAGATTATTTTACTTCGTAAAAATGAAA
>NZ_RJUB01000161.1 GCF_024343615.1 Ferruginibacter sp. HRS2-29 | reverse complement strand
TTCCTTAAAATAAAAAGGGTCCCTCCGTAGAAACGGAGCGACCTTTTCGATTGCTTGCCATATGAAAAAAGTTGACAGTAAATATTACTGTATTGTTATTTGTATTATCTTGGCGACCGGCCTTTTCAATTGCTTTGTTCGATTGCCTGTCATGTGAAAATCCTTTCCCTCTCTTTCTGATTCAAAAGTACATCGGGATCTTCTTAGATTTTTTTCATATTTCACTGCATTTTATTATGCTGAACAGTATGGTAGGTTTCGTAAATCATTTATTATAAACGTATTGTGTAGTGCTTGAATATTATCTCCAAAAAAAATATCCATTCGTTAAATAAATGTTATGGCATCGTTCCCGAAGAAAATTTTTGCATTTATGTGAAAAAATCATCAGTTTTCGCTGATAAAACAAATATGTTTATAATTATAATATGAATTTTAAGTCATATATTTTTTCACAATTTCAAAAACAATAGCCTAATTCCTATCTTCCCTAATTCGTGTAATGAAAAAGTCCCTAAAATAAAATGGGTCCCTCCGTAGAAACGGAGCGACCTTTTCGATTGCTTGCCATATGAAAAAATTTAACAGTAAAATGTTACTGTAATAGTATTTTAGTTATCTTGCCGGACTTATCAGAAGATAAGTGACCTTTTCGATTGCCGCCATTTGCTCGATTGCCTGCCATGTGATTTTTATTCCGGCGTTCTTTCTATTACAAATATAGAAACGCTTTTCATCTTATTTTCTACAACTTTTATTGTGTTTTATTATGCTGAAATCAATTCAGCATTTCTGTAACCCGCTGCCACATTGGGTTTGAAGGTTTTTATTTTATTACGTCCAAGTCGGATTTTTAGATGTTGTTATGTAATTGTTAAGTGGTTTTGTGTAAAAAGTACATATTAGGAAAAATACTGCAGCGCTGGTGACTGGTTGCCGGATTTTTTGGTTTAAAATTCTTAAAAGCCATCAACCGGCATCCAGTGACCAGCATTAGCCTTCCGGACTTCCCTGAAATAAAAAGGGTCCCTCCGTAGAAACGGAGCGACCTTTTCGATTGCTTGCCATATGAAAAAAGTTAAACAGTAATGTTACTGTACTATTATTTTTTATTATCTTGCTGCTGTATCAATGATACACGACCTTTTCGATTGCCTGCCACTTATCAATTGCCTGCTATACAGAATGCATTGTCATTCGCTTTCTTTCACGAAAGTATAGCAGGTTTTTATTAGTTTTAATACAACTTTTGTGACGTTTTATTATACTGAAATCGGTTTCAATTTTCTGAAACCCTTTGCAGTACTGCATTTTAATTTAAGGTTTTACTTATGCCCAACCGTTCTACCGACATATTATTTCAGCTGATACATTCGCTTGAAAAGGCTGAAAAACGGAATTTTAAACTATATATCACCCGGAGTTCTGCCAACCAGGACCTCAAGATCATCGAGCTTTTTGATGCACTCGATAAACTGTCTTATTATGATGAGGCAATATTGCTTAAAAAATTAAAGTCGATCAAAAAGCCGCAGCTCGCAAATATCAAGGCGCATCTTTACAAACAATTACTGGCCAGTCTCCGTGTGCTCAAAAGTACCGACAGTATTGATCTTCAGCTGCACGAGCAACTGGATTATGCCCGTATATTATATAATAAAGGGCTCTATCATCAGAGCCTGAAGATCCTGGAAAAGGTGAAAGAGCTGGCGACAGCCTATCACCAAGATAGCTTTTTGATCCAGACGATTTCCCTGGAAAAAAAGATCGAAACCCTTCACATCACCCGCAGTATGCAAAACAGGGCCGATCAATTGACTGCCGAAGCGGAAGAAGTGAATGAAAAAAGGACGATGATCACCAAGCTTTCCAATCTCGCTCTCAAGCTCTATAGCTGGTATATCAAAAACGGGCATGCCCGTAATG
Organism: Ferruginibacter sp. HRS2-29; assembly: GCF_024343615.1. Taxonomy (GTDB): domain Bacteria; phylum Bacteroidota; class Bacteroidia; order Chitinophagales; family Chitinophagaceae; genus Ferruginibacter. Next base: position 417 of record NZ_RJUB01000161.1, on the reverse strand, counting down.
AGGAAGATGAAGAAGGGATCAAAACATATTTCCGGGAGCATCTGCCCACCGAATTCCCGCACGAGCTGGGCTTTTACGAAAAATTATATCTCTACCAGAGTTATACCTGGTTCGCATTCATCCGCCAGGATTTCCTGATGTATTACCGCTACACGCAAAAATGGGTGGAACTTTTCAATGACCGGAAAATGATCGAGATAGAACCAGGGCATTATATAAAAGGGATGCACAACCTTTTGAATGCCCATTTCGATCTGAAGAATTATAAAAAATTCAATGAAACGCTGGAGAAATTCGAGCATTTTGCCGAAACGGATATCGCGAATCAACACGATAACACGCGTGTACAAACGTTTATATACTTATACAGTGCAAAGCTCAACAAGTTCATCAACCGTGGAAAATTTGAAGATGGCC
>NZ_RJUB01000160.1 GCF_024343615.1 Ferruginibacter sp. HRS2-29 | reverse complement strand
CCTGCAAGTACAGGGTCCCTTATATTGCTGGCTACCATTACACAAAGCAATTTCCTGAGGGAGTCGAGGTATGTTGAATTTAAAGTAAATAAAAGTTTCGGCAACGGGACCCAAAAGCTGATCGTTCAAAAAACATTTATTTCAAAGCCTTTCCAGCTACCGGGCGGAGGAATGAGCAAACCGCAGACCATCCCTGTTGATGCATATGAATTTACTGTTCAGGTAACTGTACACAACCAGGAATTGGGGGTTTCTCAATAAATAAAAAAAATGCCCTGCTGATGGACTGTATGGTTCAGCAGGGCATTTTGCTAATTATTCCCATTCCCCTCCGGTGTAAATATTACCTGCTATAAACCCAGATCAAAAGAAAATTTTCGCGATCACTTGCGCTTTCACAAGGTCGCCGGTCTGTGGCCGGTTTGCGGGTTGTTACCATTGTACCCGCGGCTGGTCCGAAAAGCTATGGTCTCCAAATTTTGCCACGTTGGTGACCTTCCGAAATATAAAACCCGGTTTCATTTATACGAAGTTTCGTTACAACATTTTTTTGAAAAAAAACTGTAACAAAAAATAAACTAAAAATCCGTTACACAAATTTTTTGAAAAAAAAGTGTAACAAGAATGAGTGGTTTGTTTTTTAAAGTTAAGTTCTGTACCCCGGCCACGGCGAAGGCAGGCCGGGCATGCTGTTAATGAATGTCGGCGCATCCGTGCGACGCCGGGGCGTGGCCTCCCGGCCAGCCCCTTCTTGCTGAGTAGACTGGATAGCATAGGAGAAGACTTATTTTCTACGCATTAACATTGTTCGTTCATAAATTGCGGATGGGGCAGGCCGGGAGGCCACGCCCCGGCGACTTACGGGTGGAAAGATGGATTATAAAGTGGGGAAGGTTACCAACGCAGGCGAAAAAAGTGTAACAAGAATGAGTGGTTTGTTTTTTAAAGTTAAGTTCTGTGCCCCGGCCACAGCGAGGGTGGGAGGGGAATGCTGTCATTGAATATCGGCGCATCCGTGCGACGCCGGGGCGTGGCCTCCCGGCCAGCCCCTTCTGGCATAGTAGACTGGATAACATAGGAAGACTTATTTTCTCCGCATTAACATTGTTCGTTCATAAATTGCGGATGGGGCGCCCCTAAGTTTCCGCTGCCTGTTGGCCTTACCTGCGGCGTACCACCTGCAAAACCTGTATCCAAAAACTAACGGCGGTGAAAACACCCCATTTGCAGGCAGCGATTTATTTTGATGTTTTAGTCTTCCGAATGCTCGGCGCTTTCTGTTTTATCCATTGAATTGAAATATCAAAGGGGGGGATATCAGCCTAAGAAGTATTGTGTCCTAATGTAGGAAACAAGGTATATTCGAAAGGTTTGCCTTGAACTTTAAAGGTATTTAATTGCTCGATGCACAATTTTACCGGGTTCTGTATGTCTTTCTCGCCAAAAAGCCAAAGCCCCGGAATCGAAGAGTATTCAAAGAGATTTTTGGATCGGTAGCCGTAAACTGATACCTGTCCGGGTCGCTTTTTATATGTTCACGAACGTCTGCCTCTGTATGATTGTCCCCAAAATTTTTGTTGCCAATGGAATAAAATTGAAAACGGAGTTGTTCTAACGTGGTAATGGTAGGGCAACTGAATAGCACCATAAATTCTATTCGTGGATTTTTGCGTGCAGCAATCGGGATGATCCATCCTGCCTGGCTGAAGCCCACTAAACCGGTCGGTGTCTTTTTATCCTTCAGATAAGTTTGAAATGTATATACTGCTGCACTGGCATCGTCAGCCAATAAATTAAGATGGGTAGTGTCAATATTATTGGTGCCAACAGGTGGCCCGGCATATACACCACCGGATTCTCCCGCTCCGCGTTTATCGTAGGTCAGTACAGAAATACCTTCTTTGGCAAGGCGTTTAGTGAACTCCATTTCTCTTTTTACCGGGTCTGATCCGTGCACAATTACCACGGCGGAAAGGCTTTTCAGGTGTTAAAATTGAGCCGGCAAGAGTAACGCCCTTACTTTCAAACTTTACATCCTGGCCGGCGTCCAATTGCTTGCTTATCATAATAAAAAAATATTTTATTTAAAAAAGATGTAATTCGACAACCAATCTGCCAAAAAACAAGTCTGTATGCAGGGGGTAATAAAGTTTACTACTATATAGCCTCCGTTTCATTCAATTAAAATTTTCATGTCATGTACAACCTTTACCATTCTTTCATTGAGAACTTTTTTCAAAAAATCCGCTCGGGTTTAATCCGGCCAGTTATTTTAGCGGTGATACTGGCAACTGCTTTTAGTACCACCTTAGAAGCACAGGTGGTGATTACTTATCCATTAGCAGCTCAACAACTTACACGCGGGCTTGATGTAAGTAAACTCACCGTTAATCTTGGTTTTACCGGCACCTGTACCGCTACTACTGTGGAAATAAGATTACCTGCAGGTGTAGAATACGTGCAGGGGAG
>NZ_RJUB01000159.1 GCF_024343615.1 Ferruginibacter sp. HRS2-29 | reverse complement strand
TGCTGAACAAAGTACCTGCCTGGTAAGCAGTTCCGTTGATGCTGTATTCCAGGTTGGCACCCAGCGGCGAAGTAACCGTTATGCTGCCGGTGATGACCGTACAGGTTGGCTGTGTAGTGGTAAATGTTGGTGTAGCAGGCCCTCCCGGCGGATTAGCCATGGTGACTATTGCAGCGGAAGAAACGCAGCCGGAAGTATTATCCCTTACCGTAACATTATACGGCCCCGGGTTAAGGCCGGTGAATACCACGGCTGGCTGATAGTTGACCCCATCGATGCTGTATTCATATTGGGTACCCAAAGGAGCACTTACGGTAATATTTCCACCTGTGGTGCAGGTTGGCTGCAGGGTGGCCGTGGCTGTTGGTGCCGGAAGTGTTGCTGCGGCAACAATCGTCACTATAGTGTTTGCGCTCGTACAGCCCGTAGGGATATACCGTACGCTCACATTATAGGTGTTGGGGGCCAGCCCTGCGAAAGTTGGCGATGATTGGTAAGGCCCGCCGTTGATACGGTATTCATAATCCGGTCCCAACGGAGCGGTGATGGTGGTAGTACCGGTATTTAAAATACAGGTGGGTTGAGTAACAGATACTGTTGGTGCAGGAACGATAGCTGCTGCCGTTAGCACTACTAAAGTCCCTGCCGAAGTACAACCGGTGGTATTATCCCTCACCGTAACATTGTAAGATGCCGGACCAAGCGCCGTAAAAAACGGGCTCGCCTGGTAAGTAGTTCCGTTGATGCTATAAGTATAATTGGCCCCGATCGGCGATGTTACTGTAATGGCCCCACCGGCTACGCAGGTAGGTTGCGTAGAAGTTGCTGCAGGCGGTGCAAGTGTAGATGGATTGCTCACCACTACTACAGTTGCATTGGAAGTACAGCCGGTAGTAAGATCCCTTACGGTAACATTGTAAGAGTTAGGTGCAAGCCCCGGAAACACAGGGCTGGCCTGGTAGGTAGTTCCGTTTATGCTATAAGTATAATTGGCGCCGATCGGCGATGTTACTGTGATGGTTCCACCTGCTGCGCAGGTAGGTTGTGTTGACGTTGCTGTTGGCGGTGTTAGTGTAGATGGATTGTTTACCACTACTACTGTTGCATTGGAAGTACAGCCGGTGGTAATGTTTCGCACAGTAACATTATAAGAATTAGGGGTAAGATTCGGGAATACCGGGCTGGCCTGGTAAGTTGTACCATTTACACTGTAAGTAAAGTTGGCACCCAGCGGCGATGAAACCGTGATGGTTCCACCAGTAGCACAGGTAGCCTGTACCGTAACCGAAGCCGTTGGGGGGCCTGCGCAGCCGGAGGGGCCACTACCACTACGGTAGCCGCAGATGTACACCCGGTGGTAAGGTTTCGTACCGTAACATTATAAGAATTAGGAGTAAGGTTGGGGAATACCGGGCTGGCCTGGTAAGTTGTACCATTTACACTGTATGTAAAGTTGGCGCCCAGCGGCGAGGAGACCGTGATGGTTCCACCAGCAGCACAGGTAGCCTGTACCGTAACCGAAGCCGTTGGAGGGGCCTGCGCAGCCGGAGGGGCCACTACCACTACGGTAGCCGCAGATGTACACCCGGTGGTAAGGTTTCGTACCGTAACATTATAAGAATTAGGGGTAAGGTTGGGAAATACCGGGCTTGCCTGGTAAGTTGTCCCGTCGATGCTGTAGGTATAGTTGGCACCCAGCGGCGAGGAGACTGTGATGGTTCCACCAGTAGCACAGGTAGCCTGTATAGTAACAGAAGCTGTTGGTGGCGGCAAAGCCGAAGGATTATTCACCACTACTACCGTAGCAAGTGAAGTACATCCCGTGGTAACATTTTTCACCGTAACGTTATAAGAATTCGGCGATAGGTTGGGAAATACCGGGCTGGCCTGGTAGTTTGTACCGTCGATGCTGTAGGTATAATTGGCTCCCAGCGGCGAAGACACCGTGATGGTTCCACCAGCTGCACACGTTGCCTGCACGGTAACCGAAGCTGTCGGGGGCGTAAGTGGCGCCAGTATGTTGATAGCCCCCGAAACATTGCTCGGGGTGGCGCAGGTATTCGAATTGGTTACTACACAATAATAATAAAACGTACCGGCAGGCGTATTGGGTGGTGTGTAAGTGGCCGAAGTAGCTCCCGGTATGAGTGTGCCACCAGTATTGGACGCTGTTGCATTTACATACCATTGGTAACTGCTCACTGTTCCGCTTCCTGCTGTAGCTGTAACGGTCAGTGCGGTAGCATTCTGTCCCGGACAAACATTTTGCGGGGTCAGCGAAGGCTGCTGCGTAAACGTTGGTGGAGGAGTGATATTGACCGTAACATCTTTCGTGAGCGGGCAACCTCCGGTTGTCACACTGGTTACCGTATAAGTGGTAGCGATGGTAGGCGTAGCCGTAACTGTTGTGCCGGTAGGCGAACTCAATGTAGTTGAGGGCGACCAGGAATAAACACCGTTTCCACCGGAAGCCGTAAGCACAGCGCTTCCGCCGGGGCATACCGATGCTACCGGCGGGGTGATGTTGAGCACGTTTACTCCGGATAATGCCTCGATGGTGAAGGTACAATGATCACCGCCAAAGCCATCGATCATCAGGTAGTACGTATTGCCTACGGTAAGCCCCGAAGCTGTTACCACCGAAATGATCGGCTGGCCCGGTGCGCTGTAAGGGTAAATATGCGGATAACAACCATAAGAGGTTACCGCACCCGTTCCGCAGGTACCGCTGAAAAATTCCATCTGGATACCACCGGTGTAATAGGCGCCACCAAAAGTGCTGGTATGCACCCAGATGGAAAAACTGGCCGTGGTAGCCGATGCGATGAATTTCACGAAGGAATTATTTTCTATACCGAAGCAGCTGCCAAGGTTGGAACCTGGCCAGTCCTGCACAGTATTTCCGTTAGTAGTTCCGCACACACCGCTGAAATCGCAGATGGAAGTAGCGTTGGCGCAGGTAGAAGTACCAGGTAAAGTAGTGGTACATGGTGGCAGGGCTGGTGGCGCCGGCGCCGGTGTGTTGGAAAAGGTAAGTGAAAAATTCGTCAGTGTTCCCGTGCTGCCTGCATTTCTCCTGTCCTGTACACAGATAGACCATACCCCGTTGGCATTTTGCCCGTTGTTGACTGCCCCTAAAAGCCCTTCGGGTTTAAAAATGCCGGTGTAAGGCGGCGTACCCGATTTGATGGGGTTGGCGGCGGTAGCGGTAAAACAGGTGCCGACATAATTATTTCCAGCGCCGCCGTTTTGCACGGAAAGCGGCACCACGGTTCCATCCGGAGCCCTCAGTACGATCTCGATATCCCCCACATCAGGATGGGTAATGTTAAGACAAACCTGTGCCAGTCCGATGGTAGTAGCGTTGATATTACCGATCCCGGTAACAGTTACGGGAAAGCATTTTTGCGTGGTAGCACCATTGGGAATGGCTGCTGCACCCCCGGTAAAATTGGCTGTGAACGTCTGCGCCCGGGAAAAAATACCCAGCAACAGCACAAATGATAGCAGTAAAAACTTCTTCATATAAGCTCGTTAGTGAAAAGGATCGCTAATATCCAATAAAAACCCCACAAAATTCAATGTTGACGGCGTTTTACTGTTAAGTGTGGATTAAATTTCAGATTTCCTGTGAGAATCGGGGAAATCCTGGTAAAAAGCGACTTATCATTCCTCTGATATTATTCATCCGGTGGGTATGTCAACAGATGGCATATATCAATGATGTTGTGCATATTCCAACGATTCCGGTCGCCGGAATATTTTGGTGTTATAATTGTATAAGAAAAAATTCTAAATACTGATTATGACCATCCACCATATTTCCCCTACCAGCCCCAACAAGATCCTTATTGTAGATGATGAGGGCGATATCTGCTACCTGCTCAAAAACGCGTTGAAAGGTTCGCCTTACGAGCCCGACCATGTGAATACGCTGGCACAGGCCGAAATATTCATGAAAGAAGAAAAACCAGCCGTACTGTTTCTCGACAACCGCCTGCCCGACGGATGGGGAATAAACTCCATAAAAAATATAAAAGCGCAATACCCTTCCATGAAGATCATCATCATCACCGGCGACTCCTCTTCCAACGATAAAAAAAGGGCCCTGGAAAACGGTGCCAGCCTTTTTATTCAAAAACCATTTACGAAACAGGAGATACTGGAGGCGGTAGAGAAGGTTCAAAAGGTTTAAAAGGTTCAAAGGTTCAAAACGTTATCCGCACTGATCAACCTTTTGAACCTTTGAACCTTTTAAACATTTTGAACTTGCTACAAAACCAGAAGCACTCTCAAAGAATTGAAAGTGCGCTGGTACAAAACCCCTGTAACTATGAATACTTGTTCACCTTCGCGAAGGCGGGCGTAAGGTGTCTGTTCTTTTTGAAGTACCGGTATGTAGCCGGTTTTGTGTTACCCTTCTTTCGGCGGGTTATAAAAAATGCGATGATCCCGGCCGCGAGCCCTGCAGCCATTGCTATTGTTCCTTTGTTTTTCATACCGTTCATTTTTTGATGTAGTAATATTGTTTCACTTAGCATAAAACAATATCTGCACCAAAACGCAGGGCCGGTAAGAGCCGGGGCTAAATAACCCCGGCCTATGCTGATAATTCCACTTTGTGTCATTCAGCGGTGACTTTTCATAGGTAAATCAATCCTTCACAAAGCGTACGCTCACACCATTGCTGAGTTTTACAAAATATACGCCTGATGAATATTTGCTGATGTTCACATTTACCGTGTTACCTGTGATGATGAAGTCGGTCAGTTTTTTTCCATTGGCAGAGAAGATCGATGCCCTGGTATTGATGAGCGACATATCCGAAACATTGAGCGTAACCGTACTACTGGCCGGTGAAGGATACAGCAGCACCACATCTTTTCCCTGTTTACATCCGGAGTTGATGCGTGCGATATAAGTGTGCACCACTTTTCCATCCTTGCCTACAATTTTCAACCGGAACAAATGCGTGTTTTCATTCTGCATCGTGTAATTGAAATTGTAGGCGGCTTCCAGGCCAGCACCACCAGTGGAGGCTACCGATCCTATCCTGGTATAATTGCCATTGCCATCATTGCTCATTTCCACTTCAAAATGATCGATGTTCAATTCAGCGCTGGTTGCCCACGACAACTTTACATTACACTGCTGGCCCGATGCGGTAAAGCGTTCAAGCGTTATCGGTAGTGTACCAGTTACAGTAAAAGTAGCCGATGCATTGTCGTTGGCAGTTTGTGTGTTTCCTACGATCACCGGTGTTACCCTATCGGAATTAAAGGTGACCGTACCACTACCTGATACCAGTCCACGTACATTCAGTTGCAGGTCTACCACTTCGCCTTCATCTATCATCGCATTGTTTACAAGGTGCACTACACCAAATGCGCCGTTGTCAAAATCTTCCACTACAAATTTCGGGATCGCGTTCACCGAAGTGTAAGCGTATTGTCCCGGAAAAGAAATGGTGAGCCGCACGCTGTTGGCAGGTATCTGGCCGGTAGCGTTGGTAGAAGTGGCTTCATTGGTGAACCTGAACCTTAGCACCGCAGTGCCTAATATATTTTGCCCCAACGGCACTTGTGAAATTGCTTTTGCAGACGGATCCGCGTTTACCGCATTGGGTGGTATCTGTGCATACAGCCTCGGCTGTGTGATAAATAATAATAAACCCGTAAGCAGTATCCCGGCTGATGATCTTATAATTGGTTTCATAATAAAAGATTTTAATGGTGAATTAGTTAGCTATGTTCAATATTCTTACCACAGCATTATTATTAAAGTTGACTTCCTTGCCCGAACCGTTGAGGATCGATACCGTCTGGTTTTCCGTACCCTGTGCTGCACCTGTAAGTACCTGCATGGAGATGGAGAACCTGGAAGTGTTCAGCGCTGAGATGTTGTTGGCAGGCTTCAGCTCGAAGATCATGGCGACGCTGGTGTTGGTCACCAATGTCCAGTCGCCATTGTTTACGGCAAGAGCCCCGGGTACCGATGCTGTGGTGGCATCGGGGTCGAACGTGTAATTGAAATTATCCGATTTGGTGATCCTGACGCGGATAGGCGCAGCCACATTATCCGTTCCGTTCCCGGTGATCTCATTTACCTCGATCACAAAGTCCCTTGTGGTATTGTTGCTTTCTACAAACGTACCATTGGCGAGCCTGGTGGTGGGTGTAAGATCGGGGAATACGATCTGCGTAACGAGTATGTACAATGTTGCGCTGGCGCAATCCTGCGGCGTGCCGTTATCGCAGGTGTTGTAGGTAAATGCCACAGGCCCTGTAAAACCGGGTACCGGTGTAAATGCATAACTGCCATCGGCATTCAGTACCAGTGTGCCTTTTCCGGGTATGGAAGTAGTTTGCGTGGCAACAGTTTGTGTATTTCCTTCGGGATCGGTATCGTTGATAGACACATTACCCGTGGCTATCATACCGGCACCTACCTGTACAAAATCATCCGCGGCAAGCGTGGTATTTCCGGAGCCGGTACCCGTTACATGAAATACCTGCATGGCTGTTGCGCAAAGGGCTGCAGGCATACTGTTGTCGCACACGTTGTACCGCAGCGTATCCGTTCCAACAAAACCTGCGGCAGGTGTATAAGTAATATCCCCGTTCAATGTATTTACCGTAGCGGTGCCATGCAGCGGGCCGCTCACCACAGTAACGCTCGACGGGAAAAGGCTTCCGCCAACATTGCCCGCCGCATCATTGGCAAGGCTATGCACCACCACCGGGGTGTTAACTGCTGTGGCAGCAATATCGGTATTCGCCACGGGCGGGTTCAGGGTATTGTTGGTATTCAGCACCGTAATGGTTAGGGTAGAATTGATACAGGCCTGGTCGGGTATGCATACGGGCACATCGTAGGCAAATACTCCCGGGCTTGTACTCACGAATGCATAGGTACCATCAGCATTCATGGTAATGGTGGCCCCTGGCAGATTAGTGCCTGCCGGAACAGGTGTACCATAAGTGGTACCTGTTGGAACGGCATCATTGGTATGCACATTACCCGGTACCAACACGTTCACATGCGTTACGTTCACATCGGGGTTGATGTATACATCGCAGGCCATGCCAAAGCCATATACTTTACCAAGGCCATTATCGCCAACCGCAAAACTGAAGAGTGTTCCCAATGTATTTCCCAGGTTCAAGACACCGCTGCTGAAATCGAGTGCTTTGCCCGGAGCGCCAATGTAGGCACGCACACTTTTTAACGGGCCGTTGGTATGTCCGCCACCGGCAACACTATAGCCTATAAGGCTCCCGGCGTTGATACCGGCATTGAAGGATACACTGTTTTCCAATGTCCAGTAAGGAGTGCTGTTGTAAGTACCGTTGGCATTGCCGGTAAAGATATAGGCAGCGCCACCTACAGCATTTGCGCCTATGATACCGATGCCGGTAGAGAGTGGTTCGCCCACAATGATATCGCCGATACCATCGCAGTTGGCATCATACATATTATCCATGGATGAGCCAAAGAGAGCATTCACATTTATATCGAGAGTAAGTAATTGTGTAAGCAGGTTGGGGCCGCGGGGCGATGTGATGGTTTGTGCGGATACGCCGTTGCTGTTTTTGGGAAACACATAAATATTACCCGTTTTCAGGCGCAGGCCAGGCAGGAGATCACTCAGCACGGATCCCGAAGGGGCGCCTACGAGTATGTTGCCGGTTCTTACACCATTGGCATCCCGCACACCTTTTACTTTATAACCAAACAGGTTGGCAACAGGCCCCAGCAACGGGCCGCCACCAGTAAGCTGTTGAATATTATTGGGATTGATATTGGTACCCGCCGCGTTACCCCTGTATACATAAGCAGTACCGCTCAGCAGGCTGTTGAGCCCGAGGCTCACGCCACCGGGTGCGCCTACTACTACCGTCTGCCGGTTGTTGTTGGAATGTGCACCACCACCATCTACACTGAAACCAAATAACAACCCCCCGAGATTGACGAGCCCGGGTAAAGAGACCAATGCAGGTGCATTCAATCTTGTAGCGGTATTGGTACCAATGTTGGAAGACAGGTATACAAATGCAGCACCGCTTCTCACCGGCACCAGCTCCAGCCCGGCATAACCGGGTGCACCTACCACCAGTTCCTCCAGGCCATCGCCATTCATATCGCCGGCGGCGGCAACCGAAAAACCGAAGAGTGCATTGATGGTCACGTTCGCACCCAATACATTGAGGATACCATTACTGAACAACCCGGCGCCGTTTAAGAACACTGAAGCTGTAGGGGCAGAAGGGCCGGCTGCGAGAGTAAGCCCGTTGAACACATATACCCTTCCTGCCGTAACGGTAGCAGTGGCCGGGGATCCGGCCACATTGGCGGTATACGATTCTCCCGGCGCTCCTACTATGATATCATTGTTGATGCTTCCTGCCACCGTACTGCCCACTACGTTTCCGGCCGCCACACTGAAACCGAACAACGCGTTCAGCAAAGGTGTAGCAGATCGCAACGTGCGGGAAGGCACAACCGGAAGCCCGGTAGATGAACCGAAATACAGGAACACCGCACCGGCACCGGCAATGGTATTGCCGCTGATGACATCTATCGCCGCTGGCGAACCTACCGCGATATCGTCGAAGCCATCATTGTTTACATCTCCTACGCCGGCGACCGTGTAACCATACAACGCATCGATCTGCAATTGCAGGTTGGTAAGCAGGCCGGGGAGTACCCCGTCCGCAGAGGTTTCCCATTCGGGAGCGTGTGTAAGCGGATCTACGGTGATGGGATATACGGCTTTGGAATCATCGATCACCAGGGCCATTTCATGTTCATTTCGCAATTCCATTTTTGCGATGAGTGGCGTGTGATGGGCATCCCACACTTTCAGCCCATCGTAGTTGAGCACACGTTTTCCCGATCGTTTGTCATTGAGTGTCAGCGTCTGATCGTTGAGCAAAGCGGCTTTCAGGTCGCCGGAAATTTGGAGCATCACGCGGAGGTCTTCAGTACCGGAAGGTTTTTCATGCACGATAAAATTTTGTCGCAGTCCTTTTTCCGTATTGTTATATTCAACATCGAATGCTGAATAATTGTACAACAAATGATCATCTGCAGCCTGCACTACCGCGGGGGAAGCATCAACGGAAAGGCCGCCCTTGCTGATCGCCGTGAGTTGCATGGTAGAAGACCAGTTGCCATCTGACGGATTAAAACGGATCGGTTTGGTGGTCAATGTTTTGCCATCTGTGATAAAACTCAGCCGTTGTTTGCGGTTGATCACCAGTTGTTTTCCATCAACGTTTTTGAAATAGTACTCCTGCTTTTGCAAATATTCTTTGGCGGCAGTTTCCCAGTTTTTGTCGGGTGCAATCTTTTTGAGATCGTTGTTTACAAGTGGATGATTTTGAGGAGCCAGTACATTTTTTGATAATGTTGATTGCGCCTGGCTGAGTGCGGGTACAACAATCAGTACCTGCAGGAGGAGTAGTAATTTTTTCATAGTAACGAGGTTTATTTAAAAAAACTTTCAGCTTTTCATCAACATCGGATTCGTATACAAACGTACGTAGGCGTGCTTCTTAGGGAAGTCCCCAAAAAATTCATTGTAATCCCCTAAAAGATCAAGTTGTGAATGAATTCGTAACCATCTGGTTCAAAAAATACTTCCCTTTTTATCTTTTTGGCACAATTTTGCAATGAAATCTTACGTAATCTTTTTGAAAATAAACCGAACCCCTACCACCTATGACTTCTTCTCCATCCCGCACCAACACTGCGGACCCGCTCTATAATTACATGCACAACGTGGCTAATAAATCAGAATGCGGATCCATCAACGACATCTTTCAGATACCCGCCGGCAAAGGCAAAGGCTTTGTAAAAAGTTTTTTTGTGGAAGAAGGTTTCTGCATGGGATACTATCATTTTTGTATGCACGAGGATATGTATTACAAATGGACAAACGACCGGGAAGACAACGGTGAGCAGACCTTCAAACTCATTTTCCGGCTAAAGAACAGCGAATACATTCATCCCGAAGACGATGGCAGCTGCACCCGTAATTTTGCAACACAGGATTCTACCATTCTCTACTCCACCGATTTTGAACGAACGGTTTTTGTACCGCAACATCGCTGGTACAATGCCATCGGCATGATCTTCTCCGAAACATGGCTGCAGCAAAATTTCCGCGAAGCCTCCAGGAGCATACACGATATGGTGAACCTGCTAATCAGAAAAAACAAACCCACGTTCATTTCCGAAAACATGGATCCGGCGCATTATGATATCGTGCGTGCACTTGCCCGTGAAATGACCAAAAAAGAATTTGCGCCCATACATGTAAAAACAAAAAGCCTTTTGCTGGTCAACGATTTTCTCGACCGCATCGTAAGCCGGAAAACATCCGACATCAATTCCAACCAGACCCTTTACCAGGCCGAGATGCAAAAAGTAGAATCGCGGCTCAGCGATTTTTTCAACAAGCCTTTCCCCAACCTCACCCTGCTCGCCAAAGAATTCAACATGAGCCCGGCTACGCTCAAGCGGCATTTTAAGATCGTGTATGGAAAAAGCATCCATCAATATTACCTCGAAAAGAAACTGGCATTGGGAAAAGAAATGATCGAATCCAAAAAGAAATCGATCTCGGAGATCGCGTATACATTGGGATATAATAAGATCAACAGTTTTTCAAAAGTGTTTAAGAAATATTATGGGAAGCTACCGAAGGAAATGAATTGAAGGGATGGATGATCTGTGATGATCACCCAGGTGAACGCTGTTTAGGGATGGAAGGATATTATATGGATTGGCACGCTCAGCTAAGTTATCGAAGGGTCGAAGGATTGCCTTCGAAAATTACCGTTTTTCAAAATTGGCCTTTTGTGTCTACCTTTTTTTGGGGGCGCAAGGGGGACACGAAAACGTGTCCATCGTCCTGTTTTTTTATTTTGTAGACACGCTTGCCTAATTTTCAAAAATCCGTTTTTTTTATTTTTTGCTTTTTACGGGTCGTTTACTCTCCCTTTTTCACGCATCACTTATCAGCCATCACTCTTCTGCCATCATTCATAACCGAGGAGTTACTAAATGTTTAATCCACGAATAAACTTAATAGTTCAACACGTTAATTATTAAAAAGTTTATATATCTTGATCTTACCAACAACTACCTGTATGAAAAAATTTAAAAAGATCTTCGGCCGCACGCTGCTTATTATTCTTGTACTGATTGGCGGAGCAATTGCTTATGTAAAATTTGCCCTCCCCAATGTAGGGGCAGCGCCCAACCTTACGATCGATAAAACCCCGCAGCGGGTAGAACGCGGGCGCTACCTTGCCAACCATGTGACTGTGTGTATGGACTGCCACTCTACCCGCGACTGGAGCCGGTTTTCGGGCCCCATGCAAGCGGGTTCCAAAGGGAAGGGCGGCGAATTATTCGATCAGAAATTCGGCTTCCCCGGATCGTTCTATTCCTCCAACATCACACCTGCCGGCATTGCCGGGTATACCGATGGCGAACTGTTCAGGGTGATCACTACCGGGGTAAATAAAAAAGGCAAAGCCTTGTTCCCCGTAATGCCTTACCACAATTATGGCAGGATGGATGAAGAAGATATCTACAGCATCATCGCTTACATACGCACGCTGGCCCCCATACAAAACACGGTACCCGAATCGAAAGCAGATTTCCCGATGAGCATTCTCATTAATACCATCCCTTCCAAAGCAGCGCTTACCAAAATACCCTCCCCGGCAGATAAAGTGGCGTATGGCGGATACCTCGTAAATGCCGCGGCCTGTATGGATTGCCATACACAATTCGACAAAGGCAAGCTGGTAGCAGGATCCGAATTTGGCGGCGGCAGGGAATTTCCTTTCCCGGATGGAAGCATCGTGCGCTCATCGAATATTACGCCGCATGAAAAAGGGATCGGCCTGTGGAGCGAAGATCAGTTTGTAAATACCTTTCACAGCAAAACCGATTCGCTTACGCAATCAGTCGTAATAAAACCAGGCGGGTTCAACAGCATCATGCCCTGGACGATGTATGCCAAAATGAAGGAAGAAGACCTGAGGGCGATCTATGCGTATTTGAAAACGATGAAGCCGATCGATAAAAGCTGGGAGAGGTTTACAGTGAAGAAGCAATAATTTTATTACAGGGTTGAAGCGGCGAGAACAACAAACTATTTGTTGCTTTTGCAGGGCATATAAAAAGAGGCGGCGTTCCGACAGCAAGAGAGATCTTTAAGAACGGAAAACAATCATGAAACTGATTTGCATCTTACATAATTTTACTTCATCAATAATTTCAAAATGACCAGATTATTCCTTCTGTTATTGCTGCCCTGTATATCCTTTGCACAGGCCGACAGTACCGATATCATTGTAAGGCGTATGATGGAGAAACAAAAAATTGTGGGGCTTTCGCTGGCTATCATAAAAAATGGCCAACCTGTTGTAAATAAAGGTTATGGCCTGGCCAATGCAGAACTGAATGTTCCTGTAAACTCTGAAACGGTGATCAGGCTTGGCTCGGTGAGCAAACAATTTTTTACCACGGCTATCTTAAAATTGATGGAAGAAGGCAAACTGGATATTGAAGACACGGTGCATAAATTTTTTCCGGATGCCCCCGAAACATGGCGGCCGATCAAAATAAAACACCTGATGTCGCATACATCCGGTTTGCAACGGGAAGGACCGGCATACGATAATTTCAAAATTCAACCGGATATCTACATCATCCGTTCGGCCTATAATTTACCACTGGTATTCACAACCGGGGAAAAATACCAGTATTGCAACCTGGCTTATTTCATGCTGGCAGAGATCATCACACGGGTAAGCGGCATGCCCTGGCAGGATTATATACACGACAACTTATTTGTACCGGCCGGGATGAACAACAGCTACCTCACCGATTTTTATATCATCATTCCCAATCGTGCAAATGGATACATGCATCGTGGCGATACCTTGCTGAACGCCACTTCCATGTATGCCATACGGCCCAGCGGCGGGTTTCTCTCCACCACTACCGATATGATCAAATGGGAAAAGGCATTAAGGGAAGAGAAGATCATTTTGAAAAAAGAGCATTGGGAAAAGTTATGGCAGCCATTTATCAAGACTTCGGATAAACCCGGTTCGAAAGAATATTATGGTTTCGGATGGCTGACGGATGAATACAACGGCCACAAACTGATCTGGCATGGCGGGTCGAATACTGGCTTCCGGTCTACCTTTACACGATTTGTAAACGACGGGCTTTCCATCATCATCCTCACCAATACAGATGAAGCAAATCCGAGGGCTATCGCAAATGAATTGGCGGATTATTATTTCAGAAAATAAATTCTGCCTTAGGTATTATTTCCAGCAATGGCTTGACAGAGAGATAAGAGCAGGAATGAAGCAGCTGCTTAATGACAGATCCGGGTAGAAATAGATTTATAAAAAACGGGGAGTAACCTGCGGCCAATAATTTGAAATTTTATTCAAAAATCGTCCTCCACTCATAAGGGAGTACCACTACTGTGGTTCATCCTCCCTGAAATAATTCTGAATTATTAAATAAAACGTCTTGTAGCAAATACCCTCCTTTGATTCTGCACGTTCCACAAATTGGCTGCGGTGAAAATCTTCTTCGGTTGCGCCTGCACGTTAGTGGCTAATGTTTCCGCTACTACGCTGGTAAGCTGTGTAAGTTCTGTTGCTGTTAAATGTACAAGTGCTGCTGTTGTTGTTGATTCAGTTCTCATGACTGTATTTTTTGTTGTTGAGTTGATTGTTTTTTTGATCGACCTATCTGGCCTTAATTTTTAATTCGTAATTCTTAATTGATTAGGCGAACCTCCTGATTGAAACCGCTTTCCTTTGTTTCTGAATGCTCCACAGATCGGCAGAAGTGAATGCTTTTTTAGTGGTTACTACTGCCAGTGTTTCGGCTACCTGTGTTGTCAACTGGTTCAATGTTTTTGAACTTAATGCTGCAAGAAATGTTGATTGAGTTTTCATGACTTTGTGTTTTATTGTTGTTGTTTAAAATGTTGTTGTTTTGTTTTCTAATAGTCTAACGAGGTCCTGTTTGTTTTGTTACAGATTTTTTAGCCTCCTGCTGTTTTCTGTTATCAGCGGTTAAAATCTTTTTTAAGAGGAGGATTGCTGGTTTGAGTTTTTTTTAGTCCCTTTCTCTTACCCTTCTTTCCCTTTTCCCGTTGATAGAACAAAGATATAACATTACTAGGTACTATACAACACATAGTACCTATTTAAAAATAGTAATTACTAATACATTTTAGTTTAATTCAATGAAATACATACAGTTAACTTATTCAGGCTGGGTTAAAAGGTTTTTTCAGGTTTATATGAACGGTAAATATCCGGGACAATCGGTATTTGAAGGAACGTCACTTTTAAATTTTCGACCAGGGGAGCAGGAAATTAAGCACACAAGAAGGGGCAAGTAGAAACCTGCCCCGTTTTGAAACAAACCTTTACCTACAGTAAAAGTGTATTTTAACTGATGATATTGTAAACGTAAAAATGTGGGGAGTACGGATGGGTGCCGGTGCGCACCTCATATACTAGACGAGGGCACAACTCAAAAGGTTTTGTAACATTCGAGAAATTACTACAAGAGTATTTACATTCCTCCGTTAGTAAAACTGCCAGACGAAATAACAATAAACTGTCTTAATTTTAAAGCCTATGAACAAAAGATCTTCATTGATACTTGCCCTGCTACTCGTGATACTACTGGCTTCAGTGGTATTTAATATATACCTGTTTAAAAAGAATGAAGACCTGGAAACGAAAGTGAAAACGTTCATTCCGGCGGCACTGAGCCTGGAATCGGAGAATAAACGGTTGCTTGAAAACGAAAAAGCCTGCCAGGAAAAACTCGATCAGCTGACCTTTTTCCAGGATAGCATCCTGAATGTATTGAAGAAAAATAATCCTGCACTTACACCGGAAAACCAATTAATGACACCTTATCCCTCAACCACTCCGGCAGATCCATCCATACAACAGCAGCAGGCTCCGATGCCGCAGACCGGAACGTTTAAGGACCTGAATAAAGGAATACAGTAAATGTAAGATCTATGATGTGAGATGTATGATATCTTCCGGATAGGATGATTTACAGAATAACTGAATATTCGCCAAGCAGGAAGATATCATATATCCTACATCTACCATCATACATAAAAAGAGCCGTTCATTACTGAACGGCTCTTCCGAAAATATATTTGTATTTAATTATACCCTGAAGTGAGCAAACGCTTTGTTAGCTTCAGCCATACGGTGTGTATCTTCTTTCTTTTTGTAAGAAGCACCTTCACCTTTGCTTGCTGCTACGATTTCGTTCGCCAGTTTGTCTGCCATGCTACGGCCATTCCTTTCGCGGCTGTAACGTACCATCCATTTGATGCTGAGAGATATCTTCCTGTCCGGACGAACCTCTGCAGGAATCTGGAAAGTAGCACCACCGATACGGCGGCTACGTACTTCAACACCTGGAGTAATGTTAGTCAAAGCTTTTTTCCAAACTTCATATCCGTCTTCACCTGTAGTTTTAGCTACTTTATCCAGTGCATCGTAGAATATGTTGTATGCTCCACTCTTTTTACCTTCCCACATAAGGTTGTTTACAAAACGGGTAACCAGTTTGTCGTTAAACTTTGGATCTGGAGCCAGAGGGATTTTTTTGGGCTGTGTTTTACGCATTGTTATTTATTTTTTCAGCGGCTGTAATAACCACCGGGAAATTTTTATTTAAATTATTTTTTAGCTTTTTTAGTACCGTATTTACTGCGGCTCTGCTTGCGATCTTTCACACCGGCGGTATCCAGGCTACCACGAACGATATGATAACGTACACCCGGCAGATCTTTCACCCTACCACCACGTATCAAAACGATACTGTGTTCCTGCAGGTTGTGTCCTTCTCCCGGAATATATGCGATCACCTCGATCTTGTTAGTCAAACGAACTTTGGCTACTTTACGCAAAGCTGAGTTTGGTTTCTTAGGCGTTGTCGTATACACCCTGGTACATACACCACGGCGCTGAGGACAAGCATCAAGAGCCCTTGACTTGCTTTTTGCCTTAATAATTTCTCTTCCTTTTCTTACTAATTGTTGAATAGTTGGCATTAATTAACCTTTTTTTTCGGACGGCAAAGGTAAGGGAAAATTTAGATGAAAAAAGAAAAAAATATAAAAAACTTTTTTGATTACATGAATTTTAGCGAATTACACGAATTACACTATTTTTTTATACAAAATCCCATACAATTCCAAGTACCTTAATTTATTCTTTATCATGCATTAAAGAAATATTCCCGCATTGGCGGGAATATAATTCGTGTAATTCGCTAAAATCCGTGTAATTAAAACTAGGCTTTCACCATCCACCCGTGTGTATCTTCCCTCTTGCCATAACGGATATCATTGAGCCTTGATTTGATCTCAGGGGCTGTTTTCCAGGCATTTGTATCAAATTCCATCACATAGTCCTTATAACGCAGTTCCTTAATCATAGAGATGGTAGCTGCAGTACCCGTACCGAATACCTCGTACAGCAACCCTGCCTTATGGGCATCTATCACATCATCAATGCTCAACGGGCGTTCTTCCACGTTGAACCCCATTTCTTTAAGCAATACGATCACGCTGTCCCTGGTAACACCGGCCAGTATAGTACCCGCTTCCAGGTCGGGGGTGATGGCTGTATTGCCAATGATGAAGAACACGTTCATGGTGCCGCATTCCTGTACATATTTGTGCTCATAAGCATCTGTCCACAGTACCTGGTCGTACCCTTTCTTTTTGGCTTCAGCGGTGGCAAACATGGCTGCCCCGTAGTTGCCGGCAGCTTTTGCATACCCGATACCACCGGGTACGGCACGTACATATTGCTCTTCCACGTAAATACGCATCGGGGCACTGTAATAAGGGCCTGTAGGGCTCAGAATGATCATGAATTTGTATTTTTCACTCGGGCGCACTCCTATCATTTCATCTGTGCTGAACATGAACGGGCGGATATATAAAGCATGGTCTTCCTTATTCGGTATCCAGTTGCTGTCCATTTCGATCAGTAATTTCATCCCTTCCATGAAAATATGTTCGGGTACCTGCGGCATCTGCATCCTTTCCGCGGAAATATTGAAACGGCTGAAATTGTCGGCCGGACGAAAGATATAAGGTTCTCCCTGTGGGTTTTTGTAGGCTTTGATGCCTTCAAAAATAGCTTGTCCGTAATGGATGGCTGCCAGCGAAGGCTCCATCAGCAGCGGCTGATAAGGCTTTATCTCAGGGGTTTTCCACTCACCGTCTTCATAATCCACTTCCAGCATATGGTCGGTGAAATATTTTCCGAAAGGAATATTCTCCAGATTGATATCGTTTAATTTACTACGTTCTACCTTTGTAATATTAAAATCAGCTGCTGCAATCATAATCATTAATTTTACTGCAAAGAAACGAAAATTCGGGGGGATAAAACACGCTTTTATGAGTTTAGACAATATTCAACTACCACCTGTTTTGATGCAGGATCTGTATAAAAAATCGTTGGTTGATTTAGATTCCCGTCAAAAGACAGTCGCGGAGCCTGTAACCGGCAGCTGGCCTTTTTTAGGCAAAAACGAACGCTCGATCGTGCTGATTGTCAATGAGAAAGACACCGCTTTTTTATCCGAGAACGATCTTGCATTCCTTATGGGAGTACTGGGTGCCTGCAAACTATCCATGGCGGATGTGGCGCTGCTCAACCTTTTCAAAGTGCCGGCCATGAATTATGAAGGGCTGATGCAACAATTTTCTCCTTCCACAGTGATCTTTTTTGGGGTAGAGCCGGCAGATATAGATTTTCCCTTACAATTTCCTCAATACAAGCTGCAGAACTATAACAACCAGACGTACCTGTGTGCACCACCTTTATCGGTGCTTGCTGCGCAAAAAGACCAAAAGGTATTGCTTTGGGGATGTTTGAAAACAATGTTTGGAATTGCTTAATCAATAAGACATCTCTCTGCCCCCCTGCCAACTCATGGTCTCACCAACCGCAGAGAACCAGAGAACACAGAGTTTTCGCAGAAATAAAAATCAGACAATGACCACATTAATATTTGCCACCAATAATCAAAACAAGGTAAAGGAAATAAGGGCCGTATTGCAAAATGGTTTTGAGATCATCACTTTGAAAGAAGCGGGTATCGATATCGATATTCCAGAACCGCATGATACGTTGAGCGCAAACGCTACAGAAAAATCTACCGTCATCCATCGCCTGACAGGCAAAAATTGTTTCAGTGAAGATACCGGCCTGGAAGTGGCCGCACTGAACGGCGAGCCGGGTGTAAGAAGCGCCCGTTATGCCGGAGAGGATAATAATTTTCAACATAATGTATTGAAACTTTTGGCAAACATGGAAAATACGGAGGACCGCTCCGCACAATTCCGCACGGTGATCTCTTTGATCCTGGATGACAAGGAATACCAGTTTGAAGGGATCTGCAAAGGCCACATAACACGCCATCAGCAGGGCGCCGGGGGATTTGGTTACGATCCTGTTTTTATTCCTGAAGGAAGCGATCGGACATTCGCCGAAATGACGATGGAAGAAAAAAATATTTTCAGTCACCGCAAGAAAGCGACTGCACAACTCATACAATTTTTAAACGCTCAGTATGGCAAGGATAAAAGTTGATATCCCCGAAAAAATATTACTCACGGTTAAGTTGCCCGTACGCATCACCGACATCAATTACGGCAACCACCTGGGCAATGACGCATTGATCAGCATCATCCATGAAGCCCGGGTGCTTTGGCTGAAAGAAGGCAATTACACTGAATTGAACATTGGCAATGCCGCCCTCATCATGAGCGACCTGGCAGTGGAATATAAATCAGAAGCTTTTTATGGCGATGAACTGTCTGTTGCCATCAGTGTGGGGGATGTAGGCCGCGTTAATTTCGATATTTACTTCCTCGTGACGAACCAGCACTATAAGGTGATCGCTAAAGCCAAGACAGGTATGGTGTGTTATGACTATACGGCGAAGAAAGTGGCACAGTTGCCGGAGGGGTTCAAGCGTTTCCTGGAAAAGTAGTTTTACAAAGTTCAAGAGGTTCAAAACGTTCAAGAGGTTCAAAATGTTCAAGGGTTAATCAATTTTTTAAACATTTTGAACCTCTTGAACCTCTTGAACATTTTTGAACATTTTAAACTTTTAAACCTTGGCTTTGCCACACCCTCCAGTTCTCTTCCGCCTGTATCAGCAGCATATCATAGCCGTTCATGATGGTGGCACCATTGGCCTTGGCCAGGCGAAGGAATTTTGTTTCGGCCGGGGTGTAGATGAGGTCGTAGCAGTAATGTTTGCTATGGATAAATTTATAAGGCAGATCGGGTGCCGCGTCTGTATCGGGCGTCATTCCAACAGGAGTGCAATTGATGATCACTGTGTATTCTGCAAGCAGGGATTCATCAATATCGTAGTAACTGAGCTCCTCTGCTCCGGGTGAACGCGAAACAACTTTGAAAGGAATATGCAACTGATCAAGTGTATACTTCACCGCATTGGAAGACCCGCCGGTGCCGAGTACCAGGGCTTTGTTGTGGTGTGGCTGAAGCAGCGGAACAAAAGACCGTTCAAAACCGGTCACGTCGGTATTATACCCTTTCAGTTTTCCGTTGGAAAATTTTATGCAATTCACAGCCCCGATTCTTTCAGCTGCATCGTTCAGTTCGTCCAGGAAAGGGATCACCGATTTTTTGTAGGGAATTGTTACCGCCAGCCCTTTAAGCTCAGGCTGATTGCGCAACAGGGCAGGAAATTCATCGATACTTTCTATAGGGAACAGTTCAAAAAAACAATCGCCCAGGCCTTCCTGCTCAAATTTTTCGTTGAAATATTTCTTTGAGAAGGAATGCCCGAGCGGAAAGCCGATGAGACCGTAAAGTTTCATTCAATGGAAGTTTATTATACAGGTTCAAAAGGTTCAAAAGGTTCAAAAGGTCAAAAGGTCAAAAGGTTGTTGAACCTTTTGACCTTTTGAACCTTTTGAACTCTTTAAACTTTCTTATCAAGATAAAGCTCAAACGTATCCCCCCGAAGGCCGATGCGCATTGCTTCCAGTGCTATCACTTCGTGAGGTGCTATGTTACCGAGGTTTACATTACAACCGATCAGTTCGAGGAAATACAGCTGTTGTGCTTTTTGCGGAGCTTCCCAGAGGATCTTTTCTTCAGGTATCTGGGTAAGTATCTCCTGTACCAACCCTTCCCTTACTTCACCGGTTCCGCGGTAGATACCCACGTTTCCGGCTTCCCTTGCTTCAGCAATCACGTATTCTGCTCCTGCAGCCAGCTCGGCCCGCATCAGTTCGATCCATTTGTAGGGAGGAATGATATGTGCGGCATCCTTGCTACCCACCTCGCTCAGCACTATTCCATGTTTTGACAATTTTTCGATATACCCGCATTTTTCCGAATGTGGAATTGTGATAGAACCATCACTTACTTCCATATAACTTACACCGTATTCTTTACAAACGCTGATATAATCATCTACCTGGTTGCGGATCAGGAAGGCTTCAAACAGCGTTCCGCCGAAATATACCGGCATGTTGTGCTCGCGGTAAACTTCGAGTTTCGCCTTAAGATTAGGGGTAACGAAGGAGGTACCGAAACCCAGTTTAACTATATCTACGTGTGGAAGGCCCACATCCATCAGGTTTTTTGCTTCCTGGGTGCTGAGCCCCTTGTCCATTACCATGGTAAGTCCGTGCGTTCTTGGTCGAACGGTGCGTTCAGGAATTTGCGTAAGGTTAAAATTCATAAAATGCTATCGTGTTTTGAGGACGCAAAGATAATGCAGATGTATGATGTATGATGTATGATGTGTGATTTCTTTCGGGTGAGGGTTTTTGAGTTGGGAAAATTGTGAGGTTTAGGGGTATAGCGTTAAATAAAAATCGCCGCTGACAGAAGCAACGGCGATACTATTTTAACCTTCCTTCCGGAAGACATCATACATCATATATTTACAACGATTTTTTCTTCTTATACCGTGCAATGATATCCACCACCTGCTGGTGCTGCAATATAGCCGGATTGATTTCGATGAATTTTTTGATGAGCTTCGGACTCTGGGCCATGCCGTTTTCGAGGTACACGAGTGCTTCCTTGAATTTGCCATTAGCATACAAAAACATGCTTTTGTAAAACAAAAAGATCGGTTTGCCTTCTGTCTGCTCCAGTGCAAACTGAGAATATTCGATCCCGTCTTCGTACAGGCCGGCCAGATGCAGGCATTTGAGGAGTTCTGTCCAGCCGTTGAGATTTTTTGGCCTTACCCTTACCACGTTGCCAAAATAAGTGATGGCTTCATCAAAATTATTCAGCTGCATATAACACTGACCGAGCGCCAGGTTATATTCCGGCTGCATCTTGTGCATTCTGGCAGCTATCTGGAGGCTTTTGATGGCATTCTGCCAGGATCCTTCATTCATATAGGTTCCGGCAATCTTGTAATGCATCTGGCTGTCTTCCTGGTTGAGATGGCTCGCTTTTTTATAATTGAACCTCGCCTGGGCGAAATTGGCCATTTTATCATAACAATGACCGATGGCTTCATAGATCACATACTCCGGCCTTGCCAGTTCCAGTACCTTTTCGAGCACTTCTATGGCATCTTTGTATTTGCGCAGGCGCAGATAAGCATCGCCGAGATTGCGGTAAGCATAGTCGAATTTTTCGTCGATCGCTACTGCATACAGATAGGCTTCAATAGCTTTTTCGTGTAATTTGATCCCCTGGTAAGCTGCGCCAAGGTTGAACCAGGCCAGTTCATTGAATGGATATTCTTCCACAATGCCCTGGTGCAAACGGATACTTTCCTCATTCCTGCCGGTAAAATCGGTCCAGAAGCAGATCTTGTATAAAGCTTCCTCATTATTGGGGTCCTGCCGAAGGATCATTATCAGGCAATCAAATACCTTTTCGAAATTTTCGTAATCGTCGTATACGTCGGCCAGTTCAAATAACAGATCCAGCTTTTCGTCACCCTCAAAGTTGATGATGGCTGTTTCCAGTACCTCCGCGGCCTTTTCCTGCATATCGAGTGCCAGGTAAACATCCGTTTTGAGTATATAAAGGGAAGTTTCGTTGCTATCCAGCAGTTCAGCCTTTTCCAATGTGGATAAAGCTGCCTGGTAATGACGTAAAATGATGAGCTGGTTGGCTTTCTGCAACAATAACGTGGAAGAATAGGGATATTGCTCCGTGGCGTACTCCGCAGCTTCGAGCGCCTGCTTATATTGCTCTTTTTCGTCTAAATGGTCTATAATCAGTTCAAAGCCATCTTCTTCAATAAAAGAATTGGGCTTACCGGCCTTAAGATTCTCGTATTGGATTAATAAAGCTTTTAACTCCTCTCTGTCCTGGCGATAAGGGTATTTACTCATGTATTTGTGGTAGGTTATTGTAATTTATGCAATATTGATTAAAAAAAATTGTTTTCTAAACAATATTAATTATTAACATACGTTGTAAAACTATATGTAGAAATATTTGATGAACGGCATCCGGATTGTAAAAAATTTAGTATATTTGTAACAGAATAATTAACACAAAATGAGCAACCTTAAAAAAATAGCACTGCTGGCCTTTCTGATGAATGGTATCATGTTCTCTTCCTTCGCGGACAGAGGCGTGAGCAAGAAGGCTAAAACCAAGGTTACGCTCAACATAAATACCACTAATTCAGGCTTTTCCAACAATCTTTCTTTCAATCTTAAATCAGGATTGAAATATAAAGGTTCCCTTTTATCAGGTACCACAAAAACCTCTCCTACTACTATAATACAAAATAATGTGGTTACTTACCAGAAGGGAAATTCAGTTTATGTGATCCCTTACAAACAAAAGATTATTGTTCCGGAAGTTCGCCAGGGCTATACTGGTATGAAACTGATCATAAAACCGAATTTATAAAAGAACTTATTTGATAAAAAAATCCCGCCTTTGGTGGGATTTTTTATTTCACTTCGTCATTGGGGTTGCACCCCATGACGAAGATAGATTTACCCCCTTCGGGGTTTGCATTCTTAATTCGTAATTGACTAGTTTCCTTTTTTCAACTGCTGGTTCTCCTCATACGTCATTACCCTGTAGCCAGTCCTCGGTTCTTCAAATTTTGCAGAAGCAACCGCTTCATAGCTCACTTTCGACAATGTGTATTTGAAAGTGAGGTTGCCGGATTTTATTTCATATTGCACCGGCAAGCCAGGCAACTGGTCAAATGAATTGTTGTACTGACGGTTTGCGATCGTAATATCAGGAGTGAAATAAATGTTGAATGTTTTACCATCCTGCATAGTGGCCGTGGCTTTTTTACAATCGTAACCACCCATAGATACGATAGCGGGATCGATGGTAAATTTCAGGTTATCGTTCCATTGATTCTTTTGCGCCCAGTTTTCTTTGGTAGCAGTGATCATCAGTTTCTGCCCGCTGTATTCACGCAGAATGAAGCCCTTTCCTTTTTGATTGTCATACACGGTCGTTTCGGTACCCAATGAACTTGTCATATCCGACCTGCTGAGTGTAGGCTTGAGGGAGATCACCAGTTGCGCCCCGGTAAGATTATTTCCGATCGCGTTTGAAGATGATTCGATAGCGATATTATAAGTGACAACACCTTCCGATAATTGTTTCTGTGCAAAGCTTTTATTGCCCATCGCAAAAACAAAAGCCAGCAACCCGATCCTGTAAATGAATTTCATAGTTTCCTTTTATAGTTTAAAGATAACGTAATCTGTAACCTTGAAGTTGTTTGGACTGCCGTAAATTAAAAACTGCACTAACAGGTAGTGCAGTTTAAAGTTATTTTAACGTTTGTTTATTTTTTCGTGGATTTATTTTTTTGCTCCTGCAGTTTTTTCTGTTGTTCCTGCATCGCTTCCATTCTTTCCGCCAGCTTCGATTTCTTTACCGGCTTTTTGCGGTTTTCGGCTATCTGCGCCAGTATCTTATCGTGGTTGATAATGTATTTCTGGATCACTATCTGCAGAATGAGCGTGATAGAATTCGACACGGTATAATACCAGGTCAGTGCAGCCGGCAGGTTGTTGAACACGCCCAGCAAAAGCACCGGGAAAATGTACGGCATGTATTTCATCACAGGATTGTTATTATCCTGCATGTTGTTCATGCTGTAGATGGAAATGATGAGGCTGGTGATCACCGCTGTGAGCGTGAACAAACTTACGTGATCGCCATAAAATGGAATAGAGAAAGGCAGCTTCGCGATACTATCGTATGCAGCCAGATCCGATGCCCACAGGAAGTTCTTTCCACGCAGGTCGATATTTGACTGGAAGAAATAATACAGCGACATGAAGATCGGTATCTGCAGCAATGCCGGCAGGCATCCGCCTAACGGGCTCACACCCGCGGTTCGCCAGAGTTTCATCTGCTCCATGCTGAAAGCCTGCTGATCGAGCTCGCCGGTCTTGGGATCTTTAAACTTCTCCTTCAGCGCATCCACTTCCGGTTTCAGCACTTTCATTTTTGCACCACTGAGGTAACTCTTGTAAAGGATTGGCGAAGTGATCAGCCTGATGAGCAGTGTAAGCAACAGGATCACAATACCCATGCTTGCGATGTTACTTTGCAGGAAATTAAATACCGGCAAAAGGAAATGGCGGTTGATATATTTTACAAAAGAGAAGATGCCGCTGCCGTAAGGCACCATGTTCTGCATCTTGTTGTCGTATTTTTTGAGAATATTATAATCACTCGGACCATAATATAACTGCAACGGAACTACCGCTGACGGCCCGGCGGCAATCGCATAATGTGCATTCACTGTTGTACGTACGATGAAGGAATTGGTGTCGGCCGGGGCTTTCCATTCCACAGAAGCCGAACTGAATTTTGATTTTGCCGCCAATGCGGTAATGAAGAACTGCTGTTTGGTTCCGATCCAGTCTACCGGTTTGGTGAAATCTTCGGAGCCTCCTGAGCCCAGTCTTTCAAAATCGAATTCATTGTTTTTTACAAATCCTATCTCCGTCTGGGTAGCTTCATATTTATGATCCTTTTCAATCTGCTCCGCTTCCGTTTGCCAACGCAGGTTCAGCATATTGCCGCTAAAAAGATTATCAGCACCGTTGACCGAGATAGTAAAATCTATCATATAATCATTTGGCCTGATCGTATATTGGTGTATGATCTTCCTTCCTGTAGAATCGCCGGCTACAAATGAAACCGTCTGGCTCTTATCAGCATTCACCACTACAGGTTGCGCAGCAAAAAGGATATCAGAAGATTCGATTGTATGGTTTGAACTTTCGTTCACCTTATACGAAATATTGTTGAAGTTCCCTTGTTGTAAAACTACCTGGGTACTATCGAACTTTTTATAATTTTTCAGGACAACCCTTTGAGGTTGTGCTCCCTTTGTATCAAAAACGATTTTTACCAGCTCATTTTCCAATACTACAGAATCAGCTTTCAGGCCTGTTTGCTGAAAAGCGTTCTGGCTTTGCGCTACAGCTTTTGAAGTGTCGATCTGTTGATTTTGTTTTGCCTGTAATTGAGCAGCGGCCAATGAATCAGCTTTTCTTTTGGCTACCTGTACCGGTTCATTTTCAAATGCCTGCCTGCTTTTATTGTTGATGAAAAGCATGGCGACCAATAATACCCCTATCAGCACAAAACCGATCACCGTATTTCTATCCATTCCCATTTTACATGTTTTAAGGCAGCAAAGGTAATCAGTTTACTATTGCTTTGCAGCGAATTTTTTATAAAAGAAAATGCCCTTTTTCAAGGGCATTTTCATATCGGGATTCTTTAATCGCTTATTTTTTAGGAGCAGCAGCGGCAGCAGCAGGGGCAGCTTTACCGGCAGGTGCTTTAGCAGCACTTGCTTCTTCCTGTTTCAACTGACGTGTCATGGTTACAGCCGCGATAGGAATACGTGGAGAGTTCAATACTTCCATGTTTTCTGCCGGGATGTCCTCAACGCGAATGTTTTCGTTCAATTCGAGGCCAGAGATATCCACTTCCAAAAACTCTTTAAGGTATTTTGGCAAAGTTTTGATCTTGATAGCTTTCATTTTGGTTACCAGTTTACCACCCGCTTTAACACCTGCAGGAGTACCTACATATTTCAGCGGCAGTGTAGCGATAACTTTTTTATCATCTACCAGTTCCAGGAAATCCACGTGAGTCAAAGCATCAGATACTTTTCCAAATTGCAGATCTTTCAGGATGCAACGGTAAGTTTTACCATCCACTTTAATTTCTGCGATCATGAACTCAGAAGTATACACGATGTTTTTGAATGATGGAGCCGGAGCTGCAAAATTGATTTCTTCTTTACCACCGTAAATTACAGCTGGCACAAGATCCTGAGAGCGAAGTTGGCGGGTGGCTTTTTTTCCGCTTTCGGTCCTCAGTTGTCCTTCGATTGTAATCGTTTTCATTATATGTTCATTTTTTATGAGGTGCAAAAGTAGGGGAAAACGGCTGAAAAACAAGGGATAAAATAAGTTTGCCAGAGATTCACCACGTTCCTTTTACTGGAAACACCTGGTAACTCTCTGGCAACTATTGATATATAATCAGTTATAGTCTATTTATTCCTGAGGCGGCCACGGATGAACAAGCTATTGATGCTTTTATTTTCGTAAGCATTCCGCAAGGCTACCGCAAACAATTCATCAACAGACAGCACTTTTATCTTTGAAGATTTCTGCTTAAGTGGAATAGTATCACATACCACCAGTTCCTCCAGCACACTGTTTTCGATATTTTCATACGCTTTGCCGCTAAGTACAGGATGGGTACACAATGCCCTCACGCTTCTCGCTCCTTTTTCTTTCATCAGGGCGGCGCTTTTGGTAAGTGTGCCACCGGTATCGCAGATATCATCGATAAGTACTATGTCGCGGTCGGTCACATCGCCGATCACCACCATGCTGGCAATTTCATTCGCCCTTTTGCGGTGTTTGTCGCAGATCACCATATCGCATTCGAAGAAGGAAGCGATCTCCCTGATACGGTTGGCGCTGCCTACATCAGGTGCGGCGAAAGTGAGGCTTTTGAGGTTCAGGCTTTCGATGTAGGGAATGAAGATAGCAGAAGAATCGAGATGATCAACCGGTATGTCAAAATATCCCTGTATTTGCGGAGCGTGCAGATCCATCGTCACTACCCTGTCGGCGCCCGCAGCTACCAGCATGTTCGCCATCAGTTTGGAACCGATTGCCACCCTTGGCCTGTCTTTCCGGTCTTGCCTGGCATAACCATAATAAGGCACTACTGCTATCACTTTGTAAGCCGATGCCCTCTTTGCGGCATCGATCATCAACAGCAATTCCATCATATTATCAATCGGAGAAAATGTACTTTGTACCAGGAATACAAAACGGCCACGGATACTTTCCTGAAATTCGACACCGATCTCGCCATCACTGAATCGCTGTATATTTACTTTCCCCAGCGGTTCTCCAAACTTTTTTGCAATTTTTTCTGCCAGGTATTGAGAGCCGGTTCCGGAAAATATTTTAGCATTAGATTCCATGTCAATAAGAATTGGTGGTGGTGAACGATGTGCGAAAATACATTTAGTTTACATGAATTAAAATTTGATTTTTATGGAAAATTTAGATAAGGCTGTTTCAAAGCCTATCAAGCATTGGGCGCCAGACGACCAGCCCAGGGAGAAGATGATGCGCAAAGGCGCTGCAGCGTTGAGTAATTCTGAATTACTGGCTATATTGATCGGCAGTGGGAGGAAAGAAAAATCGGCTATCGATATCTCGAAAGAAATATTGCGAATGGGCAACGACAACCTGAATGAACTGGGAAAACTGTCTTTGAAATCTTTTCAGAAAATAAAAGGGATTGGGCTGGCAAGGGCCGTTGCTATAGCGGCTGCGCTTGAGCTGGGCAGAAGAAGGAACAGCGCCGATCTCATCGAAAAAATATCGGTGAAGAACAGCGGGGAAGTAGCCCGGTATTTACAGGTGATGCTGAAAGATTACCGGCATGAAGTATTTGCTGTGCTATACCTCAACAGGGCCAACAAGGTAAGAAACTTCGAAATAGTAAGCCAGGGCGGAATGACGGGCACAGTAGCCGATCCGCGGGTGATACTGAAACGTGCTTTGGAAGAGGAAGCCACTTCCATCATCCTTTGCCATAATCATCCTTCAGGCAACCTGAAACCGAGCCGTGCAGACAAGGAACTGACCATTAAAATAAAGCAGGCTGCTTCTTACCTGGATATCATCGTACTCGATCATATTATTGTAAGCGAAGAGGGATATTTCAGCTTTGCCGACGAGGGGCTGATATAAAAAGCCCCGGATTTATCCATCCGGGACTTCATTCTCAAAATTATTTATTTAGTACGGCTATATATTAGTTTAGTGCATCTATAAAAGCGATCAGTTTCGCTTCTTTGTTATCATCAAAAGATGCGTTGGCCAAAAATGCCTGGGCTTTTGCATTCCCTTTAAATTCTTCCCGAAGGAAATTCGCGTTTGGCTTTAGTTTTTTGTACCCTTTTGGAGCAGAATTATCTACATAATAATATTCATTCTTCAATTCGAATTGCTGAAGGTTTGTCTGTGCGATATTATCCGAAGCGGGTACCATTTCTGATCTATACGATTTATACAATCCGAACTTATTGCCATTGGTAAGGCGCTGAACAAAGAACTTCTTTTTGCCATCCAGCCGGCTGGCGTTTACAAACATAGAGGGTGTACCAAGTTTACCGAAAGTATCTTTATTGACCTGGAAAGAATCTACACCACTGAATTCCAGGTTGAGCAGTTTTGTATCGTTTTCTATAAGTACTCCGAATTTCTGATCATAGGTATCCCATACAACATTCACATTTCGGGCATATCCTACGTTCATGAAAACATCGGTTGCATTGGCGCCACGTAAAAAAGCAGAACTGCCTTTTACCCGGTAAACACCCATAGTACGATATGCCTCGGGATTGACACTATAGGGATCTACTTTTCCTCCCCTGTTGTTCAGAGTGAACGTGAGGTCTGGCCCCAGGTTTACAAAATCCGAAATCTTTTCACCTACTACGTGCTGGAATCCCTGAGACGATGCCTCGCTGGTTTTAAGCACGGAAAAAGCCAGTAAGGCAAAACTGAAATAAACTTTAAGCATTTTCATAACAATTGATTAGTGTTGAGTTCTCTTAAAGTTACGCATAATATTTACTTATTCAAAGCATCGAAAAAGCGTACATATTTTAATTCTGTCTTAGCATCAACGCTGAGTGCCTGCAATGCGGCCGCGTTGTCTTTAAAATCCTTTTTCAAAGTGCCTTCCTTCCTGATCCTTACAAATTCCTTCCTGGTACTCATATCCATGTAATAATACTCCGGTGTGATCTCAAATTCACGAAGGCTGGTCTGAGCCAGGTCCAATGCAGCGGGACGCAGTTCTGTCTTATATAACTTATATAAATTGAATTTTGAGCCATTGGTAAGCCGTTGCAGGTAATACTTCTTCGATGGTTCGTAGCGGCTTGCATTTACAAAAAAGGCCGGTGCTGATACTACTGCAATATCATCGTTGGTCAACTTTACAGAAAATGAATCGAGCTGATCCAGTTTGATATCCACTACTTTGGAATGGTCTTCCTGCAACACACTTACTGTTTGTGTATTAGCATCGTATACCAGGGGCATATCAGCAGCAAAACCGAGATTTGTATAAATATCGCTTTTGTTGGCTCCTTTCAGCACATAAGAATTACCCTTTACTTTAAAAGCCCCCACATTCACAAATTCATCGTTCATGCGGTTTGCACCCTGTAATGCACTGCTATTGATAAAAGTCATACTGGCAGGTAGCTGCGCATCAGCCACAAGGCTGGAAAAAATAGATAGTATCGCCAGAGCGATGAAGCTCGCCCGGGAGAATTTTCCTGTGGTCATCATAATGTTTGATTAATTGGTTAAACTAAATTCTCTATCCATTTAAAGATGAGCGTCTGTAGGTGCATATCTCAAATTTTAAACCATTTGCAGGATGCCCGCTACTTAATTTGCTCCTAAAGAGTTAAACTCTTATGCCTCTGCAGTAGGGCCACCAAAATTAAAAGGGATTTCCACGGCTTCCAGATCCTGGATATTGCCGTTGGCGGCTTCAAATTTTTGAACATTATCGATCATTGCCTTCATCAGCCTTTTTGCATGGAATGGGGTCATGATGATCCTGCTCTTCACTTTACTTTTGGGTGCCCCGGGCATCACATTTACAAAATCCACTACAAATTCTGCATGGCTGTGGGTGATGATGGCAAGGTTGGCATAGGTTCCTTCAGCTGTTTCTTCGGAAATTTCTATGTTCAACTGGTTTAAATTTTCTGGCTGATTGGTCATACTCTTTTTTTTCAAAGGTAAAAGAAAAGAGCCCCTTGCGGAGCTCTTTCTCTAAAATTAATCTTATAATTTCAATTATGGCCTTGGACCAACATAAGTGAATTTTTGTGTCCACTCCCTGTTAGCTGCCGGGTTGAAAGTACCGTTAGAATTGTAGTTATAGCCGTACTTAGCATAGATGATCTTGTTGGTTGGATCGTAATGAGAATCAAAATCTAATGCCATCTGATAGAACGTAACTGCTCCTGAATATGCATTTTGAACAGTTACTTTGTTAGTAACAGCATCGAACGTATACTCTGGTTCCTGTGAACTAAAGTAGCTCAATGCGCCGCCCAAAACTGATGGTGGAGCGTAAGCATTTGCTGCAGGGAAGAACAATTTACAAGATGTACCACTTGTAGTTACCATGTAAACAGGAACGGTTGTACCTGTGTAACCAGGGTTTGAACTTGGATGGTAGTTTTTGAATTCAAGTGTATACTCCCCATCGTAGTCATTCTTAGCACCAATAGTGGTAAAGTAGCTTCCGAAGTTAGTGCTCAGAGTATACCCTGATTTATCAACACTTGCCAATTTGAAGTACAAACCATAAGTAGTAGATGGGTCGAAATTGATAGCATTGGTAGTGATCTTGAAAGATACTTCTCTTTCACCTTTTGGAATGGTTACTTTAAAACCAGTAGCAGGTAATGTGAAAAAAGAGTTGGGTAGTTTTACTACTGATTTGTCATTTGCATCGTTATAATCTTCTATAAAAGCTGCGGTTCCGGCAGTATCAAGTGTAACTGTGATATCTTCAGTTGCCGGCTCTTTCGATGCCAAACGAACGTTTACTACAGAAAGCTGGATGGAAGCATCCACGAAATCCGCCGCTGCCCCACCTTCATGAGCAAGAGAATTATACACCCCTAATTCGATGATCTTGCCACTTTCGATACCGGTATGACCGTATACGTGATCGTCGAACTCCTTGTCTTTAAGACAAGAGGTAAAACTTACTACAACAGCTGCTGCAAGAAGTGTTTTAAAATATTTATTCATTTTTATTTGTTTTAATTGTATTGCTAATAGTTGAACCAGAATTAATTGTTATCCCAGAAAATTGGTGAAGTCTGAGGCTCAGGGTTATTTTCTAAAGCAACGTTTGCTGCGTTATAGTTGTATTCGTTTTGTGGGTACCTGTACCTTAATGGGATATGATTTGTACCAATACTTGGGGATTCTGACCTTGGGATGTGTGGGTAAGGGCCTGTTGACTGATCAGGTGCTGTACCACTATTCAAAGTATTCAACCTTCTAAAATCAACCCAAGCTTCGAAATTGTTAACCCCTACAAGGCTCAGATATTTCTGTTTGTAAAGATTAGCTGTTGAGAATGGATTTGCTGCAATGATAGCATTTGCTTCAGTAGTAGCATTTGTTACACCCAACCATGTAAAAGATTCAGTGATCGCAAGCCCATAAGTAGCTGCAGCAGTAGCTCCTGCAAAAGCAGCTCCATTTGATAGGGTCCAACCACGGTTCTGAGCTTCAGCTTGTAAGAACAAGCTTTCAGTAGCAGTTAACATCCATTGTGGCTGAGAGAAGGATTTAGCTAGTCCCGGACCCGCAACACCTGATGAGTTAGCAGATTTTGGGTTATCCGGATCTGAATCCACAAAACCATAATCATAGCCGAAGTAAGTGTTGCCACTCAAAGGAGTTGCCGCTCTTTCGAAATAATACTGATAACGGATATCATTACCACCCCTAAGTTCATTCAAAACATAGTTATTGGCCCTGTTATACTTATCTATCGCAGTTCCATTAATATCCAGTTTGTAGTTATTCCAGAATGGATTCTGTTGGCTAACTTTTGCAGAGTTCTCTGCTTTTTTATACCCAGGATCAACCTGTGCAGTCTGCCCGCTATTCAGGAAACCATCTGAAGTGATCTTAGCCAATTCAGTATTCAGGTAAGAACTATTCACATTTGAAGTATGGATCAACAGTTTTAAACGCTGTGTATTGATGAACTTTTTCCACAATGTTACGCTACCGCCAAACATAATGTCAGTGCTATTAGTGAAAGTGTTCAGACCATTGTCACCAGGCATCGGAGCGCTAACCAGGGCCATCGCTTCGTCCAACTGAACAAAAAGGTCTTTGTAGATATCCGCACCTTTATCGTATGCAGGCAAAATGTTGCCGTTTACATCGAAAGCTTTGCTGTAAGGAACGTTATTATAAGTATCCACCAGGTACATGAAACCTACGGTTTTCATTGCTTTCGCAATTCCTTCGTAAAATTTCTGGCCGCTTGCATTTGCTTTTTTAGCGATCACACTGTAATCGTAAAGGTTATCGTACCATGAAGCCCAGCCACCAGCACCGAAACCGGTGGTGATGTTGTATGATTCTTCTTCAGTGCTCGGACCGTAATCTCCACCGCGTGTCCAATATCCCATCCAGCGTGCCACTGCAGCGTATCCTGCACCGGCGTTGGAAGCAGTTGCATTCAATGCATAAGGAAGGATCAATTCTGGTGTAATAGACTCCTCTGTAGGGCTATTCGGATTTTGATTTATATCAAGGTAACTCTTTTTACAACTAGCGATAGCTAACGTAAAGAACAGAATCACCAAATAAATGTATTTTTTCATAATAAATTATTTTTTCTGTTTATTCTTTATGATTTAGAAAGTAACGGTAACATTGATACCCATGACCCTGGTTGGAGGGCTGATCTTAGAATTGCTTACACCAGATGTGTTAGTATTGGTGAAGTTAAAGTCCGGATCGGTATACTGGTTAGATTTAGGAACAAATAAGAACAGATTCCTTGCATTTAACGTTACGTTAACCGCCTTGATCAGTTTCTGGTTAGCAAAAACCTGAGCAGGGAAATCATAACCCAATGATACTTCACGTACCCTCCATGAATCAGCTTTGATCAGGAAGTTTGAGTTAACGCTCCTATAAACACCTGTATAGAAATCATTTACGTTTGCAACAGTTACGCTTGTATTTTCAACATATTTACCCGTACCGTCATCATATACTGAATTAGGGAACACGAAACGTTCGCGGTGGTTTTGTGCTGTAGCAGCAGAAACACCAGTCCAGGCCATCGCAGAAGCGATATTCGCGTAAGCATAGTGACCGCCCCTGTATTCACCTACAACAGAGAAAGTGATCCCTTTGTAAGTGATAGAAGGTGTAAGACCTACGATCCATACCGGCATGCTACGACCATATTGTTTGTTGTTAGGGTCAACGATCGGGTAGCCATCTTCAGCACCTACGATCACACGTCCCTGATCATCCCTTTTGTAATCGCTCGCCATGAAAACGAAAGCTGGCTGACCTACGATAGCGTAGTTAGCAGCTGTGGTGTAACCACCAGCGAACAGCCTGTCAAGACCCGGGTAAATTGATTTTACTTCACTTGTACCGTAAGTTGCATTTCCTTTGAAGTTCAATTTAGCAGCACCGATGTTTACCAATGGGCTAAGTTTCAGATCCATTTCAATACCCCTGTTCACAAAAGACGCAGCATTTACGTATACGTTTGTATAACCTGTAGCAGAAGATACTGCAACCGGAATGATCTGATCTGTGTTATCCTGCGTGTAAGCAGCAACTTCGATACCGATCCTGTTTTTCCAGAAAGTAGCTTCCAGACCAACTTCTTTACTTTCGATGAACTCTGGTTTCAGGTTTGGATCATACAAAGTATTCTGAGCTGTATAACCTGGAACGTTCAGAGGGAAACCTCCATTGTTTGCTCCGTAAGTTGAAGCCAGTGAGTATGGTGCAATATCAGCATTCGCTGTTTTGTTCCAAGAACCACGAACTTTCAGGTAAGAAAGGAAGTTGTCGCTCTTAATGCTTGGGATCGCGTCAGAGATAACCAATGAAAGGTTGGCTCCGGGATAGAAGAAGTTATTGTTGTTGGTAGCCAGAACTGAAGTCCAGTCATTACGACCAGTCAATTCGAGGTTAACCCATCCCTTATAGCTGATACCTAATGAACCGTAAAGTGACATAGTACGGCTCGTGCTTACTGAATTAGAACCAGAAAGAGCAGAGCTCGCATTACCTACATTATACAATAATGGAACTACAAGGCTGGTAGAACCTACACTGCTGGCGCGTGTTTGAGATTCCCTGATATAGTGACCAGCGATCACGTTGAAACCGAAATCACCCGCTTTTTTATTCCAGTTACCGAAGATCTCAGAAGAGATACGGCTGCTGCGGCCGAATGACTGGCTAACAGCACCTGGAATGGTAGTATTTGTATTTACGTTCACACTCGGAATAGACAACTGGCCTTTAGAAGTACCTTGTGCATTTGTGTTCCTGAATGATCCTGCAAGCCTCCATGTGAAAGACAATGAAGAAGATGCTTTAAAGCTCAGATCCAGGTTTGCCAACAGGTCATCTGTCTGACCTTTCTGACGCCAGTTGTCAATCGCAGAGTAAGGATTGAGACCGTAGTGGTTGAAATATGTATTGTAATTAGCATAAGGATTGTTGTTGAAATCCTTATAAGAAGTAATTGGAACGTGCGCAGGTGTGTTGAAGATAAGGTTCAATAAACCGTCATTCAAACCAACGTTGTTAGCAGCGTTGTAATCACCCATCTGGTTGTCATCAAAAATGTCGTAGTTCTGCTGGATGTAGTTAACGTTGAACCCAGCCCTGAATTTACCATAATCGCGGCCTGTATTCAAACGGATACCAGTCCTGCGGTTTTTATCATCCGGAACTATACCCTTGATCCGTGCATCCTGGATACTCAGGTAAAAATCTTTTACACCGAAAGAAACGTCAGTCTGGCTTGTAACGCCAGTATTGAAAAATTCTTTCCTTGAATTGTTCGGGCTATATTTAACCATTTGCTGTGCACCATTTTTCAATGGAGAACCCAATGGC
Source organism: Ferruginibacter sp. HRS2-29 (assembly GCF_024343615.1). Taxonomy (GTDB): domain Bacteria; phylum Bacteroidota; class Bacteroidia; order Chitinophagales; family Chitinophagaceae; genus Ferruginibacter. The sequence goes on along the minus strand of NZ_RJUB01000159.1, from coordinate 144,735 downwards.
ACCATAGAACCATCGAAAGCAGGTCCCCATGACCAGTTTTCATATGGAATATATTCTCCGTAACCACCACTTCCGAATTCAGTCTGGAATTTAGGGAACAAAGAAATAGTAGAATACTGTTGAGTCTGGCTGAAAGTTACTGTAGGGTTGTTCCTTGAACCACCTTTCTTAGTAGTAACAACTATAACACCATTACGTGCATCCGGGCCATAGATAGCAGCACCAGAAGCACCTTTAAGAACAGTTACATCCTGGATATCCTGTGGATTGATAGAAGAGATGTAGTTCAAAGGAGTCTGAACACCATCCAACAATAACATCGGGTTGTTGTTACCTGTCAGTGAACGGATACCACGAAGATTGATTTTCACATCTTCAAATACACCGTTGTTGATGGAAGTGATATTCAAGCCGGAAACTTTACCCTGAAGACCGTTAGCCACGTTTACCGGGCTGGACTGGGTAAGTTCTGCATTGTTCACTTTCGCAGTAGCATAACCAAGGTCTTTTCTTTGCCTCTGAATACCCAATGAAGTAACAACTACTTCCGTAAGAGCTGTACTTGCATTCCTTACAAGAGAAACAGACCCGGAATTTCCAGGTGCATCTGTAGTGATTGCATTGTAGCCTGTAGCAGAAATAGTCAAGCCGCCAGTTCCCCTCATTTTGATGGTATAGTTACCATTCTGATCAGCGACAGCATTGTTTTTGGTTCCGGTTTCCTGGATAGTTGCAAAAGGAATTGCAACACCATTTTCATCAGACACTTTGCCGGTCACCACCCGGTTTTGTGCATATGTCAATACTCCACAAAGCATTAACACAGTAAACAGTGATAAGAATCTTCTCATGTGCGATTAGTTAAAAAGTTTAATGAATTGTAAAAATAAGGATAAATCGTTAACATAAAAAAAATGTTAATTCTTTTATTTTGTCCCTTTTCCAGTTATAATTGAGGACAGCAGGCGGATAAAAAATGCTGCGTGGGAAATAAAAAATGTTAAAATCTGTACATTAACTGGAGCCTGACGTCCGTCTTATGCTTCTTATATATCTCATCCAGGCCGGTACCCACAGAAGTCTCGTCGGGGTAGATCGTCTGGGCCCATTTTGCCCATAGAGACAGCCTTTTTCCAAAATCATAGTTGATATTCATGTAATAACGATACCCTTTCCCGTAGAATAATGGGATGGAAAAACTGTACAGAACATCACTTTCGTAGGCATACAACCGGCTGTTATAGTCATCAGTTTCGAAGTATTGCAGACGGATATTACCCGACAAAGGCTTCATCACAGGCTTGTAAAGCACATCTGCATACAACAGGAAGCCATTTGCTGCGGCGGCGCCTTTTTTATCGTACCATACCATTTCAGCCCGGCTGCGGATGGTGAATGCCGTACTTACCCTGTAAGACAACTGCGTGCGCCAGTTTTGCTTTGGCTGCGGCACCACCGGGTTTAGCGGCAACTCTTCCGGATTATAATTGATCGATTTGCTCTCAGATTTGAAACGCGTGTAGATCTCCAGCACCTTATTGGGCTTGTAAGTCAACTGTACCAGGTAATCCGAACCGGTTGTAGGTGCATTCACCCTGTATTTCAGCCATGGGAAGCGGTACACGTCCGCATAAGCATCAATCCTCCAGCTGCTGGCGGGGCGGAGGGTGATCCCTGAAAAAAAGCCTTTTTCGTTCGTCGGGTAAGTATTTTCTGTAAAAGCGCTTGTGTAAAGCGATTGGTAACCTTTGGAGATATTGCGGTAGAAAAAACTCATGTCTACATTGTTGGAAACACTGATCAGCAAACCATTCACAAAAGCCAGGTAACCCTTATCGGTAGTGGCTGCTTCCCCGAACAAATGCATATTCTTATAAGTATAGCTGTAATCGAAGCTGTAATTGCCAAAACTTTTGCCCGTCAGGGCATATTTATTATAGGGCTCCGGTTGTTTTACCAAAGGAAATTTAAAACTGTATTGCACCGCATTCACACCGAGGTGCAGGCGCTTCAGCTGGTAACTAAGGTTGCCGCCAAATGCGAGCTGGCGCTGGGCTCCCTTGTCTTCCACTTCACTTTTGGTCCGGTGCAGCCCTGAAGTCTGAAGGGAGGAAACAAATTCATCGAGATTGCTGGAAGTATCTGCCGCGTTGAAATTGACGTCTATTTTCTTGTAAGACCCGAAAACAGTGGCTTCCCAGTTGTTTTTTGCAAGGGTGATACCAACCCCGCGATGAAAATTGATCTCACCCGCCGAGTTGTATGGCCTCAGCACAGATGCCTGCCGTTTGGTAGCAAGTATATCGGGCCCTTTTTTGAACGCGAGGCTCATCCATTGCGTAAGGCCCTGGCCCATGTTTACGGTGAAATCGCCGATGGCCAGCGACCGCACAATCCCTACATTCCGGATGAACAGGTGCGCCGAATAAAAATCGAAGCCGTTCTTCTGGCTTCCTTTGAAAAATTCTTCCCCCGCATCCTTCTCTCCTACCACACCATATTGCAACAGGTTTTTGTAATTATACTTATATCGTACAAATAATTTTTGCGGCGAACCGGGGTAATAACTGTTGGTAACGGCGGGGTCGGCCAGGAAGCCGCGTGATCTCTCCAGCGTCTGCGAAACCCTTACCAGCACTGACTGATCGCCATCGCGAAGCCTGGTGCCCAACGCATCCATCATCCCCATGTTGGTGCTCACGGAAACGTAAGGCCTGATCCTCTGTATGGTGGCGATATCCCAGCCGGGGATGGCCTGTATTTCGTAAATGCTGAGCAATTTTCCGAGGATGGAACGGTAGGCGATGAGGTTCTGGATCTGTATGGGCGAAAGCATCCTGAATTCTTTCAAAGTTCCTGCATCCACCGTATTGAGGTTGATGGGGTTTCGCTGGTATTGCGTTAATTCCTGGAGATAGGAATCATCTTCCGTCTCCATATCCTCATTGTTTTCGGTAATATTTTCGAGCTGCTGCTCAACGGTAGTACTGGGCTGCTCTACCGGGTTTACAGGTGTTTCCTTCACCTGCGAATACACGCTTCCGGAGGCAAGAAAGAATAGAAAAATGATGGCTATCCTTTTCATTCTTTATCCTCCCCGAAATTTACGATCAATAACAGACCGGGTGAAAAACCGAGTTGCGGATGGTAACTACCGGATACGTCTAAACGAAGATTTTTCCAGCCAACACCCACACCGCCAAATGCGCTGCCAGTCTCACTCATAAAGCCTGCCCTGGCAAAGAATTGTTTTTTGAATTGATATTGTATACCACCAACAACATTGATATCACGGTCTTCTTCTTTAACCATTTCAGCGCTTACATAAAAATTTTCAGAAGCGTCGTACCCTAATCCGAGTTTATAGGCCGAAGCAAGTTTTTCATTTTCTTCTTTATCCAGTTTTCCTCCTACAGGATTGTAGGCATGTATGCCCGCATTGAGTTTATCGGTAAGGTGCAGGATCGCCCCTGCTTCAAAATTTACGGTAGAAGCATTGCCGTAGGTCGGTATCCTGTATCCGTAGTAGTTGAATTGTACGCCGATATCTACTTTCTTGCCCAGCGAACGGCCATAGGCCAGCCCTGCTTTCTGCTCATTGAAATTTGAAAATCCTGAGTAATTTGCCTGCACCCCGAAATTGCCCAGCTTCGACCTGAATGCTCCTGCAAAACCATAAACACTGTTATCTGCTATCAGGAACCTGCGTTCTCCGAAAACGCCGATACCCGAAGTTTTCAGTTGCGCCAGCGCCGCCTGGTTATTGGTAAAGGCAAAAGGATCTGTTTGTTGGGTAGAATATGCGCCAAGGCTGATGTAAGGCATACTTACGCTATACCTTACTGATTGGGCAAATGAATGTTGTCCGTATAATAAGATAGCCAGGCTAAGAAGGGCTACCAGGAGTGATTTTCTCAAAGCAATAGTTGTTTAGTACAATAACCGATGAACAAGTTAAGTAAAAAGCCCAAATAAAACTCCGGCCGCCAAAACATATCATTAAATCAATATTACTTTATACTTTTGCACATGCAAATTTTAGATGGAAAGATCGTTTCACAGGCCGTAAAAGACGACCTGAAGCAACAGACATTAGATTTAAAAGCCAAAGCCGGTAAAACACCACATCTTGCAGCCATTCTTGTGGGCACAGATGGCGCCAGTGAAACCTACGTAGCCAGCAAGATCAAAAGCTGCGAAGAGATCGGGTTCAAAAGCAGTTTACAACGTTTTCAAAGCGATATTGATGAATCCACGCTGGTGGAAGCCATTGAGGCATTGAACCGAGATGCGGATGTGGATGGCATTCTGGTGCAACTGCCGTTGCCAAAACATTTCAATGAAGAAAAAATCATCAACCTGATAGCGCCGGAAAAAGATGTGGATGGTTTTCATCCCATCAGCCTGGGTAAGCTGGTGCAGGGTTTACCGACGTTCATTTCGGCAACGCCGTATGGTATCATGCTTTTGCTGAAGCATTACAACATCGATACCGTGGGTAAACATGCGGTGGTGATCGGCCGCAGCAATATAGTAGGCAGGCCGATGAGCATATTGCTAAGCCAGAATACCAATCCCGGCAATTGCACCGTAACCCTTTGCCACAGCAAAACACAGAACCTTAAAGACATCTGCCTGCAGGCCGATATCATTGTAGCGGCGCTGGGCAAAGTCTCTTTCCTTACTGCAGATATGGTGAAAGAGAATGCTGTGGTGATAGATGTAGGAATTACAAGGGTTGCAGACAGCAGCAAAAAATCGGGCTTTGCCCTGAAAGGTGATGTGGATTTTGAAAATGTGGCACCGAAGTGCAGTTATATCACGCCGGTTCCGGGTGGCGTAGGGCTGATGACCATTGCGGCGTTGCTGATGAATACGTTTAATGCATGTGTGAAGAAATAATGAAAAGTGTAGCAGAAAATACCGTGATGCCGGTGATGGAATATTTTTATACCATCCAGGGAGAAGGCTTCCACCAGGGAAGGGCCGCTTATTTTATCCGCCTTGGCGGATGTGATGTAGGCTGTGTATGGTGTGATGTGAAAGAAAGCTGGGATGCGGATGCGCACCCGAAAAGATCGGTGGATTTTTTACTGGAAGAAGTAAAAAAAACACCTGCCAGGCTTATTGTCATAACCGGCGGCGAACCGCTGATGCACAATCTTGATGAGCTGACAAATACGCTTCAGCAAAATGGATTTGAAACCAATATTGAAACCTCCGGTTCTTCTCCGCTAAGCGGCAGCTGGGACTGGATCTGCCTTTCGCCCAAAAAATTCAAAGCGCCGCTGCCAGAAGTTATTGCAGCCGCAAATGAATTGAAAGTGATCGTATTCAACAGATCAGATTTTAAATGGGCCGAAACGTATGCTTCACAGGTGCCTTCTTCCTGCAAGCTATACCTCCAGCCTGAGTGGGGCAAAGCAACTGAAATGATGCCGCTCATCGTGGATTATATCAAGGAGAATCCGCAGTGGGAACTGTCGCTGCAGCTTCATAAGTATATAAACGTTCCTTAATTTGGTATAAGGTACCGGCATTTCTTCCTGAAGCCTATCAGGTTTATATTCATGAATTCATTCTTACAAAATCAAATTAATAAACTAATAGTTGTCCATTTTTTTCAAAAAAAATTTTTTGAAAAAAAATGGACAACCTGCGTAAAAAATTTATACCATTGATTCAGGATAAACTGGCTGCCCGACTTCAATAATAACAATGTATCGGCCAGGCTACCGGAGGCTACCCCGGGAGGCACATCCTAATGAAATCCTAAACCCTGATCGCTAATCACTAAACGCTTTATCTTTACTTCCCATAAAAACCAATATGAAACGAAAAAGCGCAGCCATCCTCAAATCCACTTCCTTATTTTTTATTTTCACTTCCTTATTTCTGATTTCCTCAGGTCAATGGTATGACCCTGAAAAGGTGAATAAAAAAGCCGGCGAGATATATGGCAAGGCTTACGAAGAAGCACAGGAAGGGCGGTATAAGGAAGCGATCGCCAATCTTGATGAAGCATTGAAACTTGACCCTAAATTTGTGGATGTATACCTCTCACGGGCAGGCATATACGCAAGTATGAAAAACTATAAAGCTTCTGTAGCGGATTTTGAAACCGGTTTGCAACTCGATAAAGTCTATTCCGAAACATATCTTCTGCCCTACTCCATCTCTCTCGCCGGCACCGGCGATTTTGCCAAAGCGCTGGAAGCTGTGAATAAATTCCTGGCTACGCCAAACCTCAACGAACAAAGCATCAAAGCAGGTAAATACAGGAAATCCGTTTATGAATTTGCGTTGGAATACAAGAAGAACAATCCTGCGACTGATTATGTTTTTGCACCAAAAAACCTGGGAGACAATATCAATTCAAAAGCATTGGAATATTTTCCTTCATTAACGATTGATGGCAGTAAAATGATCTTTACCCGCAGGGAAAATAATGACGAAGATTTTTATGAAAGTAATTTTCAAAACGGTCAGTGGAGCAAAGCCACACCGGTAGAAGGTAAGATAAATACGAACCTGAACGAAGGCGCACAAAATATTTCGCAGGATGGCCAATGGTTGATTTTTACAGGATGTAATTATCCCGAAGGCGCCGGCAGCTGCGATCTGTACATCGCCTACAAGACCAGGTCCGGTAGCTGGACAGAACCGGAAAATCTCAGCGCCATCAACACCGATGCCTGGGAATCTTCGCCGTCACTTTCGCCTGATAAACGCGACCTCTATTTCGCCAGTAACCGCCCCGGCGGGTTCGGCGGAAAAGATATCTGGGTTACGCATCGCGGCCAGAACGGAAAATGGAGCACACCCGAAAACCTCGGCCCCACTGTAAATACAAGCGGCGACGAAGGCTGCCCTTTCATTCATGCGGATAATCAAACTTTATACTTCAACAGCAACGGCCACATGGGTTATGGCATGACGGACCTCTTCATGTCCAAGAAAAATAATGCTGACAAGTGGGAGGCGCCGAAGAACCTCGGTTACCCGATCAACACCATCGATGATGAGGGCTCGCTGATCGTTTCGTCTGACGGTAAAACATCTTATTACGCCAGCGATGGCGGTGATACAAAAGGTGGTTTGGACCTCTACAGTTTTCAACTGCGCGACGACATCAAAGCATCCAAAACTTATTGGGTGAAAGGAAAAGTATACGACAAAAAAAAGAATGAAGGATTGCCTTCTTCTGTGGAACTAACGGATATAGCTACCCGAAAACTGATCTCTAAATTACAAACCGACGAAGATGGCAATTATCTTGTAACATTGCCTGCCGGAAAAGATTATGCGTTCAATGTGAACCGCCGTGGTTATCTTTTTTATTCGGATAATTTTTCCATGCTCAATAACCTTCCTGATTCCTCGCTGACGGTGAACATACCATTGCAGCCCATCGAAAAAGGTGCTTCCATCGTACTCAAAAATATCTTCTTTGAAAGCAAACAATTTGCGCTGAAACCTGAGTCCATGGCGGAACTTGATAAGGTGGTGGCGTTGCTTACTGAAAATCCTAAGCTGACGATCCAGATCAACGGGCATACGGATAATGTAGGCAAGCCTGCGGATAACCTGTTTCTGAGCGTGAACCGTGCAAAAGCAGTCACTGCTTATATCCAGAGCAAAGGCATCGATGCCAGACGATTGCTGGCAAAAGGTTTTGGCGAAACCGTACCCGTGGCTTCCAATGCTACCGACGAAGGAAGATCGCAGAACAGGAGAACTGAATTGAGCATTACTACAAATTAGTTTGAACCACAGAATACACAGAGGTTTGTTTTTAATGATTGAACACGCCACAGGCACGTTCCTGCTCTGTGTGCCTCTGTGTACTCCGTGGTTCAAAATTCGCTTGTTATTTCCCTCATTGTCTGATCAGAAAAAAAGCATTCTCTCCCGGTGTTTTTCACCAATTGCGAAAGCTGTTTTAGGCTAATATTGCCGTTGCCGCCATCTGTGGCATCAGGATATGAACAATGAACTTTTATACCAGCTCGCCCTCACGCTCACGCCCAATATAGGTGATGTACACAGCAAAACACTCATCAGCATTTATGGCAATGCCTCGGATATTTTTAAAGCGCCGATGCACCAGTTGGAGAAGATCGAAGGTATCGGGAGGATCAGAGCGAGATCAATAAAATCTTTCACCGATCTGTCCGCCTGCGAAGAGGAGATCCGTTTCCTGGAGAAAGAAAAGATCATCCCCATTTTCATTACAGAAGAAATGTATCCGCAGCGATTGCTGAATTGTTATGACAGTCCGCCGCTGCTCTTTTTCAAAGGGAATACCAACCTCAATGCCGGCAAGATCGTATCGATAGTTGGCACCCGATCCAATTCAGAATATGGCAGGCAAATGTGCGAACGGATGGTGGAAGAACTGCGGCAGCAAAACGTGACGGTGGTGAGCGGACTGGCTTTTGGCATCGATACGATCGCTCACAGAGCGGCGTTAAAAAACAATCTTCCCACTATCGGCGTGCTGGCACATGGCCTCGACAGGATATATCCTTCACAAAATCATTCGCTCGCAAGAGAAATGCAGGAATATGGCGGCCTGCTGACGGATTTCAGGAGCGGCACTTCTCCCGACAGGCAAAACTTTCCGCGGCGCAACCGCATCGTAGCCGGTATCTGCGATGCACTTATCGTAATAGAAAGCAACCGCCGCGGCGGATCGCTCATCACCGCCGAAATTGCCGCCAGTTACAACAAAGACCTGTTTGCCATCCCCGGCAGGGTCAATGATATCAAAAGCGAAGGCTGCAATTATCTTATCAAAAACAATAAGGCCACGATGATCACTTCCTCGGATGACATTTTTCTCGAAATGAACTGGATGCCTAAAACACGCCCGGCAAAAAAGCAACAGCGCGAACTCTTCATCGAATTTTCGCAAAGCGAAAAAATTATCCTTACTATCCTGCAGGAATCGCCGCCTTTGCAGTTGGATGAAATTTACCGGCGTTCCGGCCTGGGCAGCGGTATCGTGGCAGAAGCACTGTTAATGCTTGAAATGCAGGGGATAGTGGAAAGCCTGCCCGGGAAAAAATACAAGCTCAATTAAGAATTAAAAATTAAGAATTAAGAATGTTTATGGTTTGAAGCACTTTCCAGGGAAGGAAGTCATAAAGGGCGGATACATTCTTAATTCTTAATTTTTAATTCTTAATTGTTTTTTTATCTTTGCACATGGCTACAATAAATAACTCCTCCAGTAACAAATCCCCTAAATTTTTCGGCGAAGGTTTAACGTTTGATGACGTACTGCTGATGCCTGCTTATTCTGAAATACTTCCCCGTGAAGTAGATATCCGCACACAGCTCACCCGGACGATATCGCTGAATATCCCCATGCTGAGCGCAGCGATGGATACCGTAACCGAAGCCCAGCTGGCCATTGCGCTGGCGAGGGAAGGCGGACTTGGAATTTTACATAAGAACATGACCATCGATCACCAGGCCGACCAGGTACGTAAGGTGAAACGCAGTGAGAACGGGTTGATCCTCGATCCTGTAACGCTTACGCCAGACGCCACTATCGGCGAGGCTTTGAGGCTGATGAAGGAAAACCGTATCGGTGGTATACCGGTAGTGGATGCCCAGCAAACACTGGTTGGTATCCTTACCAACAGGGATCTCCGTTTTGAGATCAACCATAAAGAAAAAGTGGGGAACGTAATGACTTCTCAAAACCTGATCACGGCGCCGGAAGGGACCAATCTTAAAAAAGCCGAACTCATCTTCAAGAAAAATAAGATCGAGAAATTGCCGGTGGTAAATAAAAAAGGAAAACTGATAGGCCTCGTAACATTCGGAGATATATTGAAGCTGAAAAGCCATCCGCATGCCATCAAAGATGATTTCGGGAGATTGCTGGTTGGGGCCGGAGTAGGCATCACCCGCGATACTTTACAAAGGGTGGAAGCGCTGAGCAAAGCCGGTGTGGATGTTGTCTGCCTCGACAGTGCTCATGGCCATACCAAAGGCGTGATAGACATGCTGAAATCCATCAAAAAATCTTTCAAAGGATTGCAGGTGATTGCCGGAAATGTAGGCACGGCTGCGGGTGCAAAAGCCCTGGCAGATGCAGGAGCCGATGCGGTGAAAGTGGGCATAGGACCAGGTTCTATCTGTACCACCCGTATCGTTGCCGGCACAGGCGTTCCGCAGATCACCGCTGTGATGGAAGCCGCCGCCGCATTGAAAGGCCGCAACGTAGGCATCATCAGCGATGGTGGTATCCGCTACACCGGCGATATGGTAAAAGCACTGGCCGCGGGCGCCACCTGCGTGATGATGGGGAATGTATTTGCCGGAACGGAAGAAAGTCCGGGCGAAACCATCATTTATGAAGGAAGAAAATTCAAGCAATACCGCGGCATGGGATCGCTGGGTGCTATGGCACAAGGCAGCAGCGACCGGTATTTCCAGGATGTGGAGGATGATATCAAAAAATTCGTTCCGGAAGGGATCGAAGGGCGTGTACCTTTTAAAGGGAACCTGAGGGAAGTGGCGCACCAGTTTACCGGCGGATTAAAAGCAGGGATGGGTTATTGCGGAGCCGCTACCATCAAGGCTTTGCAGAATGCCACTTTTGTAAAGATCACCAACGCGGGTATCAAAGAAAGCCATGCACATGATATCGCTATTACGAAGGAAGCGCCAAATTACAGCAGATAAAATTTATAATGGATAACGGAATAATGGATAATGCTTTCTCAGGAAAGTCTTTTCACCAGTAGAAAACTAATCCCCCCTCCGAAAATATTATCCATTATCCATTATACAATTATCCATTATTATGAGTTTTTTTTCAAGGACCATTTTAGTTGTTTTTTTTGCATTCATGCAAAATATGGCCTCTGCACAGGATTCATCGCGGCTGCGCATCTCCCTGCTCACCTGCACACCCGGCGAAGAACTCTACAGTACTTTCGGCCATAGCGCCCTGAGGGTGATAGACAGCAACAGCGTTTCCGATATGGTCTTCAATTACGGAACGTTCAACTTCGAAGAAAAAGGCTTTTATGTAAAATTCATCCGCGGAAAATTATTGTATTGCCTCAGCTGGTCTTCCTTTGAAGATTTCAAGGCTGAGTATGTTTTTGAAAACAGGGGCATCACCGAGCAGGTATTGGATCTTAGTGGCGAAGAAAAACTAAGGGTAATGGCGGCCATCCGGGAAAATGCGAAAGAAGAAAACAGGTATTACAAATATGATTTTTTTCTTGATAACTGCACCACCCGCTTACGCGACCTCATTGTAAAAAACAAATCGCCGAAACCTCAATTGCCCGCGGTAATGCCGGAAAAATTCCGCTTTCGCCAGGCCATCCATCAATACCTCGATCAGAATCATAAAGACTGGAGCAAACTGGGCATCGATATCTTACTCGGCGCTCCGTGTGATGCGGTGATGACCACAGCTCAACAGCAATTTCTTCCGGACAACCTGATGATAGCACTCGACAGTACGAAAAACACCCGAATGGTGCTATCATCGCAGAATGTTTTGCCGGTAGAAAATAATTTCTTTTCAGCCCTTGGCAAAAGCATGAGCAAATTAAAATTCAACCTGTTTGAATTTACCTGGTTCACGCCCATGGTTTGTTTTTCGATACTTCTGCTGCTTTTCATGGCACTCAGCCTGATCCATAAAAAAGTACGCGTATTGCTGAACGTGCTTGATGGCCTGTTATTTTTCACCACCGGCGCCCTGGGCATATTACTGCTCTTCATGTGGTTTGGTACCGATCACAGCATGACCAAAACAAATTACAACCTGCTTTGGGCATTCCCAATGCATATCATCATCGCTTTTTGCATGAACAGTAAAAAAAAACTGGTCAAAAAATATTTCCTCTTCACTACTTTGGGCATGACATTGGTACTGATCTCCTGGTCGTTTTTACCACAACAAATGAACAACGCGTTGTTGCCTGTGGCAATACTGGTATTATTCAGGGCATTTGCCCGCTACCGTAAAATGCAGGCGGGCGTGTAGTTTTCTTAAATCTACCTCATGCTGAAAAAAATCACTTTTTCCGGATCGGATATCCATTACACCATTTCAGGAAAAGGCAAACCGGTAGTGTTTGTCCACGGCTTTGCCGAAGACAGCCATGTATGGCACCATCAGGCCGCTGCCTTTGAAGCAGGCTACCAACTCATCATCCCCGACCTGCCGGGGAGTGGACGTTCGCAAATTTTGCAGAAGGAAAATGCGTCGCTGGAAGATTACGCGGAATGTATCAGGGCAATCCTGGATAATGAACAGATCACACAATGCATCATGATCGGCCATAGTATGGGCGGGTATATCACCCTTGCTTTTGCTGAAAAATACCCTTCCCTGTTGTCCGCGTTTTGCTTATTTCATTCCAGCGCTTACGCGGATGATGCCGAAAAAGTGGCAGCGAGGAAAAAAGGGATCGGTTTCATACTTGAACAGGGTGCGGAAGCGTTCCTTAAAGCAACTATACCCGGTTTGTTTTACGATCAGGGTAAAAGCAAGGGGGTGATGGACGAACTGCTGCAGAAAAGCAGTTCGTTTTTGCCGGAGGCATTGATCCAGTATTATACGGCCATGATCAACCGGCCAGACCGGACAAACGTATTGCGGGAGTTCAATGGCGCCATCGGCTTCATCATGGGGCAACACGATAAAGCGGTACCATTTGAACAAAGCCTTCAACAATCGCATCTGCCTGAAATGTCGTATGTGTACATACTTCGGGACAGTGCACATATGGGAATGCTGGAGGAAACAGAGAAAGCCAACGGTATTTTATCAATTTTTTTACAAAACAACTAGATTATCTTTAGAGCAAGACAGCATTATTGATTATTTTACGGTCTTATACTTAACGATGAAAAAAGCACTGCTTATATTGCTTCTGATCATATGTGGCTTGCCTGCTGCTTATGCCAAGCATATAATAGGCGGTGAAGTGATCTACGATTATATAGGCCCGGGTGACGCACCAAATTCAAAGATCTACAGGATCACAGTCCGGCTTTTCAGGGATGGGCAAAATTGTACGCAAGCCACAAGTTGCGCAGAATTGCCTGCCAGCATTCCCATCGGGATCTTCAACAGCGATAATAATAGCCTCAACAGGCCTATCTTTTTTGTTTCCCAAACTTCTTTCGTTAATAACCTGCCGATCACTTTAAAACCCGCCTGCCTGACGAATGAACCAATCTTTCAATACGAGGCGGCTGATTATTCTTTTACCGTAGAACTGCCGAATAATGCTGCTGGTTATACCGTCACTTACCAGACCTGCTGCCGTGTAACCGGCATCACCAATGGTGGGAGTGACCAGGGCGCCAATTACACCACACAGATCCCGGGTGATAACATCCTTATAAGCGGATTGACGGACAACAGCGCCCGCTACGGCACCGGTATTTCAGTTATCTGCTACAACAAGGCTTTCAAGCTCGATTTCAGTGCAGAAGATCCTGATCCACGTGACTCGCTGGTATATTATTTCTGCAATGCATACAATGCGGTCGGAGCATTTAATACAGGCTTCATCGAATTTGTTCCACCACCCTATGTTCCAATAAGTTATTTTGCACCTTATACCGGCAATACACCATTGGGCCCATTGGCAACGATCGATCCTAAAACGGGCATCATTTCGGGCACAGCTCCGGGTACGGGAAAATATGTAGTTTCAGTTTGTGTGGATTCTTACAGGGATGGGCGCTTCATCAATACACACCGCAAGGACTTCATCGTAACGGTGGCGCCCTGCGATTTTGCCGGTTCGGAACTGAACCCTACTTACACCAATTGTAAAGATTCAACTTTCACTTTTCAAAACCTGAATAATTCGCCGCTCAATATCACTTTCCTGTGGGATTTTGGTGATGGGAATACTTCCAATCTAGCCAATCCAACACATACCTACACAGATACCGGGCTTTACACCATCAAGCTGGTGGTGAACAGGGGGTCTGAATGTGCGGATTCCGTAACGGCTCCTTTGCGGGTATACCCGAAATTCATTCCGGATTTCAGCCAAAACTCCCCGATGTGCAAAGGGTTACCGGTGCAATTTAACGACCTTAGTTTTGCAACTTATGGTCCCGTAGACAAATGGAAATGGGATTTTGGCGTTTCCGGCACCCAGGCCGATACCAGCAGGTTGAAAAATCCTACGTATACTTATCCCCTGGCGGGAGAATACAAGGTTTTACTTACTTCAGGCAGCATCAAAGGCTGCAGCGATACGGTTTCTCAGGTAGTGACGATCGTAGACAGTCCTCCGTTCAGCGTGACCAACGATACATTGATCTGCTCGATCGATACGCTCAGGCTCAATGCCATTGCTACCAATCCGGGCACAATTACCTGGACACCGAATTACATGATCAGCAACATCCACAGCTTTACACCGTTGGTAAGCCCGGATGTGACAACGACTTATTACGCTACTTACAGCGATAATTTCGGTTGTACTGCCACCGATTCGGTAAGGATCCGCGTGGTAGATTTTGTTACCCTCTCAGCTATTCCGGATACCACTATCTGCCGCACCGACCAGGTTACCCTGACGGTCAATGGTGATGCGCTTCAATACACCTGGACGCCTGCCGCAACGCTCAGCAGTGCTACGGTGCAAAGCCCTGTAGCCACTCCTACAGCAGCATCTACTACTTACCGGGTGACCGGCCGTATCGGGAAATGCTTCAAAACAGAAGATATCGTCATCAGGACTGTTCCGTATCCTAAAGCGAACGCAGGAAAAGATACCAGTATATGCTTCGGGTTCAATGCGCAGCTGCATGCCACAGGTGGCAGTATCTATAACTGGTCGCCCACGTTTTTCCTGAATGCCGCTGATATTGCTAACCCCATATCGCAGGCGCCTACCGCTAACATCCAGTATATAGTGACGGTATCGGATACACTGGGTTGTCCGAAACCTGTAAAAGATACCATACTGGTGAATGTGATCAGGGTAATAGCCAACGCAGGCCCGAGGGATACTGCTGTTGTAACCGGCCAGCCTTTGCAGCTGAACGCCACCGTCAATATCCCCAACGGCATTTATTCCTGGAGCCCGGGCACCTGGCTTTCGGGTACTACCATCCCTGATCCTGTTTCATCGCCGCAGGCGGATATACAGTATACGCTGGCAATACGAAACAGTATCGGATGTATCGGAAGAGATACGATCAATGTAAAACTTTACCTCGTAAAACCCGACCTGTATGTACCATCCGCGTTTACGCCCAATGGTGATGCCACCAACCCGAATTTCAAACCTATCGCGTTGGGCATACGCTCGCTGGAATCTTTCCGTGTATACAATCGCTGGGGACAACTGGTGTTCTCCACCACACAGATAGGGACCGGCTGGGACGGTACTTTCGGCGGCCGGGGCCAGGAAGCTGCTACGTACGTATGGTATGCCGAAGCCACCGATTACCAGGGTAAAAAAATAAAGAGAAAAGGATCCGTAGTATTGATCCGCTAAAAAATCAATTTCAACAATGACAAAAACCGTTCTGATCACTGGCGCCACTTCCGGCATAGGAAAAGCATGCGCCGAAAGATTCGCAAAAGAAAAATATAACCTCATACTTACGGGAAGAAGGCAGGAAAGACTGGATTCTATCAAAGCACAACTGGAGAACGAATTCTCCATCCATGTATTCACCTGCTGTTTTGATGTGCAGGATAAAAAAGCGGTATTCGATTCCATACAGGCATTGCCGGCCGAATGGCAGGAAGTGCATATCCTTATCAACAATGCCGGTCTGGCCCTGGGCAGGGAAGCCTTTGACGAAGCCGATATGGATGACTGGGAAACGATGCTGCATACCAATGTAGACGGCCTTTTATACGTAAGCCGGGCAGTTTTGCCTTTGATAAAAAACACCGGCGAAGGGCATATCATCAATATCGGTTCCATTGCAGGCAAAGAAGTGTATGAAAACGGGAATGTGTATTGCGCCAGCAAATTCGCGGTAGATGCTATCACCCGTTCGATGCGGATCGACCTGCTGAAACATGGCATCAAAGTAACGGGCATACATCCGGGCGCCGTGGAAACCGAATTCTCCATTGTACGCTATAAAGGAGAAGAGACAAAAGCGAACGCCACTTACAAAGGATTGACCCCGCTGACAGGTGAAGACATTGCGGATACGATCTTTTATTGCGCCAGCCTGCCTAAACATGTTTGTATTAACGACCTGGTGATCACTCCTTTACAACAAGCCAGCACATATTATTTCTTCAGGAAAGACTAAACCGGCATTTCATACGTTATAGTAAGGTTGAAACTATTGACCATGGTCAATATTCCCTGGAACTTGAATAAATGACTGGCAATCACTAGGAAAAATTGTTTTTTGGTACTATACTTGTCTATCCTTTATTCTTATTATAACCACAAATGAAAAACCACCTTACCTCCCTACTAGCCATACTATTCCTTTTCGGAGGATTATCGTCGCAGGCGCAACAAGTCATCCGCCAGATGCCCTGCAAAAACCAGGAGATCATTCACCAGGCGGACAGCATCAAGCAGGAGTTAGCCAAACAAGGTTTTCTGATCGTAAAAGAAGCATCCATGACCATGGAAAGCGAATACGAAATGCCCGTGATCGTTCCGTTGGTGGAAGGGAGTTGGTACCAGTTCGTTTTCATTGGTGATATAAGTTCAAAATTATACGAAGTGCGCATGTTCGACTGGAATGAAAAACAGGTGGCTTATCAGAAAAAGCAATGGGGCGATGTAGATGGAAATGTGATCAGCTACTCCTACATTCCACGCTTTTCTGAATATCATATGATCAAGCCTTTACAGGTAAATAAGAAAAAGAAAAAAGAATTGTGCGGTTATGTGATGTTGCTGAAAAAGACAAAATGACCATCGACGATAGAGGATGGTCATGTTATAATGGTTAAAATTATTAAGGTATTCGATATTTTATCAAAACACAAGATTCATAAAGCTTCGGTGGTCGGTGGTCTGCCCTCTCCCGAATTTAGTTTGTACACTCCGCATTCCTGCGGAGTTTTTTATTCTGTAAGTTTGCAGAAAAAAAGGCATGCAACATAAACCTGTCTATTATGGTGAATACCTTCAACTGGACAAGATAATAGAAGCACAGTTTCCCGAAAGCGATAAACCGGGTAATGAACCGGCTCATGATGAAATGCTCTTCATCATCATTCATCAGGCTTATGAATTATGGTTCAAGCAGATCTTATTTGAAGTAAATTCTGTGATAGATATCATGAGCAAACCCGCGCTGAATGACAATTCCGCCGAATTACAAACCGTAGTGCATCGTCTTCAACGCACCGTTACGATCCTGAAAGTATTGGTACAACAGATAGACATTCTCGAAACGATGACGCCGATGGATTTCCTTGATTTCAGGGATATGCTCCGGCCGGCTTCCGGTTTCCAGAGCTGGCAGTTCAAGATCATCGAAGCAAAGCTTGGATTAAAGTTTGAAAAAAGACATGGACAGGAATATTACATTTCACAGTTGCAGCAAAAAGATATCGATACCATACAAAAAGCGGAAGATGGAAGATCGGTGATCGAACTGATCAACAAATGGCTCGAACGCATGCCTTTCGCTGAAGAAGAAAAATACAGCAGCCTTTTTACCGGTGGCTCTTTCTGGAACGAATATGAAAAAGTATACAGCAACAGCCTTTCGGAAGCAGAGAAAAACAACCTGAGTTTTTTCAAAAATATTTTCTTTTCCGAAGAAGAAAACCCAGAACGTACATTGACCCCGAAAGCATGCCGCTCTGCATTGTTCATAATGCTGTATCGCGGCTACCCGATGCTGGAATTACCATTTCAATTGCTGGATACCTTGCTGGAGATCGACAACCAGCTGGGCAACTGGCGTTACCGCCACATCAATATGGTTCGCCGTATGATCGGAACACGTATTGGCACAGGAGGCAGCACCGGCGCAGGTTATCTCCAGGGAGCCATGGACAAACATTACATTTTCAAAGAGATATCACAGCTGAATAGTTTTTTGATCGACAGAAGAAAGTTGCCGGAATTGCCGAAAGGATTGGCGGAGAAACTGGGGTATAACTTTTAGGGGGTTATTACACGAATTACAGCGAATTACACGAATTAGCGAAGAGTGATAAAAGCAGCGAATTTTCTAAGATGCCGTAGCTTGCCCCTCTGACCAGTCGCTAAAGTGATCGTGAATAAAAATGCCCCGCTTAAAACGGGGCATTTTTATTCTAAACTTCAATGGTTTCACTATTCACTATTCACTATTCACTATTAAACGAGCTCTTTCAGTTTTTCCACCACTGTATCCACTTCTTCTTTAGTATTGTATTTGCTAAAGCTGAAACGCACGGTGACCTGGTTGGGATTATTGTTGATCGCCCTTATCACATGACTACCCTGCTCTGCCCCTGAAGTGCAGGCGCTTCCGCCGCTGGCGCAGATATTACCTATATCGAGGTTGAACAATATCATTTCTGATTTTTCAGTTTTTGGAAAACTAGCGCTCAGCACGGTGTAGAGGCTGTTGCCAAATACATCCCCATTGAAGCCGATACCCGGGATATTCTTTTTCAACTGCTGGTGCATGTAAAGTTTCAATGCAGCTATTTGTGCACTGTCGTCTTCATACCTTGCTGTAGCGTTCTCCAATGCTTTTGCAAAACCTACGATGCCATAAAGGTTTTCTGTCCCTGCCCGCATATCACGCTCCTGTCCACCGCCATGTATGAAAGGTTTGATGCGTACATTTTCATTGATGTATAACAATCCCACCCCTTTAGGCCCATGAAATTTATGCGCCGCACCGGTGATGAAATGCACCGGGGTTTTACGCAGATCTATTGGAAAATGACCTACCGTCTGCACAGTATCGCTATGAAAAATGGCATTGTACAATTTGCACAATTCGCCTACGGCGAAAATATCGAGCACGTTTCCGATCTCGTTATTGGCGTGCATCAGCGATACCAGCGTTTTATCTTCCGAGCCTGCAAGCAATGTTTCCAGGTCATCAAGATCAACATGGCCATTCGGCAACAACTGAACAAAACTCAGTTTCACCAGGCCGGTTTTTGCCAGATGTTCTACCGTATGCAATACTGCATGATGTTCAATCGGGGAAGTAATGATATGTTTACACCCAAGGTCACGCACGGCCGCAATGATAGCGGTATTGCTGCTTTCGGTACCGCCACTGGTAAAAAATATTTCTGCAGGATGTGCATTCAGTATTTTGGCAACAGATTTCCTGGCCGTTTCAATCGCTATCTTGGTTTCCCTTCCGTAAGAATAAATGGAAGAAGGATTGCCAAATTTTTCCGTAAGATAAGGCATCATCGCATCCAGCACTTCCGGGTCAAGGGATGTGGTAGCGGCGTTATCAAAATAGATCTTATTCATGTTGCTTCTTTAGGTTAGAGGTTTTAAAAGTATCTATGATGTAAGATCTATGATCTATGATCTGCAATAATGTTCTAAAGATCATAGATCTTACATCATAGCTTCCTGTATATCTTTCATCAATCTCAGCGCAATATTATTCGCCGTATTTTCATGATTGCTTTCTGCGTAGATACGGATGATCGGTTCGGTATTGCTGGTACGCAGGTGAACCCAATCTGTTTCAAACTCGATCTTTAATCCATCATCGGTATTGATCGGCTGATGCTTGTATTTTTCTTTGATCTTGTCAAATACGGTTTTTACATCTGTTCCGTTCTCAAGCTGGATCTTATTTTTGCTCATGAAATAATCCGGGTAGGTCTGCCTTAATTGCTTGATGCTTTTCTGGCTTTTCGCCAGGTGTGTCAGGAACAATGCGATCCCTATCAGTGCATCCCTTCCGTAATGCAATTCCGGTACGATGATGCCGCCATTTCCTTCCCCGCCGATCACCGCTTTCACCGCTTTCATCTTATTCACCACATTCACTTCACCTACTGCACTGGCAAAATACTCGCCGCCATGCTTCACCGTCACATCTTTCAACGCCCTGGTGGAAGACATATTGCTCACCGTATTGCCCTTTTGGTTGGACAAAATATAATCCGCTACCGCAACAAGTGTATATTCTTCGCCAAACATGCTGCCATCTTCGCAAACAAAACAAAGCCTGTCTACATCCGGATCTACCGCTATTCCCAGCGATGCCTTCTGCGCTACCACTTCCCTGCTGAGTGCGGTAAGATTATCCGGCAGGGGCTCCGGATTATGGGCGAAATTACCAAAATCATCTTCAAATAAGATCGTATAACGCAGCACGCCCAATGCTTTGAACAATGCCGGCAAAGCGATAGCCCCCGTACTGTTCACCACATCGGCCACAACATTAAAATCTGCTGCCGCTATCGCTTTTACATCCACCAGGGGATGTTTGATAACGGCTTCAATGTGTGCATCCAGGGTAGAAACATCCTGTGTAGTAACACCTATCTTTTCTACCGTGGCAAATGAAAACGCTTCCTGTTCCGCGATGGAAAGTATGAGTTGCCCTTCATCGCCGCTGATGAATTCGCCTTTGTTATTCAGCAGTTTCAATGCGTTCCATTCTTTCGGGTTATGGCTGGCCGTTAGTATGATGCCACCATCGGCATTCAGCAATGTAACCGCCATTTCCACAGTAGGTGTAGTGCTGTAATCCGTATCAATCACATCAATACCCAATCCGTTCAGTGTTGCCACAACGAGATTTTTTACCATAGCTCCGCTGATGCGGCCATCACGTCCGATCACCACTTTCAGGTTGGTGCTTTTACCCGGGTTCGTTTGCTGAAGCCAGGTGCCGTAAGCGGCGGCAAATTTCACTACGTCTACCGGGGTAAGGTTATCATTGGTTTGTCCGCCAATGGTTCCGCGTATCCCGGAAATGCTCTTTATTAACGACATTTTTTACTGTTTTTTAAGGGATGCAAATATACGAAAGAGTTGATGAGAGTGCCTGCATCCACAAGGTGATTTCTTTACTAAATGAGGTAAAAATAGCAGTAAACAGGGTATCCGGGGGCACTTTATGCGTTTCAAACGGTTGCGTGAAAAATGTATGATGGAAGATATTAGATGTATGATGTTTCTCCAATTGAGCTTTTTTCCAATATTCAAAGTCTTTTCTTCCTAAAGAAATCATACATCTAACATCTTACATCATACATTTGCTTTATGAAAGGTCCATGGTTCAAAAACTGGTTTAATTCCCCTTATTACCATCAGTTATATTTTCACCGCGATGAAAAAGAAGCGGCAGCATTTATCAATAAACTGATCGATTACCTGCATCCGCAGCAAGGCAGTAAAATGCTGGATGTTGCCTGCGGAAAAGGGCGCCAGTCCATGCAGTTATCTGCAAAGGGATTCGACGTGACCGGCATCGACCTCAGTGAAGACAGCATAACCGAAGCATTACAACATGAAAATGAAAATCTTCATTTTTTTACGCATGACATGCGACTTCCCTTCTGGATAAATTATTTCGATTTCGCTTTTAATTTTTTCACCAGTTTCGGATATTTCCGCACCGAAAGGGAGCATGACAATTCCATTCGTAGCATTGCACAATCCCTAAAACCCAACGGCACTTTTGTGATGGATTACCTGAATGTGCATTACGCCGAAGATCATCTTATCCATAAATCAGAAAAAGAAATAGACGACATCAATTTTGTCATCACCAAGTGGTTCGATGAACATCATTTCTACAAAAAAATTGAAGTGGAAGATGATGCCCGCCAGGAGCCTTTGATATACACGGAGAAAGTAGCAAAGTTTTCATTGGGCGATTTCACCGATATGTTCGCCTACCAGGGCCTGCAGATAAAAGAAGTTTTCGGGGATTACAATTTTGGCAATTATGATGTAAAAAAATCGCCGAGGTTGATAATGATCGCTGAGAAAGTGAGATAGCAGACTACAGACGATGGACAACCGTACTTCTTCAAGACTTGAAATTCTTTTAGAGTTGGCAATAATTTAAAAGTGGAATTCTGGCAATGCATCGGTCGTCGGTGGTCTGTCGTCCGTGGTCTATTTATTGTTAAACAACATCCACCTGGCCGTTTCGTACATGGCGGAAGTGAGCTTCGACATTTCTTTCTTTATGGAGTCCTGTTGCTGTACGCTTATGGACAACGAATCTGATTTTATTGATACCAGTTCTTCTTTTTGTATCCTTATGTTTTTGCGGTAAAAATAATCGTCGTTGGCGATACCGATCCAGCCGGGGGCATGATAAATGATGAATGCCACATTGCCGCGTTTGTTCGGATTGAGCAGGTCACGGCCTAATGTTGAATTAGTGTAAGGTTGCTGCAACATGCCGGCAATGGTGGGCAACACATCTATCTGCGAAACCGTTTCGGTATGCCTTTGCGGGGTAAGCAGCGGAGAATAAAACAGCAACGGCACATGCTCATCGCTCAAACGCTGCTCTGTCCAGGCCTTAGGATAAACCGCAGTTGCATTTCCCTCCACCCCATGGTCGCCTACAAATACAAAGATGGTATTACTGAAATACCTTTCCTTCTGCGCCGCTTCCATGAACCGGCGGAAGCAGTAATCCGTATAAGCAAATGCATTGTATTCCTTCAACGATTCAAAACCATTTTTCTGCAACTCTTCTTCCGGAATTATTTTTTGTACAAAATCATTATCCTCTTCGGGAATATTGAATGGGCGGTGGTTGTCGGCTGTCTGGATGATGGCAAAAAAAGGTTTTGTCTGTTTGGCCATTACCTGGTTAGCTTCCAGGAAAAGGTTCTTATCACTGATGCCCCACACGTTGATCGGCTTCGCTTCATAACTACCCTCTTCATAGATCCTTACTCCGTGGATATTTTTTACAAGCCCGTTGAAGTTATTGAACTGGCTTCTTCCACCTATAAAATAAAATTTGTCATAGCCTTCAAAATCATTGATGATCATACGCTGGCCCACGCTCTCTTCATTACGCGTAGCGAACTTGCTCAACTGCACATCAGGAATGCCGGTAAGCGTAGCGAATACGCCACGTGCCGTACCGAATGTAGGAGAAAAACATTTTTCAAAAAATATACCCTGCCTTGTAAGCGAATCGAAATACGGGGTACTGTTGAGCACATTCCCGCTCATGCTGCTTTTGTACATGCTGAAACTTTCGCAGATGACCAGCACCACATTGGGCTGGCTTTCGAGCGCTTTGCTGCCGGGATGTATAAGACGTGTGTATTTATTACTCCACACATTATTAAGGTTGAGAAAATTGCTCATTACCGGAAAATATTCCTGCGCCCTTGTATTATAATCAGGATCGCGAAAACGCAATGTGGTGAAAAAATTCTGTAGTGGGTTCAGTGCAAGATTGCTTTTGAACTCATCGTTGAGGCTGAAGGCGCGGAAAAAATTCAGCGGCCGGATGGTAAGGAAACCATACATGAACCAGCCGAGCAACAGCAATGCGGCAAAGTGCCATCTGCGGCGATACGTGAATTTGTGAATGTTCACATTTTTATCATGCACATCCACATGCGTACGCCTGAACATCCACACCATCATTAACACAGCTCCAACGAGCCCGATGAGGATCCATATAACAGGATAACTCTGCCAGACCATCTTGAGACTTTCCCGGGGATCTTCGGCAAAAATGAGTGCATCGGCATTCAGCCTGGCATTGATATAAGAGAACTGTCCAAAATCGGCGCCATAAAAAAACAACACCAGCAAGGTGATGATCCCGAGATACAAGGTCCATACCTTTTTGGAACGCTGGCTGCTGAAGGGAGCAAGTTTTGGAAAAAGCGATAAAAAAGCGATGGGAAATAAAATGAACGCGATCCAGCGCAGATCATACTTCAGCCCCAGCCAGAAGGAGGGCAGCAGATCGGTAACCGGTATGGTCTTCGGCTTGAAACAAACCACCGTTGCCACTCTGAATGCAGTAAAGATCAGCAGGTAGATAAAGAACAACTTCACTATCCATTGAATCGTTTTTGGCACCCGCCATTTTATAAGCATAGCTTTACAAATATGAATTGAGCGACAAAGTTAACTTATAGCGGTTTTAAAAGTATGATTTTTATTATTCACTTTCTGAAAGCCTCAAGCGATCTTACTGTCAGCCTGAGCTTGTCGAAGGTGATCATGAGACCACCTTCGACAAGCTCAGGCTGACAGCGAAGTTTATTTTTTCTTTTTGTTGTTCAGCAGCTGGTATTGTGCCGTCAGGTACCACGCTTCGGTAAGTTGTGCCATGTGCTTCCTGGCACTGTCATCATTCACAGGCAAATTGTTGCGCACCGACACAAATTCGGTAATACCGGTCTTGAGGTTTTTAGTGTAGTAGTAATCGTTACTTACAAGCCCCATGTTCATGATATCCGGATCGGCGATAAAGGCGTAATGCACTCCGGGAACGGTATCGAACAGGTTTCTTCCGAATGCCGAATTGGTATAGGATTGTTTTGCGATAGTGGCTACACTCGGAAGAATATCCAGTTGGGACGCTACATCGGTGACACGTTTTGGCTGTATCAGCTTTGGCGCATAAAACAACAATGGCACATGTTCTGCCAGGATTCCCTGTTTGGTAAAACTCTGTGGAAACATATTGCCCGCATCGCCGCGAAGGCCGTGATCGCCTACAAAAACGAAAATGGTATTATCGAAGAAGGGTTCTTTTTTAGCCGCTTCAATGAATTTGCGGTAGCAAAAATCGGTGTAACGAAAAGCGTTCAGCTGGTCGTTGTCATCAAATCCGTATTTGGTAAGTGTATCTTTCGGGTACTCCACTTTTTTGAACTCTGCCTGATCCTGTGCAGGGATGGTATATGGGCGGTGATTGTCGGCTGTCTGAATGATGCTGATAAAAGGTTTCTTCTGCTGGCCCAGAATGCTGCTCGCTTCCAGGAAAAGGTTCTTATCACTGATGCCCCACACATCCACTTTTTTTGCTTTGAAATCTTCTTCCTCGTAAATCTTCAGGTTATCGATATTGTTGGTAAGCAATCCCCGGATATTGGCCCAGGTAGTGCTTCCGCCGAGGAAATAAAACTTATCGTATCCTGTAAAATCATTGATGATCGTATGTTGGTCTACCGCCAAAGGGTTGCGACTGGCTGTGCTTCCCCGCTGCACATCCGGTATGCCGGTAATGGTTGCCCAGACGCCACGTGCAGTGCCAAACGCAGGCGTGAAGCAACGTTCGAAGAAAGCGCCTTCGTTGCAAAGAGTATTGAAAAACGGCGTAGGATCCAGTTTGTTGCCAAACATGGAGCTTTTATAAGCGCTGAAGCTTTCGCAGATGACGATGATGACATTGGGCTTGGGCGACAAACTATCCGGGAATGTAAAACTGCGGGTATAGTTCAACGTTAGACTGTCTTTTTGCTGAACCCCCAGATAGTCTGCCATCAGCGGGTAATACTTCTTTACATTGGCGATATCGTAGGTAGCATTTTTAAATTTCAGGGTGCTGAAAAAACTCTGAAAAGGGTTCAATGCAGTATTCGCTTTAAAATCGTCGCGTACCGCAAAGGCATCGCTCCAGCGAAGCGGGTACTGGCTTAACTTTCCAAAGATCGCCAGTCCAAGTAAAAGGAAACTGACGATGTAAATAATCGTTTTCGATCTTTTTTTACCGGCAACTGCGGGTTTCTTTTCCAGCCTGCTGAAATTGCGTTTTGCCCACCACACAAACAATACCATGGCGGCAATGAGTGCCAATATGATCTTTATTACCGGGTATGTCTGCCACATCATTTCCCCGGAAATACCCGCATCCACCAGGAAATTAAGCACCGAAGCGCTCAGCCTTTGTTTTAAATAATCATAGTGATAAAAATCGCTGCCATAAAAGACCAGCACCACCAGGAATACGATCGACAGTATAATCAACCAGCCTTTTTTGGCCCGTTTACTGTGAAACGGGTTCATCGCCGGAATGCTGCCAATGATGAGCATCACCACAGCCAGCACGGAAACGATCCGCAGGTCATACCGCAGGCCCAGCAGGAATGTCTGCCCGGTAAAAGGCCTGTGTTCCGGCCGGTAATGAAAGAAAAAGAAGAACCGGTATGCGGTCATCAGTACAATCAGCAATAAAACGTAGGAGATCACCCAACGGATGAGCCTCGGGACTTTTGAATAAAAAGCCATGTGTATCTTTTTGAGCTACGAAGTTAAGGAGAACCGACGACGGACGACCGACGACCGACGACCGTCAGGTGTTATTTCCGGCAAATCTTATAAATTTTCAGGGTTTCGCAAGGGGCCACGTATATAATGAAGCATCAGTCGTCGGTGGTCTGTGGTCAGTCGTCGGTTCTCCGTGATCAGCGTTCTCGTACTAAATGCCTATTTTTGATCATTAGTCGCAAATCAATATGCAAAATCTACTAGCGCTGGATAAATATCTCTTCCGGCTCATCAACCAGCAATGGCACAATGCTTTTTTCGACTGGCTGCTGCCCCTGGTGCGTAATTCTTACTTTTCTATTCCATTATACCTTTTCCTGTTCCTCTTTGTGATCATTAACGGCAAAAAAAGTGTGGGCTGGTGGATCGTTTTTGCCGCCTGCGTGCCTGTTCTCGCCGATTTTGTAAGCAGCAAACTCATCAAGGAAAACATTTTCCGGCTACGCCCCTGCAATGATCCGTCGATGGCTGATGGCCTGCGTTTCCTGTTAAGTTATAAGCCTCAAAGCTCCAGTTTCACTTCATCGCACGCCACATCACATTTCGGGATGGCCATGTTTTTTTACAGTACGTTGAAGAATATTATTGGCAAATGGTCATTATTGTTCTTTCTTTGGGCGTTTATTATTGTATATGCACAAGTGTATGTAGGCGTACATTTCCCGGGCGATATCGTTTGCGGAGCGCTGATCGGCATGGCGATAGGATATATCGTGGCACGCCTTTTCAATAAAAACCATTCGTTAGCTTAAGCTAAAATTATGACTGAAGTATTTATCTTATTGGGACTTATTTTACTGAATGCACTTTTCGTTATGTCTGAGATCGCCCTGGTGAGCGCCCGCAAAGGCAGGCTCGAAGGGATGGCGAATAAAGGCGACCTCAAAGCGAAAGCTGCATTGGACCTGGCTGAAAATCCCGAGAAATTTTTAAGCACCGCACAAATAGGCATTACGCTGATCTCCATCCTGACGGGTGTGTACTCCGGCGAAAAATTCGGCAAGGAACTGATGCCCTTTTTCGAAAAATTCGAACCCATCGCCAAATACGCCGATACCATTGCCACTTCTGTAGTAGTAGTGATCGTTACATTTCTTTCCATCATTTTCGGCGAATTGATCCCGAAGAAATTCGGTCTGCTTCGTGCAGAAAAGATCGCCCGTGTGGTGGCCGGCCCAATGAACCTGCTGACCATGATCATGCTGCCGTTCGTATGGTTCTTGTCCAACGCGACCAATCTTATTTTTAAAATATTCAACATTAAGAAGGCAACAGACAGTGCAGTTACAGAAGAAGAGATCAAACAGATGATATCCGAAGGCAGCGAGCATGGTTCCATTGAAGAAGATGAGAAAGAGATCATAGAAAGGGTTTTTCATCTTGGCGACCGTAACATCACTTCATTGATGACCCACCGCACCGACATCGTATGGCTCAACATCAACGACAGTGTGCAGGATGTAAAAAATAAACTGGACGATATCGTATTCAGCACTTTTCCTGTTTGCGAAGAATCGATCGATAACATTAAAGGGCTGGTGTATGTGAAAGACCTGCTGAAGGCTTCACCGGAAACCAAGCTGGATAAATTATTGAAACCTGCTTTGTTTGTTCCGGAAAATAATAAAGCATACCAGTTGCTGGAAAAGATCAAGTCGACTAAAATCCATACTTGTTTTATCGTAAACGAATACGGGACCATGGAAGGTATGATCACGCTGAATGATATACTGGAAGCCATTGTTGGCGATGTACCGCAAACCGGCCAGGAAGAATATGAGATCGTAAAACGCGAAGACGGAAGTTTCCTGGTAGATGCCCAGATACATTTTTACGATTTCCTTTCTTACTTCGAGCGTGCCGACTGGATGAATGAAGGCGAGCACGAATTTGATACCGTTGCAGGATTTGTATTACATGAACTGGAACATATTCCGGCTACCGGAGAAAAATTTGAATGGAAGGATTTTTCGTTCGAGATCATCGATATGGATGGGCAGAGAATAGATAAGATACTGGTAACGATATCGCAGGAGTTGAAAGATCAGCTGGAAGAATAATTCAGATCACGGATTATAAATTGATTAGGGGATTACACAGATTATTTTTTACTCCGTAAAAAATAAATGCAGTTTAGAAAAATTTCAATTATTTTATAAACTGCATTTTTATTTTGCGAATAGCAAAACATCCGTGTAATCCCCTAATCAATTTATAATCCGTGATTTCCTGATCTCATTAAAAATTAAATATCACCGTGGCTTCCGGGTTATTCAATTTATAATTTTTCATTTCCCCATTCACCGTACAATGAATCAATCCCATCTGTTGTTCCTTGTATTCGTATAAGATCGTGCTGGTAATGCCAATTGATTTTACCGACGCGATATTATCTCCTTCAAAATAACAATAGACCCCCTCTTCTAATGGCTCAAAACCGATGTACTTCAAAGCAGTTGCCTTTCCATTTACAGATACCTTAAACCGTTTTTGAATGTAATCGTTTACCAGCTTATCCATGGCCGGTTTATTATTTTTATCCAGCAGGTCCACATGAGTATTGTAAGCTGTCCGTAATGCTTTTTCAAAATCGTCGGCAAATAATTTGCAGCTGATCTCCAGTTGTTTCTCTTTCGCATTGTATTCAATTTCGGCTATACTTATATACACCGGATGATGTAATATTCCGACAGGCAACAATTGCATGGACGCTATTAAAAACCATTTATATAAAATACCTGCCATCAAAGCATTGAAATTAGTTATTAAAAACAGACTTGGATATATTTGTCTGCCCAAAAATAACGCAATCGGGGTTGCTACTGGTATTCATGGATAATTTTATATTTTATTTCAAGATTGGCTGGGATCATATCATCAGTATCAATGCCCTGGATCACCTGATGTTCATCATGGCGTTGGCGGCCATTTACATGGTCAGCAACTGGAAACAGGTGTTGATACTCGTCACCGCATTCACCATCGGGCATTCGTTGACGTTGGCTTTGAGCGCTTATGATGTGATCCGTTTCAACAGCGAATGGATAGAATTTCTGATACCGCTTACCATCGTGCTTACCGCATTGATCAATATCCGGAAAAAAGATTTCAGCAACAGCAGTTTACAAATACAGTATTTTTTAGCATTGTTCTTTGGGCTGATACATGGAATGGGGTTTGCCAATACGATCAGGTTCATGCTGGCCAAAAAACAATCTATCGTAACGCCATTGCTGAGTTTTAACCTGGGCCTGGAAGCAGGTCAGATCCTGGTAGTGACGATCATTTTGCTGATAAATTATCTTCTTGTAACAAAAGGAGGTATGTCGAGAAGGTGGTGGGTGATCATATTGTCCGGCATAGCATTCTGCATAGCTATGGATATGTGCTGGAAAAGATGGCCTTTGTAGAAAACAACGATTATTTGATATCTTTAAGCAATAAACAGTTCAAGCATGAAAATAAGATTGTCACTCCTGGCATTGGTATTGCCTTTATGCGCCATCCAGGCACAGGATATCAGGAATAATCCAACGAGCAATCACGGCAACAAATTCGAGCAGCTCGGCACCATTCTTCCTACCCCCAACGAATACCGTACTGCAAGCGGGGCGCCGGGCCCAAAGTATTGGCAACAGCGCTGCGATTATGATATCACAGCGGAGCTGGATGAACCCAACCGCAAACTGACGGGAAAGGAAACCATCACTTATTACAACAATTCTCCCGACAACCTCAGTTACCTGTGGCTGCAGCTCGACGAAAACCAGCACAGTCTTAAGAATAATTCCGGTTATCAATCCGGCAGCACACTCAACCTCAACTTGACGGTGCAGGATATTGATAATGGTAAAAAAGATATTTACGGAGATAACATCACCAAAGTGACCAACGCTACCGGCGCTGATTTGAAATATACCATCAACAAAACGATGATGCGTGTGGAACTTCCGCAAATACTGAAGCCCGGGCAGCAATTTATTTTTAAGATAGAATGGAATTACAATATTATCGAACGTACAAAGTACGGCGGCCGTGGCGGCTTCGAGTATTTTGCCGAAGACGGAAATGATCTGTTTACGATGACCCAATGGTATCCCCGTCTTTGCGTATACAGTGATTACCAGGGATGGCAGAATCATCAGTTTGCCGGTACGGGAGAATTCGCTCTCACTTTCGGGAATTTCAAAGTAGCCATGACAGTGCCTGCGGATCATGTGGTAATGTCTACCGGTCAGGCACAGAATTACCAGCAGGTGCTTACCCCGGCGCAGTTTGCCCGTTGGCAGAAAGCGCAGAATGCAAAAGATGTAACAGAGATCGTGACACTGGAAGAAGCGAAAGCAAGAGAAAAACAGAAATCTACCCAGAAGAAAACATGGATATTCAAAGCCGATATGGTGCGTGATTTTGCATGGGGCAGCAGCCGTAAGTTTGTATGGGATGCCATGCCGGTTTACATTGAAGGGAAAAAAGTGATGTGCATGAGCGCTTATGGAAAAGAAGCGTACAACCTTTACCGTAAGTACAGTACAAAAGCGGTAGCACATACTATAAAGACCTATTCTAAATTTACCATTCCTTATCCATACCCTGTGGCGCAAAGCCTGGAAGCGGCTAACGGTATGGAGTACCCGATGATCTGTTTCAATTATGGCCGTACCGAAAAAGACGGTACCTACAGTGAAGCTACCAAGAACGGAATGCTGGGTGTGGTGATCCATGAAGTGGGGCATAACTTTTTCCCGATGATCATCAACAGCGATGAAAGGCAATGGTCGTGGATGGATGAAGGATTGAATACGTTCGTGGAATATCTCTCGGAAGAATTATGGGATAATAAATTTCCTGTGGGCCGTGGGCCGGCTTACAAGATCACCGATTACATGAAGATGCCGAAAGACCAGCTGGAGCCTATCATGACCAACAGCGAGAACATCATACAGTTTGGCCCGAATGCTTACAGCAAACCCGCTACCGGCCTCAACATCATGCGTGAAACGATCATGGGCAGGGAATTGTTCGATTATTCATTTAAGGAATACGCACGCCGCTGGGCATTCAAACACCCTACACCTGCCGATTTTTTCCGCACCATGGGTGATGCCAGCGCAGAAAATCTCGATTGGTTTTTCCGTGGCTGGTTTTACAGCACCGATGCCTGCGACATTTCACTTGATTCTGTAAAATGGGCCACATTGGATGCCGAAGGCAATAGAGTGGCAGTTCCAAGAAATTCGCCATTTCCGGTTGCCAAACCTATTCAGAATACATTTGAAGACATTTCAAAGATTCGCAACAGGGAAGATAAAAACATAGTATTTGCAACAGATGCGGATACCAGCCTGCGTGATTTTTACTGGAGATACGATCGCGGACTTGCGAAAGTGGATACCACTCCATTTGTAAGGACTACAGCAGGTGCAGACAATTTAACCGCCCAGGAAAAAATAAACATCGCGGGCAATAAGAATATCTATGAACTCACTTTCAGCAACCTTGGCGGGCTTGTGATGCCGATCATCATTGAGTGGACATACAAAGATGGCAGCAGGGAAGTAGAACGTATTGCAGCGCAGATCTGGAGAAAAAATGAAAATAAGGTGGTAAAAACATTCATAAAGGATAAGGAAGTAGCAGCCATCAGGCTCGATCCTATGAGGGAAACTGCCGACATCAATGAAAATAATAACGGCTGGAACGTTGCAGGAACACCCTCAAAATTCCAGTTATTCAAAGCAAGAACCGCTGCATCAAGGGGAGCCAGTACCGGCGGAAACCCGATGCAGAAAGAAATCAGGTGATCGCAGATTTAAAAAGGATAAGAGGATTTCACAGATTTTTTGCTGACGCAAAATAAAAATGCAGTTTATAAAAAAAATTCAAGTTTTATAAACTGCATTTTCGTTTTTACGAAGTAAAAACAATCAGGGGAATCCTCTTATCCTTTTGAAATCTGAGATCCTTTCTTGTCTAATTTATCTAAATTTGGATAAACATATAATTCATGCGCATACTATCCACCTTTCTTTTCTCCCTCCTCTTCTATTCCGCTTCAGCGCAGGTAGATACGATAAGTATTTTCAGCAACAGCATGCACCGGTCTTTGAAATGTGTGGTGATACAACCCTCATTGCCGCAGGAGAAACCAACCCGCTACCCGGTAGTTTACCTTTTACATGGATACAGCGGCGCTTACGACAACTGGATAAAAAAAATGCCTTCGTTGATCAGCGAGGCGACAGAAAACAAATGCATCATCGTTTGTCCGGATGGCGGCTTCAGCAGCTGGTATGTAGATAGCCCCGTAGACAGCGCCACCCGTTTTGAAACATTCATTTCAAAAGAGCTGGTGGAGTACATCGATAAAAATTATTTCACCCTGCAGGATAAAAACCGTCGCGCCATTACCGGGCTCAGCATGGGCGGCCATGGAGCTTTGATGCTGGCCATGCGGCACCAGGATGTATTTGGCGCAGCAGCCAGTATGAGCGGAGCTGTTGACCTGAATGAAACACACAACAAATTTGAGACAGGCAAAAGATTGGGGGATACGATCGCGTATTCAAATTTCTGGCACCGGTTTTCGGTGATCGATATCGCGGATACTTTTTCAAATAAAAAAATGCCGCTGCTGATCGATTGCGGAACCGGCGATATTTTCATCAAAGGAAACCGGGCATTACATGCAAAACTGGAAAGATTGAAAATTCCACACGATTATGTAGAACGTACCGGGGAGCACAACTGGCAATACTGGACGAACGCCTTGCCTTATCATTTGTTGTTCTTCAGGAAGTTTTTTGAAACCCATTAACCGCAGAGAAAGAAGGGAGTTGAGTTTTCGCAGAGTTCATGGATTTTATAAATCTCTGATCTCTGCGAAAACTCTATTAACTCATGTTCTCGGCGGTGAAAATTAAAGGCCCGTTCGCCCATCCCTTATCGCCCCTTTTTTCCCTTTATTTTTCCGTTCCCATTCCAGCATTTCCGCGGTCTTTTCAGGTTTCTTTTTTTCAGTAGGTGCTGTAGCTACCGGCTTATTCGTATTCGGAAGCACGAGCACATTACGTTCCCATTTTTCTGTACGCAGCAACTGGCCGCTTTCAGGATCGTAGTATCTCCAATCGCCGCTTTTCACACTGTATGTTTCAGCTTTTACAATTTTATAATCAATGATCTCATTGCTGCCCGTACCATAGATAGCGATCGTATCGTAAGGCGCATCGGGATTGTAAGCCCTCCAGCTTTCTTCCCTTTCGAGATTGCCCACAAATGTGTAATACTGCTGCAATCCATCCTTTCCATCATGCAAATAATTTTCCACTGCCAGCAGATCGCCTTCGGCCGTATACTTACGCCATAACCCTTCTTTTTCGCCCTTTTTATTGTACATGCCTTCTTCATCATACCCTGGATTTCCCCTGAGTTCTGGCATGGAGATCACCCACTTACCCTGTTTGATGCCGTCTTTATTGACCACATTGATGGTATCGCCCTTTACGCTGATTTTGAAAGATTTATATTGAGCATCGGCAGATAAAAATGCACCGGCCTGGAGAATGGCAGCCAATACGAATAGCTTTGTTTTGAAATTTTTCATGGTGAGATTGTTGAGCCAAAAATAATGCTTAATTGAGGACAAAAATGTTAAATGTATGATCTACTGATGTATGATCTATGATCTTTTTTTTCTAGTGCAAGTTTTCATTTATTTGAACGAACTTGCTACTGCAAAAACACATCATAGATCATACATCTTACATCATAGATATAATGAAGGATTACAAAAACTATTACATCCTTTCGGCCCCGCCCGAAGAAGTATACATCGCCCTCACCAATCCCGCTACCATACAGCTGTGGACGGGCGAACCCGCTATCATGAGCACAGAGCCGGGCAGTGAATTTTCTCTTTGGGAAGGAAGTATCGAAGGAAAGAACCTGGAATTTGAGCCCGGTAAAAAAATTGTGCAGCAATGGTATTTCGGCGACCAGGAAGAAACTTCCATCGTGACGATCAAACTGCATGAGCACAAACAAGGCACTTCAGTAGAGCTAAGACAAACCAATATTCCCGATGAAGATTATGATGATATTGTGGAAGGATGGAATGAAGTTTATTTTTATAGCCTGATAGATTTTTATGAGAATTAGCGATAGGAACGATCTAAGCAAAGAAGGGATCACGGATTAAAAAGGAGGAAGGGGATTGCACAGATTATTTTTACTTCGTAAAAACCGAAATGCAGTGTATAAAAAATTACGACTTTTTATACACTGCATTTTCATTTTGCGCCAGCAAAATAATCTGTGTAATCCTTTTATCCCTTTGAAATCTGTGATTACTAATTTGCTTCGATCATCAATTCGTAATTAATTGATGTCTTTTCCTTCTCCCAGCATGATGATGTAATTATTGATCGCATCCACATTCTGTTTGTCAGGCGCCTGCGGCAACGCCAGCTTTGCATACTTCAATGCATTTTTATAATCGCCGGTAGCGGAATATCCTCTCGCCAATCCCATGTTGGTGGTGAAGACTCCCGGATTTTTTTGTGCATTCAGTTTGAAAGCAATCAATGCTTCGGCAGCTCTTTTTTCGCGGATCAGCTGTTTCCCGTAATTGTGCAATTCCTGCATATTTGCCAACGGCATCGCTTCTTTCATCAGTGCTTCCGATTCGGCAGTCCTGTTGAGCTTGCGCAATACGCCCGCTTTTGCATTAAGTGTCCTGAAATTTCTTTGCCCCACAAATACCGCATTGATCGCGTAATCGCTCCAATGCAATGCCTCTTCCAGGTTGACATTATGCACCAGGCAGAAGTTAACAGCTTCCACCCAGGCGTCCCACCTGAAACCAATATCCGTGCGTAATTCTTTGCGGATGGATTCCAGTTGCGTTTTGATATAATCCACAGAAACCGTAAAAGGGATCTCCAGCTTTTCCCATTGCATCGACACCACTACACCGTTTTCTTTTTGCTGAACAAAACTATAGGTAAGCCATTCCACAGAAGCATTCAGCTTCTTCGGTTTTACATTCACCCGCAACACGTCTTCTTTTTCATCATAAAAAAATGAGCCCCAGGAAGTAAAATTTTTGCTGAATATGATGGTAGCATCATTTTCAGATACTGCGATGAACAAGCCATAAGTTCCTGCGACGATCGGTTTGCCTTCTACCAGTACATCGGTACCAAAAGTGATGGTGGTATTTTCGTTGGCACCCGCACGCCATGGGGCCAATTTGCTGGTACCGAACTGCTGATCCGTAAACCCATAAGGTACAAGATCGCCCCAGATCCGGCCTTCACGGCCTTTCACCCCCGGCCGATTGTAATGTATGGTGATATCGGTGATGCCGATGCTCTCCCCCACAACAGCCTTTTTATTTCCCCCATCAGCCGGCATGGTAAGGCCCTGGGCAAAAGAAAGCGTGACTGAAATGGCCAATAATAAAACAAGGGACAGTTTTTTCATAATAGTAAGTTTAGTGGGATAAATGTAGAGGTTGGGAAAAGGAAATGCAATGGGAAAATGACAAGCGGCGGGGAAGTCAATAGTGAATAGTGAATAGTCAAATCTTCGAAGTTTATAATCCAGGGCAATTTCATTCAATCAGGATCCTATGATTGTAGCTACAAAGTAAGCATAGAACCTTCAAAGATTTGACTATTCACTATTCACTATTCACTATTGACACAAAAAATCCCTCTTCAGGCTGAAAAGGGACTACTATATTTTATCGGGTTACGTTATTTCACCTCCACACTCAGCAAACTCTGGCTTTCCATCAATGCTTCCAGTTCATCGCCTACCACGCACTCGCCCACACCTGCAGGGGTACCTGTAAAGATGAGATCGCCGATATTGAGCGAGAAATAATTGGAAATATTGGAGATGATCTTGTCGAAATTAAAGATCATATCGCCGGAATTGCCTTTTTGAACGACTTCCTTGTTTTTCAACAGGGAGAAATTGATATTTCCTTTTTGCAGGTCAGGGGTGATATCGATGAATTTGCCTACCGCGGCTGAATTATCAAATGCTTTCGCTTTTTCCCATGGCAGGCCGTTCTTTTTGCATTCTTCCTGTATATCGCGTGCTGTAAAATCTATCCCTACTGTAATACCATTTACATAGTTGGAAGCATGTTTTTCCTGCACATATTTGCCATTCTTGCTCACCCTCAGTACTAATTCCACCTCGTAATGAAGCTCATTGGTAAATTCCGGGTAATAAAAAGGGGTGTGTACCTGTAAAAGCGCACTTTTAGGCTTCATAAAAATAACGGGCTCCTCGGGAATATTATTACCTAGTTCCTTCGCATGCTCAACATAATTTCTTCCAATACATATAATCTTCATGGTAATTCTGGTTTATTATTCCGGGGTTACGGACAGCGAAAATACAAAAACACATTATAAAAACAAGTACATTATATTATTAATTGACATTAAAATTCAGGCTGTTGACAAATGACATCGTTTTATCGATACCAATCGTAGCAAAACTTTCAATTACCTCTACACATTTCTCGATTTTCAGCTGCACCAGCGGGATTTCATCATTTTTCCACTTACCCAATACAAAATCTGCCTGCATGCCTTTCGGGTACACGTTACCGATACCAAAGCGTAATTTAGGATAGGCATCGGTGCCCATCACCGCCTGGATATCCTTCAGGCCATTGTGCCCCGCCGGACTTCCCGCAGCCCGTAAACGCAGTTTATCCAATGGAAGAGCAAGATCGTCTACGATGGTGAGTGAATTTTCGAGGGCTATTTTTTCTTTATCCAGCCAATAGCGGAATGCTTTACCACTCAGGTTCATGAATGTGGTAGGGCAAATACAGACAAACTGCCGGCCTTTCCATTTAACGTCGGCCACATACGCCAGCCGGTCTACCCTGAACTCACCGCCGTGTTTGGACACAAATGCATGCACCACATCAAAACCTATATTATGACGGGTACCGCCGTATTCATTACCAATGTTGCCAAGACCGACAATGAGAAATTTCATAGAGGTTTAGAAGTTTAGCGACCTGAGGCCTGTTTAGAAAGTTTAGATGGTTGTTAGTTTTGATAGTTCGTTAGCCTGGAGTAAATTCTATTGTTGAAGCAAAATCGGTTTATTATTTTATCAAGTAAATCTACAAGAGTTTTATTAGATAATAGTTTAAGTGCTAAACCTTCTAAACAGGCCTCAGGCCGCTAAATTCCTAAACTTCTAAACCCCTAAATTTAAATTAGTTCGCTCAGCAACTGCTGAAGGTCCATATCCGTTTTGATGAGTACATCCCTCGGTTTGCTGCCCTGCCCTGCCCCTACAATACCTGCTGCTTCCAGCTGATCCATGATGCGGCCTGCCCGGTTGTACCCCAGTTTCATACGGCGTTGTATCAATGAAGTACTACCACTCTGGCTGCTTACGATCAACCTGGCGGCTTCCTCGAATAAAGAATCTTTATCATTTACATCGAAATCCCTGCCTTCCATTTCTTTTTCATCCACATATTCCGGCAACAGGAATGCCTGCGGGTAACCACGCTGTTCGCCAATGAAATCAACGATCTTATCCACTTCAGGGGTATCCACAAAAGCACATTGCAGACGTACCAGCTCACCATTATAACTGATCAGCATATCCCCTTTACCGATCAACTGCTCTGCGCCCCCCGTATCCAGAATAGTGCGGCTATCGATCTTGCTGCTCACTTTAAAAGCGATACGTGCCGGGAAGTTCGCTTTAATGGTACCGGTAATGATATTCACCGAAGGCCTTTGCGTAGCAATGATCAGGTGAATACCGATCGCCCTTGCCAGCTGCGCAAGACGTGCTATCGGCATTTCCACTTCTTTGCCGGCCGTCATGATCAGATCGGCAAACTCATCCACCACCAGGACGATGAACGGCAGGAACTGGTGCCCTTTTTCGGGATTAAGCTTGCGTGCCGCAAATTTTTCATTGTATTCTTTGATGTTTCGGCAACCCGCTTCTTTCAGCAGGTCGTAACGGTTATCCATCTCGATACACAAGGCATTCAGGGTATGCACCACTTTTTTGGTATCGGTAATGATCGCGTCATCCGTATCGTCGCCCGGCAGCTTGGCCAGGAAATGTTTCTCAATTGTTTTGTAAATGCTTAATTCCACCTTCTTAGGATCCACCAGTACAAACTTAAGCTGCGACGGATGTTTGCTGTACAGCAATGACACCAGTATCGCATTCAATCCAACAGATTTACCCTGCCCCGTAGCACCCGCCATCAGCAGATGCGGCATGCTTGCCAGGTCCACGATGAAGTTTTCGTTATTGATCTTTTTACCGATCGCTATAGGTAATGAGAAACTATTTGTCTTGAATTTTTCAGACTCCAGCAAGGTCTTCATGCTTACGATCGTCTTCTTCGTATTAGGCACTTCAATACCGATGGTCCCTTTTCCGGGAATCGGCGCAATGATACGGATACCAAGCGCAGCAAGGCTCAACGCGATATCATCTTCCAGGTTTTTGATACGGGAAATGCGTACACCCGCCGCCGGAATGATCTCGTACAGGGTAACCGTAGGGCCCACCGTAGCCGAAATTTTCTGTATCTCAATATCGTAGTTCTTCAGCGTGCTGATGATCCTGTTCTTGTTTTCTTCCAGCTCAGCGGGATCCTGTACGATCTTTTCACTGCCATGATTTTCGAGCAACGCGGTGGTAGGATATTTATAATCCTTCAGATCGAGGATGGGGTCGTAAGGCTTGCTTTGCAACACTTTTTCCGCCGCCGTAAGCACTACCGGCTCATCTTCGGCTTTTACATCTTCCACCGTTTTTATTTCCAGCTCAAGCAATGTATCCGCAACCGGCACTTTAGCAACCGGTTTTACAGGTAACACCACTGGTTCAGGTTCTGGCTCAACAATACTCTCTTTTATTGGTTCAGGCTGAGGAACAGGCTTGGCGACAGGCTTTTCCTTTGGCAATTCTTTCTCCACTATTTCCAGCTCGTGGTTGAATTTCGGCGATTGATCGGGAATGTTCAGTATGGCTGCATTGCCTTTGAGGGCATTCGCTTTGGCAGTTTCTTCGGCAACATCATCTTCCTCTCCTTTTGTTTCCTCTTCCGGCTCAGGCTCTGCTACCGGTATTTCTGCAGTAGTTACCGTTTCTTTTTTTGCAGGCAGGTTGAATGACGGGTTGAAGCGCCAGATCACATAGGCCAGGAACGCCACACTGATCACGCCAATGGTACCAATGGTACCGATAGTACGTGTAAGATAAAAATTGCACATATCGCCAACGGCGCCGCCCCAGGCAAACTCCTGCTGACTGAGGAAAACAGATGCGGTGATACTCACCAGCGGCAATCCGATGATGAGGTATTTGATATTTTTTGCGATGGAAAATATCTTTCTTCCGAAAAAAAGATTTACGCCGGTCACAAAGAAAAAGCTGCAGATCAGGTAGGATGCTACGCCAAATCCTTTATAAATGAAGAAATGGGAAATATAGGCGCCGAAAGTGCCCATAAGGTTGGCCACTTTGGTATCGGTACCCAGCAAAAGCTTGTACCCATCCTTGAAAACCTTATCCTGGTCTTCATCCCAGGTAAATAAATAAGAAGTGAATGCTATGAAAAAAAGCAGCGCCAGCAATATGCAGATGCTCCCGAATATCTTGTGGGTACGCTCGTCTTTCAGCAGCGCTTTTACTTCTACTGTCTCCTCTTTATCCTTCTGAAGGGTTTCGGCAGCTTTTGTATTAGCCTTGATCGATTTGATTTTAGTCGCCATTGGTAACAAAGATAATTAAAACTTCTCCCGCCGCAGTATTCAAAAGATTGTACGTTTTAAAAGTACTGTCAGGCTGAGCTTGTCGAAGCCTTGTCATTCAACAACGTAAATCCGCCTTCGACAAGCTCAGCCTGACAGACAAACGGCTGGAATTTATAATATGAGAATTCAACGAATTTATGTAGGTTTGGCAGCAAACTGGCTCTTTTGAAAAAAAATATTTTCCTGGCCCTGCTTATTTTACTTTCCTTTAACGCTGTCGCGCAAACCGTGCCCGACAGTGCTTACATCAACATCACACATATTGAGAATGTAAAATCGATTGAAGAATACACCGCTTTTTTCTTCGACAGCAGCCGCAACATACCCATCAGCCATTTGATGCAGGAACCTTTCCGCCCGTTCCCTAAAGGAAAAAGACGGCTCCCTGTGCCTTCGCGGCTTGTTACCCGGCCCGTATACCTTCGGTTCAGCGTAGTGAATAATTCCCGCCAGGAAACGTCTTTTTATTATTGCCCCGGCGGCCTTTACAGCAGACTCACTTTATATAAATACGAACCGGGTAAAGGCCTGCAGGAAGTGGCTTATCACCAGCGGCAAAACGGTTATGTGTATGTAACTACTGCCCCGGCTGAAAAAGCGACTTTTGTTGTAAAAGGGGAATTCTGCCGCAGCAGCGGCAACAATATAGAATCACGGGTCATCACACCTGATTTTTATCCATACTTTAAAGTGGAAACAGAGCGGGTGATGATCGATAAAAAAGTCGTCGGCATCATCCTCAGCGGTGCTTTGTGCATGATGATCCTTTTTACCCTGGTGAATTACCTGCTCAATAAGAAGATCGAATTCCTCTTCAATTGCCTGTATTCCATATGCATGTTCGTGCTCATCTTTTTTACCGCATACCTCTCCAGGGATTCGGGCTGGCTGAAAGTTTTTTTCATCGGTTACTTCGACCTATTCCTGCTTATCATCGGCACCATGTGTTATCTCGGGTTTACGCGAAAATTCCTGAACACAAGTACCGTTCACCCAAAGCTCGACAAATTCCTGGTGGCCGAAGAGTGGCTGCTGGCGTGCCTGATGGGACTTTACAGCATCCTTCACTTCTTTACCGACAACTTCGTGCTGCAAAGCATGCTCGAAAACCTGATGAAGATCATCATACTGGCGGCGGCGCTTATTTTTGTGGTGATCGCGTTGGTAAAAAGAAACGTGCTGATGAATTATCTTGCCATCGGTACGGCAGTGCAGATATTCTTTTACATCGTTTCATTGTTCCTCATACTTAAAAATTACATCGGCGACAGCATCTTCACTTCACCCATCTTCTATTTTGAACTGGGTGTGGTGATGGCGGTATTTTTCTTCCTGCTTGGTCTCACGTACAAAAACAAAAGTGAGCTCATCCTTAAGATCAAAGAGCAGGAGGCGATGAAACTGGAAGTGGAGAAAAAAGGATTTGAAACCCAGCTGGCGGTCTTGAATGCACAACAGGAAGAACGCAACCGCATCAGTGCCGACATGCACGACGATCTTGGCGCAGGTATGACTACCATCAGGCTTTACAGCGAGTTGGCAAAAACCAAACTCGGGGATAACGTGATCCCCGAAATTGAAAAGATATCCGACTCTGCCAGCGAGCTGGTAGATAAAATGAATGCCATCATCTGGAGTATGAGCAGCAGCAACGACAGTCTTGGCAATATGATCGCCTACATCCGCAGTTATGCACTGGAATATCTGGAAGACGCTAATATCATCGCCAATGTAATGATCCCGGCAGGTTTGCCGGAAATAGAAGTATTGGGAAAAATGAGAAGGAACCTGTTTCTCGTTGTAAAAGAAGCCTTGCATAACATCGTGAAGCATGCGCAAGCCACCAAAGTGGACATCATCATGCTGCAGCAGGAGAATGGTTTTTCACTTACCATTCATGATAATGGAAAAGGCATTGACCTTGATAATATCCGTTCCTTTGGCAACGGCCTGAAGAACATGAAAAAGCGTATGGACGATGTGAACATCCGCATGGAAATTGAGAACGACAATGGTACGGTGATCAGGCTGCACCGCGAAATAAAAGGA
The DNA here is from genome assembly GCF_024343615.1 of Ferruginibacter sp. HRS2-29. Classification (GTDB taxonomy): domain Bacteria; phylum Bacteroidota; class Bacteroidia; order Chitinophagales; family Chitinophagaceae; genus Ferruginibacter. Next base: position 102,644 of record NZ_RJUB01000159.1, on the reverse strand, counting down.
TTATTTGCTGCGCCAAAAGGAAAGGAACAATAATACCCATCCTGTTATGAAAGCCACACCACCAATGGGAGTAACAGGCCCCAGCCATTTATATCCCGGTATCACCATACCCTGCACCACAGCCAATCCATACAAGGAGCCGCTGAATAAAACAATGCCGGCAATGAAAAGATATCCTGCCCATACCACCAGCCTTGAGCGGTTATCCCTGTAAACGATCGCAGCAATGAACAGCGCAAATGTGTGGTAAAACTGGTACCGTACGGCGGTTTCAAACGTAGCCACCGATCGTTCGCTCACCATGTCTTTTAATCCGTGTGCCGCAAATGCGCCCAATATTACCGAGAGTGCCCCGAGCAAAGCTGCCGTCTTCAAAAATCCTTTATGCATGATTAACTGGTTATTTGCTGAATGATCTTTTCAAAACTTTCTTCTGTCAATTCTTTTGCGGGAGCGGTTGTTTTTGCCTGCCTGTAAAACGGCATGCGTTCTTTCAGCTTTTGCTCAATAAAAAAAAGCAGTTCCGCCTCATTCATATGGTTGATGAGCGGCCTTGTGCCTGTTTCTTTTTTTATATTTTCAAAAAGATAAACCGGCGGCGCTTCCAGGAAAATGGTATGCCCGTTGGCATTCATCCATTCCATATTACCCGCAAAACACGGCGCTCCGCCGCCGCATGAAATGATGCAGTCATCATTCGCGGCAGTTGCCCGCAACATCCTGGCTTCCATATCGCGAAAAAAATCTTCGCCTTTTTTTTCAAAGATATCCGGGATGAGAAGTCCGCAGGCATGCTCGATCTCTTTGTCAAGATCGATGAATTCCAGCTGGTGCACCTTCGCCCAAATTTTTCCCCAATGAGATTTGCCCGAACCCATGAAACCGAGAAGATAAATACGCATTCAGCAAAAATAGTGAATAGTGAATAGTCAATGGTCAATAGTGAATGGTCAATGGTGAAACTTTCGAAGTTTTTAATTGAAGCGAAATGTTCAGCTCCTGCATCCAATTCGTGATCTAACCAACAAAAATTCCCGCCACCGGCGGGAAAATTCGTGTAATTCGTGTAATTCGCTAAAATTCGTGTAATCAAATCACTTCTTCTTAAAATCCCCCCTCTTCCACGCTTTAATAAATTCATTCCACGCAAAAGGATTAAAAATATTCATCGGTGCCACCTGTCCTGCATAAGATAATTTAGTGGCATTCTGTCGCAAATATTGATTGGAAGCCTCCCGGCCATCCGAAGGCAAAGTAGCCATCAGCATACGTCTTGTGGCGGCATTCGTATTATTTCTTGCAATCGTGATCTCGTCATCCGGAACTTTGGTATTTAAAAAATCCCGCTCAAATTGTGCCTTGGTAGGCCGCGGTTTGATGATCGTTGCGGGAAGAAAGACCGTATCGGTCGTCATCAGTTGTATCAGGCTATGCTGGTTGCCTTCGAGGTTTCCGGGGATGTTTACCTCTATCGGTTTGTAACCCACGCTCGAAAACTGCACCTTATCCCCTTTCAAAACCACGATGCTGAACACACCTTTATCGTTGGTGATCGTACCCCGGTTCTGGCCTTTCACCATCACACTCACCGAAGGAATGCCCACCAGACTGTCGGAAGTCATCACCACACCATATAGTTGTACAACGGAATCTTTGAAACTTTCAAATTGCGCCTTGGCTGCTACAGGGGTAAAAAAAGAAAGTATGATAATGTATCGTAAAAATTTCTTCATATCGGTTTATCAAAGCCGGCATCAGTTGGCAGCTTACTGTTTTGAGTTTAACGGGTTCAATACTTATGCACTAATTGGGATCAATATATGACGGTTTACGATACAAAATTGATGCCTGTCCCAAAAATAACAACATTTCGCAATTGATAAACAAAGTAAAGCCTTCAATGTTTAATTTTGCGGGCAGAACTGTTTTTTAACAAATAATTGAACGATGACCAACGAAGCAATACTGAAGGCGCTGAGCAATGTGCAGGAACCCGACCTGGGGAGCGATATCGTCACCCTGAACATGGTAAAAGACCTTGTTATAAATGATAATAAAGTTTCATTTACCATCGTGCTTACCACACCGGCCTGCCCGATGAAGGATATGATGAAGAATGCATCGATCAATGCGGTGAAGCTCCTGGTGAACAAGGATGCTGAAGTGACCGTGAATTTCACCAGCAATACGAGCAGCAACCGCCAGGATCCGAAAACATTACTGGCAGGCGTAAAAAATATCATCGCGGTGGTGAGTGGAAAAGGGGGTGTGGGTAAAAGTACCGTTTCCGCCAATCTTGCGCTGGCATTGGCCGAAGGCGGTGCAAAAGTGGGATTGATGGATGCCGATATCTATGGCCCGAGCCAGCACATCATGTTTGGCATCCGTGGCGAAAGGCCGTTGATGAAAGACAATGGCGGTAAAGGTTTGATAGTACCGATCGAAAAATTCGGGATAAAAGTGATGAGCATCGGCCTCCTGATCGACGAAAAGCAGGCGGTAGTATGGCGCGGGCCCATGGTGAGCAGCGCTATCCGTCAGTTTGTAGGAGATGTGGACTGGGGCGAACTCGACTACCTCATCATCGATATGCCGCCAGGCACCGGCGATATTCACCTTACCATGGTGCAGACCGTGCCCGTTACGGGAGTGATCGTGGTAACCACTCCACAACTGGTGGCCATCGCCGATGCAAAAAAAGGGGTGGCTATGTTCGGACAGGCACAGCTGAAAGTTCCGGTGATCGGACTGGTAGAAAATATGAGCTATTTCACCCCTGCGGAATTGCCCGATAACAAATATTACATTTTCGGAAAAGATGGCGGAAAAAATCTGGCGGAAGAATTTGACATTCCTTTCCTGGGGCAGATACCATTGGTACAATCCATCCGCGAAGGCGGCGATATGGGCATTCCCAGCATGATGACCGATGATGATATCACCCGCAAAGCATTCATGGAATTTGCCGGGGCTTCAGTAAGGAGCATCTCCATGCGCAATGCGAACATCGCTCCTACGGAGATACAGGAAGTTTTGGTATAATAAAAACGCCTGTCATCCTGAGCTTGATTTTTGCAAGCTGTCATCCTGAGCTTGATTTTTCCAAGCTGTCATCCTGAGCTTGATTTTTCCAAGCTGTCATCCTGAGCTTGTCGAAGGATAGTTTAGTGACCGAGATCCTCCTTCGACAAGCTCAGGATGACAATGGGGAATTAAGGATGACAGTATAGAAGCTGAGTGATAAAAAGATAATATCTCAATAGGTATCATTTTTGTATTTTACCAGGTATGAAAAATATTTCAATAGTTTTTTTCCTTTCCGTTCTCATCGGCATTTCATGTAATTCTACAAAAAAAATGACCAGCAATCTCCCCGATACATTTGATGCGGAAGGCCATCGCGGCTGCCGCGGACTGATGCCGGAAAACACGATCCCGGCCATGCTGAAAGCATTGAGCCTTGGCGTTACCACACTCGAAATGGATGCCAGCATCAGCAAGGATAAAAAAGTGTTCCTTTCGCACGAACCCTTTTTCAATCACGAGATCACTACATTACCCGGCGGCGGTTCTATCGCGGAAGCGAAAGAACATGAGTACAATATGTATACTATGCCGTATGATTCCATCGCGACATATGACGTAGGTATGAAACCTCACCCCCGTTTTCCAAAACAGGAAAAAACAAAGGCGACAAAACCCTTGCTGGCAGATGTTTTTGACGCAGTAGCGGAAGATATCAAAATAAATAAAAGGCCCCGGCCATATTTCAATATCGAAACGAAAACAATGCCTGAAACAGACGGCGTTTTTCATCCCGGCCCGGAAGAATTTGTAGACCTGCTGATGGAAGTTATCAAAAAGAAAAACATGGAAGATTGGGTGATCATACAATCATTCGATTTCAGGACACTTATTTATTTGCATAAAAAATACCCGCATATCAAGACCGCGATGCTGGTGGAAGCTACCGATAAAAGAAGTTTCAGGAAACAGCTCGATGACCTTGGCTTCACCCCTACCATCTATAGCCCCGCCTACGAAATAGTAACACAAAATCTCGTCAACGAAAGCCACGAAAAAAAGATCCGCATCATTCCATGGACGGTGAATACGAAGCAAAAGATTATGGAATTGAAAAGCTGGGGAGTGGATGGGATCATTTCGGATTATCCAAACCTTTTTAATGGATAATGGATAATTTACTTTCGGATTGTTACACGTTCAATTTGTAATAAGTATTTTCTTACTAAAACATTATCAATTATCCATTATTAAATTATCCATTACTTCAGCCACTCTTTCGCATTCTTATAGAGCAATTTCTCACTCAATGAAGCTTCCAACTTCATTTCCTCAATCATTTTCCCCGGATGATGCTCTCCTAGCGGAAACGGGTAATCGCTGCCGAGGCATATTTTATCTTCTCCCATAACGTCAACGATGAAACGAAAAGCTTTTTCGTCGTGTACCAGGCTGTCGATCCAGAATTGGCCGATATAATCTCTCGGGTTGATGGCATTATCGATGGCCACCAGGTCGGGGCGCACATCGAAACCATGTTCGATCCTGCCGATGGTCAAAGGGAAAGAGCCGCCGCCATGTGCAAAAGCGACTTTCAGTCGGGGAAATTTTTCAAACACCCCGCCGAAGATCATCGAACAGATCGCTCTCGAAGTTTCAGCCGGCATGCCTACCAGCCAGGGCAGCCAGTATTTTTGCATCAGCCCCTCACCCATCATTTCCCAGGGATGAACAAAAAGCGAGCAGCCAAGTTCTTCCGCTCTTTTGTAAAAAGGGAAAAAAGACGGATCGCTTAAATTCAACCCGTTGATGTTGCTGCCTATTTCCAGGCCGGGCATTTTCAATTCCTGCACACATCGTTCCATTTCCCTGATCGCCAGGTCGACATCCTGCAAAGGGACTGTACCGATGCCGATGAAACGTTGATCGTCCTTCGCCACCGTATCCGCGATGTGATCATTGAAAAAACGGGATGTTTCCGCCCCATCAGCAGGTTTCGCCCAATAATTGAACAACACGGGGATGGTTGACAGCACCTGCACATCCACCGATGTTTCCTCCATTTCTTTTTTGCGCAGCACGGCATCAAAACAATTTTCTTCTACCTCCCGAAATAGTTTATCGCCCTTCATCATGCAGGCTTTGCAATTGCGGTGCTCCAGGTGTATGAATTCCCCATACCCGAATTTCTGCACCCAATTGGGCATTTTGCCGGGCATGATGTGAGTATGTATGTCAATCTTCATTTGTTCAATGTTGAAAGTTGATGGTTGAAAGTTAACCTAAGAATATCGAAATCCTTTTTGCTCTGAAGCTCTTAAATATTTTATAAATGATGTTATTTTTTTACTCAAAAATTCACATTTGAGCAAAAACTCATCATAGGTATTTTTATCGATATGATTTCTATCATTCGCCCCTATGTAACTGCGAACGAACTTCTCCATTGAATCCTTTTGAAATCAATAAAAAATTGATGAATTCCTTGTTTCCTGATCGTTCAAACCCTTCGGCAATATTGTCCATCACCGATCCCGATGACCTGCTGATTTGATTTCGTAATTCATAATCTTTCGAAAAAGTACCCTCTGTGTAAGCAAGATACAATTCGTTCGCCTGCTCCCTCGCAAGTTGCCATATCTCCAATTCTTCAAATCTTGAAACTGTTGCCATTCTAAAAACATTTCTAATCTAACATTCTTTCAACCTTCAACTTTCAACCTTCAACTTTCAACCTTCAACCTTCAACCTTCAACCTTCAACCTTCAACCTTCAACCCTGCCTCACTGGCGGCGCCATCACAGCCCCACACTTCGAGCAGGTGCGTTTATTTTCATCATTATAAAACCCTTCCATCACCGGCGGCAATTGTTTTACAATATCCGATACATGCAGATGTTCTTCGTATAATTTATTGCCACAGTTTTCGCAGTACCAGAGAAAACCATCCTCTTCGCTTTCGCGGACTTTCTCTATCACCAGCCCTACCGTACCGGCTCCACGCTGCGGGCTATGCGGCGTTTTGGGCGGCAGCAAAAAAAGATCGCCTTCGTTGATGGCAATATCTTTGGGCACCCCCTCATCGATGATCTTCAAAACGATATCGCCCTCCACCTGGTAATACAACTCCTCACTTTCATTGTAATGATAATCCTTACGGGCATTTGGCCCTCCTACTACCATCACGATGAAGTTTTCCGCTTCTTTATAAATACATTGATTGCCCACCGGGGGTTTCAGCAGGTCACGATGTTCATCTATCCACTTTTTGAGGTTGAAAGGAGCGATAACTGGCATAACAATAGATTTTAGATACGTAAGATAATATTAAATGGATAATGGATAACGGGATAATGGATAATGTTTTCAACCCGCAGGTCTTTACTATTTTTGAAGGTACTATTATCCGAAAACATTATCCATTATCCATTAAACAATTATCCATTATAACTACCTTCGCCCCATGAATCTTGCTATTCCATTTCATCTAGAAAATCTCATCGGGGGCAATTTTATAGGCCCTTTAAGCGGGCAATTCATCAACAATATCAATCCTGCTACCGCGGAGGTGTACGGACAGATCCCCAATAGCAATGAACAAGATGTGCAGCTCGCAGTAAATGCCGCACAGAAGGCATTGGAAGAATGGAGCAATACCCCTGCAGAAAAAAAATTCATTGTACTGAACCGCATCGCCGAACTGATCGATGAGCATGCGGAAACTTTCGCCCTTGCGGAAACAAACGACCAGGGAAAACCGCTCTGGCTCAGCAAAAAAGTAGATATCTACCGGGCTGCAGCCAACTTCCGTTTTTTTGCCACAGGCGCCCTGCATTTTTCTTCCGAAAGCCACGCGATGGAAAATACCGCCATCAATTATACCTTACGCCAGCCAGTGGGGGTAGTCGGCTGCATTTCCCCCTGGAATCTCCCATTATACTTATTCACCTGGAAGATAGCACCGGCGCTGGCTGCAGGCAATTGTGTAATTGCGAAGCCTTCGGAAATAACACCGGTGACGGCTTTTCTTTTAGGAAAAATATGTGCCGAAGCAGGATTACCGGCGGGTGTATTAAACATCCTGCATGGCGATGGCCCATCCTGCGGGGAAGCTATTGTAAAACATCCGGGCATAAAAGCCATTTCATTTACAGGCAGCACCAGGGCGGGTGAACAGATAGCCCGCATTGCTGCGCCCATGTTTAAAAAATTATCACTTGAACTCGGGGGCAAAAACCCCAACATTATTTTCGCTGATTGCAACTGGGAAAAAATGATGGAAACAACCATGCGTTCGTCGTTCAGCAACCAGGGACAGATATGCCTTTGCGGCAGCAGGATATTGATCGAAGCATCGGTGTACGAAAAATTCAAAACGGAATTCATACAAAGAACAAGATCATTGACCATCGGCGATCCGCTGGAAGATAGCAGTCAGCAAGGTGCGATCGTAAGCAAAGTACATTTTGATAAGATCATGAATTGTATTGCTCTCGCAAAAGAAGAAGGCGGGACTATACTGGCTGGTGGAAATGCTGTACAACTACAGGGACGATGCGCCAATGGATATTTCATCGAGCCAACCATCATCGAAGGCCTTGGACCGGATTGCAAAACCAATACGGAAGAGATATTCGGCCCTGTTGTTACACTGCAACTATTCACTACCATTGAAGAAGCATTGCAATTGGCAAATGCCACTTCTTACGGACTTGCCTCCACCATTTGGACGCAGGATATCAGCAAGGCAAATATCGTTGCATCCAAAATAGAAGCAGGTATTGTGTGGGTCAACTGCTGGCTGCAACGCGACCTGCGCACGCCTTTCGGTGGAGTAAAAAATAGTGGTGTAGGAAGGGAAGGTGGCTGGGAAGCGATGAAGTTTTTTACGGAGGCGAAGAATATTTGTGTGGAATTTTAATCTCTACCGCAGAGAACGAGAGTGGGCAGAGTTTTCGCAGAGTGATCTTCTCGGGTAATCTCTGCGCAAACTCTATTTACTCTTGTTCTCTGCGGTAGAAAAAAAATAACGAATGAACGAAATCATCAAAACCGAAAATGCCGCAAAGCCACTGGGCGCCTACCCACACGCACGCCGTGCAGGAAATTTATTGTTCCTCTCAGGCATCGGCAGCCGCCAGGCAAGTGACAATAAAATCCCGGGATTGGAACAGGATGCAGAAGGAAATATTTTAAAATACGATATCGAAGCCGAATGCCATTCCGTATTCGCCAACGTGAAAGCCGTGCTGGAAGCCAGTGGAAGCAGTTGGGACAAGATCATCGATGTCACCGTTTTTCTCACCAATATGAAAAAAGATTTTCCTGTTTATAATAAAATTTATGGCGAATATTTTTCCGGTGTGGAAGCCTGCCGCACAACAGTGGAAGTGAAAAGTCTTCCTACTCCAATCTGTATCGAATTAAAAGTGATTGCCCTTATTGATTAAATCATAACAACCCATAACCATCATAATAATCTGCGTTCCAACAAATGAAATTTGAAAACAACTTAGACTTCGCAAAGCATCTCGATGACAAAGACGAACTGAAAAGCTTTCGCGATAAATTTTATATCCCGTTGGTAAATGGGAAGGAATCAATTTATTTTACCGGAAATTCTCTTGGCCTGCAGCCTAAGACCACGCAGGATCATATCCTCAACGAACTGGAAGATTGGGCGAATTATGGTGTGGAAGGCCATTTTCACGCACGCAATCCCTGGATGCCCTATCATGAAAAATTTTCCGGGCAGCTGGCGGATATTGTAGGGGCATTGCCGCATGAAGTGGTCGCCATGAACCAGCTCACGGTGAATTTACATTTGCTGATGGTGACTTTTTACCGACCTACCAAACAGAAATACAAGATCATTTGCGAGGCTAAAGCTTTTCCATCCGATCAGTACGCACTCGAAAGCCAGGTAACATTGCATGGATTTAATTATGAAGATGCAGTGATAGAGATCGCCCCCAGGCAAGGCGAATACAACATCCGCACGGAAGATATTTTATCGGCCATTGAAGCACATAAAGAGAGCCTTGCGCTGGTATTATTTGGCGGGGTAAATTATTATACCGGCCAATTTTTCGATCTTAAAACGATTACCGAAGCTGCCCATAAAGCCGGTGTAGCAGCTGGTTTCGACCTGGCGCATGCCGCAGGAAATGTTGAACTTCAACTGCATGAGTGGGAGGTCGATTTCGCGTGCTGGTGCAGCTACAAATACCTCAATTCAGGCCCCGGTGGTGTTTCAGGCGTTTATATCCACGAACGTCATGCTACCAATCCTTCGCTGCCGCGGTTTGCCGGCTGGTGGGGTTATAAAAAAGACAGTCGCTTTGAAATGCATAAAGGCTTTGAAGCCATCCCTACTGCGGAAGGTTGGCAACTCAGCAATGCACCGGTATTGAGCATGGCTGCCCACAAAGCATCACTCGATATTTTTGAAGAAGCGGGTATGGCAAGGCTGCGGGCAAAAGGAAAAGCATTGAGCAGTTACCTCATGTTCATCCTCAACGAGATCAACGAAGATTCGCCGGAGAAACTGATCGAGGTAATAACACCGGCTAATGAGAATGAACGCGGTTGCCAGGTAAGCATGCTGATGTTGAAAGATGGAAAAAGAATTTTTGAAGCATTGAAAAAACACGGCGTACTCGCCGACTGGCGTGAGCCCAATGTAATAAGAGTGGCGCCTGTTCCTCTTTACAATAGCTTTGAAGATGTGTCAACAGATTTGGCGAAACGATCCAATCATTTTTTGAAAATTAATCTCACCCTGTCAGCCTGAGCTTGTCGAAGGCGATGCAACATGCCTTCGACAAGCTCAGGCTGACAGTACTATCTAAAAGATATAGTATGCAAAAAGAAGTTGTTATCATCGGCGCAGGCCTTGTAGGCTCACTGTTATCCATCTATCTTTCCAAAAGAGGATACAAGATCACCATCTACGAACGCAGGGCAGATATGCGTATTGAAAAAGTGGCCGCGGGCCGCTCCATCAATCTCGCTTTGAGTGATCGTGGCATCAAGGCTTTGGAGGAAGTGGGCATCATGGATGAGATCAGGAAGATCTCGATCCCGATGCATGGAAGGCAACTGCATTTCGCCGATGGCAGCAGCGCTTACCAGGCTTATGGAAAAGACGGGCAATACATCAATGCGGTATCCCGCGGCGAACTCAATAGTTTGCTGATGGACCTCGCCGAAGAAAATGATGTAAAAATATTTTTCAATGAAAAATGTGAATTTATCGATTGGGAAAACAACGAAGCGCATTTTGTAAATGGCCTCGATGAAATTACCAGCACCGTAAAGGCCGATCTTATCTTCGGCAGCGATGGCGCCTACGCGGCCTCCAGGCTTACACACCAATTGCAGCACGACAGGTTTCAATACCAGCAACACTTCATCGATTTTGGTTATAAAGAACTCACCATACCAGCCAATGAGAATGGAAGTTTCAGCATAGAAAAAAATGCGCTGCACATCTGGCCCCGCGGCAATTATATGCTGATAGCCTTACCGAATATGAATGGCAGCTTCACCTGCACGTTATTCTTTCCTTTTGAAGGTGAGCCTTCATTCGCCTCACTGACCACAAAAGAAAAGATCAACGATTTTTTTGAAAACACGTTTCCTGATGCAAAAAAACTGATGCCTACATTGGTAGATGATTTTTTCAACAATCCAACTTCATCGCTCATTACGGTAAAATGTTTTCCCTGGATCCGCAATGATCAGTTTGCGCTCATCGGCGACGCGGCGCACGCCATCGTTCCTTTCTTCGGACAAGGCATGAATTGTGGATTTGAAGACTGTTCGGTATTGAATGAACTCATCGACAAACACAAAGAAGACTGGCAGAAAATTTTAAACGAATACCAGGAATTGCGCAAGCCCGATGCGGATGCAATTGCTGATCTCGCACTGGCCAACTTCGTAGAAATGCGGGACAAAGTAGGCGACGCAACATTTTTATTGCAGAAAAAAATAGAGGCGAATTTCAGCAGCAAATATCCCGACAAATGGACACCGGCTTATAGCCTTGTTACATTCAGCCCGCAGATCCGCTACAGCGAAGCTTTACGCAAAGGCAATGCGCAGCAACAGATCATGGATAAAGTAATGCAGACAGACAACATCGCGGAGAAATGGAACAGTACCGAAGTGGAAAATCTTATGCTTCATTTATTAAAAGAAAATAGTCGTGTATAAATTACCTTACTACACAGAAAATGACCAGGAAAAGGTTTTATCGTTCATCAAAGAAAACTCGTTTGCGTTGGTAACCGGCTCGGATGGCGAATATCCTGTGAGTTCCCATCTTCCGCTTGATATTATTGAAGAGGCCGGTAAACTTTTTTTCACCGGCCATTTGATGAAAAAGACAAGCCATCATTTCGCTTTTGAAAAAAACGAAAATGTATTGGTGGTTTTCCATAGCCCACACGCCTACATTGATGCAAACTGGTATGGCAGTAAGGCCGTTGCCAGCACTGTGAATTATATTGCAGTACATGCCAAAGGAAAAATAAAATTCACGGATGATGCCGGTACTTATGAAGCGATCAAAAGTATCACTGACAAACATATCGGCACCGACAGTGCGGCATCTTTCAACAATATTCCGAAGGAATATACCGATGCGATGCTCAAAGCTATCATAGGATTCAGGATAGAAGTGGTATCGATGGAAAATGTTTTCAAGCTTAGCCAGAACAGGAATGAGGAAGACAGAGCCAAGATCATTTCTCATCTGGAAGAAAGAAATATCGGCGGCGATGCTTATATTGCCGGAGAGATGAAAAAACTATTCACTAAATAACATTTCAAAATTTAATATCCCTATAGTCTAAATTCTTACTTCTGTCAGCCTGAGCTTAGTTTACCCTGAGGAAGTGAAGGGTCGAAGGCAAACCAGAACACCTGAGCCCGCCTTCGACAAGCTCAGGCTGACCGTACATAAAAACTATTACTTTTGCAGCAGCAAAAAAACACAAATGCACCGCAATACACTCATACAGCATATCAAAGAAAAAAAATCCTACCTCTGTGTTGGCCTCGATACCGATATCACCAAACTCCCCAAACATTTGCAGGGCAGACCAGGTGCCGTGGTGGAATTCAATAAAGCCATCATTGATGCCACCAAAGACCTTTGTGTTTCCTATAAAATAAATACCGCTTTTTATGAAGCCCTTGGCAGCAAAGGCTGGCAGGCAATGGAAGAAACTGTGGCCTACATTCCGGAAACACATTTCACCATCGCTGATGCCAAGCGTGCAGACATCGGCAACACTTCTTCGCAGTATGCCAAAGCCTTTTTTGAAACGATGGATTTTGATGCGGTAACGGTAGCGCCATATATGGGGGAAGACAGCATCCGGCCGTTCCTCGAATATGACAACAAATGGGCGATTGTGCTGGGATTGACCAGCAACAAGGGCGCTGCAGATTTTGAAATGCTGAAACTGGTATCGGATAACGGTAATGAACACCTGCGTTCTGAATTTCTGTATGAACATGTACTCAAAACCATTTCTTCCTGGGGAACACCCAACAACCTGATGTTTGTGGTAGGCGCTACGCAGGCCACTGAATTTGAAAATATCCGCCATATCATTCCCGAGCATTTCCTGCTGGTACCGGGCGTTGGTTTCCAGGGCGGCAGCCTGGAAGACATCAGCAAACATGCGCTGAACAAGGATGCCGGGCTGTTGGTAAATGCCAGCCGTGCGATCATTTTCGCCGGGGGCGGAGAAAATTTTGCAGAAGAAGCGAGAGAGATCGCGTTGCAGTATAAAACTGAAATGGAAAGCTATTTAATGGATAATGTTATAATGGATAATGGATAATGTTCATTCGAAGAGAGTGTATTATTCATTATCCATTATAACATTATCCATTACTGCCCTGTTTAGTTTTTCTGCCCATTTAAAATACTCCTTTTTGCCCGGATGCAACCCATCTCCGGCTACCATTCCTTCTTCGTTTGAATCTGCCCTTTGCGCTGTGGTGATATCAATGAACGTTACATGATAGTTTGCTGAAACAGCTTTACACACTGCGTTGTATTGGTCGATCTCTTCCGCGATCTTTTGTTGATCCCTGTCTTTGGCAAATGGCGTGACTCCCCAATCAGGAATGCTCAATACAAAAACATGGGCTGCATCATTTCCCGCGAAGCCGATCGCCTGCTGAAGCAAACCGGTAAATTCTTTTTCAAATTCTTCCACGCTTCTGCCACGGTATTGATTGTTTACACCAATGAGCAACGAAACGACATCATATTTTTCGAGGAACGTATGCTGCGTAATTGCTGCAGAAAGTTCATCGGTAGTCCAGCCTGTTTTGGCGATGATCTCCGGCGCCGAAAAGGCATATCCCTGCTGCCGTAGCATTTGCACGGTTTGATAAGAAAAATTTTCTGCCGGCAAAACAGCTTCACCGATCGTGTAACTATCGCCGAGGGCGAGATAGGAATAAGTATAATTCATTAATGGATAATGTTATAATGGATAATGTTTTCGATTGGAATATCGTCCGCAATGGAAAGTTATGACAAAGGGAAAACATTATCCATTATCCATTTTACAATTATCCATTATCAATAGTTCATCGCCAGCTTCAACTTCCCCCACAGCTCCGTATCAAAACTCGAAGGCCCCGCTACTGAACTCCCGGCATCATCGCCGAGCCGCACTACCACTACATTCAGGCTGGGAACTATGTATATCTTCTTGTCATCTTTTCCCAATGCCATAAACATATCTGCCGGTGCGCTGGTATTGAGGGCGGTTGGAAATACCACCTGCGATTGCGGCAGCATGAAAGATGCTTTGCCATTGAGCCACCAGAGATAACCGTACGATTTATTGTAATCCTGCGAAGTATTCACCATGGCGTTGTAGTAGTCCGTATCGCTCAATAATGTTGTTCCGTTCCACTTTCCTTTTTCGAGTATCAGCGAGCCAAAGCGGGCGGCTTCACGGGTAGTGCAGTACATGATATAATTCAGCCAAAAGGCGCCCGGCATGCCGATCTTGTCAAACAGTTTTGCCTTGCAATAGGCATTAAACGTCTGACCTGCCGCAATGCCTATCAGCTTTTGCACCAGGTGATAGGGCGCATTATGGTAAGCCCATCGGGTACCGGCGTCGGCTTTATACACCAGGCAGGCCGGATCGGTGCAATCCACATCCGCTACCCCATCGTCCAGCCCGGTGGTCATGCTGAGCTGATTTTTTACCGTAATAAGATTCTCTTTCGCCAACGGCAAAGAAGTCCAGCCGGTACCCAGGTAAGCGGAGGTTTTGCTGTTGATATTGATGAGCCCTTCCTGCTGGGCAATGCCTGCCACGAAGCCAACCACGCTCTTCCCGGCGCTGGCAATATAGTAGCGGGTATCTTTTGTCCAGCCGTTCCAATATTGTTCCTTTACGATCCGTCCGTTTTGTAATACGATCAGCCCGTAAGTAGCTTTGGTAGCGGCATAATCAAATGCTTCCTGTAGCTTCGTTTCATTCCAGTTAAGTGAAGCGGCGGTTTTGGTCGTCCACTCATCGCTGCTGAGCGGGGGATAATAATACGCTTCGGGGGTTACAGGTGGTGTTACCGGCGGGGTAACGGGAGGTGTTACCGGTGGCACCGGGTCAGGTGTTTCGCTTTTGCTGCAGGAAACGGCCACCAGCAGTAGCAATAAGTAGAATAGGTTCTTCATACTTCAATTAGTTTGCCTATAGACTGAATAAATCATAAAAGTTTAAACTGGCAAGTATTTTTCTAATCACCAGACTCAAAGCTCACTACAGCCCACAACAATTGATCTTAATAAAATTCCAATAACCGTAGGTCGTTACGCCGTACTTCCCTTCGCACAAACTATCAATGTTTGCAGAGCGGCCTCAGCCGGTGGGGTTCCACCGCAGGTGGAATTGCCCTGAATCGCGAAGCGGTATTCTGGGCAAACCAGCGGGTGCAGTCGCGGCGCAAACAATCGGCCCTACGGCCGTGGAGTATAACAGATCGCCACCTAAAGATAGCAATGAATTATGTTGAGTATTGGCTTTTGTAAAAACTTCTTAATAGTCTGAAGTTCATTTAATATCAAAGCAAATTTTTGTTTAAAATCTTTAACACTCCACGTCCGCTGGAATCCCGCAGTACAGTGCGGATTGTACCGAGGCTGCACCTGACAGCTTTATGCAATATCTGTAAAACGAACAATGATCAATTATAATCATCATCCTAAATATCTGCGTTCCGTTCTTTTCCCGCTTTGCGGGAACCCATCCAGTTGCCCGATCCATTTGCGGCAAATAAATAAAGGGATCAATCCGATAATCCCGAATGAGCAGTCGATCAAAATATGGAATATGGGTATCTGACGTATAGGGCCGGCGATGAATGCCAGCGGGATCACGGCAAAACAGGCGATGATTGCCCAATCGATCACCCATTTATTCCGCACAGGGTCCTTATACGGGCCAATAAAGGCGCTGGCGATCACCAGGTGGGCAAATGCCAGCCAGTCGTACCCATAGGCCAGCATGGGGTATTGGCTGTTGGTGGCTTTCAGCGCTTCGTAACAGCTTTGTAGCCATGGTTCTAAACCATCGGGCACCAGCCCGGGATGAGCGGTCAGCCAGGCCAGTTCCGACTCTGCCGGAAAAGCAGTGATCCCGCTCAGGGCAAGGGAAATCATGAAAAAAACAAGCAGTATCCTTATCTTTTTGAGTAATGGCATACAAATGACTGTTGAAAATTTAGCCAGCCGGAAAATAGGGAGTATATTTGCCCCGCTTTGCCGGATAAAGATATACCTTCTACCGCTGATAACGAGAGGGAGCAGAGTTTACGCAGAGAGTACGCTCAGCGTAAACTCTATTAACTCATGTTCTCTGCGGTTGCAGAAAACCTGCACTGCTAATGACCGGGATCGCCGTTCATTATTAATTATTAATTATTAATTATCAATTTGTTCTTATGGCCGCTAAAACCGACAATTTCCAGAGCCCGGATTATTTCAACGTAGATGAGTTACTCACCGAAGAGCACAAGCTCATCAGGGAGAGTGTGCGCAATTATGTAAAGAAAGAAATTTCGCCCATCATTGAAGAATATGCACAGAAGGCAGAATTTCCGCAGCAGATCGTAAAACAACTGGGTGATCTCGGCTGTTTCGGCCCTACTGTTCCGGAACAATATGGCGGTGGCGGACTGGATTACATCGCTTACGGATTGATGATGCAGGAGCTGGAACGTGGCGATAGCGGCGTACGTAGTACAGCCAGTGTACAAGGTTCGCTCGTGATGTTCCCGATCTACCAATATGGCAATGAAGAGCAGCGTAATAAATATCTTCCAAAACTGGCCAGCGGCGAATGGCTGGGTTGTTTTGGACTTACCGAACCCAACCATGGCAGCGACCCGAGCAGCATGCTTACCAATATTAAAGATGCCGGTGATCATGTAATATTGAATGGCGCCAAAATGTGGATCAGCAATGCGCCGTTTGCACAGGTAGCTGTTGTATGGGCAAGAAATGAAAATGATGAGATCCAGGGTGTGATCGTAGAACGTGGTATGGAAGGTTTTACCACCCCCACTACGCACGGCAAATGGAGCCTGAGGGCGAGCGCTACCGGCGAACTGGTATTCGACAATGTGAAAGTTCCGAAAGAAAATATCTTACCGAATGTAAAAGGATTGAAAGGGCCGTTGGGTTGCCTTACCAAAGCCCGTTATGGTATAGCCTGGGGCGCAATAGGCGCTGCGATGGATTGTTACCATATCGCTTTGGAATACAGCAAAGAAAGGATCCAGTTTGGCAGGCCGATCGGCGGTTTCCAGCTACAGCAAAAAAAGCTGGCTGAAATGGTCACCGAAATTACCAAAGCACAGCTCCTCAACTGGCGCCTGGGTGTATTGATGAACGAAGGAAAAGTAACGCCTCAGCAAGTGAGCATGGCCAAAAGAAATGCCTGCGAAGTAGCTACGAATATTTGTCGCGATGCACGACAGATGCTCGGCGGAATGGGCATTACCGGCGAATACCCGGTGATGCGCCACATGATGAATTTGGAAAGTGTGATCACTTATGAAGGGACGCATGATATACATCTGTTGATAACGGGGATGGATGTGACGGGGTTGAATGCGTTTAAATAAAACCCCCTCCGCCCCCTAAAGGGGGAACTGATGATGGAGGAGATGGCCTCACCAACCCCTCCAGGGAGGGGCTATGGATGGAGAAGAGGCCTCCCCAACCCCTCCAAAGGAGGGGCTATGGATGGAGAAGAGGCCTCCCCAACCCCTCCAAAGGAGGGGCTATGGATGGAGAAGATTATGTTATTAGATTATGATTTAATTAAAAACTTCAAAAATGGATTTGACTTCAAATAATAATGACGTTCCAACTCCCCCCTTGGGGGGCGGGGGGGCTATCGCCGTCATAGGCGCAGGCACCATGGGAAACGGCATTGCGCATGTATTTGCACAAAGTGGATTTTCAGTAACCCTCATTGATCTGAATGCTGATCAACTGCAAAAAGCGCTGTCAACCATCGGCAAAAATCTAGACAGGCAGGTAGCAAAAGGAACATTGACTGAAGAGCAAAAAACTGCTACGCTCAATAATATCAGCACAGCTTCTGATATTGCCGAAGGAGTTAAAAATGCCCGGCTGGTGGTGGAAGCTGCTACAGAAAATACCGATCTTAAACTGAAGATATTCAAACAGCTGGATGAAGTGGCGCCCGAAGGATGCATCCTCGCTACCAATACCTCTTCCATTTCCATCACCAAAATAGCGGCGGCTACCAAACGCCCCGAACTGGTGATCGGCATGCACTTCATGAACCCCGTGCCGGTGATGAAGCTGGTGGAGATCATTAATGGGTATGCTACCAAAAAAGAAGTGACGGATACCATCGTTGAGTTGAGCAAACAATTGGGTAAAGTTCCCTGTGCGGTAAATGATTATCCGGGTTTCATCGCCAACCGCATCCTGATGCCGATGATCAACGAAGCCATCTACAGCCTCTACGAAGGTGTGGCCGGTGTGGAAGAAATAGATACCGTCATGAAACTCGGCATGGCGCACCCGATGGGACCTCTGCAATTGGCAGATTTCATTGGGCTGGATGTTTGCCATAGCATTTTAAAAGTATTACACGATGGATTCGGCAATCCGAAATATGCTCCTTGTCCGTTGCTGGTGAATATGGTGATGGCCGGGAAATTAGGGGTTAAATCGGGGGAAGGATTTTACAAACACACCCCGGGCAGTAAAGACCTGGTGGTGAGTGAAAGCTTTAGGAAATAAGGAATAAGAAATATAAAATAAGAAAGTAGAAATGCAGTTCGTAAAAGATGTTACCGTCTTTACAAACTGCATTTCAGTTTTGAGCCAACTCCTCACTCATCACTCATCACTCATAACTCATCACTCCTCCCTCACAGCTCCGCCTTTCTTGCCTGTACCAGTGCCACAAACTCATCAATTCCGGTAAGCGCTGTACCCAGGCTCATGTGGTCGCGCTGTTGATCGAGCATGCTTTGCTGGCCATAGTTGCCCTGTTTGTTGAGCAGGTTGGTAAGTTTCAGTTCGTACTTCTTCAGTTCGTTCTGAAGGCTGGTCTTAGCCCGCCCATCGGGCATGTTACCAATAGTCAAGGTAAGCCCATCCACTTTATCCTGCGTATCCTGCAGGGTGTTCTCATAACTAGGGCCGTCGATCGAAGCCTTTTTATTATCCTGGTTAAGCTCGAAGCGTTCAAACTCTATCTGAAGGCGTTTGTCTTCTGCTCTTGCAATGGCTGTATCGCAGTCTGCGATTGTTAACAGCGTTGAAATTGAATTAATCATGTCTGCAAATTTTAAATTGTTAAATAATAAAAACCTGTTTTCATAGTGATGAAGTTCTTTGATACTGCCCGTGGCACCGGGCGGATGCTGACCTGGGTTGTGTGCCGCAACCTGGTTAAGAACTCCTTCGTGATACGTGGATCTTAAAAACTGTGCTCTTCCAGAAACTGGCGAAGCACTTCTACCCCTGCGCTGAGTATTTTTATCTGCAATTGATTGGTGAGTTGTACCAATTCATCGCAGCTTATCAATTTTTGGTGAACCCGTTCTGTCATTTCACCCGCGGAAATTTGCATGCCCGCATGCTCTATCACCGGCTTTATTCTCTGCCATTTTTCCAATGCCCCTTGTGCTATCAATGCTTCTTCTTTCAGTTCGGGCAGTTGCAGTTCCAGTTTCCGCTTTTGATGGAGCATGGTGATCAATCTGCCCCGGCAGTCTTCGCCGAATTCGAGCCAACGGCTTTCAGGTATTTTTGTCCCTGTTATATAATTTGTCTTATTGCTTTCCGTATTTTCTTCTGCCTGCTCCAGCAGATCCTTCAGCTGAAGGAACAATGTTTCGGCCTCCTCACTTAATGGCCGCTCCAGCCGTTCGGCCATATTGATCTGGCTTCGGGTAGTTTTAAAATACCGGGCAAGTTCCATCTGCGTAAAACCGTACTTTATTCTGAAATTTTTCAATAAAAGAATGTTGAGATGATCTGCCATGTTATTTTGATTCATAATCCTGATTTTATTTTCAATTGTGCCAACCTCCATTTTTTTTCGCCTCTGGCACGTTTGATTTTCAAATCAATTGTGCCATTGCCTGTTTTTTTCCGATGATGGCACAATCGATTTTATTTTTTGTTTTTTTAATATTCCCGTTTTTCAAAATCCTTTTCCCGCCGCCTTTTCTACGCACAAAGGAACGGTGGATTTTGGCCCTTTTTTGTTGTAATTGTTGTTACAACAAGCCTTAAACTCAATACCAGTGCGGAAATAAATTTTGAAAAAAAGTTTTGAGGTGGCAGTATTTTCATGATTTTGGAATAAATTGATCACCAAAACAGTTGCGGCCCGTCTGTTTTCAGTAGCCCAAACCCTTAAATCCGCAAATAATTACCTCATGGACTATCAATTAGACAGCATTGTACAAATGCTCCGTACATCACTTTCCCCTTCGGAAATATCCAAAACCGATGACCCCGAAAAATATGTAACTACTAACGCACAGGAGATACAAACCCTTCTCGACAATCAATTGGATGAGTTGAAAAAGCAGATCACATCGCCGCCGATCGATGAGTGTTACAAGGGGCCTGTTGTGTATGCTGATAAAGCAATGCTCTTAGAATTTATTCCGCGGCTACAGCGGGATACTATTGCTGCGCTTAATGAACTATATGCCATAACGCATTCAGCAGAATACGAAAACCTGCCGACGCCGCTAATTGATTTTTATAAAGGCATTACAGAAAAGCTGAGTGCTTTTCTTGACAGGTTGCTGACAGATTTTGCCCGGTTCAAAAACATGCAGTATAATATACCCCACTTTCACAGGGAAGAACTGAAGATAAAACTGAGGCCGGATTATGATGCCTTTGTAAGTATTATGAATGAAGAACCGATGGCGCTGATGTTGAAGCTTAAATTGCTTAGCAATTTTTATATTTTCATAAACCCCGGGGATGAGTTGTCTTATGAAAAACTTAAGATGATGGAACTCTTCATCAGCAAAGCGGTTCCGGCGTATGAGTTGCTGCACAGAACAAAAGAAGGTATCACTTCTATTTTGCCTGAGATTGGAAAAGATATTTATTCCGAATGGCTGGATCTATATTATATCGAAAGCCTGGCGCTCGAAGCTGAAAGGCTGGATACTACCGCCGCCCAGATAATTTATTACCATCGCCGGCTGACCACACTCAAGCAGCTACTGGCCGATGATACAAAATATCAATCCGAAGAATGGCAACAGTCGATGAACAGGATCATCCGCTGGATAGAACTGGAAATACCGCTTGCCGAAAAAAAGCATTTATATACCCCGGTGCAGCCGCCTCTGCAAACTGCAGCTGTTGCAGCTCCTCCGTTGTCGCAAACCGGCATGGATGGGCTGCCCACCAGTATGAACACTACCCTAACCGTACACGAATGGTCGATGCTGCTGGATGCTGCGGTAAATACCGGGCTGGTGAAAGACAGCTTCTGGGCCGGGGCAGTGAAACTGAAAGAGTGGGCAAAATCGCAATCGGGGAAAGAGCTGGACCCAAAAAGCCTGCAGGCCAAGAAGAATATGTACGATCAGGGGGTAAGGCGGAGGTTGATTGATAAGGTGAAGAAGGTGTTGGAGGAGTTGCAGGAGGGGTTGTGAATGGTGAAAAAGATAGAAGAAAAAACTTGCCGGATAATTTTATTGATGAATACTTGCCAATAATTTCATAAACCTATCTGCCTTCTCTTTGGTATTGATGATTTGGTGCAAAGAAGAACGAACGGCACGCCTTGATGCACCTTTCTTTTCGGATGGAGACGGAATAATTGTTGCTTTTCGCGTAAGGAAATCAAGCTGCCGTTTTAATTCTTTTGTCATGATACTAAGTTAGAAAATATTAACGCAAATCAAATTATAAATGCGTAATTTAATTACGTAAATTTGAGTAGTATGTTTGCAACTAAATTAAAGAAATCCATTGCCAAAGGCGATTTTGTTACGCTGGAAGAAGCAGTCTTCGACCGGGAAGCTGATCTTGTGAGCAGATGTGAAACTGCAGTAAACATGGTTATTAAAAAAGTACTTACACTGCAGGAAGCGTTGGAGGCGTATGAACTCTCCTTTGAGCAATATTCAGACTACATTATGTTGAACAGCAAAGGAGCCGGAAAGCGTAACCCTTATATTAAAGAAAAATAACTTTACAATATGCCAAATAAAATGCAAGAACGGATAAATGAAATAAAATACCTGGCGAGTGTTGCAGACAAAACTATGCAACCGGCTGAACCAAAAGCTGCTCCCAGTAGTTTGTCAAAGGTTATCAGAAATTCGAAAGAAGCTGAAAGATTTATGA
The DNA here is from genome assembly GCF_024343615.1 of Ferruginibacter sp. HRS2-29. Taxonomy (GTDB): domain Bacteria; phylum Bacteroidota; class Bacteroidia; order Chitinophagales; family Chitinophagaceae; genus Ferruginibacter. The sequence goes on along the minus strand of NZ_RJUB01000159.1, from coordinate 80,692 downwards.
ATGATTTGAATAATTCATTCAGGCTCGCAGCAAAAAAATAATTTCACAAAATAATTTGTAAGGCCTGATATAAATCAGGCCTTTTTTATTGCCCTCACTTTTTTTGTCTACCACCTGGCCTGCAGGCCTGCAGTCTTTCTATGAGTATATCCAATTTAAAGTCAGGGAAAAACCTCCTTGATTTTAGGGAATTTTCTCCCTTTAAATATCCCGCTCTTTCAAGTACACTTGTATCCATAACCATTACAATTACTACTCGTGGAAAAACCATCCACCACGGCCGCAATATCAAACGCTTCCGCGAAATGCTCGGCATCAAGCAGGAAACCCTTGCCCTCTCGCTCAATGAAGCCTGCCCTGAGCCTGCCGAAGGGACGTGAAACCAGAAAAAAGTATCGCTGCTGGAAGCCAAGGAAGTGGTGGAAGAGCTGCTGCTGCAGGAAGTGGCGAAGGAGTTGAAGGTACCGGTGGAAGCGATAAAGAATTTTGATGAGGAAACCGCAATAATCAATATTCAAAATAACTACGAAGGATCAAATCCTGGCGCTACTGCTGTGAATGGAGGAAATCATAACTACAATTGTACTTTCAATCCATTGGATAAGTTGATTGAGTTGGTGGAGAAGAATGAGAAATTGTATGAGGAAGTGTTGAAGGTGGAGAGGGAGAAAAATGCGTTGCTGGAGAGGATGCTTGCGAATAAATAAGAACTTATTGATTGCAGAAATAGTTGAATGCCCCAGTGAGGGGCATTTTTATTTTACGGTTTTTAGATTTGCAATTTTGAAAGGGAATTGGTAGTATTGAGGTGCCGTAACCTTATGTTCTTCACGGGGGATTAATTTATTCAATAAGATATAGTTGTATTTGCGAAGCTTGAGCGAGGTTCGTATATTTATGAGTTGGTGGCAAGCTTATTCGACAACCACTAGCACAAACAAAGGATAATGGAGAAATTTTTAGAGAAATTATTTGACATAAAGAAGATCCCAACAAAATTACTTTTTGTAATATGGTTAAGTTCTGGACTAATTCTGTTTGTGCCGCAAAAGTTCTTGACAAAGCTCAATTTGGCAGACTTTCTAAAAGACTACGGTAAATATATAGGGATTGCATTTTTGGTAAGCTCTGCTTTTCTATTAGTAAACCCTTATTAATTATTTGGGCAGACTTATTTCAAGAAAAAGGCTGACAAAGAGAATCCGAAACTCTATTCTAAAGGATATCAAATATTTAGACGTCCACGAAAAAGCATTGCTACGGGAATTCTATATAAACAATAAGCAAACCTTGCAAATGCCATTAGACAATGAAACAGTTGTCGGACTTATAAATAAACACATCATTTATCAAGCGCCGAGTACAGGGTTTACTTATCTACATGGAGTTTATTTTCCTTATTCAATGACAGAAATAGCTTTAGACAATCTGACTCTTGACCAAATTGATTTACCACAAAATCCAACGGAAGAAGACAAACATCGAATAATATCACTGAGACCTAATTGGGCAAAAGAAAAAAGTAGAATAGAAGACTTGTTCAATTCAAGATGGTAGAGCCTGCCACTAACATTGCATCTTTTACACTTTGGCAATAAGTGTGGATAGTGTAAAGTGAAATACAAATGGTATTACTTACTAGACGAGTGGATAGGCCTATAAAAGTGGGCAAATATGTTAGAAGAATTAAACAATCAGCCATGACACAACTGGTGGACTAAAACCTCCAACAACATGGGGTTTGCTGCAAGGCCGGCTGGACATTGGAGCAATTGGTCATTTTATCGCTGTTGTGCTTCATCTGGGCTGGACAAACATCGCCGGACTTTTGTTTATTACCCTGTACTTTTATATCTTTAATCAACAGCTGGGCTGGACGAGCTATGAATTCCGGCCCTGCAGCACCCCCTGCCCGTTATGCGTCATGCTATTGAGCATTCTGATGTTAAAACATGACCTCACATTTTACACCTTAACACACCAATAAATTACAATGGACATTTATAAACAAATTGAGATAGAAATAGCCCACAAGCATGGGGCAGTTGCAGAAGGGACTAAAAAAGCAATTGGCGACTTTTTACTTAATAATAATATTCACCAACCCGTCAATGTAAAAAGTAACAATTTGGCAAAGAAAAACTATTCGCCCAATATTATTTCTGCGATGAAACTTATCAAGTGGTTACAAGAAGAAGGTAATGAACTGTATTTCATCTTCGTGGATTACAATATAAATGAAGACGGACTTAAAATGGTCAAAGATTCTGGCTTAATAGCCATTCAAAATATAAGTTGGAATTGTCTTACTATTGAAGCTCAAGGCTGGGGAGTCATCCAAATGTGCAGACCATTAGAAGTAGATATGAAACAGGATTTGAAAGGATTTTTTGCAGGGATGAAGAACGCATATGAAATTTATATGGCTAAAGAAGCCAAAAAAGTAGAAATCATAAAAGAAATGATAAAGGATTTCTAAAAAGATAGTAGACATCTCGAAAATCGTTATTTTTACAACCACAACAATCATGAAGATTTTTGAAGCATATATATCCCCCATTTCTCGAAAATTTATTGAGCAAAAACTGACAGCTAATCTTTCTTTGTCAGATGCCAACATTTTATTTCATTCAGTTTCAGGAATTGCTTCTTTTTTTGAAACTGCAACTGATCTTGAAGAATTGAAAGAGAAACTATTGTCAACATCCAACATTTTGAAGGAGCCTGATAGAACCGAATATGGAGATTTTCAGACTAATTCTCATTTAGCAATTACTGTTGCGAAATACTTATCAAAAAAGGGTAATGAACCAGATGTAGTGATTGAACCAACATGTGGTAAGGGAAATTTTATAGTTGCTGCTCTTAAAACATTTAAGACTCTTAAAAAAGTTTATGGAATAGAAATTTACAGACCATACGTTTGGGAAACAAAATTTTCAATTCTAGATTTTTATATAGAAAATCCAAGCACCAATAAACCAATTATCCTTATTAGCCATTACAATGTTTTTGATTTCGACTTTAAAGCAATAGCTTCCGAAGTTTCAGGACAAAATATTTTAGTAATTGGTAATCCTCCCTGGGTTACAAATTCAATGCTTGGAGGTTTAAACTCTTCTAATCTTCCTGCCAAATCAAACTTTAAGAAGCATAATGGTTTAGACTCTATTACAGGCAAAGGCAATTTTGATATAGCTGAATATATAACCATGATAATGCTTGAAACCTTTCAGAATCAAAATGGGAATATTGCATTACTTGTTAAAAACTCAGTTATCAAAAATATCATCTTCGACCAAAAGAAGAATAAGTATAAAATTGGTAACATAGAAAAGCATTGTATAGATAGTAAAAAAGAGTTCAACGTATCTGTAGATGCAGCATTATTTTTAGGTCAACTTAATGCATCCCCGTCTTTTAAATGCAATGAGTTTGATTTCTATAAAAATTCAAAACCTCTTTTAAGTTTTGGATGGGTCGAAGAAAAATTTGTTTCCAATATCAAGACTTATGTACATTCAAAGGATATTGACGGAGACTGCCCTTTTGAGTGGCGGCAAGGATTGAAACATGATTGTTCTACTATTATGGAATTTGACAAAGTGAATGGCCATTACTTGAATTCGCTAAATGAAGAAACCGAACTAGAAAGCGACTTGGTCTATGGTATTCTTAAAAGTTCAGACTTGAAAAATAGTATTGTAAAAAAGTCAAGAAAATACACAATTGTTACGCAGAGAAAAGTTGGTCAAGAGACTTCATATATTAGAAGTGCTTATCCAAAAACATATCAGTATCTGCTTAATCACCAAAGTTCTTTCGACGCAAGAAAATCAAGCATCTACAAAGGCAAGCCTTCTTTTTCAATATTTGGTATTGGTGACTATTCCTTCAAACCTTTCAAAGTAGTTATTTCAGGTTTATACAAAACATATCACTTTACTTTAGTCTTGCCGGATAAAAAGAAACCGTTGATGCTTGACGACACTTGCTATATGCTTGGCTTTGACAAACTTGACTATGCCGTTTATACACTAATTTTATTAAACTCTCAACAGACAAAAGAACTCCTTCAATCAGTAACATTTCCAGACGCAAAAAGAACATTTACAAAGGATGTACTTATGCGTATTGACCTTAGCAAATTGAGTAACCAATTATCGCTTGACAAACTACAATACGAAATTGAAAAACTTAATACGCAGTATTCTTTGAATGCTTCAATTGACAATTGGAATTCTTTCATTGACCAATTAAGACCGGCAGTGAGTGGACAAACAACCATGTTTGTTTAGCCTTCAAATAAGCTCTAACACACAACATGGGGTTTGCCAAAATGGGCGGACCGAAGCAGTGTTTCAAGTTTTTTTTCACTTTGGCTTCATATCCAGCAGGAAGTTATTAATTTGGCGATGTGCAAATCATCAACTTTTATTTACAAATTTAGCTTCAGTTAGCTAGGCAGAAGGAATTCTATTTCTGTCACAACGCCAATGCCTCAACGTCAGCAGTAATTTTTAAACCAAATCAATTGCCATCAGAAACGTAGCATCTTTTATCCATGGTAAAATCATCACCATCATAAAAAACCGCGTTCCGTTCTCCTGCCCGCAACGCGGCGCAGCCCCGAAGCCAACGCGTCAGGGTACATCATTGTAGCGTAGCTTTCCCCCAAAACACCAACTCCACCTTCAACCCCATCGGCTTATAATACTTCTCCAATATCACCCGTATATGATCTTTTGCCAGTTTGATGGCGTTGGGATTGTTCACCAGGGTTTTATTGGCTTCTTCGTATAGCTGCTTTTGGGCTTTAATGTATTCGTCTACGGTAATGGTATTGAGCACACCGGTTTTGGTGATGGCATCTACTTTGTCGAGTTTGAGTTGGAGGCTTAGTAGTTTACATTCGGGCAGGTAGATGATGGCGGTGCCGGCTTTGGTATTGATCTCCACTTTTTGGTTGGTCATGTCTACGCCGTATTTGGCTTCGTAGGGGATGGCCAGGCGGAGGGTGCTTTCGGCGAAGTAGTTTTTAAATTTGCTCCACATGCCGGGGTTGTCGCCGCGGTTGGTCATGGTGAGCTGGGTGGTACCGTACACATCGAGGGCGCTCAGTTCGGCTATCTCTTTGATCATTTCCACGTTGTGCACTACATCGGTTTTGGTGATGTTGCTGCCGTTCTTTTTTCCGAGGAAATAAAAGGCGAATGCTACCAGCAGGATTAATACTATGATGACCAGGTTATTTCTCATATTTTCTTTTTTCTAAAATAGCCTTCGACCCTTCGCTTCCTCAGGGTAAACTCAGCTCAGGCTGACAGACTTAGATTATTCAGGCTGACAGACGAGATGATTATCCAGGCTGACAGACGAGATGATTATTTTTTCTTCTTATTGACCAATCGATAGCTTTCGTCTACCATTTCTTTTATCAGCCTGTCTTTGATGGAACCATCGGCGATGACGGTGTTCCAGTGTTTTTTGTTCATATGAAAGCCGGGCAAAATATTCTCCGGGTATTCTTCGCGGAGCTCGATCGCTTTGTCGGGGTCGCACTTGAGGTTGAACCGCAGCGGTGAGGCATCCAGCGAAGTGAGCAGGAACACTTTTCCTTTCACTTTAAATACCAGCGTGGTTTCGCCGAAGGGGAAGCCTTCGGTTACTTCTTCTTTTTGCAGGGCGTATTCTCTTAGTGACTCAATATTCATACCTTAAAATTAACTGATAAATAATTGTCTCGTTCCTTACTTAAGAATAAAGCAATTTGAAGTTATTTTTTTTATTCATTAGTCCTCGCTCTTAAAAGTTTTTAATACTCCACGCCCGTTGGGGCGATTGTTTGCGCCACCGCTGTATCCGCTGGTTTTGTCCCGGATAATGCTGCGCATCCGGTACAAATTTCGCCTTCGGCGAAACCCCACCGGATAAGGCGGCTCTGCAAACATTGATAGTTTTAAAAAGGGAAGTACGGCGGAAGGACTAACTAAAAATGAAAATAACGATAACAGGAAGACATTGTAGACGTATTTCCCTACGCACAAGCTATCAATGTTTGCAGAGCGGCCTCAGCTGGCAGGCTTTTGCCGCAGGCAAAATTTGATTTTGATCGCGAAGCGGTATCAAAATCAAAACTGCCAGGTGCAGTCCCCACAGTACTGTGGGGACAAACGCTCGCCCCAACGGGCGTGGAGTGTTGAAACCTTCACACTTCACGAAGGCCATGATAAACAACACAACCTCATGTGAAGGAATTAAAGCGTTTGGATACAAACAAAAACGCCTCCCCGAAGGAAGGCGTTTTATAAAAATATTCGATAAATATTATCGCAGTATCGTCACATCCGATTTAATGGTCACTAATTTACCATTGATCAGCGTGAAATCGATCACCGCATAATATGTAGCATCCGGCAATGATTTGCCCTTGTAACGGCCATCCCAGTTGTTGCGGTAATCGCGTGATTCGTATACCTTGTTACCATAACGGTTGAAGATGTGCACGGTCACGTTTTTCAGGCAACCATAATCGTCGTAGATCTGCCAGAGGTCGTTGTTGCCATCGCCGTTAGGCGTGAAGGCATTCTTCACCTTGATACAATATGGCACTACCGTTACCAAAGCCTGGTCGGAGGAAGTACAGCCCAGCGCATTGCGGACGGTAATGGTATACGGGAATGTACCTGCTGTGGTCAAAGGCCCTATTTCAGGAGCGAGAATATTGGATGCGCTCAAACCTGTAGTTGGCGACCAGAGTATGGTACTGACCGGGCCATCCACGCTGGCCTGCAGCTGTCCCTTATCCCCGGAAACAAGCACCAGGTCTGGCCCGGCATTTACATTGATACCGGCATTTACAGTTACCAATACATCATCGGTGCGGGTACAGCTACCAAGTGTAGCGGTAAGGGTGTACAGCGTTGTACGCGTTGGATTGGCCACAGGGCTCAATACGGTCGCGCTGCTTAATCCTGCCGAAGGTGACCAGCTGTAAGTAGCACTGCTGCTGGTGCTCGTACTGGTAAGCGTTACCGACTGGCCATTACAGATCACCACATCCTGCGGAGCAGCAATACTCAGGTCGTTGGTAAATGCCACCGTAACCGGTTTGGATGTAGTACAACCCTGCGCATCTTTTGTAATGATGGTATAACTTCCCTGCGGTGCGCTGAAGGTAGTACCAGCCTGGAACACACCAGGATTGGTATTGATATTATAAGTGAACGGACCGATGCCGCCTGGAGCAGATACTGTGATGGTTCCGTTGCCGCTGCAATTAGCGTTTACAGATGCTACCACAAAATTTACTGTATCGATCACAACAGTTACCAAAGCGGTATCCTTACAGCCGCCTGCGTTTGTACCGATCAATTGATAGATGCCGGAAACATTTACTGCTGCAGGATTTGCTATCGCAACTCCGTTTAATGTCCACGCGGTGGTAAGATTGGTAGTGGTGAACTGCGTAGTAAGATTTACTGTAGTACCGGCACAGGCAGTTACCGATTTATCAGCACCCAATGCAGGGGAAGCGGTTACCGTTACCGTAGTGGTAGCAGAGCAGGATGTACCTGAAGGAGTGGTTGCTGTAACAGTGTAGACATACGTGCCCGGAGCTGTTGGTACCGGAACGTTGGTCGGGTTTTGCGCAGTGGAACTCCAGCAGTTTGGCCCCGTCCACAGGTAAGTCGCGTTCGCAACGGTAGATGCGGTCAGGTTGATCGTTCCGCCACCGCATACCGGGCCGCTGTTGGCAGCGGTAAGTGTACAGATGATATCGCAGTTGCTGGTACCCGTTCCACCTGTCTGCTGGAAGGTGATGAACCCGGGTTCATTTTCGTAGTTCGTCAATAGCATGACATAGAACTCTCCTATTTGTGCGTTGTTGATCTGTGCGGTTTCTTCGGCATCGGGAGAGAAGCTGCAACTGATGTTATTAGCAGCTGACAATCCTCCGCAGGAGGCATTTAATGTTGGGAAAGGCCCCCACAGTGCAAAATCGACATCGATCAGGTTTCCATTGAGATCCACCTGGCTGATGCCTATGGTGATATCTCCAGGTGATTGCACCTGCATGTAATACCACACCGGGTTGGGTGTTTCATCCAGACAACCATATATGCCGTTGCTGCCTATGGAAGGCTGATTGGTTGTATTCGGGAATGTATAAACGTTGCTGGTACAGAAAGGCAATGCGGTAGAGCAGGTTCCTGCCGGGCCTGGCGGCGGCGGAATGGATACGCACAATCCGAAGGTTCCGTTATTGTCATTATTATATTCCCAAACCCTTATCCAGATAGTGCTTCCGGCGGTGAGGTTACTGGCTGTGATATAAGGCATCAGGAAACCGCCGTTCGGGCTGTCATCATCGCTGCATTCGATCAATGTAAGTGCACCGCAGGTACCACTGTAAATGGCCATACCACCATCGGTAAGGTCGCCTTCCTGTGTATCGAAGATCAATCTTCCGCCACATGGAACCGTTACTTTAAACCATACATCGCCGCCTGAATAACCGGCACAACCCGGGGCAGGGGCGCCAGGAAAACCCGGGGCATTGAGATTGGTATACGTAGTATAGCTGCAGGTATTGCCGGGGATCACTTCTGTTGCAGTACAAGGCGAAATATTCGTAGGTGGTGGAGGGGGCAATGTAACACAAATGCTGAACGTACCTTCATCATCGCCGCCGTATGCCCAAAGGCGCACCCAGATGGTATTGCCCGGTGTAAGGCCGGTGAGCACCAACTTGGGCATCAGCCCCGGGCCGTCATCGTCATCACATTCAATAGGAACGAGAGCATTGCAGGTGCCGCTATAAGCTTCCATACCTGCATCGGTAAGTGTACCGGCAGTAGTGTTGATAGTTACAGAGCCTCCGGCTGGTACTACAAAAGAGAACCATACATCGGCGCCGTTGTAATCCGCACAATCGGGATCAGGAACCCCGGTGGTACCCGTTGCATTTACATTGGTAGAAGCTGTATTCACACACGCGGTGGATACAGGAAGCACTGCAGCGCTGCACGGGTTATCATTGGCCGGCTGCGCAAGAGCGGCGAAACCGGTAAGCAAGGTAATAAACATCAACAGTAACTGCTTGCCACCCGCTTTCAAAGTGAACGTTAAGGAGCTTTTTTTGGTAATTCCTGAATGCATATTTTGTTGTTTAAGAATTAGTATTGTGCTATTTTATTGGGTAACTGTTTTTTTCGCGTCTTCCAGGCGCCGGCCTACCTGGCCGGTGAGCGTATGCCAGAACATCACAAAATCTGAAGCAAGGCTGTACAAAGGATAAGTGAATGTTGCCGGTTTGTTTTTTTCTATAAAAAAATGACCGACCCATGCAAACCCATATCCCACTACCGGTATGGCAGCAAACCACCACCATTTTCCCGTAACGATCCCGGTGATCAGGCACCCTATCAGCAAAGCTGTTCCGATGAAGTGCAACCGGCGGTTGCTGCTATCGGCATGCTCGGTAAGGTAATAGGGATAAAAGCTCCGGAATGTCTTATACTTTTTTTCAGTACCCATGTTGCTTGTTGTGATAACGTGACTGTAAAAACAACTGCTCAAAATACCTGGCTATATAGCCGGACTATTTTTTAAAATCGAACCTCATCCCGATCTCATGGGCACCCGAACCTGCTGTAAACACATTGATCGGTGTATTGTAATAATCGTAACTGTAAGTAAGTGCAACCTTATCAAGGATACGGAAGCCGGCCTGTAGTGTCCAGAACTGGTCGATTCTCCAACCAAGGCCCCACCATAGTTTGTCCTGGTAATTGGCCAGCATTCCAAATTCATATTCGCTGGGTGCATGTTCTATCAACCTCACCATCGCATTGGGGATCAGGTAAATATCATCGCCTGTCTGCCATTTGTAATTGGCGGTGAAATTATAATGACGGTATAGTTTGCCACTTTCTTTGGCATTGGGGATATTCGACAGTTCCAGTTTGGATTGTATCAGCTGGCTTACTGCGGCACCCACGCTTAATTTTCCATTGGTAAAATAAGCACCGGCGCCTGCATCGATCCCTAATTTGTTGGAAGAACCTGCCAGCAAAGGATCATTGCCAAGTGAAGCATTCAATTTGCTTTTGTCGATGGCATATTGCAACCCCCTCAATTCGAGCCCGAGGCCGAATTTATTCTTTTCGTTTCGGGATTTGATATGATAAGAATATGCCAGCTGTATACCGGTGCGGCTGGTAGGGCCGGTTTCATCGCGGTAAGCGTAAGCCCCGACCCCTGCATTTAGTTTTTCCAATGCAAAATCACTGTAGATCATGAAAGTTTTCGGATTGCCGGGAAAAGATGACCATTGGCTCCGATAAGAAATACCAACCATGTTTTTGTTAGCGATACCTGCTGCTGCGGGATTGTACATGGCATTGTGCTGCAGATATTGACTGGTAAAGTGCAATTGCTGCGATTCAGCACCATAAAAACCAAGAAATGTAACAAGGAGGAGTGTAAGTTTTCTCATAACGATTCTGATAAGTGAGCATAAACTTACTAAAGAATTGTTAAAAAACTTTGATAAATGTTAAAAAAATATTAACATCTATACTATATTCAATATTTCTACGTTGAGCAGCGCATCTATTTTATATTTCACTTCTTCAAGTCGGCTTAAGGGTATTCCCACTTCCATTTCGCAGAAAAGCTGGCTTTCCTGGCGGAAGATCACACACTGATATTGTTTCAGGATCATCATCACTTCATTCATCCTGGTGTAGTCGAAATGAAGGCGGTAATGTTTCAACACCGGCTTCTGTACTGTGGGCACCACCTGCAACACCAGCGCTGCTGTTGTTTTATAAGCATTGATCAATCCCGGCACCCCCAGCAATGTACCACCGAAATACCTTACTACTATAATGGCAGTATCTGTCACCCCTTTGCTATCGATCTGCCCGAGTATGGGTTTGCCCGCTGTTCCGGAAGGTTCGCCATCGTCGCTGCTCCTGAAAGTATTGCCGTCGATACCAATACGGTAGGCAAAACAATGATGCACCGCTTTGGCATGTTCTTTTTTCAACTGCTGCAAATGTTTTTTGAATTCATCCGCTGAAACTACCGGGTATGCATACCCGATAAAACGGCTGCCGCGTTCCTTAAATTCCGCGTTGGCAGATTGTTCGATCGTATTGTAAAACTCCATTATCATGTTTGCTTGGTCACTTTCGCGAAGATAGGCTCCTATTCCTGTAAATGCGGATATAATCGGAAGAGATATGTTGGCTGTTTATGAGGAGGGGGTTGGCTACCGCGGGTTGACTACCCAATTCCGGTGCAGGCAATCCTTCCCCCATTTCCATCAACCCGTTGGTGATGATCCTTGCCTCATCCCACAAACCGGCATCGATGAATGTTTGTACTGTTTTTGCACCTCCTTCCACGATCAGGGAATTGAGGCGCCGTTGGTAAAGGATGCGGCAGATGGCCTGCGGGATGGCCTCATCGTCTTCCATCATCGCGTAACTGGCAGCACCATCGTTTTTTTCCTTTATCCTGTTGATCACTATGAGTGGTGCAGTGCCGTCAAAAAGTCGCAAAGTAACAGGCAACTGAAGTTGCTCATCTATCACTATCCTTACAGGATTTTTTCCCTTGTACAATCTGGTGGTGAGCGAAGGGTCGTCATGGACCGCCGTATTGAACCCTACCAGGATAGCCGATTCTTCGCTGCGCCATTTGTGCGCCAGGATATCCGTTTGGGGATTGCTGATCTTTACGGGCGAAAGATCGCTACGGGCAATTATATGATCGTTGGTTTGCGCCCATTTCAAAATGATGTAAGGCCGTTTTTTTTCATGAAAAGTAAAAAATCGTTTGTTCAGTTCCAGCGCTTCGTTTTCCAGCACGCCAACTATCACGTTGATGCCAGCTTCTCTCATCCTTCGGATGCCCTCGCCATTTACTTTTTCAAAATTATCGCGGCAGCCGATGACTACTTTGGGTATCTGGTTGCGGATGATCAGGTCGCAGCAGGGCGGTGTAATGCCAAAATGCGCACACGGTTCCAGCGATACATATATAACAGAAGCCGGGATAAACTGTTTGTCTGCTTCAGCAACGCTGTTGATACAATTCACTTCCGCATGCACCTGGCCATATTCGCGATGATAGCCTTCGCCGATGATCCTGCCATTGTGCACCAGCACGGCGCCAACCATAGGATTGGGCGCAACGCTGCCGGCGCCCAGGCGGGCAAGTTCAAAACAGCGGGTCATATATAACTGATCGTTATCCACGGATGCAAAAGTACGCAAGTAAAAAATAAAGTAAGTTTGTGCATATTCTTTTGGGTTGACTACCGCGGGTTGACTACCGCGGGTTGACTACCGGGAGTAGACTACCGCGGGTTGACTACCGGGAGTTGACTACCGTGGGTTGACTACCGGGAGTTGACTACCCAAGAGAACACTACCAAACCGATATGACACTAAAAACCGCACATACCAATTTTATATCCGCCTTACAATCAGTTTATGATAAGGACGAAGCTATTGTCATCAGGAACCTTGTCTTTGAATGGGCAACCGGGACAGGAAGACATGATATCACACTGGCTGCAGATAAAGAACTCACTTCAGCTGAATCAGAAAAGATATCCGCTGCACTTGAGCGGCTCCTGAAAAATGAGCCGGTACAATATGTAACCGGGGAAGCATGGTTTTATGGGGCAAAATTTAAAGTAGATGCTTCGGTGCTGATCCCCCGTCCCGAAACGGAAGAGCTGGTACAGGAAGCTATTGGGTTTTTAACCACCCGCTCATCTCCTGAAGTACTGGATATCGGCACTGGCAGTGGATGTATTCCGGTAAGCGTTAAAAAGAAGTTACCTGCAGCCAATATTACGGCGATCGATATCAGTGAGGATGCCTTGAACATAGCAAGGGAGAACAGCAGGCTGATAAATTCCCCGGTTAATTTTTTACTGGCGGACATCCTGAAAGAAGATTCCTGGAATAATTTCGGATGGTACGATGCCATCATCAGCAACCCTCCATACATTCCTTCAAACGAAAGTAAACGGATGCATACGAATGTAACCGCATACGAACCACATCTGGCTTTATTTGTTCCGGATGATGATCCGTTATTATTTTACAAAAAGATCGCGGCTTTCGCCAACTATCATTTAAAAGGTAATGGAAAAATATTCCTGGAAACACACGAAGCCTATGCAAAAGAAGTTGCGGCGGTGCTGGAAGACAATAATTTTACCGCACAAATAAAAAAAGATATTCCAGGAAAAGAAAGGATGGTGATCGCTAGTCGGTACCACTAACCGTAGCAGAAGTGCTGGCGCCGAGCTTGCGGGCAGCTTTCATCACACGGATCACTTCGCCCCATTGCGCCACAGAATCGGCATTGATCACCACGGCCGGTTTGATGCTGTCGCCTTCGCTGATGTATTTGCGCAATTCGGATTCCAATGAATCGGTAATGATCTTCCTTGAGCCGATATAGAGGTTCCTGTTCTTATCTACGCTTACCACTACACTCTGTTTTTGCTTGGTATCGCTCTTCGCTTTCGGCACGCTCACTTTAAAAACATTGGGATTGGAAAGTGTGGAGATCATCAAAAAGAACATCAGTAATATGAACAGGATATCATTCAGCGGACCAGTATCCACTGCTTCTGAATGTTCGCCCCTTAACCTGTTTTTGCGTAAGCTCATCTTGAAAGTTATAAGTTATGAGTGATGAGTTAAAAGTGAAGCCCATCATTCTTAATTTTTAATTCGTAATTCTTAATTCGCGTCAGCGTGTTGGTTCCTGCAATATATCTATGAATTCGCTGCTGGCCGCTTCCATCCTGTTGGCTGTACGGTTGATCTGCGTATCAAGATAACTATGCCCGAGAAATGCCAGCATACCGATGATAAGCCCGCTTGCCGATGTGATCAATTTTATATACATAGCATCTGCGATCTGGCTGATGGACGGGCTGCTGATGGTAGCGAAATCTTTCAGTAATATCACCAGCCCCACAATTGTTCCCACAAACCCGAACAATGGGGCAATGCGGGCGATCACGGAAAGAATGATGAGATTTTTTTCCATCTTGTACATTTCCAGCTTGCCCACATTATCCATACTTTTTTCGATGGCCTCGATCGGTTTGCCGATACGCTGTATCCCTTTATCGATCATACGTGCTACCGGGTTGTTGGTATTTTTAGAAAGGCTTCTTGCCGCGGATAAATTTCCATTGGTGATATGATCCCGGATGATGCTCATGAAATTATCATCCACCTGCCCGGCTTTTTTGATCACCAGCAACCGTTCGAAAAATACGTATACCGCAGCCACAAAAAGCAACCCAAGCGGAATCATGATCGGCCCACCCTTGGTGAGCATGCTGAAAACAGATTCACTCTTTGTTACTTCTGCCGCCGCTGCCGCAGCTGCTGCTGTACTATCTACCTGGAGAAAAATATCGAACATATCGGATGGATTATGACTGGTTTGATTATTTGTAAAGAACGCTATATTATCTCAAAAATATCAATTGCATTGCAATAAAACGAAACATTGTAAGAATGCTGCACAAGGAATTGTTAATCTTGATAACACGAATTTGGCTAATTACAAGGATTACACGAATGGCAGACCCCGGAGGTTTTAAAAACCTCCGGGGGTCTTTACAAAAAATGCCGCAACATTTAAGTCACGGCATTTATAATAAAGTTGAACAATTACAGAAGCTTTTTCTTATCCCCCATTTCCTGCATCGCCATGATCTGGCGCATGGTCTTTTCCATTCCTTCACTGCTTCCATCGAGGAAGATGACATTGCCCTTACCATATTCAGCAAAGTTTTTGATGGCTTCCGTCCACATACTGAACAGGATCACATTGGTATCGAGGTTGGCCTGTTTCATTTCGGCCGCAGCCTGGCTCATACCTTTAGCTACTTCTTCACGAAACAACGCCACACCTTGTCCACGTAACTGGGCAGCCTGCCTTTCCGCTTCAGCAGCTATCTTGATGGAATTACCTTCCGCTTCCGCGGCTTTTGTCTTGGTGATCAACAATGCCTGGCCTTCATTTTCTGCAGCAGCTTTGAGGTTGTTACTCGCTACCACTTTGCTCATACTGTCTATGATTGCCTGGTCGAACGTGATATCGTTGATCTGAAGATCCTGCAGATGGTATCCCCACTCTTCCAGAGAAAGATCCACATGTTCTTTTACAAATTCCACGATATCCCTTCTCAGTCCCAATATTTCCGATTGCTTGCGGGTAGCAACAAATGCACGGATATTACCTTCAATGGTACGCACGAGCGCCTGCATGAGATCCTTATCACTGATAAATTTGAACGCTACTTTTTGGATCGTTTCATGGTCTGCATTCTGTACAGAATACAACAGCATCGATTTGAAATAAACGTTTGCCTGGTCGATCGTTACGGCCTGGAATTCCAATTCAACCGAACGGTTCTGGATACTTACTCTTTTGAATATCTGTTCCAGGAAAGGTATCTTAAAATTCAATCCCGGGCGCATGATACGCTGGTATTTACCGAACATGGTCACCACACCGATAAACCCCTGGTTGATGGTAACGAAACACCCTAAAAAAGCCGTAGCTATCAAGAGGAGCCACCAATAATCTTTTAGAAATTCCATAGCAAGTTAATTTTGATTGAAGATAAGATATAATTAATTACGAATTGACAATTACGAATTACGAATGCACCTTTGGCTGACAATTCGTAATTCGTAATTTGTAATTATTAATTTGTTTTCTCCTCCCATATCTGCGACAGATGCACCAGCGTTTCCACCGCTTTCGCCATATCGTTCACGCCTATCCATTCCAGCTTGCTGTGGATATTCTGCATACCGGTAAAAATATTCGGACAAGGCATGCCCATATAACTCAGCCTGCTGCCATCTGTACCGCCGCGGATACTTTCCTGCTTCACTTTCAATCCGGCCCGGGTAATGGCTTCAGCCGCGTATTCCGCCACCTGCGGGTGCTGCACCAGGATATCCTTCATGTTGCGGTATTGTTCTGACGGGGTATATTCCATCGATGCACCTTTATGTTTTGCCACGATCGCTTCCGCAATTTTCTTCAGGCGATCATGGTGCTCCGCCAGTTTTTCTGTGCGGAAATCACGGACAATAAAACCGATGGTAGTTTTTTCAGCAATGCCATTCAGCGAAACAGGATGCACAAATCCCTGCATACCATCCGTCGTTTCAGGGCTCCATTCATTTTTTGGCAAAGCATCCAGGATTTCTCCGGCAATCTTCATCGCATTCACCAATGTATCTTTTGCATAACCCGGATGGGCGATCACGCCATGCACGGTGATCGTTGCGCCATCGGCGCTGAAAGTCTCATCCTCCAGGCTGCCTGCTTCTCCACCATCCAATGTATAACCATACACGGCACCCGCTTTTTTCATATCGATCTTTGCCGTTCCTTTTCCCACTTCTTCATCAGGTGTAAATACGATCCTGATCTCCCCATGAATGACCGCAGGGTTTTTCACCATGTAATCCGCCAGCTGCATGATGATAGCAATGCCTGATTTATCATCGGCGCCCAGCAATGTATGGCCGCTCGCGGTGATGATATCGGCGCCGATATGATTTTTCAGATAAGGTGAAACTTTTGCCGACAATACCTGCGTGTTGTCATCCGGCAAAACGATATCATTGCCATCGTAATTCTTATGAAGGATGGGCTTCACATTGGTACCGCTGCAATCCGGTGCCGTATCCACGTGCGAACAAAAACAGATCGGGGGAATATTATTTTTAGAACTGTTGGAAGGAATGGAAGAATATACATACCCGAATTCATCCGTTTCTGCCTGTAGCCCCAGTTCCTTCAGTTCTTTCAGCAATATCTTACTGAGGTCTTTTTGTTTTTCTGTTGTAGGAAATGATGTCCCGTTGGGATCGCTCTGTGTGTCTACCTGCACGTATTTCATGAAGCGTTCGGCAAGCTGATCCTTGTTTATTTCAATCATCGGTTAATAGTTTATGCAAACTTAGTAAGTAATGAGCAATCGGGCTACAACAGACCAAAGACGACAGACCACGGACCAACGACGATAGACGACAGACCACGGGCTATCGATCCGGGCAAACAATAAGGGCAGCCATTCTTTATGTACTGCCCTTAGTTTATCGTTATTGCCGATCTTCCGTGGTCGGTCGTCTGTGGTCCGTTGTCATTAAGCTATTTCCACCAGCTCGATGTCAAACACCAGATCTTTTCCTGCCAGAAAATGATTGGCATCCAGAATGATCATGTCATCCTTTATCTCTTTCACCACTACAGGAAAAGGTTGTCCTTCCTGGTTGCTGAGGGTAAGGCTCATGCCCGGCTCCAGTTTCATATCTGCAGGTACGTTTTCTTTTGGAAATTCGATGATCGCCTGTTCGTTCACTTCGCCATATCCGTCTGCCGCAGGGATGGTAACGGTTTTTTTATCACCAACGATCATGCCTGGCAATGCAGCATCAAACCCCGGGATCATTTGTCCTGCGCCCACTGTAAACTCCAGTGGCTCACGACCTGCAGATGAATCAAATTGGTCGCCAGTGGTCAATTTACCGGTGTAATGCACTTTTACTGTATCACCATTTTTAACTTGTGTCATATAGATTTATTTTTTTTCGAACGGTAAAATTAAAAATTAATGCTAATATGACCGAATTAAAAAACTTTCTAGACCTTTGTTTTATGAAAACATTGGGAAACATATTGATGGCAGCCATGCTGTTATGGGGAAATACGTCCTGCGCCCAGTCGGTAACGCCCGCCAACGGCAATAAGGACGTGATCACGGGCGCTGATCGTATGGAAGTATACCTTCCTTTGCTGAAAGGTAAAGCCGTAGCTGTTTTTGCCAACCAGACCAGTATGGTCAAAAATACGCACCTGGTGGACACCCTGATAAAAAGAGGGGTGAATGTGGTGAAGATATTCGGGCCCGAACATGGCTTCCGCGGCGTGGCCGACGCGGGCGAACATGTAGATGATGGTGTTGATAAAAAGACCGGCATCCCGATCATCGCTCTTTATGGCAATCATAAAAAGCCTACTGCGGACGATTTCAAAGGCGTAGATGTATTGATATTCGACATCCAGGATGTGGGCGCAAGATTTTATACCTACATCAGCTCACTGGAATATTATATTGAAGCTGCGCTGGAAAACCACAAACCATTGCTGATCCTCGACCGGCCAAATCCCAATGGATTTTATGTAGACGGCCCCATCCTTGATATGAAATACCAGAGTTTCATCGGTATGAAACCTGTGCCGATCGTATATGGAATGACCATCGGCGAATATGGACTGATGCTCGCCGGCGAAAACTGGTTGTCCGAAAAAGCCAATGCGATCAATGCATATAATATCACCACCCAGCCAACTGCTGATACGCCTTTTCATATCCAGGTGATCAAATGCAAAAATTACGACCACAATACCAAATATGTGTTGCCGGTGATGCCGTCTCCTAATCTGAAATCGATGCAGGCGATCTACCTTTACCCTTCCACCTGTTTCTTTGAAGGAACCGTTTTCAGCGAAGGAAGAGGAACCGATATGCCTTTTGAGGTTTTTGGCCACCCTGCGATGCCTAAGAACCTGTATTCATTCACCCCAAAACCTAACCTTGGGGCGAAAAGCAGTAAATGTTTTTACCAGGTTTGTTATGGCTGGAACCTGCATGGCACCAATGAAGAAGTGCTGAAAAAGATCGATGGTAAAATCCAGTTGAAATATTTTATTGAAGCCTATAAATTATTTCCCGGAAAAGACAGTTTCTTTTTGAAAAATAATTTTATCAGCAAACTCGCTGGTAACGATGATTTTTCAAAACAGATAAAAGCCGGCAAAACAGAAGCAGAAATAAAAAAGACCTGGGAGCCTGGATTGACGGCCTTTAAAGCGATCAGGAAAAAGTATTTGCTGTACGATGATTTCAAATAGTCTTTAATTACACGGATTATGCGAATTACACGAATTACGTTTATTTAATTCCAGATCGCATTACTGTAGAAGTTTAAAACAGGCAGACTTTTATAAACTTTATTGTTAAAATAAAACCTCGGAGGTTTTAAAAACCTCCGGGGTTTCACCACTATATATGATCGAACAAAGAAAAAAAGATATAAACCTGCCTGCAAATACAGCTCCTCTTTTTCCAACAAAAAAGGAAATTAAAAAGCTGGAAGAACTGCGCATCGTCTTCATGGGAACGCCGGAATTTGCCGTAGCATCTTTACAAAAGCTGGTGGAAAATGGCTGCAATATTGTTGGTGTGATCACTGCTCCCGATAAACCCGGCGGCCGCGGAATGGAGCTACAACAAAGCGCTGTAAAAAAATATGCCCTCGAACATGGGCTGAATATTTTACAACCGGAAAAATTAAAGAACCCTGATTTTTTAAAAGAATTAACCTCGCTCAACGCCGACCTGCAGATAGTAGTGGCATTCCGCATGCTGCCCGAACTGGTGTGGAATATGCCGCCGATGGGAACGATCAACCTGCATGGTTCGCTGCTACCGCAATACCGGGGCGCCGCTCCCATCAACTGGGCAGTGATCAACGGGGAAAAAGAAACCGGCGTAACAACATTTAAATTACAACACGAGATAGACACGGGGGATATTTTATTGCAGGAAAGTTTTGCGATCGGTGAGAAAGATAATGCCGGAATGGTTCATGACAGGATGAAAGAAACAGGCGCAGAAGTCTTATTAAGAACTGTCAAAGGATTAGCGGAAAACTCGTTGAAAGAAGTTCCTCAACCTTCCACCTTTCACCATCAACCGTTGAAGCATGCGCCAAAGATATTTACCGAAACATGCCTGATCGATTTTTCTAAACCTACCAAAGAAGTGTACGATCTTATCCGTGGACTATCTCCATTCCCGACGGCGTTTACACAACTGGACAATAAAAAGCTGAAAATATTTTCTGCGGAAAAGATCGATCAACAACCTTCGATAAAAGCCGGCGAACATGCCACGGATGGAAAAACATTTCTCCATTTTGCCTGCGACGATGGATATATTTCCATCAAAGAATTACAGCTCGAAGGCAAGAAAAAAATGCTGGTGAAAGATTTTCTCCGTGGGTACCGCTTTCAATAATATTATTGCTTATCAAGAAAAAATTTATACCCTACAAAATCCTGCCCATCGATCCGTCTGAATGCATTACTGATCTTAGCCCCGTTCAATACTACATTTAAAGACCCGCCAATAGAATATGCTACGGAAATGGTGCTATCTGTATTGGTGTAGGTACCCTCGTATTTGCTGGCTACTGAAGTATCCGGTCCCACATATACCCGAACCGTATTATTGGCCCGTATTACCCAACTCCAATCTGTATTCGGGTT
Source organism: Ferruginibacter sp. HRS2-29 (assembly GCF_024343615.1). GTDB lineage: Bacteria > Bacteroidota > Bacteroidia > Chitinophagales > Chitinophagaceae > Ferruginibacter. The sequence continues at coordinate 60,277 of NZ_RJUB01000159.1, read as the reverse complement.
TCCTAAATATTTACCTTTCCAGTAACCCACAACAGTTTGCTCAACCTTATCTTTTTTACAGGAAGAAACACAACATAAAATAGTCATGGCAACAGAGAGAAGAATCAACGTGTTTTTCATAATCCGATGTTTTACATCGCAAACCTACCATTGATAGGAACATAAAAAACCTTCTACTCGACGAACGACATTTTAAATAGACAAAAACAGGAACGCGCCTGCCGGCGCGTTCATCTGAAAAATATTCTGAACATGCCAAAGGCATGATCCACATTAGTAGGTTACCGTACACTGAAAATTTCCCGAACCTGCGCCCAGCGCATCCGCAGCGGCATTGCTTACCAGGATGGTCAGGTTGTCGTTTTGTTTCAGATCAGGCATGATATCCAGCACACGTGCATATACTGATTTATTGGTTGCCGGGTTGGTGATCTTCACGATGGAGCCTGCCGTAGCCGAATTGTGCATGCAATAATATTTTCCGTCTTCCCAACCGCTGGTGCTTTTGAAAATCCCCGCAGTTCCGGTCTCTTCCGATTTACCCGGCGCTTTCGTATACATCGCTTTAAAAGAACCTCCTTCAAAATCTTTCCCGGTAACAGATGTGGCGACCGGTTTTGTTTCTGTAGTTTTTACAACCGGGGTATTGGTTTCAACAGCCTTCACCGGCTCAGTCTTTACTACATCCGGAACCTTTGTTGGTTCAGGAACTTTCACTACCGGCGCAGGTGTATTTGTTTCGTTGGGGCCATCCGTGTACCCTACGATCAGCCTCGCCCCTTCATTCAATCCATCGCCGCTGAGGTTGTTCCATTTTTTGATATTAGCGATCGGCACTTTGTTGTATAAAGTACTGATGTGGTATAATGTTTCTTTTTTCGCTACAGTATGATAGATCGGTGTAGAACCTTTGGCAGATGCCACGGGATTTTTTACAGAAGCTTTCGTTTCAGCCACCGGTGTTTTTATTTCTGCCACAGGATTATTGCCTTTAGCATTCACTTTGGTATTAGCTGTTACAGGTACTTTCAACACCTGTCCCAATGCCAATCCTTTTTCATAATCTATCTTATTATATTTAGCCAGTTCGCGTGGATTGATATTATATAAACGCCCGATACTCGACAGGCTCTCTTTTGCTGCAACCGTGTGAGTGATATATTTGCCCTGCGCCAGTGAAAACAACGGCGCAAAAAACAACAGGATCAATATTTTTTTCATCTGATGATTGTTATGTCTGCAAATATGCAAAAATAAGTTGGTTTATCTGCCCATTTACTTGTTAATAATACGCCACTCACGGGGGTAATAATTATTGACCCTGTTGGGCAGGATCTTCGCCAATCCTATATTCAGTCCGTGATAAGTGATGATGGCCCAGCCCTTTTTCTCCGCTTCAATATGCACATCTTTCCGGCGCAGATAATCAAGTACAGTTTCTTTATCCACCTCCACCCGCCGAATAGTACCCGACATGATCGTACTCATCACCAGTTCGTGATCGGGTACCAATTCATCGCGTATCACAGTGCCCGCCTTTATCCCGGCTTTTTTAAGGTATAACAAAGATTGCAGCAGCAACATGTTTTCAAATTGTACGGAAGGAAATACGATGACTTCGTCTTTCAATTTCAACAGCGAAAACATCTCATCATCCGATACATATTTTTGTACAACAGCCACTTCCTGTTTTGTTGGCAATAAAGGTTTTGATTTGCCGGCTGATTGTTTTTGTGTAACGGCCGCCCCCAGCTTGCGGAACACCGCGATAAAAAAACCTTCGCCCTTTACTTTATCAGGATAAAAACGATAGCCGTATGCCGTTTTATTTTTGGATGAGGACTCTACAATATTCCAGTCAGGTTTTATCTGCAACCGGATATTCTCCATTTGTAATCCTTCTTCCGATAACAACCAGTCTGCAATTTCTTCATCTTCCTTTTCAGAATAGGAACAGGTAGAATAGATGAGCACACCGCCATCTTTCAACGAGGGCAATACATCCGCCAATATCCTTTGCTGGCGTTGGCTGCAGAGTTCCACATTATTCAGGCTCCACTCTTCCATTGCCGAAGGGTCTTTGCGAAACAAACCACTTCCGCTGCAAGGCGCATCCACCACTATGAGATCAAAAAAACCAGGTAACCGCTGAAAATCTTTCGGATCATTATTCGTCACCACCACATTTGGCGCCCCCCACTTGGTGATATTTTCTGCCAGTATCGCTGCTCTTGTCTTGATCACTTCGTTACTTACCAGCAAACTTTCAGCTGACAACACCGATTGCAGCAAGGTAGATTTTCCGCCGGGGGCGGCGCAAAGATCCAATGCCTTCAAGGGTTCCGAAACTGCACAGCATTGCCTTACCGCTTCTTCTATAAACATGCTGCTCGCTTCCTGCACATAATATGCGCCTGCATGAAACATGGGATCAAGCGTAAAAGAAGGACGAGCGGGAAGATAATATCCGTTGCTGCTCCAGGGAACTTTATCACCCACCGCTAACTCCAATTGAGCAGGCTCACACTTTGCAGGATTGAGCCTGATGGATACGATCTGCTCTCCCGATGCATGTGTGCGCACAAAAGCCGCTTCATCAAAGCCTTTTGCCGTTTGTAAAGAACTGAGTAGTGCCGACGGTAATTGTTGTGACAAGTATTTATATTTGATGAATGTTCAAAAGTAATTATCAAATCATGAAAAATTTCTTTTTTCTCCTTTTAGGAATTGTTATAAGCAATAGCCTGCCGGCACAGGGTTTTCCGGATAGCTGGAAGGATGGCAAATATTATACGGTGAATGGAGCTAAGATCTACACGGTAACAGTAGGTACCGGCCAGCCTGTATTCATCATTCCCGGCGGGCCGGGTGGCACGCATATCGGCTACCGCAATTTCGATTCTTTGAGCGTGGGTTCAAACATTCAGCTGATCTACTTCGATGGTTTTGGCAGGGGAAAATCCGATACGGCCAAAGACGTGAAAGAGTACTCGCTGGAAAGGGATATTGAAGACATCGAAGGCCTGCGCAAAGCAATGCACCTCGATAAGATCAACCTGCTGGGGCATTCTTACGGAAGCCTGGTAGCGCAGGGATATGCGGTAAAATATGGCGAACACCTAAGCCACCTCATTGTAGCCAACGGCTTTCACAGCTATCTTATGTGGCAGGAAAATGACGACAACAGCAATCACGAGATCAAAACGAATTACCCCGAAGTATGGGATACGTTGATGAAAGCAAGGGAAAAAGGAGCCATCTCCAGCGATGATATCCACCAGGATATTTACGGCCGTGTGCCTTATGGATTTTTGTATGCCTACAACCCGACCAACTTTATTTCCCGCGGAAGAAAACCTTATCCTAATCCATTCAATTCAAAATTGTATTACCAGATGGTAGGTAAAGATGGCGACTTCATCGTGGGCAACGACATCGGCAATTTCGATTTCAGGAAGCAACTCAAAGGCCTGAAAATGCCTGTGCTGGTGATCGCCGGCCGGTACGACCGTGTAGCTGTTCCGTGGATGCAGGTAAAATATAAAGAGTATTGCCCGCAGGCGCAATTTGTAATGTTTGAAAACAGCGGGCACAATCCACAGGTGGAAGAACCCGCAAAAGAATTTGCCCTGATAAAAGAATTCCTGAAAAAATAACTTTGTTAAGAAGCCACGAATGGCACGAAATATCACTAATAGTTTTTTTGTGATATTTCGTACCATTCGTGGTATCAACTGATACTCAAAAGCTAAAACCTATGAAACTTTTCCTCACACTCCTCAGCGTCTTTATTCTTTCTACCTCCTTTGCGGAACCGGTAGAATCCGCCCTTTACAGGGGCACCGTCGGCACTCATAAAGTATTACTCTACATTGGCAAAGGCGAGGGCTGCGGTGATGATTATTACTACACCGCCATGTATAGTTATGATGAAGGCAAACACTGGCTTTTACTAAGTGCCTCCCGTAACAACAAAGGTTTTTATTGCCTGGTGGAACACGATTTCACCGGCGTGTTATTACTTAGCGATAAAACAACCTCACTGGAAGGAACCTGGCACAGTCCCGATCGCACAAAAGCATTGGAAGTAAAGCTTACGAAAGAAAGATCTTCTGCAAAAAAACTGAAGGAGACTTTTGATATCTGGGACAAGCTGAATTACTCAACGAACGATTGCTGATGATCATTGCGAAAGCGAAACTGTTGTAACCACAATTTCCACCCGCCTGTTTCTGGTACGCCCCTGTTCTGTTTTGTTATCAGCAACAGGCTGGTCTTGCCCTTTGCCTTTCGCGAATATCACATCGGTGTATTGCGGAAACTTCTCTGTAAAATATTTCCTGATGGCTTCTGCCCTGTTTTGTGAGAGTACTTTATTCTTCTCCTGCGTACCCCTGCTATCCGTATGCCCGAAGATATGAATGCTGGCTATTTTCTTTTCGTTCATGCCCGCGCTGAATTCATCAAAGAGTTTTACAAACTCAGGCCTTAAAACGGCACTGTTCGTTTCAAACAAAGCCGCGGGAATAATGAGTGTATCGGAAGTGAATACCGGTGCGGAATGCAGCACAGGCTCTATGGTATCGCCTGGCTTTTGCACGGTAGCGAAATTGGTATGGCGGAAATTCTGCTCATATAATTTTACAATATTAGCCTCATATTTTTTGCAAGGAGCAATACTGTCTACAGGTACCAGGCTGACATCATCCAGGAAATAATAAACCGCACCTCCCGAGTTCATCCTTTCTTTTGCCTTGTACCCCCAGGGCTTTTCAGAAAAATTACCGATGGTGCAAAATCTTTCGGTACCATCTGCGGTAAATACATGTTGCACTCTTCTCCAGCCGTTTTTAACTTCTTCCCGAAGTTCCTGCGGTTGTATTGAAAAAGATGGTTTTTGTCTGACGAGATCAAAACCATCGGTAGCCGGTTCTGTTTGGGTAAAACAGAAGTCGAGTGCATAAAATTTCCGGGAAGCAGTATGAATGTAGAATTGAATTTTATATGACTCTCCTTTTATCAACGGGCAGCACAACATCGTATAAACAAAGGGATGGGAATATACCGCACTGAATTCCTTTTTACCATACACACTTTCCACCGGAACCAACAAGAGATTCATGCCCGAATAAGGCTCAGGCACCACCTGCCTGTTGACCAGCGGATTGGTGGTTGGTTTGATGTAAAACCATCCTTCCGCCGCACAGGACGCATTGAACTCAACACATATGTTGATGTCTTCAAAAGAGGAATTTGCAAATAGATTTTGCGCAGCAATACGTTCATAAGAAAACGTAACTGACAATAATAAAAGGCACCAGTATTTGAAGTGCAGGACTATAGATTTAGTTTTCACAAAGGCCTGCATTCTTAATTCTTAATTTTTAATTCTTAATTATCAAATGATCTTTACCTCAGCACAGAGTTCCTGCAGTACTTTCTTTGCATCGCCAAACAACATGGAAGTTTTGGGTTGAAAGAACAGGTCGTTCTCGATACCGGCATACCCCGGCTTCATGCTTCGTTTATTTACGATCACCGTTTTGGCCTGCTCCACTTCCAGGATCGGCATGCCATAGATCGGCGAGGAAGGATCGGTTTTTGCGGCAGGGTTTACCACATCATTGGCTCCCAATATCAGTACCACATCGGTGGTTTTGAATTGTTCATTCGCCTGCTCCATTTCTTCCAGCTTTTCGTATGCCACATCGGCTTCGGCCAGCAATACGTTCATATGGCCAGGCATGCGGCCTGCAACAGGATGGATGGCATAGACTACTTCCACCCCTTTTTCATTCAATATCTTTTCGAGTTCATGACAAACGTGTTGCGCCTGCGCCACCGCCAGGCCATATCCCGGAACGATGATCACTTTATTGGCATATGCCATCACCATGGCGGCATCGCTCACAGATATTTCTTTGTAAGCTCCCTGCGGGCCAGCGGCTGCGCCACCTCCCGATTTATTTCCTCCGAAAGAGCCTACCAGTACATTCAGCAACGAGCGGTTCATGGCTTTACACATGAGTATGGTGAGCAATGTGCCGGCTGCGCCAACGAGTATACCGCCGGTGAGCATCACTTTGTTGTCGTAAAGAAAACCACCGAAAGCCGCGGCCACACCGGTAAAGGAGTTGAGCAGGGAGATCACGACAGGCATATCGGCACCGCCGATGGGCATCACGAATAAGATACCATACAATAAAGAAAGTGCGAGAATGATGTACAGCAGGTATCCTTGTACAGGATCTACAACGAGCCATACACCAGCGCTAAGCGCAATTGCAAGCAAAATAAGATTCAGGATATTCTGCCCGGTAAAACTGAAGTCTTTCACTTTACCATTTAGTTTTCCCCAGGCTATCATACTGCCGGAAAATGATATGGAGCCGATGATCAGCCCCAGAGCAATAATGAGAATGGTAGATTGGTGTGCTGCAATGAACTCATTGTTACCGCCGGATGAAATTTCCTTAGAAAGATGATTGAATTCAACCAGTGATATTAATGCCGCACAGGCTCCACCCATTCCATTGAACAAACTTACCATTTCAGGCATAGCCGTCATTTTCACTTTTTTTGCGGCAAGCGTTCCAACGATCGCTCCGATCAGCAATCCCCCAAATATCCATCCGTAATTGTGCAGCCGTTCGCCGCTTTCTATATCACGGTATAAAAAGATAGTCCCAAAAATCGCCAACCCCATTCCGAAAGCCGCTACCAGGTTGCCTTTACGGGCACTCGCGGGATTCGATAACATCTTGAGGCCAAGAATGAATGTGACCGACGCGATCAGATAACAAAGAGTAAGTATGTTGAATTCCATATATAAAGTTCAAAAGGTTCAAAGTTCAAAAGGTTCAAGGTTTTGCAACTTCATTATCTGAAAAACGACTTGAAGCCATGCGAACGTAATTCGTGTAATTCGTGTAATCAGTTCTTCTTCTTAAACATTTCCAGCATCCTGTCTGTCACCACAAATCCACCCACCACATTCAGTGTACCCAATATCACTGCCAGAAATCCTAATCCGAGGGCGAGATAATTATCCGTTTCCGCCTTTCCCATCACGATGATGGCGCCGATGATCACCACACCATGTATCGCATTGGCGCCACTCATCAGCGGTGTATGCAGAACGCTTGGCACACGGCCGATGACTTCTATCCCCACAAATATCATGAGGATGACGATGTAGATGATCTGCTGATTGGCGGAAATAAAATTTAAGATGTTGTCCATATAATATTTTTTTCAACCGCCGTCAGCGTCTTTGACTACTGACGGGGGTTCTATTTATTTTTATTTCTTCCCAAACCGACTTCAGCGGTTTTAACCTGGGCGGGTGGTTTAGGAATTCGTTCTTGTAGGGACCGCCGTCAGCGTCTTCGACGGCTGACGGGGTTTTTGTTTTTTTATTATTTTACCAGATCAGCTACCCGTTCATTCGTGATCTTACCATCCGTAGCGATACAGGTTCCTTTCACCAGGTCATCTTCAAAATTCAGGTTTATGTTGCCTTCCTTATCAATGATGAGCTGAAGGAAATTACAGATATTTTTTCCATACAACTTGCTTGCATCGCTGGGCATATCCGCCGACAGGCGTGAATTGCCCACGATGGAAACACCGTTGTGATGAACAGTCTCCTCGTTTTTTGTCTGCGTGGTATTACCACCCGTTGCGGCAGCAAGATCAATGATCACCGAACCGTTTTTCATGGCTGATAACATCTCATCGGTGATCAGCACCGGCGCTTTTTTCCCGGGTATCTGTGCGGTGGTGATAATGATATCTGCCTTGGCCACACTATCCGCTATCTTTTGTTTTTGCCGCTGCATGAATTCTTCTGATTGCTCCACCGCATAACCTCCGGCTTTGCTGGCATCGGCGGCACCTTCCACTTCTACAAACTTCGCCCCGAGGCTCATCACTTCTTCTTTTACTGCCGGACGGGTATCGAATACTTCCACTACAGCGCCCAACCTTTTACCGGTAGCAATGGCCTGCAGGCCAGCCACGCCAGCTCCGAGTATGAGCATTTTCGCCGGGGCTATGCTACCTGCCGCCGTCATGAACATGGGAAAATATCTGGGGTAAAGATTTGCCGCCAGCAACACTGCTTTATATCCTGCAATATTGGCCTGGCTGCTCAGTACATCCATGCTTTGCGCACGGGTAGTGCGGGGCAGCATATCCATGCTGAATACCGTGATATTTCTATCAGCCCATTCTTTGGCAAGTGAATGATTGAATAAAGGCTGATAAAATCCGAGCAATACTTTTCCCTGTAGGGTATCCGTTTCTTCTTTCAATAATGGATTGATGGAAAGCAGGATGGTAGCCTGTTCGAGTACCTGCTGCCTGTTTCCGATGGTAGCGCCTGCATCCGAATATTTGTTATCCCCAGCAAAGGCTTTGGCACCGGCACCGGTTTCTACCAGCACTTCGGCATTCATTTTTTTCAGGATAGCAACGTGTTCTGGCAATAAGGAGACCCGTGTTTCGGGAGATGGTTCTTTTAATACGCCAATGATCATGGTAGATTACGGGAATTTTTCATGAATTGATTCAAACCATGGAGGTTTTAAAAACCTCCATGGTTTATGCGAACTAAGTTAGGCAATTAAAACCGGATGCTGAAGTGTTGCTCCACTTTAAAATCTTTTCGCAGGAAAATGATGCCGACAAAAAAAAGATCGATGGATAAATTAACCGATCCGTGCTTTTTTATCTCTTCCCAGGCTTCTTCCATTTCGCTGCTCCAGTGGATATCGTCGAAAACAAGAATGGACCCGGCCGGATCCACATGTTGTAATAATTGATAAAAATAATCAAGCGTAGGCTTTTTGCGATGATTGCCATCTACAAAAGCGAAATCTATCCGTTTTGTTTCCTGCAGGAAAGCGGGGAATGTAGCAGCAAAATCTCCCTGTACCAGTTTGCTATTCCTCAAGCCCAGTTCATCGAAGTTTTGTTGTGCAATGCGGGCTATGGCAGGAGCCCCTTCAAATGTAAATACGGAGGCGTTAGGATCGCTTCCCTTTGTAAGATAAGCGGTGGTGATGCCAAATGAAGTACCCAGTTCTACAATCGTCAACGGTTGATAATAACTCACCATTTTGCTCAACAGCTGTGCGTATTTGCGGGGCTTTAAAGAAGAAGCCGCAATTTTTCCGACTACCCTGGTGTTTGTTTTAATAACCGCAGACCCCGCCCCGAAATCTTCCACCTCAATCGTACTGTTATCAGATAAAAGGCTTTTTCTTTTTGCCTCAATGCTTTTGTAAAAAGAAGGTTGTTTCTTATCATTCAACACATCGCGGATGAATTCAAAAACAAACGGAGAATGTACACCATGGCCTTTTCCATTGGAAGCGGTGAGGTAGTAACGAATATATTTTTTTGCGAGTTGAAATGCTGAATACATAAATAAATTGCGAATTACGAATTACGAATTACGAATGTGGTACATTCTAATTCGTAATTCGTAATTATTAATTCGTAATTTTTTTCTCCCATGTTTGAAATGAAAAATCATAAGCATGCTTTTCATCTTTCAGAAAATCCACATGCCCGGTCATTATCCATTTTGATGGATCGATCTCCGGAAAATAAGTATCCCCTTCGAGGGTGGCATGCACACGGGTCATATAAATCTTATCGGCTATGTCCATGCTTTGCCTGTATATTTCTCCGCCGCCGATGATGAATATCTCTTTACAATTGGTAGCTTTCGCCTGCGCAATAGCATCATCCAGGTCTTTGGCCACCTGTGTGCCCGGCCTTGACCAATCGGCTTGTTTGGTGATCACGATATTGACCCTGCCGGGCAAAGGTTTATCTACACTTTCGTATGTCTTACGCCCCATGACCACTACCATGGCCCAGGTGGTGTCTTTGAAAAATTTAAGATCGATGGGAAGGCTCCAGAGCAGCTGGCCCTGTCTGCCAATGGCATTGTTTTCGGATGCGGCAACGATGAGTGAAATGGTCATACAAATAAGGAATAAGAAATGTAAAATAAGGAAGTATGGAACTCCGCACTGATTTTATATTGATGCGAAGTTACAACTTCCTTATTCCTTATTTTGTATTCTGATTTAAAAAGAGCCAGAACGGTTTAGTTATTCAACGCTTGCAAAGATCATGCAGCCTGGCCTTTTATTTAATGACACTAATTTTACGGATTACACGGATTACACATTTGTCCGGAAAAGGCGGGAAATTTGAATGCAGCTTGTGTGAACTGGTCTTTTATAATAACCCACAAAGGTTTCACTATTGACTATTCACCATTGACTGCACGCGCCGCAGGCACGTGCCTGCTAGTTCTTCATTATCTTAAATTCCACCCTTCTGTTCAGCTGCCTGCCATCATCAGTATCATTGGTTGCCACCGGTTTGGTTTCGCCATACCCCTGCGATGTGATGCGGTTGGGCTGGATGCCTTTGGCAAGGATATAATTCATCACCGATCTGGCACGGTTATCACTCAGCGTGAAGTTATATTGGTCTGATCCTTTACTATCCGTGTGGGCGCTCATTTCTATTTCCACATTCGGGTATTCGTTGAGGAATGCCACTACCCTGTCGAGTTCCACATTCGATTCTGCACGCAGGTCGTATTTATCAAAATCGAAAAATACATTGTTGAGCCTGAATACCTGCCCGATCTCGATCGGTACCAGGTAAAGATCTTTGTGTATTTCTTTATACCCTTCTTTGATCAGCGAATCGAGGTTGAGATTTTCGGAGATGGCAAAGAATTTATCGGCGGATGCACGGATGCTGTAATTTTTATCGTAGGGCAACACGATCTTGAATGCACCATCCACAGGGCTTGAAACACCTGTACCTGCTTCGTTTCCGTCAGGCAAAGTCTGGTATACCAGGGAGGCGGTGAGCGGCTCTTTCGTTTTGGCATTGTATACGTTTCCGCTTACCAGTATCACCGGATCGGGCTTTTCTTTTTCCAGCAGTTTCACGCGTACTATGTCGCTGGCGCCATATGCCCCATCGCTTGATGTGAGGTAAGCGTATTCGCCGCCTGCGTCGAGGGTAAAGAATGCTTCGGAACCTTCGGTGTTGATGGGCGCTCCAAGATTAACGGGATCGCTCCATTTTGTCCAACTGTTGTCCAGGCGTTTCGTCATCCAGATATCGTTCTCGCCCAGCCCTCCGGGCCTGTCGCTGCTGAAATACAGCGTAACGCCATCTGCGGCCAGGAACGGGCTCATTTCATTATAATCGGGGAGATTTATTTTTTTACCCAGGCTTTTGGGAGCCGTCCAGATATCATCCCCTTCTAAAAAAGATACATAAAGATCGTTGTCGAAACTTCCTTTTTTATCCGTCATGTAAAACAAGAGGGTCTTTCCGTCGTGCCCCATGCAGGCGCCCAGTTGTGGTGTCATGTTGAATTTTCCGAAGTTGCGGATCTTAAGCATTTCTGCATTGGTCCAGCTATTGTCTTCTCTTTTATGGATCATGCTCAGCCCGGTGCCAAAGTATTGCCCGTCGCGGTAAGCGCCTTTCAATAAGATGGTATTGAGATCGGGGGATATCCAGTACACCGCGTTGTAATGTGAGGCATTTACGGATGCATTCAGGTGTTTCGCTTTTGCCCATTTACCAGCGGTATCCCTGGTAGAATACCAGATATCCTGCGAATTGGGAACGGTATTGTACTGTGTGTTCATAGGGTCATCCTGACGGATGAAGAACAACAGATTGCCATCGGCGGAAATCGTGGGCCTCATTTCGGGGTTGCCGGTATTGATGAGCGGACCGAGGTTCTCGATCTTTACGACAGTACCTTCTTTGATGATATTTTCTGACTGCTCTTTGAGCTTTATGGTGGTATCGCCAACATGGGCTGAAGGCTGCGCCAAAACGGTAAAAGCAGACAAAAGAAGGGGTAACAGTGTAGAGATTTTTCGCATAAGAGGTAATTGGTTCTCTTACAACGAATGAAAGTTTTTTTTATTACACGAATTGAAACGAATTACACGAATAAGCGGAGGGGGGCGATACCACAGGCCCGTCCCTACACCGCTACCGGCGCTTTTATCCCCGGGTGCGACTGGTAATTCACCAGTTCGAAATCTTCAAATTTGAAATCGAAGATATCTTTCACTTCCGGATTGATCTTCATATGCGGAAGCGGAAATGGTGTTCGGGTCAGTTGTAATTCTGCCTGCTCGAAATGATTTTTGTATAAATGTACATCACCAAAAGAATGGATGAAATCGCCCGGTTCCAGACCGCATACCTGCGATATCATCATCGTGAGCAATGCGTAGGAGGCGATGTTGAAAGGCACGCCGAGGAATACATCTGCGGAACGCTGGTAAAGCTGGCAACTGAGTTTACCATTGCTTACATAAAACTGGAAGAGGCAATGGCAGGGCATCAGTTTCATCTTTGGCAGGTCGGCCACATTCCAGGCGCTGATGATGAGGCGGCGGCTATCGGGGTTGGTCTTTATCTGGTGGATGAGGTCTTTTACCTGGTCTACTTCGGTATCATCGGCACCTTCCCAGCTGCGCCATTGTTTGCCGTAAACCGGACCGAGATTACCGTCTTCATCGGCCCATTCGTCCCATATCTTCACATTATTCTCTTTCAGGTAAGCGATGTTGGTATCACCCTGCAGAAACCACAGCAGTTCGTAGATGATACTTTTCAGGTGTGTTTTTTTGGTAGTCACCAATGGAAAACCTTCCTGTAAGTTGAAACGCATCTGGTAGCCAAAAACACTGCGGGTGCCTGTACCGGTGCGGTCGCTTTTATCGTTGCCGGTGGAAATGATATGTTGTACGAGATCGAGATATTGCTGCATGGGTGCAAATTTAGGAAAAAAAGTGAGGGTTAGCGGGTGGCGGGTTACGGGTTCTTATGCACAGTATCTTAAAGGGCAGCAACCTCCGGAAGGCAGCCGACCCTAAAAAAAGCCGGCCACCCTGGGGTGGCCGGCCTGATATATAAATTGCTCAATTTAAATAGCTTCGATAGACAGCTTGGTATATTTTTCCTTTTTGTTATTTTCCATGATCATGATATGACCTTCCTTGGCGCCAAATACACGCAGGGTACTTTTGGAAACTTTGGTAGGGATAGAACGGGAGATCTTGTTTTGTGCAACACTGTAAATCTGGTAGCTTTTATCATCGCTGTAAATGATCACTTCCGATTTGGTAGCAGGGTTGTACATGGTAAAATAATCGTTGGAATTATCGTACTCCGACACCCCCACTTTTGCATGGTAATAACGGGTATGCTGTTTTTCCAGTGTCTGTACTTTCGTAAGCGAACCCTTATTTCCCTGTTTCAGCACCACGCCATCCGTCATGCGGAACTTGTGGGTACCGGTAGAACCCAGGATATAGATCGGAAACACGATCAATGGCGCTGTTATAACACTGGCAACTACTGAACCGACACGTAATTTCCGTTGCACCAGCGTTCCTGCAAAAAAAGTATTGCCGGCAGAATCCTGCGAAGCTGTCCTTAAATAAGGCACCCCATTATCTTCCACTACACGGCCGCGGGTAGATATTTCCGGCTTCAGTTCACCTTCCGACCAGTAAGTGATATTTTCTTTGATATCGCCTTTTTTCATACCATTGAGCGTAAGCGTGTATACCCCCATATAATAACCTTTCGTTACGGCCCTGCCGGAATTGCCCTTCACAATACGTGATTTACTCACCACCGATCCGGCAATATATGGCTTGCCCGTTACCTGGTTCATTTCAAAATTCAGGATATTAAACCTGTTCTCATCTTTATCTTCCAGGGTATAAACGGCTGCTTTGGTACCATCTGCCACAGAAAGCCTGTTAAGCTCCAGCGGGTTATTGCCGTCGGTTCCGCCAAGCAGGTAAACCACCTCGCTGGAAGGAACCATGGAATAGGATGCATACCTTGGTATTTCTTTTTTCCACAATACCTCCCCCTTTGTATCGTACGACAGCATTTCACTTTTATCATCATCTCCATACAGGAAACAAAATCCTTTTCCGGGAATATTCTTCACCTGCCCGCTGTTCTTCAATCCTGAGTAAGCATATACTTTTCCGGTAGCGCCATAGAGCCCCCCCTGGGCTGAATTGATCTTGGCGCTGATAGCAAAACTATGTGTGTTGATGATCTTCCCATCAAGTGATACGAACTGGTTCATGATCGTGTTAACCGCATCTTCTTTTGCTGCCTTGTACTGACGCCTGTTCTTGAACGTGCTTCCGCTGATGTTGCTTTTATAATAAGAAAGACAAAGCACATCCTGCTCAAAAGCCACGCTCATCAGGTTCATATTGATGTCTTTCATGTTGATGCTGCCGATATCGTTCAGGTTTTCATCCATCAAAGTAAGTTTGTAATTGAAACTGTCTTCTTTGATCTTTTCTAGTTTGGTAAGTACCACATATCCTACTACGGCGCCATCCTGCTGGATAGCATCCATGTCGGAAGATATCTCTTCAGCCACCTGCTTGAATACGCGTGACTGCGCCTGTGCAAACGTTGTAATGCATACGGCGGCGAGGGTAAGGAAAAACGATCTGGTCATCTTTTGAGTTGTTTTGGTTTTAGTGTTGGTTTGGTAGTAATTATTTTATCTGTTCAATGAATTCCAGGTAAAGGCTTTGGCCATACGACTCCTGAAATTCTTTGCGCATGCTTTTGATCTCACTTGCGCTCTGCTCTCCTGTAAAGTTGAGATAAGCGAGCAATGACCTGAACGATCTTTCATCGGCACTGGCCTGCTGCCAGAAAGGTTGATTGAAACATTCCTTGCAGGAACTCTCCAGCCGGTCGCGGGGAAATTGTTCGAACATTGTCTGGAGTTCGTAATAATTTGATGAAATATATTCTTTCGACCGGATGTTGATGACATTGAAACGCGATAGTTTCTTATCCGCATAAAACAACCCGTTCATGATGTAGGCTGCCATTACTTTGTGCCACGCATCGAAGTTGCCACGGTCTTTTTCGAGCAGCAGCCGGTAAAACGCGGAGGTGAGGTTACTGTTCACAAACAACGACCAGATGATGGATTTATTCACATCCGCCTTCAGGGAGGCGCTTATTGGAGTAAGAGTATTGCCGGTGGCGTACGGCAGCAGTTTTTCGTAACGTGCTTTACAATCGGGATGCGTTTTTGCAGAGTCGCTGATCTCTCCCTGCGAAAAAGAATAATTGCGGTTGGAAAGGCCTTTGGTGCCTTTACGCATCCAGGTTTCCTCCACATTGATATTGAGGTCTGACATATACGTTTTTGTCCCGTTTTTCAGCGGGGTCTTGTATACCAGGTCGGCGCTGTCGAGCCTGAGGAAAAACCCGGGTGCAAAAGCGATCTTACTATTTTTCAGTAAGATGGTAGCCATCGAATCCGCTTCTTCTTCGTGGTAACGTGTGTGCCTGTTGTGGCTGAAACTGTACCCTTCCATGATCTTTTTCAGCTTGCTGTAGCGGCCGTATTTTGAATCCAGTACCGATTTCACGTCATTGATATATTCATCCGAAGTGAGCAGTTCGGCCCTTTCCTTCATGGAGTTTTCGGGATGCATGAGGATGTTGTGCGCCAGCTCATGCGCCAGTGCCAGGGCGATCTCTTCGCGGTATCCCGAAAAGGAAAGCAGTCCCATATTCACAGCCACCATATTATTTCCGATAGCATAGGCATTTACGCTTGGGCTGCGGTCGATGAAGAGCAGCGGGTACGATTTGATGTATTCGCGGTTGGCGGAAACCAGCTCAGATAATATTTCTGAAACATAATTGTACATCGCCGGTTCGCGGGTGAAATCGTTATCGTCAATAGCGGCTGTGATGAAATCGGTGCGGGAATCCCAGAATTCCTTGTACTTTTTCTGCGTTTCTTTCTTTTTGAATAAAACCGGACAAACCAATGCTTTTTTCAGGGAATCCTTTTGTTTGGAGTAACTGCTTTTCGACAATTGGTTGTACCTGCCGGGTTGGGCGCTCTGTGCCGGGGAATACAAATAAGCAGTGATCAGGAAGATCGCCGTGATGGACGTTTTGGTATATTTTTGCATGTTTTGGGTAATAGGAACCTTCAAAAACGGTGAATATCGTGAAATATTGCTTCCGGAAGTATTGGTATGTTCATAAAACACGGTTTTTCAGGCTGATAATTTGATAACTGCAACAAAATAGCCATAAGTGTAGAAAATCCTCCTGCAGTTGACAACTCCCGGGAGTTGTCAACTGCAGGGAGTTGTCAACTGTTTCCGAATATCGAAAAATTTCAATGTTTCCGTATCCAACCATTCACTTATTCCCCCATTGACGTACCTTTGCGGGATGAGCACAAAAGGAAAAGTATTGATGGCGATGAGCGGCGGCATAGACAGCACCGTAGCGGCTTTGATGCTTCACAAGGAAGGTTATGAAGTGGTGGGTATCACCATGAAAACATGGGATTATGCCAGCAGTGTTGGTACTACGGGTAAAAAAGAAACCGGCTGCTGCAATATCGATAGCTTCAACGATGCCCGTATGGCGGCGGTACAACATGGGTTTCCGCATTTTATACTTGATATCCGCGATGAGTTCGGGGATTTTGTCATTGAGAATTTCATTGAAGAATATATAGCGGGGCGTACACCCAACCCCTGTGTGATGTGTAATACGCATATCAAATGGAGGGCATTGCTGAAAAGGGCAGATGCGCTGGGGTGTGATTTCATCAGCACCGGGCATTATGCGCAGGTGCATCAGCACAGCAATGGCCGGTATTTTATCAGCAAGGGACTGGATGAAACCAAGGACCAGAGTTATGCCCTGTGGGGATTGCAGCAGGATCTGCTGAAACGTACGTTGCTGCCGCTCGGAACTTACCGCAAAACGGAGATCCGCCAGATGGCGCATGATTTCGGCTATCCCGAACTGGCGAAAAAGAATGAAAGCTACGAGATCTGTTTTGTGCCCGATAATGATTACCGAGGTTTCCTGAAACGTAAAGTGGAAGGCCTGGAAGAAAAAGTGAATGGCGGAAACTTCGTTGACCCGCAGGGTAAAATACTTGGTAAACACAAAGGTTATCCGTTTTATACTGTTGGCCAACGGAAGGGATTGGACATTGCGCTGGGTAAGCCCGCTTTCGTGACGGAGATCATCCCTGAAACAAATACGGTGGTGCTGGGCAACGAAGAAGACCTGAACCGTATCGAAATGAAAGTAACCGGCATCAACTGGATGAAATATGATGGTGTGACGGATGGAATGGAAGCCGTTACCAAGATACGTTACAAGGATAAAGGCGCATTAAGTAACCTCTACACATACGAAAATGGCATTACCGTACGTTTTTACGATGATGTAAAAGGAGTTGCACCCGGGCAAAGCGCTGTTTTTTATGAAGGGAATGATGTAATAGGCGGCGGGATCATTCAGCGAACCTGAATTAGTGAATAGAGAATAGTCAATGGTCAATCCTTGAACTTTATAACTTTTTTTACCGACTTTTGACCAAAGACATAACAGAAATTATTTTTTACCAATATAAAAGAGTGTAGATCGCAAACAACGTACAACGATTTGACTATTGACTATTGACAATTCACTTCTTCTCATGAGAAAAAACCACGTACTCTTTCTGGCGCTGATCGCAACACTTGCTACCTTGTTTGTGAGCTGCAAGAAAACAAATGACGATACTGTCTTCACTTCTTACAGGCAGTACAACAATTTCAAAGTAGGAAAGTACATCATCTATGCGCTGGATTCCACCGTTACCCGTTCATTTGGTACATCTTTTATCAAGACTTCGCATATCGTGAAAGATTCTATCGTGGAAGAGATCGTGGATAATTCCAACCGGCAAACCTTCAAGGTTTTCAGGTATCACCTCAACCAGGCGAACAATACCTGGTCGCCGATCAATACATTCTTTTTCACTCCTACCGACAACAGCCTCGAATACGTTGAAAACAACCTTCGTTATATAAAGATGGTAAGTCCGGTGGAAGAAGGAAAAAGCTGGCTCGGCAACAGTTACCTGAGCCAACCGGTATTTCATCAGAATTCATTTTACCAGACCTGGAATTTCTTCTATAAAGATGCCGGACAGCCTTTACAGGTAGGAACATTCAATCTTCCAAAAACAGTGACGGTGGTACAATATGATTCGACCGACAACAAAGAATTTTCTGCCTTCGCTTTTGCCACGTACGACAAAGGCTATGAAATATATGCCGATACGATCGGGCTTGTTTACCGCGATGTGATCAGTTGGGAATACCAGCCAACACTCGCCATCAACAACTGCAAACACACCTACCCGAATCCTTCCGGAAGCGGCACGGTGACCACCCCTGTTAATTGCGACCTCCCGGGCACCAACTGCGATTCGCTGCGTGCATTGCCCAATCATAAAGTTGTATGCGATACCGTGGTGGCCAGCTACTACTACAATGGTTATGGCACCAGGCAGGTAATGCTCTCCCATAATTAAAGTTGAAGGTTGAAGGTTCAAAGTTGAAAGTTGAAAATCTTTCCGGTTTGACGTACTTTCGATTTACATACGATTTTCAATCCTAAGTAAACCTTCAACCTTCAACCTTCAACCTTCAACCTTCAACCTTCTCCATGACAGTTAATATTCGCCCGGCGATAAAATCGGATTGTAAAAAAATGATGCAGCTCATTCACGAACTGGCATTGTACGAAAAAGCTCCGGAGCAGGTAACGGTAGATTACGATCATTTTGTAGAAAGTGGTTTTGGCCCAAACCCTGTATGGGCAGCATATGTAGCCGAAACAGCTTCATTGTCGGAAGATAATGGCCTCGAAGTGATCGGCTTCGCATTATATTATACCCGTTACAGCACCTGGAAAGGGCAACGGCTTTACCTGGAAGACCTGCTGGTAACAGAATGCATGCGGGGCAAAGGCATCGGCAAATTGCTGATGGATAAACTCATCGATCACGCCCGCGAACATCATTTCAGCGGCATGGTATGGCAGGTACTGGAATGGAATGAGCCGGCCATTGCTTTTTACAAAAGATATAAAGCAGATATTGATGCGGGATGGCTGAACTGCAGCATAAATTTCTAAAATTGCTTTTGGGCCATCTTACTACCACACTATACGAAAGAGGCCCCTAACGCTCAGCCGGAACGCACAGCAAAGTGCCAAATTTACTTTTACCTGTAACTTCAGGATAAGATTCATACTATAGAACAAAAGGCTCCTCAAAAGGGAGCCTTTTGTTCTATAGGCCATACTTGAGTTACTATTACAAACCAGCCATCTCTTTTCCACCGCTTTAGCTTAAATTTGCACCACAAAAAGAAAATCATTATGGCAGAAAAGATCACCATGGGCACGGATGGCAAACTGGTTGTTCCCGACAACCCGACCATCCCTTTTATTGAAGGGGACGGCATCGGCCCCGAAATCTGGAAAGTGGCGGAAAAGGTTTTTGATACGGCAGTTGAAAGAGCTTACGGCGGCTCTAAGAAAATTGAGTGGAAAGAAATGCTGGCCGGGGAAAAAGCCTTCAACAAAACCGGAGAATGGCTGCCTGCTGAAACTTTGCAGATGGCGAAAGATTATATCGTTTCCATCAAAGGCCCGCTTACCACCCCTACAGGCGGCGGTATCCGTTCATTGAATGTTGCCCTGCGCCAGGATCTTGACCTCTATGCCTGTGTTCGCCCCGTGAAATGGTTCAAAGGCGTGCCTTCTCCCGTAGTGCATCCCGAACATGTGGATATGGTAATCTTCAGGGAAAATACGGAAGATATCTATGCCGGTATCGAATGGAAAGCGGGTTCTGCGGAAGCACAGAAATTCGAGAAATTCCTGCTGGAAGAAATGGGCGTGAAAAATGTACGTTTCCCAGGAGATTCTAGTTATGGTGTAAAACCTGTTTCGCAGGAAGGCACCAAACGCCTTGTACGTGCGGCTATCCTCCATGCGCTTGAAAACAACCTGCCATCTGTGAGCCTTGTTCACAAAGGGAATATCATGAAGTATACCGAAGGATATTTCAGGAACTGGGGGTATGAAGTGGCCAGGCAGGAATTTGGCGACAAAACATTTACGTGGGACGAATGGGATGAACTGAAAAAAGAACACGGCGAAGCGCATGCCAATGAAGTGCAGCGCAAAGCCCTCAGCGAAGGTAAATTGCTGGTAAAAGATATCATCGCGGATAATTTTTTACAACAGATATTGATTGCCCCGAAAGATTTTTCCGTGGTGGCTACGCTCAATCTTAACGGCGATTATATTTCCGATGCATTAGCTGCTGAAGTAGGCGGAATAGGCATTGCGCCTGGCGCCAACATCAATTACAAAACCGGTTATGCCGTATTTGAAGCTACACATGGTACAGCGCCTAAGTTTGCCGGCACCAACAGCATGAACCCCTCTTCGGTGATACTGAGCGGTTGCATGCTGCTGGAATACATCGGCTGGAAAGAAGCGGCCGACCTCATCACCACTGCATTGCAGGCTACCATCATGCGCAAGACCGTCACCATCGACTTCTACAACCTGATGACAGGCGCCACTTTGCTGAAGACAAGCGAATTCGGCGATGAGATCATTACCAATATGGGCGTGGTGACGAGTGATATACAGTTGAAGAAGAGCTCGAGTTTATAATTTTCCGCTGCGGATTTTAAACCCCGGAGGTTTTGAAAACCTCCGGGGTTTTGAGGACAAATGGCGCAGGTAAAACGACTGCGTCTTACAATGTATTACCCGAAAAACTGAATTGCAAAGAGTTTGTAAACGCTGATGAGATTGCACGTGGATTATCTCCGTTTCAGCCGGAGAAGGTTGCTGTACAGGCAGGCAGGATCATGCTTAAAAGAATTGACGAATTGATAGCATTAAAAGAAAATTTCGCAATTGAAACTACGCTTGCCACACGTTCTTATCGGTCGTTAATTCAAGAAGCGCAAAATGTTGGTTATGAGGTAACATTACTATTCTTTTGGCTAAATTCCGTAGATTTGGCAATCGACAGGGTCCAATTACGTGTTGAAAAAGGAGGGCATCATATTCCTAAGGATGTCATTCAAAGAAGGTATAAAAGCGGAATAAAAAATCTTATAAATATTTTTATACCCATTTGCGACAGTTGGATAGTTATGAATAATTCGGACAAGTTTTTTTTTATCTCCGAAAAATACGACCCGGAAATAAATATTATTTTCCGCGAAGATGAATGGAACATCATAACTAAAATTGCTCATGAAAAAGATTAATATTGAGAGCCTCAGTTTTTCAGAAGCATTGAAAGTGGGATTAGATCTTTCTTTCAAAAAACTCGTTAAAGAAAAACGTTATAAAAATGAAGTACTGGCTTTTTCAAGAAATGGAAAGATTGTAACTGTAAAAGCGAGAGATATTAAATTGAAAAAATAATACAAAACCAACAAAGCAATATGAGTAAAATTCAAGTAGCAAATCCGGTAGTAGAACTGGATGGAGATGAGATGACAAGGATCATCTGGAAATTCATTAAAGACAAACTGATCCTTCCCTATGTGGAAGTTCCCATTCAATATTTCGATCTTGGAATGGAATACCGCGACGAAACAAACGACCAGGTAACCATCGATGCGGCCAATGCCATCAAGGCTTGTGGTGTGGGTATCAAATGCGCCACCATTACTCCTGATGAGGCACGTGTAAAAGAATTCAACCTGAAACAAATGTGGAAATCCCCTAACGGAACGATCCGCAACATCCTCGATGGCACCGTTTTCCGCGAACCGATCGTGATGCAGAACGTACCAAGGCTGGTTACCAACTGGACTGCCCCGATCATCGTTGGCCGTCACGCATTCGGCGACCAATATCGTGCAACCGATACCGTTATAAAAGGTAAAGGCAAGCTCACTATGACCTTCACCCCTGAAGATGGCGGCGAAGCGCAGGTATTTGAAGTATACAATTATAAAGGTGATGGTGTGGCAATGACCATGTACAACACCGATGAAAGTATTTATGGTTTTGCAAGAAGCTGTTTCAATATGGCCCTGAGCAAAAAATGGCCCTTGTACCTTTCTACAAAAAACACCATCCTTAAAAAATACGATGGCCGTTTCAAAGACATCTTCGAAGAAGTATATGAAAATGAATTTAAAGCCGAATACGCAGCTGCAGGCATCACTTACGAACACCGACTGATCGATGACATGGTGGCGAGCGCATTGAAATGGAACGGTAATTTTGTATGGGCTTGTAAAAACTACGATGGTGACGTGCAGAGCGATACGGTGGCACAAGGTTTTGGCTCTTTGGGCCTCATGACCTCCGTATTGGTTACTCCCGACGGGTCTACCATGGAAGCGGAAGCTGCTCATGGTACGGTAACACGCCACTACCGCGATCACCAGGCCGGCAAACCAACCAGCACCAACCCGATCGCTTCTATCTTCGCATGGACAAGAGGGCTTGCTTTCCGTGGTAAACTGGACAACAACGAAGCGCTGATCAAATTCTGTAACGACCTCGAATCGGTTTGTATCGAAACGGTTGAAAGCGGTAAGATGACAAAAGATCTGGCGGTTTGTATCCACGGCAATAAAGTGAACCACGGCGAACATTACCTGTACACCGAAGAGTTCCTGGATGCCATTGATGAGAACCTCAAAAAGAAGATGAACTGATCAATTGATAATGAATAATTCATAATGGATAATGAAGGCCCTGTAAATTGCAGGGCCTTTCTTTTGAGGTAAGTTTATTAAGATTATATTTATATCCAGATAAATATTCAGGCTGGCGAACCTTGCATATTTCATCCGTAGCACAACGTACCGAAGGTTTGACCATTCACTATTCACCATTCACTACAAGCCAAATGAAAAGAATTTCCCCTTTTTTGTTAATCCTGCTTAGTATATTTTCTCTCTCCGCCGTTGCGCAGACTTCTCCAAAATTCAAGGCAATCGGCTTTTACACCGGCAAAAACGACCAGGCGCATATCAGCTTTTTGCACGAAGCCAACAAATGGTTTTCGTCCATGGCTTCCACGCATAACTTTGAGTATGATTCTACCGGCGACTGGAATAACCTTAACGATACCTTCCTGAAAAAATACCAGGTAGTTATTTTCCTCGACACAAGGCCCGAATCTCCTGCCCGGCGGGCGGCTTTTGAAAAATATATGAAGAATGGCGGAGCCTGGATAGGCTTTCATTTTGCGGCATTCGCGATGAATGGATCAGGTATACTGCAGGACTGGACCTGGTACCACAATGATTTTCTCGGTTCGGGAGAATATGTGAGCAATACCTGGAGGCCCACTTCTGCCGTATTGCGGGTAGAACAAAAACATCCTGTAACCAGAAATTTCCCCACAACATTCAGGTCTTCACCCAACGAATGGTACCGCTGGAAAAATGATCTCCGTAAAAACCCGGATATCAAAATTTTAGTGTCTATCGACAGCAGTAGCTTCCCGCTAGGAACCGGCCCAAAGCCGCACGAGATCTGGCATAGCGGCTATTACCCCGTTGTATGGGCAAATACGAAATATAAAATGATCTATTTCAACATGGGGCACAATGATATCGATTACGAACATAACAGCGACAAAGAATTGTCATTCACTTTTGGAAACCCGCTACAGGACAAACTTGTATTGAACAGCCTTTTGTGGCTGGGATCAAAAAAATAAAGTTCATGACTGAAAACATACAGGTCATTCCTGTCGGGATGGCTGACTTCGACGCACTGAGAGCCATCAGCATCCGTACTTTCACTGAAACATTTGCGGATGTGAATACCGAAGAAAATATGCAGTTGTACGTGGCAGAAAATCTTTCACCGGAGAAATTGACTTCGGAAGCCTGCAACCCGGACTCGGCTTTTTTTCTTGCCAAAGATGATTCAGGCAATGTAGCAGGATATCTTAAACTCAATTTCAACACAGCCCAGACAGAATTGCGGGACAAGGATGGAATGGAGATTGAAAGGATCTATGCCCTGAAAGAATATCACGGAAAAAGCCTCGGGAAATTAATATTCGAAAAGGCACTAACGGTAGCGTATGAACGAAAGGCCGCTTACATATGGCTGGCCGTATGGGAAGAAAATGCCCGTGCGATCGCATTTTACACCAAGAACGGATTTGTAGTTTTTGATAAACATTTTTTCAGATTGGGCAATGATGTGCAGACAGACCTGATGATGCGACTTCCACTGCGCTAATTCCTGGTTACCAGGTGGATCTCCTTTTAAGAGAGAAAATGACTGCAACCTCATCTATGATGCAGCCAACTACAATAATGTTTTCACTGATTCATCTGCGGCTATCGCTGCCAGACGGTCCATCACGCCGGGGGCATAGCGGTATTTGGTATTGACAAAAAAACAAAATGCCGCAGAAAAAAAAATCATCTGCGACATTCTGTGTATTCTCCATAGGAGAAAATTTTTGTGGATATTTTATTCCCTAACGGGACTAGTATAATTGAAACACTACCGGCAGTGTAAATCTTGTTTTCACATTCCTGCCTTTCAATTTACCCGGATTCCATACAGGCATTTTATTCACTACCCTGATGGCCTCATTTTCGATACCATACCCCAGTGGCGCACCCACAACCTGTGGTGATGTAAGCTTACCATTTTCGTCAACCACAAAGCTCACATTTACAGTACCCTCCACCCCATCATCGCTGGCTGCGGCCGGATACTCCAGGTTGTCATCAAAAAATTTCTGCAGGCCTTTGTTACCTCCCGGGAAAGATGGCAGGTATTCTACATTGGAATATACACCGGTATTATCCGCTTCCATACTTCCAGTACCCTTTGTAGGCATGGTGATGGTAGCTTTTCCTTTCATTCCTTTTTTGGCTGCGTTTGGTTTTGCCGTACCTGCTGTATCAGCAGTGGTAGCAGGAACTACAGCGGCTGTGGAACCATCGCTCACCATGCTGTTGGATGAATCTACTTTCATGGAAGCGGTGTCCATTGAACTTACCGAAGTAACGGAAGGTTCTTTTTTATCGTTATTACAACCTGTAGCAATTACGCCACCC
The DNA here is from genome assembly GCF_024343615.1 of Ferruginibacter sp. HRS2-29. GTDB lineage: Bacteria > Bacteroidota > Bacteroidia > Chitinophagales > Chitinophagaceae > Ferruginibacter. The sequence continues at coordinate 35,237 of NZ_RJUB01000159.1, read as the reverse complement.
AACAACAACGCGGCACCGAATAATTTTACTGAAAATGATTTTGTATGTAACATAACATTTGTTTTAGTGATTAATACATACACTAATTTTCAAATACTATGCCCACATAAAAATGAGTGACTATTTAATATTAAATAAAATTTTTTCAGTGGATATTTATTGCTCAACCTGTGGAAGATAATGAACAAACGCCTTAGCTTTTCCCCTCTTCACGGCTGCCGGCGTATAATTCATACTCAAATAAGCGGCAATCTATCTTACTCGTATAAAATTCTATCCGGCGTTTCGGCTTAAGCCCGATCTTTTTCCCCAATTCGAGATTCCCGGTAAAAATATATCCCGTATACCCTTTGCATTCCTTTTTCAAAAAATCACCCATTCTTTTATAAGTGCCCTGCAATTCTACTTCCTCTCCCAGCCTGTCGCCATATTCAGGATTAAAATAAACCACTCCTTCCTTGCCTTCGGGAATGCCTGTTTCTGCAAAATCACACACTTTGAAAGTCATCATCTCTTCCACACCGGCGATGCCTGCATTGATGGCAGAAACATTGATCGCATCCTCACTGATATCACTGGCGATGATCTGCAACCCCGGTACATCTTTCACCTTTTTTTCCAGCAGCGAAAATTCTTTTTCATAAAATGTTTCATCATACCCCTGGATGTGCATGAAGGAATAATTGCTGCGGTACAGGCCCGGCCTCCGGTCTGTGGCGATCATCGCGGCTTCAATGGCCACTGTACCCGAACCGCACATCGGGTTTACAAAAGGGCTTTTCCTGTCCCACCGGGTAGCAAGTATGGTGGCTGCCGCCAAAGATTCCAGCATCGGTGCCTTCCCGGGAATTTTCCTGTAGCCGTGCTTGGAAAGCGTTTCGCCGGATGTATCCAGAAATATTTCCGCTTCTTCATCTTTCCAGTAAAGATGTATTACAGCACCATTCAGTTCCGGGCCCGAATCCGGCCTCGCTCCTGTCTTTTCCCTGAACCTGTCCGCAATGGCATCTTTCACTTTTACATTTGCAAAAAGATTATTGGTGATGGTTTCATTGCTCACATTACTGCTGATGGAAAAATACCCATCTGCCGGAATGATGGTTTCCCAGGCAATTTCTACCAACGTTTTATACAGGTCGTTCGCGGTAAACGCTTTGAAAGTCCTGAGTGAATACAATACCTGGCTGGCGCAACGCAGGTTCAGGTTCAGCCGGATACAATCTTCCAGGCTCCCTTCCAGTTCCACACCGGTCTTGAATACACGCACAGGTTTAAACCCCAGCCCTTCTGCATCCTGTTGTAAATAAGGCGACAAACGGTTGCTGCAGGTAACTATGATACGGCTCTTTTGAGTAAATGATTGCATAACTGCAAAAGTAGGCAACATAATGCAAGGAAAATGTATCTATGATCTATGATCTATGATCATACATTTGCACTATGGAAACTTCAAAAGAAATCCGCCTGGCGGTACTTATAGATGCAGACAATGTTCCTTACAGCAATGTAAAAGGTGTAATGGAAGAGATAGCCAAATATGGCACGCCGACTTTTAAAAGGATCTATGGCGACTGGACGAAGCCGACTGTTTCGGGCTGGAAAAATGTATTGCTGGAAAATGCGATCACGCCGATTCAGCAGTATAGCTATACACAAGGGAAAAATTCCAGCGATTCGGCGCTGATCATTGATGCGATGGACATCCTGTATTCGGGTAAAGTAGATGGCTTTTGTATCGTGTCGAGCGACAGTGATTTCACAAGATTGGCTACCCGCTTACGCGAAGCGGGAATGAAAGTGTTTGGTATCGGGCAAAAGAAAACGCCTAACCCCTTCATCGTGGCCTGTGATAAATTCATTTACATGGAGATCATTCCTGTGGTGAATGAAGCGGAAGCGGAAACTCCTGCCAAAACGAATACCCGCAGAAAATCCACGAAACCCGCAACTGCTGCGCCAACGGCAGTTAAGCCTTCGGTAGATAAATTGAATAAAGAAACGTTGAAGCTGATAGCAAAAACGATCAACGATCTGGCGGATGAGAACGGATGGGCTTTCCTGGGAGATATCGGGAATCTACTGCTGAAGAAACAACCCAACTTCGATCCGAGGAATTATGGTTTCGCAAAGCTGACGCCCTTGCTGAAATCGCTGCCACAATTTGAAATAGATAAACGGGAAACAGATAAGTCCGGGATCAAGCTGGTGTACATCCGTAACAAGGAAATTTGATTGCCACTGTGGATAAATGAACAGCCCGTTCCATTTCTTGCCTTTACAACAGGTTCACCTGGTAAAGATTCCGGTTCGGGAAAACGTGTCAGGGCAGCCGTACAAAACTTAATCTGTATATAACAAGGTCAAAATTTTTATATCAATTTAATACGATACTTTCGGCTCCTTAACTACCAAAACTATTTCATGAGAATATCCATACCCGGCATTTCCTGTGCCCTCTTCATTGCGTTTATCCTTTTCTCAGGAAACGCGAAAGCACAGTCTTACATCAATTTTTCAAAATATACCGGCGGCACTTCCGGCGATTCTGCCAGCAGAATGATCGTGGTAAACGGAGAAACCTTCCTGATGGGCACTACCACCTCCACTAATTTCCCCGTTACCAACGGCAGCACTCACAGTGGCAAAAGGGACCTTACATTGAGCAAATACAATAGTTCCGGCGCTGTTGTCTACTCCACCTACCTGGGTGGCAAAGGGGATGAATATATGGTAGACATGAAGGTAGTGAGTGGCGAAGTGTATATCATCGGCACCACGGATTCTTCCGGGTACCCGGTAACCAACGGAACTGCACACAAAGGCAGCTCCGATATGTTTATTACCAGATTGGGAACTACAGGCAATATCGTGTTCTCTACTTACTTAGGCGGAAGCGGAAGCGATTTCTTACCTGCCGGCGCTATACAGCTGGTGGGCAACGAATTATTCCTGGCGGGCAGCACTTCTTCTCTCAATTTCCCGGTAACGGGCGGCAGCGTTTACAATGGCGGCAGCTCAGATGGTTTCATCACAAAAATGAACGCCACTACTGGCGCTATCATTTCTTCGCGTTTCTGGGGAAGTAATAAAATAGATAACATCAGTGCGATGGCGGTAGAAAATGGGAACCTGTATTTTGCGGGCAGCACAGAATCCGGCAACCTACCCATCACTATCGGTAACCCGGGTGCTCCAACAGGCAGGCATATTTATGCGGCCAAATTGAACAGCTCTACATTTGCGTCTATATATAGCCGTTATATTGGCGGAAGCAGGGAAGATTTCATGAGTACGGGCAAAGTAGTGAACGGAGAACTTCACATGACCGGTTTTACCTACTCCCCCGATTTTCCCGTTACCAACGGTAGCACCCCCTCCGGCCTCCCCGACGATTCGATCGATGGATTTTATACCAGGCTCAATAGTGACGGTACCATGGCCTTTTCTACGTACCTCAGCACCAGCGGGCTGGATATCCTGTCATCCATCAACTTAGATAACGGCACGGCTTACATTGCGGGCATCTCTATCCCCAATAATGGCAATTCCACTTTTCCCAACCAGGATATCATGATCCATAAGATCAACAGCAATGGTAGTATCAGTTATTCCAAACGCATCAATAACCCTACTGGCAATGCCAGTTTCCCTTCTTTTAAAGCAGTAAACAACGAATTATACTTTTCGGGTATCACAAGTGCGCCGGATTACCCGGTAACCAACAACAGCCAGTTTTACAGCGGCGGTACAGGATATTTTACCAGCCTGGATGCTGCAGGCAATGTGAAATATTCTTCCTTCCTCGGCAAAATGAATACCATCCTGCCTTTACAGTATGTCAATAATAAATTTTACCTGTTGGGAAGTTCCGATGCCCCCACTTTCACCGTAACGGATAGCAGCAAGACCAGTGGCGGCACCGATAACCTGCTGATGATATTAAATGAAGATGGCAGTACTCATTTCAGTACTTATATCGGCGGCGGCAACAACGAATATCCTACCGGCATGATGATTGACAACAACGATATTTATTTTTCAGGAAAAACATATTCCAACAATTATCCTGTCACCAACACTACAACTTACCAGGGTACCGGGGATGCGTTCCTCACTAAACTTTCATTTTGTCCTGCACAATACGATGTTGCCAATGATACACTTTCTGCTAAAGTGCAAACCGTTTGTAAATATGGATTGGCAAAAAAAATCTCCGGCAGAAGAATATTCGTACCGGGCAGTAACCTCCCCGCCATCTATCTCAATGGGGTAGCAGACCTGCAAAAAGGAATTGAAGCTACTTACCAATGGCAGATCGCGGACGCGCCTACCGGGCCATTCACCAACATCCCTTCGGCAACGCTGAAAGACTATACCCCGGTGATCGGTGGCATTGCACAGTATTACCGCAGGCTTGCATTCTCCTTACCTATCTGCGGAAGCACACCGGTGCATATCAGCGACACTGCTTCGGTACTTGTCAACAGCCTTACTGCACCCACCGTAAATGCAGGCGGGCCGTTTGTTACCTGCCCAACTTCGCCTATAACTATCGGTGGTACACCAACCGCCACAGGTGGCAATGCTCCTTACACTTCGTATGTGTGGGATATGGGTGCTGGCAATATTTCCAACCCTGAGGTTTCTCCATCGGTGAGTACGATCTACACAGTTGTTGTTACAGATGCCATGGGCTGTCAGCAGGCCGGACAGGCATTGGTATACAGTTTTGCAGCAGATGCCGGAAGCGACAAACGCAATTGTGCAGGTAACCCCGTTACCATCGGTACACCGCAAGTGCCGGGTGTTGCAGGCTTACAATACAACTGGTCGCCCAACATCGCCATCAACAATATCAATATTGCGCAGCCGACAGTAAACCCATCAACTCCTACTGATTACACGCTTACCCTTACAATAGCCAAATCGGGCGGCGGCACCTGCACCACACAGGATGTCGTGAATGTGGTTCCGGTAGAAGGGCCTGTTACAGCAACACCAGCAGGCCCTGACAGGGTGATCTGCCTTGGTTCCGATGCATCGCTGGGAACCGCAACTGAAGCGGATTTCACCTACACCTGGAGCCCGGGGCAATACCTCACTTCCAACAATACATCGCTTACTACCTACTTCCCGGGCAATATTGTGATGCCTGCTGTAAACCCGGCCTACATCAATCTGAGCATGCAAAAAAACGGCTGTACGTTTACCGACCAGGTAGTAGTATCCACCATTGAATCCCGTGCAGGACTGGAAGGTTGCGGGCCAAGGATTGTTGGATTGCCAGACCGCACGCCGAATATCAATGAAACTTATAACTGGATCAAAATATCCGGCCCGGGTAATTTCACCGGTGCTACAAATCTTCCGCAGGTGCCGGTGAGCGCTTCCGTGGGGGGGACTACTGTCTACGGACTTATTGTAACCTACAATGGGCACGCATGTTTCAGCACGGTGAGTGTTCCTGAAATATGCCAGGGATGCCTGGTGTTGATAGCAGTCGATGCAAAATATAAATGCCCTTCTTACGGCATCAATGGAAATGATGTAACGCTTACGGCATTGAGTTCCGTTGGCGAAGCTACGTACTCATGGACACCGCAGGTAGGGTTATCCAATTACAACACAGCACAGGTAAAGCTTACAGACAATGTGGCCCGACAATATACCGTAACGGTAACCAGCATTTATGATCCTGAGTTGAGTTGCCAGGGCACTGTGGAGGTGAATAATCCCGCATTCTCAATTCCTGTCTTTCCTGCGCCGGATGCTGTAGTATGTGCCAGTACGCCAACGCAGATAGGGGCGCCCCCGGTAAGCGGTTATGTATATGAATGGACGGGCACCGGGTTGTCGGATAATTTCATCAGCAATCCATTGGTGACTATTCCATTTGAAACATCTTACCCGGTAAAGATCTCCGACAACAATGGCTGCGAACTGACCGATACGGTTTTGGTGAAGGTGCAAAATGTAAACGCAGATGCAGGCCCGGACTGGATCATATGCAGCAACGGCATTGCAACGTTGGGTACCCCTGCGCAACCGAATACCACCTATTCGTGGGAACCATCTGCATCGCCATGGCAAAACGGAACAAACCAGGCTTCTGCACAACCGCAGGTACTCGCCATCACTGATCTTTCTTTTACTTTAAATGCCACCACGTCGGCCGGTTGCATCAGCAGCGATGTGGTACAACTGACTATAAACAACAGCCCGACAATTCCGGATGCCCCGGATGTAACGGTCTGCGCCGGACATACAGTAATGATCGGCTCTCCGGCCCTGCCCGGTGTTAGTTATCAGTGGACGCCGGCAACCGGGCTCAATGATGCTACACTGGCTCAGCCTCTGGCAAGCCCTTCTGTAAATACTCTGTATACTTTAGTCGCAACATTCCCGGGTAATTGTGCTTTACCGGCCACAGATCAGGTGCTGGTAAAAGCAAGCACCGCGGCATTCAGTATGCCTGATATTAATTTTTGTCCGGATAATGGAGCTGTTGCACTTGGTAATGCGGCGCCTGCAAACATGACTTCTTATTACTGGTCGCCGGCATACCTTGTTACCGATGCTTCCCTCGCCAATCCAAGTACATTTGATCCACCGCCTTCAATTCCTACCACTTTCACGCTGGAAGTGAGGAGCCCCGATGGTTGTATGGCAAGAGATACGATGGTCATCATTCCATCCGTTCCAAAACCTGATGCAGGTGTAGATAAAACTATTTGCAAAAATGCCAGTACCGTCATCGGAAGTGCCGCCAACACTACTTCTCCGGGCATCACATACAGCTGGAGCCCGGTTATCAACCTCAGCGACCCATTGAGCGGTCAACCTACATTTACAGGAACTACGGGAGGGATCTTCAGTTATATCCTCACCAAAACAGACAACAACCTGTCTTGCATAGCAAAAGATACGGTCATCATAAAAGTGATAGATTCATTGCTGCCTTTGATCAGCACAGCTTCCATTTGCCAGAACAGTTGCGTTCAGATAGGCACATCACCATTACCCGGCATTCAATATCAATGGACACCGGTAACCGGCCTTTCCAACCCGTCTATCGCAAACCCGGTGGTATGTGCAGGTACATCTACTTTATCTTACACCCTTACAGCAACGGATCTGAATGGATGCTCTGCTACCTCAAACATAGTGGTAGGCGTGAACAGCGTGCCTGCGGCACACTTGAGCGTTACACCTCTCACTGCTTGTGTTGGTGCCACCCATGTGAATTTCAATCCTGTGATCACGCCTGCCGGAAACTACAGTTACCTGTGGAGCCCCGATGATGGTACACTGAGTGATATACACGCATTGAACCCGACTGTATTTGTAACCGATGCAGGCACCAAACAATATCAATTGCAGGTGACAGACAACAATACATTTTGCACCAACACCGTTACCGCTACCCTCAATGCACAAAACTGCGCCGCTACCGCTACGGTGGGTGACCTGCTGTGGTTCGACATCAATGAAAACGGCATCAGAAATGCCGAAGACCTTGGCGTGAACGGCGCTACGGTAAAACTTTACAACAATGTCGATTTAAATGTTGCTACAACGGCTACCGATGCGAATGGAAATTATTCGTTCCTGAATGTGACACCAGGCAACGGTTATTATATCATTTTCTCAAAACCCTCCGGTTACATTTTTACGCTTCAAAATGTTGGCGGTATCAATGCCGACAACAACAGCAAAGCTGATCAATCCGGCAGAACGAACCCTTTCGATGTGGTAGCCGGCATCGACAGGCTCAATATCGATGCAGGCATCAGGCCTTCGGGTGTTACACCAGTTACTTTGCTGAACTTTACCGGTACGCTTCGCAACAGGCAGGTGCTACTGAACTGGCAAACTACCGCGGAATATAACAACCACTACTTTGATGTAGAAAAAAGTACGGATGGGATCCACTTCACTTTCATCGGAAGAGTGAACGGACACGGTACCACTACGCTACCACATTCCTACTCACTGATTGATCCTTCTCCGGCAACGGGTATGAATTATTACAGGTTGAGGCAGATAGATCTTGATGGCAGGGCAAACCTTTCAAATGTAGTGGCGATAAGACTTATAGGCGAGCAAAATATAATTGTCACTTACAACAGCCAGGTAAATCAGGTGAAAATTAAGTTCCCCGAAAAACAACCGGCAACCTATTTCAATCTATATGCTGATAATGGCCAGCTGATCCAATCCAGTACAGCCACTAATATCAGCGAATACAACCTCAGGCTTTCACCGGTGATCTCAAAAGGGATTTATGTGTTGCAGATAGTGAATGCGGGGATGAATAAAACGGAGAAGATATTTGTAAGATAGATATTTGTAAGATAGATATTTGTAAGATAGATTTTCGCAGATAAATAGCATGCAGATTTTCGCAGATTTATTTCAGCGACGATCTGCGTGTATTCGTTTGCGTTATTCCCCGGGAAAAATGTTATAACATACCGATGCACTTGCGAAGACTGTCTTCCCATGCGGGAATAACGATATTGAATGTGCCGGAGAATTTTGCAGTGTCTAATGCTGAATAATGAGGGCGCATGGCAGGCGTGGGATAATCCTGTGTAGCAATAGGGTTTACCAGGCATTTGCTGCCGGATATTGTTTTGATCGCTGTCGCAAATTCAAACCAGCTGATCACTCCCTGGTTGCAATAATGATAGATGCCTGCCACAAAATTATTTTCCGCAATAATGCACATGATCGCATCAGCAAGGTCTGCTGCATAAGTCGGGCATCCCATCTGATCGCTTACCACACCGATGGTTTCTTTTTCGGCCATCAGCCGCAACATTGTTTTTACAAAGTTTTTTCCGAAGCTGCTGTACACCCAGGACGTGCGGATGATGATCGCACCAGGGTTTGCGGCAATAACCAGCTTTTCCCCTTCCAGTTTGGATGCTGCATACACATTGATCGGATGCGTATCATCGGTTTCCTTATAAGGCTGTTCACCATTCCCCGGAAAAACATAATCCGTTGAAATGTGAATGAATCTGGTTCCATACCTGCTGCATACTTCCGCCAGGTTGCCCGCAGCAGTCGCATTGATCTCAAATGCCGTCAGCTTCTCTGTTTCAGCTTTGTCAACGGCCGTATATGCTGCGCAATTGATACAGACATCAATTTTATTTACAGAAAAATATTCCGCGACAGCTGCTGCATCACCGATGGATAATTCGTCGCGGGAAACAAATAGAAAATTGAATTCTGAATATGTTTTTTCCAGTTGCCTGAATTCAGTTCCGAGCTGCCCGTTGGCTCCGGTTACCAATATGTTCTTGTTGCTGTTCAAAATATTAAGATGGAGTATATTCGAAATTATTTACACAATTTTCAAATGAAGGATAGAGCTGGTCTTTTTCGGAAATGATCATTTTATCAACAGGCACTTTCCAGTCGATGCCCAATGCAGGGTCGTTCAGGTTGATACCGCCTTCTGCTTCTTTGTGGTAAAATGCATCACATTTGTAAAACACTTCAGCTGTCTGGCTGATAACGGAATATCCGTGTGCAAAGCCTTTCGGGATCAACAACTGCAATTTATTTTCCGCAGACAATTCTATCGCAAAATGTTTTTCGTAGGTTGGCGAGCCTTTCCTCAGATCCACCACTGCATCAATGATGGTTCCCTGCAGCACCCTGATGAATTTCGTTTGTGCATGCGGAGCAAGCTGGTAGTGCAATCCCCGCACAACGCCATATACAGAACTTGCCTGGTTGTCTTGTATGAATTTTATATCGATGCCTTCAGCGGAACAGATCCTTTCGCTGTAACTCTCAAAAAAATATCCCCTGCTATCTCCAAATACAGCAGGCTCGAAGATCATAAGGCCGGGAAAATCTGTTTTTGTAAAAGGCATTTCTAATGGATAATTTTATAATTGATAATAAGATCGTGCGACAGAAAATATTTTAAATAACGAAAATCAGTTAATGCGGAAACATTATCCATTATCCATTAACTCACTATCCATTTTTTCGTAAAGGCTTTTAAAGTATTGAATCGTTTCTTTCAGCCCCTCTTCAAACTTCCTCGTCGGTGTATAATCCAGCAATTCTTTCGCCAACGAAATATCTGCCAGTGAATCGCGGATATCACCCGCCCGTGGGGCCCGGTAGATGGCTTCGGTATCGCTGTTAAGATATTCTTTGCAGGCATTGTATAAATAATTCACCGTAAAGCTTTCGCCAATGGCAACATTGTATACCTTCCTGAAAGCCGCTTCGTTTTCTGTGAGCATTCCTTTTACATTGATCTGCACTGCATTTTCCACAAAAGTAAAATCTCTCGTTTGTGCACCATCCCCATTTATATATACAGGTGTATGCCTGATGATCCCTTTTACAAACAATGGAATCACTGCAGCATACGCCCCATCCGGATCCTGGCGGGGACCGAACACATTGAAATAACGGAAGCCCATCAACTTTATGCCGTACATATCAGCAAATACCTGCGCATACAATTCATTTGCTTTTTTTGTAACAGCATACGGCGAAAGGCAATTGCCCGTCTTGCCTTCTACTTTGGGCAGGCTTTCTTCATCGCCATAAACGGAAGAAGAAGAGGCATATACAAACGTTTTGATGTTATTATCCACCGCTGCTTTCAGCATGTTCACAAAACCATTCACGTTTACTTCATTGAAATAAACAGGCTCTTTTATACTTCTTGGAACCGACCCCAATGCAGCCTGGTGGCTGACATGGTCGATATCTTTACAAGCAGCCATACAGGTTTCAAGATCGCGGATATCGCCTTTGATGAATTCAAAATTCGGATACGCCGACAGCAGGTCTACATTTTTTTGAAACCCATTTGAAAGATCATCGAGCACACGCACTTTAGCTGCGCCGTTTTTTAAAAGGTATTCTGCTATATGGCTGCCGATAAATCCGGCACCACCCGTTACGAGGAACTTTTTAGTTGAAAGGTCTGTTGTATGAAATGTCATGCGTGAATTGGTCAATAAGTGAATGGGTGAAAAGCTTTCAACAGGTACGATGCTTTTGTTTTTGCTTCCTTCTTACAAACTCCAGTAAGCACGGGAATTTACCTTATTCCTGTAAATTCCCTTCAGATCCGCCACAAGGGCTTTTGGTTTTGTGATGGAAGCAAAGTAAGCGTCGTCCAGTGTTTTATAATTGTTGTGTGGTACCGTCACGATCACTGCATCGTAATCACTTGAAAGGTCATCAGCGAGCCCGAATCCATATTCATGCTGCAGTTCTTCGCTGTCTGCATGCGGATCGGCAACATCTACATTCAATGAAAACGATTTCAGTTCTTTCACCACATCGGCTACTTTACTGTTACGGATATCGCTTACATTTTCTTTGAAAGTAGCGCCCATCACCAGCACTTTAGCATCCTTCACATTTCCGTTATGCTGGATGATATGTTGCAAAACTTTTTTAGCCACATATCCCGCCATACCGTCGTTTATGTTTCTTCCGGCAAGGATCACCTGGCTATCGTACCCGAGTTTTTTTGATTTATAAGTCAGGTAATATGGATCTACGCCGATGCAATGCCCCCCTACCAGTCCGGGTTGAAATTTCAGGAAGTTCCATTTTGTTCCGGCCGCTTCCAGCACTTCAAAAGTATTGATGTTCATCCGGTCGAAAATGATCGACAGCTCATTCATCAATGCGATGTTGAGGTCGCGTTGAGTATTTTCAATGATCTTGGCCGCTTCCGCCACTTTGATGGAAGAGGCTTTGTGAACACCGGCTTTCACCACCAGTTCGTACACTTTGGCGATGGTATCCAGGCTTTCGTCGCAACAACCGCTCACCACTTTTACGATGCTCGTGATGGTATGTTCCTTATCTCCGGGGTTGATCCTTTCCGGCGAATAACCGATCTTGTAATCTGTCACCATTTTAAGGCCTGATAATTTTTCAATGATCGGCACACAATCTTCTTCTGTACAACCAGGGTACACGGTACTTTCATACACCACGTAATCGCCTTTCTTCAATACTTTGCCGATCGTTTCACTGGCTCTTTGAACAGGAATAAGATCGGGAATATTATTTCCATCCACCGGTGTTGGTACCGCAACGATATAAAAATTAGCTTCCCGGAGTTTTTCAAGGTCGTTGGTGAATTCTATATCACATCCGTCAAACGCACTGGATTCAAGCTCCTGGCTCGGATCGATCTTGTTCTGCATCATCTTTACCCTATCGGCATTGATGTCGAAACCGATCACCTTTATCTGCTTCGCAAATTCAAGTGCGATTGGCAGGCCAACATAACCTAAACCAATAACAGCTAATTTCTTTTTTTTGTCGAGTAAGTCCTGGTACATAGATTTATTTATTTTTATTCCACGAATTATTTTCGCCTTCGGCGAATCGAATTTCACGTATTACACGAATTAGTTCAATAAGTTGAAAATTCGTAATTCGTAATTCGTAATTCGTAATTGATAATTATTTAAATTCTTTCGGCAATTTCACCAGCTCTTCTTTTGGAAGGCTTTTGAAATATTCGTAGGTTATTTTCAATCCTTCCTGCCGGCTCACTGTTGGTTGCCAGCCCAATATTTCTTTTGCTCTTGTAATGTCCGGCTGACGTTGCTTCGGATCATCTACCGGCAAAGGTTTATAAACGATCTTTTGTTTGGTGCCTGTCAGTTGTATGATCTCTTCTGCAAATTCTTTCAATGATATCTCATCAGGGTTACCAACATTTACCGGAGAGGCGTAATCGCTCATGAGCAAACGATATATCCCTTCTACCAGGTCATCTACATAACAGAAACTCCTTGTCTGGCTGCCATCGCCAAAAACCGTCAGGTCTTCGCCCCTCAGTGCCTGCCCGATGAATGCCGGCAAAGCACGCCCGTCGTTGAGCCGCATACGCGGGCCATAAGTATTAAAAATACGGATGATCCTGGTTTCTACCTGGTGAAAAGTATGATAGGCCATGGTGATGGCTTCCTGGAAACGTTTGGCTTCGTCGTATACTCCGCGTGGGCCAACCGGGTTCACATTACCCCAATATTCTTCATTTTGCGGATGTACCAGCGGATCGCCGTAAACTTCACTGGTGCTTGCCACCAATATGCGGGCGCCTTTCGCTTTTGCCAACCCGAGACAATTATGCGTTCCCAGCGATCCCACTTTCAATGTCTGAATAGGTATCTTGAGATAATCGATCGGGCTCGCAGGCGAAGCGAAGTGCAGTATGTAATCGAGATCGCCGGTAACATGAATGAATTTTGAAACATCATGATGATAGAATTCGAAATTCTTCAGTTTGAAAAGATGCCCGATATTTTTCAGGTCGCCGGTAATGAGGTTATCCATCCCGATCACTTCAAAACCTTCTTTGATGAACCGATCGCATAAATGCGAACCAAGAAATCCTGCAGCGCCTGTTATTAAAACTTTTTTAGCCATGTTATTACACGAATTAGGCGAATTACACGAATTACACGAATTCATGTTATCCTGTTATTTTTTTATAATGAACGCGCCACAGGCACGTTCCTGCATTCTTAATTATTAATTACTCTCCGCCCTACACTCTCATAGTGATAGCCTAATTTGCTCACCTGTTCCAGATCAAAAAGATTGCGGCCATCGAAGATCACTTTGTTCTTAAGTGTCTTGCTGATCCGGTCGAAATCGGGTGTGCGGAATTCGTTCCATTCTGTTGCGATGATCAGCGCGTCCGCATTTTCAAGTGCGTCATATTGGTTTTCAGCGAAGCCGATCTTATCACCCACCAACGCTTTTACATTCGCCATCGCTTCCGGATCGAAAGCGTTTACGGTAGCGCCTGCGGCCAGTAATGCCTCTATGATGTATAAAGCCGGAGCTTCGCGGATATCGTCTGTGTTGGGTTTGAAAGCAAGCCCCCACAAAGTGAAATGCTTGCCTTCAAGATCACCCTTGAAATATTTATTGATCTTAGGCAGAAGGTGTAATTTTTGTTTTTCATTCACTTCCATCACTGCATCGAGTATGCGGAATTCATAGTCCACTTCCTGGGATGAGCGTGCCAATGCCTGCACATCTTTAGGAAAACAGCTTCCGCCGTAACCGATACCCGGGAAAAGGAAACGTTTGCCGATACGTTCATCGCTGCCGATACCACGGCGAACCATATCCACATCGGCGCCCAGCCTTTCGCACAGTTGGGCGATCTCGTTCATGAAAGTGATCTTTACCGCAAGGAAAGAATTGGCCGCGTATTTGGTCAGCTCTGCAGATTTTTCATCCATGAAAATGATCGGGTTGCCCTGGCGAACGAATGGTGCATACAGGTCGTTCATCAGCTTGATGGCTTTTTCGGAAGTGGTGCCTATCACCACCCTGTCAGGTTTCATGAAATCATCCACCGCCACACCTTCGCGTAAGAATTCAGGATTGCTCACTACATCGAATGCTGCTGAAATATCTTCTGTCGCACTTTTGAGGATCGCCGCTTTTACTTTATCGGCCGGACCTACCGGCACGGTGCTTTTATCGATGATCACTTTATAATCCGAAGGCTTCAACAGTTTTCCCAGGTCGGCGGCTACACCCAAAATGTATTTCAGGTCGGCACTGCCATCTTCTCCCGGCGGTGTTGGCAATGCAAGAAATACAATGGCTGCATCTTTGATCGCATCTTCGAGCGAACGGGTAAAGAAGAGGCGGCCCTCTTTCTGGTTGCGTAAAAATATTTTTTCCAGTCCGGGTTCATAGATGGTCACCTGGCCGGAGTTGAGTTTGTCTATTTTCTGCTGGTCGATATCAACGCAAGTCACTGTGTTTCCTGTTTCCGCAAAACATGTACCCGTCACTAATCCAACATATCCTGTTCCAACTACTGCAATTTTCATATTTATTTTATTACACGAATGTTCCGAATTACACGAATTACACAAATTATTTTATGCGCCCGGAATTCTTAATTCTTAATTCTTAATTGTTTACAAACTCTAATACTTTAGCTACAATGAACTGTTGTTGCTCTTCCTCCAGCTCTGTGTGTATCGGCAACGAGATCACCCTTTCGGTCAGCCAGTCGGTGGTGGGCAGTACGTAGCTGCTACCGCCGAATGCGTCAAACATTTTCTGCCTGTGGGCCGGTACCGGGTAATAGATCATCGAAGGCACGCCGTTGTCTGCAAGAAACTGGTGCAATGCATCGCGGTCTACTCCTTCGAGCAAAAGGGTGTATTGGTGAAAAACATGCTTGTTGTTGGCAGCCCTGAATGGTACTGTTATCTTTTCATTTCCGGCGAAAGCCGCGTCATAAAAATCAGCAGCTTTTATCCTTGCGGCAATGTACTCGTCGAGATGTTTTAATTTGATATCCAGGATGGCCGCCTGCATGGCATCCAGGCGGGAGTTGCAGCCAACCACATCATGGTAGTAGCGTACTTTTTGTCCGTGGGAAGCGATCATCCTCAGTTTTTCCGCCAGGGCATCATCCTCCGTGGTGATAGCGCCCCCATCGCCGAAAGCGCCCAGGTTTTTTGAAGGATAAAATGAAGTACACCCGATATCACCGATGGTCCCGGTTTTTTTTATGCTGCCATCGCTAAACGTATAATCGTTACCGATAGCCTGGGCGTTGTCTTCGATCACAAACAAATTATGTTTTCTGGCAATTGCCATGATCGGTTCCATATCGGCAGCGTGGCCGTAAAGATGCACGGGAACGATCGCTTTTGTTTTTGGGGTGATGGCTTTTTCGATAGCATTTGCATCGATGCAGAAAGTTTTTGGATCCACTTCTACAAAGATCGGTTTGATGCCCAGCAGTGCGGCTACTTCCACGGTGGCGATGTAGGTAAATGAAGGCGTGATCACTTCATCGCCCGCTTTTATACCCAGCGCCATCATGGCTATCTGTAAGGCATCGGTGCCATTGGCGCAAGGGATCACATGCCTGCTTTTGTGGTAAGCCGCCAGGTTGGTGGCAAAATCGCTGACCACTTTCCCGCCGATGAACTGTGAACTTTCCATTACAGCAATCACCGCAGCATCTACTTCCGTCTTTATTTTTTGATACTGGGTTTTAGTATCTACCATTTGTAAAGGCTTCATGCATAACTATTTTAAGCGGCGCAAAGATAAGAATTTATCTGTCCCGGCGGCTAAAGCCGCTGGCAAATAAGCTTTCTCAACTATCCATCACTGAAAGGTTTTGAAATATCTTACTTTTGACCAAAATTACCAGTATTGAGCCTTGCTTTTTACAATCTTTTCCTCTTCCTGTACAGCGCCGGTATCCGGATAGCTTCGTTATTCAACCCCAAGGCAAAATTGTGGGTAAAAGGGCGAAAAAACAGCTTCTCCCATATTAAATCTGCTCTATCCGGCAATGTTTCCCCCGCGATCTGGATGCATTGCGCCAGCCTCGGTGAATTTGAACAGGGCCGCCCTGTTCTGGAAAGCCTTAGAAACGCTTATCCATCGTATAAAATTGTCCTTACCTTCTTTTCCCCAAGCGGTTATGAGATCCGCAGGAATTATACGGGTGCCGACTGGATATTTTACCTGCCGATGGATGGCCGCCGCAACGCAGCCCGCTTCATAGACGCCATTAACCCATCGCTGGTGGTATGGGTAAAATATGAGTACTGGTATTATTACCTTACCAGGCTGAAACAAAAATCCATTCCGGTGCTGCTGGTTTCAGGGATATTCCGCACCAGTCAGCCGTTTTTCAAATGGTATGGCGGCATCTGGAAAAAAATGCTGCTATCGTTCCATCACCTTTTTGTGCAAACGGAGTATTCGGCCGAATTGTTATCCCCGCTGGTAGCGGAAAAAGATATTACGGTAAGCGGCGATACACGTTTTGACCGGGTGACAGATATCGCCGAAAACTTTACGCCTCTGCCACAGGCCATCATCGATTTTTGCGGCAGCCATACCACGGTGGTGGCTGGAAGCACCTGGGAAGAAGATGAGGCCGAATGGACGCATTATGTAAAAGCGCATCCCGAAATACGTTTCATGATTGCGCCGCACGAAGTAGACAGGGAAAGTATCCGCGATGTGCAGGAAGAATTTCCCGGGGCGGTGCTGTATTCGGATATGCAGCAAGGCAATTGGAAAGACAATGACCATACGCATGTGCTGATCGTGGATACCATCGGCATTTTGTCGCGGCTCTATCATTATGCCCATATAACTTACGTTGGTGGCGGGTTCAGCGATTCGGGCATACACAATGTGCTGGAAGCGGCAGTTTATGGCAAACCGGTGATCTTCGGGCCGGAATATGAAAAGTTTGAAGAAGCAAAAGGCCTGGTGGCTTGCGGAGGCGCGTTCAGCATTGAAAGTGCGGTAGAGCTGGAAAAACTGATGGTGGAATTATTATCCGACAAAGAAAGACTGGATACCAGCAGCAAAGCTGCAAAAGACTTTGTATACGGCAACCGTGGCGCTACCGGAAAGATCCTGAACTACATTAAAAATAACAACATTCTCCAGTAGATTGCCACAAATGGCACGAAGCTGATGAAATATGCGAACAAGAATCGATTGGTGTTTATTCGAGCAATTCCTGGCAGAATTCAGAGCCAGAATCGATTTCAACTGATGGATGACCACGAATGGCACGAAGCTGACGAATATGCGAAGAAGAACCGATTGGTGTTTATTCGAGCAATTCGTGGCTAACTTATTACTTATGCGAATCTTCTTCTTACCAATTGATCGAACTGGCGTACTGTTTCATTTTTATCATCCCAGGCCAGTTTCAGTTTCAACTCCCTTTTTATCCAGTATTCTGCTTCGGGAAAAATAGAAAACCCGTTGATGGTCTTGATGCTGCGTTCGTACATGGTTTCGTCCCCGCGGAATAATTCCTTGATGAATAGAAAACGATCGTTTAAGCCGATCCCTTTCTTAAGATCTTTTATGGGTGTATCCTGTAGTGTTTCGCTGAGCTCGGTTTTTTGTTCTTTCAACCGGTCATTCAGGGAAGTCTTATTTTCTCCGGCTATGCTTTCGTGCAATTCCTTTTGCCTGGGCACATTTTCGCCGGATTGCTGATGGGTGAGTGTGGGAATATCTTCTACCGGGTCGAACAGCAGGTGGGGTTTATTTTGTGCGCTGATCTTGGCCCTTTCTTCCGCATTGCGTTTGATCTCTTCCAGTTCAGCTTCCACTTCCGCTTCATCGATCTGCAATACTTCTACGATTTTTTCTTCTTCCGCCGGCGGTGCTGGTTCCGGAGCAATTGCCGGCACGGGTGCCGCTACAGGTGCCGGCTCAGGTTCCGAAATGGTGATAGCTTCGGGCCTGGGTGGCAACAAAGGCCTTCTTTGAACAGTCGTCGCTACATGAATACTTACCGGCGTTGCGGGCTGTTGCGCCGGCTCTGCCGACTGCAGGTGCAGCAATTCGGATTGCAGCATTTCCACGGTAAGCATCAGCTCGTTTACAGAAGCTTTACTGGCAAGCTGTTCATGCAGTTTATTTGTAAGGGTTTGCACCCGTTCCATACATTTTATTTATCGGAATGAAGAAAAATACAGCGTCGAAAAATTGTTTTGCCCTGTGGGCAGAAACCATAATCTTTGCACATATCGGGCTTAAAGTTACAAACACATTCTTAAAAAAATTATTTAATGTTTATTGAACCAAATTTGAGGGGCGACCGGAGGGGATGGATAGAAGTGATCTGCGGGAGTATGTTCAGCGGCAAAACGGAAGAGTTGATCCGCAGATTGAAGAGGGTGAAGATCGCCAACCTCAAAGTGGAAATATTCAAACCGGCGATCGATACCCGCTATGACGAGGTGAAGATCGTAAGTCACGATACTAATTCCATCATCAGTACACCGGTAGAAAGTTCACAGACGATCCTGCTGCTGGCGCAGGATGTGGATGTAGTGGGCATTGATGAAGCCCAGTTTTTTGATGCGGAAATTGGTAATGTGTGCGAACAACTGGCCATGAAAGGTATGCGGGTGATTGTTGCCGGCCTGGATATGGATTACCTGGGGAATCCTTTCGGGCAGATGCCGGGATTACTCGCCAAAGCGGATTATATCACCAAACTGCATGCTATCTGTATGAAATGTGGCAATATCGCGAATGTATCGTATCGCAAAGTTCCTGCTGAAGGACAGGTGTTGCTGGGGGAAAAGGATATTTATGAGCCGAGGTGCAGGATATGTGCGCAGCTGAAGGATTAATATAATTACACGAATTAAGCTAATTACACGAATTGAAATTCAAGTTTTACATTACTTGCCGTCTATTTAAAAAGATATAAAATTCCCTTCTTCTAAATTTACTCTATATTTTTTCAAAAAACTCGCTCGTTGAGTGTTAAAAGAAGCTTGAACAGGCTTTGTTCTACCACTTTTAAAACAAATAATCGCTCTTGCTTGAAATTGCCTTAAGTTTATATCATTATTTTTTAGAATCTCAATAGTACTTCCCAATTGCTCTACCGCATCATTGCGTTTTTGATTTCTTTGGCCGGACTCACTTATTTCTACAAGACAAAATTGATCATCGCTAAATAAAATACAATCAGACTTTTTATGATCATCACCAAACAAACAATTGTCCGTTTTGATTAAACAAATGCTTTTTCTGTTTCTGTTTTGAACTCGTAATTGATAATTCTCATTATCGCTAACAACTCTAACAGGTTCTTCCGGTTCACTTTTATTATCCGCAATAAAGAAGAAATTTTTATCAATTATTTCATATGAAGTTTTATATAAACAAACAGAAGTGTCTATGCGTTTACATTCTCCCAAGGCAATTTTTAAAGTATCAATCAAATTATTCACTGGTAAGACTCATTAATTTATCAAAATCATCATTTATTTCATCGGTAGATTCATCTATAAAGTTATTGGAAATTAATCCTTCTTTCTCATTAAAGATTGAGCTTGCAAACCCTCCTTTAATTTGATATGCTGTGAAGGATTTAGGGTCTATTGCAGCTTTAACAATTTCATTAACCTTAATAGATAAACTTTTTTTATCCTGTTGTTTCACCTTTGGCTCAACATTACCCATGTTTATAACTTGATAAGCATAAAGGAAATTATTCAAAGCAGATAATACATACGGACTATGTGTAGTATAAGTATGAATGATTCCAAAGTCTTCCCATCCTTCAAACATAGATCCATCATGCCTAATACTTTCCACTAACTCTAATAACCTATATTGTGCAGAAGGGAAGAGGTTTAACTCCGGTTCCTCAATGACAAAAGATTTATGCTCAACGCTTTTCATTTTATCTGCAAAAGATAAAATTGGGATTACGCTTTGTATGCCAGAAGCGGCCGCTTCAAGAGAAATAGATTTATTTTCATTTATATAAATCCTATGATTTCCATTTTCAATTTTATATTTTAAATTACTTTGGATAAACCCTAGATCAATCGTGGTAGTTGTTAATTTTTCAAGCTCAGCTGCGAAAGATAAAATATGCTTAGGAATAGGGACTTCATTTATCACAAGATTTGCTAAATAGTCTTTTATTATATTAGCAATAATCCTCTCCGCAGGAATATAAATTGCGGCGTTCGTGCTGAGCCCACTTTCAATTTTTTCTAAAATTGATATCAGGTCAACAATTTGCTCTTTATCAAGTTTTTTGATTAGCTGAATTGTTGCGAACCCCTCGTCCTCTCGCATAAATTCATTATCCTTAAGATATAGCGTTGCTCTAATATGGAATAGCACGAACAAATTAAATAGTGATGCTATTTTCTCCGATATTGCATTCCTATTATTTTCAAAATCTTCAAACAGAGATTTAATATACTTTATCTTATTCAACAATTTACTGTCATAAATCACTTCATTATTTTTCAATGAAATTTTATGCACCTCAGATTCGAAAAAAATTTCTGTTCCGTCTGTAATGAATGTATCTATATTGAAAAGCTTTAAAATTTCAATTATCGTTTCCTTTGGATATACATGAGGTTCATCCATTCCGATTTCCGAAATTTCTTTAAAAAATTTCCTAGGAGATTTAAAGATGGTAAATATTTTCGCTAAAGCACTTTTTCCGGAAGCTTGTGGCCCAATAAAAACGTTCACATTTTTTAAAATTATGTCAACCTCTTTTAAGGGCCCGAAGTCTTTTATTTTTAGTATTGATTTCATAATTAATAATCCGAAATTTTTTGTTCAAATATATTCATTGCAGAATAATCACAAACAATATTTCAGTATCTGTTTTATTTAATGTTACTTAAGTATAAAATTATGTTTTTAAGTTCACACTAAGCCAGTAAAATTATATCGTAACATTAAAAAGCCACCTGCACTACACAGATGGCTTTTAACTTAAAATGAGAAAAATTTATTGTTTTACAAATTTCGATGTCAGCACGTTTGTGCCGTTCAATACCTTCACGATATAAACGCCTTTCGCGAGCCTTGAAACATCGATCGATTCAATAGAACTTTTTACCGTCAGTTCTTTTACCAGCATACCTTTCGCATCGGTGATCTGCAGCGTGCTCTGTTTGCTTACTTCACCCAGCAGGCTGATGTTGATGCTGTTGATGGCCGGGTTCGGATACACATTCAAGGTCGCTTTACTGATCAGCGATGGCGCTGCTTTAGCGGCAGTGCCGGTAGCTACTTTTAGTGTGTAGCAAACAGTAGAGCTGTTGGCTCCGTTGTATCCATACACCTGTGCATAATAAGTACCTGCTGCCGCTGTGTAGCTGATGCTTTCGGCAGTTGTGCTTCCGTTCTGCGAAATACCTACCTGCGTTCCCGCGCTGTTGAGCAATTTAAGATCGTAATCGCCAGGCAGTGTACCCAATGTAACCGTGATGGTGCCACCGGTGGTGATCGTAAATTTGTAATTATCTACATCCGCACTCGGACTGATAAGCCCGGTAACGTTGGTGTTGAGCGGAATGCTGGCAGCACCAGAAGTTGTTCCGTTGGTAGAAACATCATAAGCGCTCTGGCAACCAGTGGCTACTGCTGTAGCAGTTGCTTTGATGGTGTAGCAGGTGGCACTGTTTGCGCCGCTGTAGCCGATCACTTTGATGTAATAAGTGCCGGCCGCCTGTGCATTCAGGGTTACTGTTTCGGTAGCAGTGCTGCCTGTACCCGACCCGATTTGTGTGCCTGCACTGTTGTAGATATAAAGATCAAAATCTACACCAGACGGACCAACAAGATTGTATACGATGTTGCTGCTCGCTGTCGTGGTGATCTTGAAATAATCTATATCCGTAGCACTACTGATCGCTGCTGAATTGGTAGTGCCCGATGTGATGGCTGCAGCTGTCGCCTGTGTTTCATTCGGTTCAAATGCAGATGCACAGCCGGTTGGAACGGTAGCTGTTGTAAATTGTGCGGAAGCATAAGAACTTGTTCCGCTGCTGCAATTGGTCAATACTCTCCAGTCATATAATGAAGCAGAAGTTAGTCCGCTTAATGCTACAGAAGTAGAAGTGGTAGCAGTGGCCGCTGAAGTCCAGGCAGAACTGCTGTTCAGTTTATAATCCACTGCATAACTTACTGCACCGCTAACTGCAGCCCAGCTTACTGTTGCGCCGGAAGTTGTGATGGCAGATGATGACAACCCTGACGGAACATTACAAACGAACACACCCGCTGTGGTAAATTGTGCCGCTGTGTACCCGCTTGCCCCGCTGGTGCAATTTGCCCTTACCCTCCAGTCGTATGTTGTGCTGGAAGCGAGGCCGGATACTGCAACGGAATTGGTTGTAACCCCTGTTGCGGCGCTTGTCCAGGTAGAAGCGGAGGTTAATTTATAATCCACATCATAGCTGATTGCTCCGCTCGAAGCAGTCCAGCCCAGTGTTGCGCCGGATGTAGTAATAGACGTTGCCCCTATTCCTGTCGGTGTTCCGCAGGAAGAACCTGCTGTGATCGTAAAGTTGGCGTTTGAAATATCGAAGAAGATATTACCCACCGCTTCCACTTTTATTCGTGCAGTGGTGGTGGGTGTATTTGGTATCACCAACGCTTCGGTACCATCATTTGGCGTGCTTGCTACCAGCACTGTCGGGAATGTTTGTCCGCCGTCGGTACTCAAAGAAATTTTCACGTTGGCGCAGCTCACCGGTGAAGCGGTAGTGCTCGCAACGCTCCAGGTAATATTTTGCGTAGAACCACCGGCGTAGCTTACAGCCGTGTTTGGTGCTGTTACCGCAAAAGGCCCTGTTGCCGCGTTAACTGTTACCACTACATCGGTAAAAGCCGTCTGGCCCACTTTCACGGGAGCCGTTGCGCTGAAAGCAGCGTTATCCCTCACCGTCAGGCGAAAGTTCAACGTTCTTGCAACCGAGCTCAACGCTTCAGTGTTGGCACCGGCGTCACCACCTGCGAGCGGGCCTGTAACCAGTCCGCCGGCGAGAATAGTTGAAAGCTGGGGGAAATATCTTGTGGGAGATGCAGTAGGCCTGAAGGATATCCAGTTTGGCCCCGTAGCCTTGGTAGCGCTTGCCACGCTGCTGGCACCGGTTTGCGAAGAAGAGGCATTATCATTCTGTTCCCAGCTGTAAGTGAGTGCATCGCCGTTGGCATCTGTTGCGGTAGCGGTCAAGGCAAATGGTGTGCTTTTCGGAATGGTGTAATTGCTTACTGCACCTATCACCGGCGCTACATTGTTGGCAGTGATGCTGGTGCTTACAGGGCAGGTCTTGGTGGCAAGGTTAGCCTGTATCTGTGCAATGGAAGCCTGGTGATATGCATCGATGGAATGAGGCGCCAGATCCTGGCTGGTGATGCCCGCGTATCCCATGATGGTGATCCCCGAACCCGGTTCTTTGTTTACACCAGACCCCTCATTGCTCATGGAGAAAGTATGGTTGGCCCCCAGCTGGTGGCCCACTTCATGCACTACATAATCAATATCGAAATTATCGCCCTGCGGGATGCCGTCTGCCGGAGAAGTGAAGCCACTTCCTTTGGAAGCATTTACACAAACGCAACCGATACAACCGGCATTACCGCCGCCGCCTGATGCGCCGAAAAGGTGGCCGATATCATAATTGGCGGCGCCGATCACGGAAGTCAACGTATTCTGCAGCTGTGCATTCCATGTTCCGCCCGAGCCTGCAGCTGCTGCATCGTATGGATCGGTAGAAGCATTGTAATAAATAACATTGGTGGAAGCCGCTACCAGGTTAAGGTGCAAAGCGATATCCCTTTCGTATACGCCATTGCAACGGGTAAGCGTGGCATTGATGCCCGCCAATACAAGCCCTACCTGCGATGCGCTGGTGGCGCCGAAATAATTGGAATATTCCGCGGTTACCGATTGCGCCAGGCGCATGGTTTTCAGCGTGCCCGTAGAAGTGCCGGTGGCGCTGCTTTCATTTGAACCAACGATCTGCTTCAGGTTAGCAGCCATGTTCTTATCATCGGTTGTACAGGTCCATGGCAATTGCCCGGTATTTCTCACCGATTTGAACACTGCGTATACATGATGATCCTGCGAATAAGGTTCGATGAATTCATTCTCCTTATCCGTGCGGAAAACCATGGTCTGGATGCCCTGCGGGGAAATGCTGAGCTTCAGCGTTGCGTATTTATCCGTGATCCCTTTCCCCGAAAAAGCCCTGATATCCGGGAAGCGGGCCTGTAATTCTGCATCGAAATTGGAAGCTTCAAATACTTCGAATTGCTCCATTCCACCATCCGCGTTAGGAAGTGAAATGATGGTGGAAGAGCGGATGCCACGGGCACTGCTCAATGCGGATGATAATTGTTGCTTTAGGGGGCCGATATTAAGATTGAATAATCTGAATTCTTTTGGAAACGATTGCCGGGCAACCGCTTTGTCTGTTGTTAGTTTGCCAACGCCATCATAGGAAGACCAGGCATTTTCCTGTGCAGAGGTACTCAATGAAGCGAATACCCCGGTGGTAAGCAGTAAAGCCGTTAGAATTTTTTTCATCATGTTTTAATTTTGGTTTGAAATATGGCAAGAAATCTTAAAGTGAATATAACAGGGAAAGCGATTCCGATTGCAAGAAAAACTACTCAATTTGAGCTTTATTTATCAACAGTACTTTTTCTACGGAAAAATTACAGGGGATACTACTTTTTTATTGGGGGAAAAACATTATAATGGATAATTATATAATGGATAATGGATAATGCGTCAGGTTTAAGTTTTTACGATTTATATGAACTTCGTTATTATACATTATACAATTCTCGCCATTGATGGCCTTCGCCATTGTTGGTGTTATCACCAACAATAGCCCGAAAGTCGTTGGTGATAACACCAACGACGGCAAAAAAACATTATAGTGGATAATGATCAGGCTCAGCGTTTTTATCATCTGAATGAACTTCATACATTATCCATTATCAAATTATCAATTATCAATTGTCAACTATCTTTGCACACATGATGAAACATATTGCTGCTTTGCTCAAAAAAGACATCCTGCTGGAGTTGCGCCAGCAACATACTTTTTATGGCATCCTGCTGTATGTGGCTTCTACCGTGTTCGTACTTTTTCTGGCCAGTCCGGACAAACCTGCCGCCGATACCTGGAACAGCCTTTTCTGGGTGATACAATTATTCGTTTGTGTAAATACCGTGGCCAAAAGCTTCCTGCAGGAAAGCCGTGGCCGCATGCTTTATTTTTATACACTTTCTTCTCCTGTTTCTTTTATCATTGCAAAGCTGCTCTATAATATTGTACTCATGCTGCTCATGAGTGTGGTTACACTTTTGTTGTTTTATGCCTTCCTGGAAAACCCGGTATCCGACAGCCTCCGTTTCCTGGGCATTGTATTGCTGGGCGGAACAAGCATCAGCCTGGTATTTACCCTCATGAGCGCTATTGCGGCCAAGGCCCAGCAGAATGCGGCGCTTATCGCCATCCTCGGTTTCCCGATCATATTGCCACAATTACTGATGATGATGAAACTCAGCAAAGCTGCCTTCGGCGAAGTTTTCCGCGATGGTGCGGTATTGCAGCTGGTGGGGCTTATCGGCCTCCTCGATCTGATGGTGATAGCAATGGCGGTGATATTGTTTCCTTATTTGTGGAAAGACTAAGTCAATTACGAATTGGCAATTACGAATTACGAATGGATTAATTCGGCTGGTAAATCTTGACTATACAGGCTTTTAGTATCTTGCGCCGCCAAAAGTGAATTCGTAATTCGTAATTCGTAATTCGTAATTCGTAATTCGTAATTCGTAATTCGTAATTCGTAATTTTATTTTATTATGAGAAAACTCTTCCTCCAATTCAGCATTTTCCTCGTCATCGTTTTAGCGGCTCTTGCCTGGTTTGTATGGAGTGGCTTCTGGTGGCTGCTGCTGGTAGCGGGATTGTTCATCCTGCTGGGCATTTATGATATGGTGCAGACCAAACATTCGCTTATCCGCAACTTCCCCATCTTCGGCAGGGCCCGCTGGATCATGGAAGCACTGCGCCCTAAAATATACCAGTATTTTGTAGAAAGTGATACCGATGGAAAACCCATCAACCGTATTGATCGCAGCACTATTTACCAGCGGGCGAAATTGCAGACCGATACCATGCCTTTCGGTACGCAGTTGAATGTATATGCGGAAGGATACGAGTGGATGACACATAGCATTTCACCGGTAGATTTTCATAAACTGAATCATGATCCAAGAGTGGTGTTCGGCAACAGGGATTGCAAACAGCCCTACAACGGCAGCATCCTCAACGTGAGCGCCATGAGCTACGGCTCACTCAGCCGCAATGCCATTGAGGCGCTGAATGGCGGTGCAAAACTGGGCAACTTTGCACACAACACCGGCGAAGGCGGGCTCAGCCCTTACCATCTCAAACATGGCGGCGACCTTATCTGGCAGATCGGGACCGGATATTTTTCTGCCCGTAACCTCGATGGCAGTTTCAGCGAACAGGCTTTCGCGGAAAAATCAGCATTGCCACAGGTGAAAATGATCGAGATCAAATTATCGCAGGGCGCCAAACCCGGCCACGGTGGTATTTTGCCAGCGGCAAAAAATACGGAAGAGATCGCGGCTATCCGCCTGGTGGAAAAAGGCACCACTGTTTATTCCCCTCCATTTCATTCGGCATTTTCCACACCAAAGGAAATGATCCTGTTCATCGCTAAACTACGGGAACTGAGCGGCGGCAAACCCATCGGGTTCAAACTTTGTATCGGGCACAAAAGCGAATTCATCGCCATTTGCAAAGCGATGATCGAACTGGATACTTACCCCGATTTCATCACCGTAGATGGCGGCGAAGGCGGCACCGGTGCTGCACCGCAGGAATTCAGCAATTATGTGGGCGCGCCCTTGCTCGACGGATTGGCATTTGTACACAATGTATTGGTAGGGTTCGATATCAAGCAACATATCAAACTCATCGCCTCCGGCAAAATGATCAGCGGCTTCCATTTGGTACGTGCCATTGCGCTGGGCGCAGATGCCTGCAGTTCGGCCCGTGCCATGATGATGGCGCTGGGATGTATACAGGCGCTCGTGTGCAATACCAACGAATGCCCCACCGGTGTGGCTACACAGGATCCGCAACTGACAGCAGGGCTGGTGGTAAATGATAAAAAACAACGGGTATGCAACTACCACAATGAAACGGTGAAATCACTGGTAGAGCTGATGGGTGCGGCAGGCATGAAAAGTACCGAAGAACTCAACCGCCACCATATCTACCGCCGCGTTTTCATGAACCAGGTAACGACTTTTGAAGATATTTTCCCGCCGGTGGCCACCGGTTGTATGCTCCGCGGAGAGGTTCCGGAAAAGTACAGGATGGATTTTGAACGGGCGCATATTGACAGCTGGAAGTGATTTCAATTAATAATGAATAATTAATAATGAATAATTTTCTTTTAAGGGGAGGTTCTATTATTTCTTTTATGATTTTGTATCGCAATTTTTAGATATTATTTAGAGGAATCTTTAGTTTTTTCAACAAACCTCAATTTGACAGAATTATTAATTATTAATTATCAATTATTAATTGTGTAAGCCTACCTTTGCGCCACTAATCAAAACCTTGATTTTAGTGCGTAAAAGCTGGTGGAAAATATTATCCTTTCTTTTGCTGGTCTACACCATTGTAGGCGGCTTTTTGATGGCAGTACCAACCCTGCCGATACTTAACGAAACCATCCGCAATCTTTACTTTCATGTGTGCATGTGGTTTGCCATGATGATCATCTTTGGCGTAAGTTTCGTGTACAGTATCAAGTACCTGCGTGGCTTCAACATCCGCAACGACATTTTTGCCCACCAGTTTGCTGCCGTAGGGTCTTTCCTGGGCATACTCGGGTATGCTACCGGCACCATCTGGGCCAATTATACCTGGATCAGCGATCAGGGACAAAGCCTTACCACCATTCTCAAAGAACCCAAACTCATCGGCACCGGCATCGCCCTGCTGATCTATGGCGCCTACTTTGTACTGCGTGGCTCCATGACCGATATCGATAAAAAAGCACGTATCAGTGCCGTCTACAATATTTTTGCCTTTGCCATGCTGTTTCCCTGCATCTGGATCATCCCAAGGCTGGTTGGCAGCCTGCACCCGGGTGGAGAAGGCGGAGCCAATGGCAACCCCGCCTTGAATTTCAAGGATGTAGACAGCCGCCTGCGCATGGTCTTCTATCCGGCAGTGATCGGCTGGACCTTGCTGGGCGTGTGGATCGCCACATTAAAGATCAGAATACAATTATTAAAAGATAAATCCCTGCTGCATGAATAAGCTGATGGCACGTTGTTGCTTCTTACTGTTTATAATGGTATGCTCCCTCTCATCTTTCGCCCAGGGCGATAAAGTGGAAATGGCCGACACCATGCGCAGCAACGGAAAGATATATGTAGTGGTGGCAGTTTGCCTTACCATATTAATAGGATTGTTCCTCTATGTAGCATCTATCGACAGGAAACTGAAAAAACTGGAAAAGAACGGTTAACCAAGTAAATACTTAGCATTTGCCATGCTATTTTAATAAAAAATCGATTGCAATTAATTAAAACAATTTTATGAGCGAACATCAAGCGTACAGCTTTTTCGAAAGCGTTGAAAGAAGTTTTGACAAAGCCGCCAAATTCACCCAATGGGATCTTGGCATCCTTGAACAGATCAAAGCCTGTAACAGTGTGTACAGGATGCGTTTCCCGATCAAAAGGGACGACGGAACGATAGAAGTAATGGAAGCTTACCGTGTACAGCACAGTCAGCATAAGTCGCCTTGTAAAGGTGGTATCCGTTTCAGCGACGAAGTAAACCAGGATGAAGTGATGGCACTGGCTGCCCTCATGACCTATAAATGTGCCATCGTGAACGTGCCGTTCGGCGGCGGTAAGGGCGGTATCAAGATCAATCCACGCAATTACAGCGTGTACGAGCTGGAAAAGATCACCCGCCGTTATACATCCGAACTGGTAAAGAAAAATTTCATCGGCCCCGGCATCGATGTTCCTGCTCCTGATTACGGCACCGGCGAACGCGAAATGGCGTGGATCGTGGATACCTATGCTTCCCTAAAGCCAGGCGAGATCGATGCTGCCGGTTGTGTTACGGGTAAACCTGTTACCCAGGGTGGTGTACGCGGACGTAAAGAAGCTACCGGCCTCGGTGTTTTCTTCGGTATCCGCGAAGTTTGTAACATGCCTGATGTAATGGAAAAACAAGGACTTCCTCTGGGTATCGCCGGCAAACGTGTGGTGGTTCAGGGATTGGGCAACGTGGGTTACCACTCCGCTAAATTTTTCCGCGAAAGCGGTGCGATCGTGGTAGGCCTGGCAGAATTTGAAGGCGCTATCTACAACCCTGAAGGGTTGAACGAAGAAGAAGTATTCCAGCACAGGAAAAAAACAGGATCTATTTTGAATTTCCCTGGCGCAGGTAACCTTGCTAAAAATACCGATGCATTGGAACTGGAATGTGATATCCTCATCCCGGCTGCTTTGGAAAACGTGATCAATGGCGAAAATGCCCCAAGGATAAAAGCCAAGATCGTAGGTGAAGCGGCCAATGGCCCATGCACACCGGAAGCAGATGATATATTTGCACAAAAAGGCATCCTTTGCGTTCCTGATATGTACCTGAATGCCGGTGGTGTTACCGTTAGTTATTTCGAATGGTTGAAAAACCTCAGCCACGTACGTTATGGCCGCATGGAAAAACGTTTTACCGAAAACCTGAATACGCATATCCTCAGCCAGATAGAAGAGCTGACCGGCAAGCAGGTAAGTGATGGCGAACGCAAATTCATCATGCATGGCCCTGAAGAGCAGGACCTGGTACACAGCGGCTTGGAAGAAACCATGATCACCGCTACCAGGGAGATCATGGAAATATGGAAATCAAATCCTGCAATTCCCGATATGAGGACTGCAGCTTATGTAAATGCCATCAATAAAGTAGCTACCAGCTACAGCGAATTAGGTATTTTCCCATAATATTTACAATTAAATGAGAAAAGCTGCCATTCCTGGCAGCTTTTTTGTTTAGTATAATGCAACATTTTGAGACTTGAGGGAGTCTTATTAAAAAACAACTTTACATACTTTATTACAAAACGCAAGAAACTGAGCTAACCTAAGGAACACACCTATTTCTATTTAGCTTTGTTTTGTTGTATAGAATACCGCTTCACCGCGGTATTTTTTTTGGAGGAAAACGAAAGATGCCACGAATGCACGAATGAGATACCAATCAATAATCCCTGTATTTCATTCGTGCATTCGGGGCAAAAAAATTCACTTATGGCACAGGCAGCTCCTTTACTTCATAAAATACGCCATCCTTTTTTACAAAAGCATGGCTAAAACTACCGTTGGTAACTACCAGGCAGGCCGCATCGAGCTTGATATTGTACCGCAGCACCTGGCTGAGCGTTTCTGCTGAAAGGGCCACATTCATTTCTTTACATTCGATGACGATGAAGGGCATGGTCTGCTGATTGTACACTACAATATCAAACCGTTTTTCCAACTCCCCTACTCTGATCTTTTTCTCCACCGCAATCAACGAGCGGCTGTACCCCAGCACTTCTATCAAATACAGGAGAAAATTCTGCCGCACCCATTCTTCCGGGGTGATCTGCAGCCATTTTTTGCGGATAATGCAAAAGATGAGTTCCTTGCCGGAATCGGTTTTGATGGAAGGTCTGGTATCGGGATAAACAACTTTTAGCATCAGGCGCAATTTAATGGATAATGAGGTAATGCATAATGCCTTCGGTCTGTAAGTCATTCAAAAAATTGAACAACCTGCAAATCGAAGGCATTATCCATTATCCA
Source organism: Ferruginibacter sp. HRS2-29 (assembly GCF_024343615.1). GTDB lineage: Bacteria > Bacteroidota > Bacteroidia > Chitinophagales > Chitinophagaceae > Ferruginibacter. The sequence continues at coordinate 3,967 of NZ_RJUB01000159.1, read as the reverse complement.
CTATTAAATTATCAATTAGTAGCTCCGTCCGCATTCACATTCCCCCATCCATAACTTCCATTCCGTGTAGGATAGTTTGCCGAATTCTGTATCAGTTTATTCAATACCTGGTCCCTTGTGTAAGTGGGGAACCTGCTCCATACCAATGCCGCGATACCCGCCATAGTAGCTGTACTCACCGAAGAGCCACCTACAGTTGACGGCGCATCGCCGGTCATCGCCAATGTAAGCGGATGGCGTTCGTTGGAAGCTTTTTCCATCACGATGGTAAAGTCGGTTTCGCTGCCGTCGTGGCAATCGGTGCAGGATGTTTTGAAATTGTTATCACGCACGCCGGTTACCGCATTCACATTGGAAAGATAGGCCGGGAAGATCACGCCATACCAGCCGGCTGTCCAGCTGAAAGAAGTTCCTGCGGCGCAGAACATCAGTTTTCCTTTGCCATATGCATAATTGATAGCGTCGGATATCTGCGAACTGCTGGTGATCTTACCCATGCTCATGCTGATGATCTTTACATCTGCCCTGTTGGCGGCATTGGTATAAGCATCTGCCACCCCTTTTACTTCGCGGCTGCCATCGATCAATACGTCTTCGGCAGCACGGCAGGTTACGAGGTTGCAATTGTAAGCCACACCAACTGAAGCGCCATCGGTACCACGTGGAGCGGCGGCAGCGCCGGCCATGGAAGTGCCATGTCCGCAGCCATCATCCGGGGTTTCCACCGGGCCCGTAGGAATTCCTAAAAAGGTAGAACGTGGAAGGGTAACGATCTTTTCTACCGAACGGCCGGAAGAAGATCCCTGGTTGAACGCTGAACCAAGATTTTCCTGGTCGAATTCGCAGCCGGTATCGATGATGAATATTTTTGTGCCGGCACCGGTAGATTTAGCCCAGGCCTGCGTGATCTTATGGTAAGAATGGTTCCAGGATTGCTTTGCATTGGGCGTAACTGTAGTATAATCAACATTGGCTACCAGTCCGCCTTCGGCAACATTGCTGCCACAGCCGCTGCTGCTCCTCGCCTGTACATCGATGCCCGTGTTGGGCTCGTACCCCATTGGTTCGGCATAACGCACCAGGTTATTGGCACGAAGCATTTTGACTGTTTCGATATTTTTCACCAGCACATCCGTAACAGGCAAAACCGTTTCATCCCACTGGATGATATCGGCCAGCTGAAGATCCTTATCCAGCTTGCGTTCCGATTCCAGAATTTGCGCCAGCACTTTATCTTTCGCGGCTTTCCAGTCAGCAGCATTGATATCTATATTGTGCAGGTTGCCCTCTACATTGCTGGCCCCTGCAGCTTTATAACCAACCGACATTACGTTGTCGCTCTGCTGCAAAGCGCTCCATATAAGCACATCGGAGGCCGTTTTCCATTCAAATTTCTGCACCCGCGCCAATTCGGATCTTATAAAAGTATTGATCTCTTCACGTGAAGCCAGTTTATCTTCCTGGGCAGGTTCAGACAAATCGTTCGCTGTTTTTTTACAGGCCGCGAAAACCATGACGGATAAAACTAAATAAGGGAGTATTCTTTTCATATTGACAAGTTTTGGTATGATGAATATATATAATTTAGTTTAGAGATCAGGGATCAGGGGGAGAAAGTTTATAGATCAGAGGTTAGGGTTCAGCACTCCCCGTCTGCCGCAATGCCCTGACAGCGGGTATTTGACTGCTGTTGCCGACATGAAATCATCATTAATTATCAATTATTAATTACCAATTATCAATTCTTTTGTAATTTTAAATGAAAACAAAAGATGAAAACAAAAGAAGAGATAGTAGAAAACTGGCTGCCGAGATATACCGGCAAGAAGCTGAGCGAGTTTGGAAAGTACATTTTACTGACCAATTTTTCCAATTATGTGACCATGTTTGCCGAGTGGAACAATGTAGAGATCATCGGTAAAGACAGGCCGATGCAGTGCTCCACTGCCGGCGATATCACCATCATCAACTTTGGAATGGGCAGCCCTGGGGCGGCGACCGTTATGGATCTGCTGACAGCAATTAAACCAATGGCTGTTTTATTTCTGGGCAAATGCGGAGGGTTGAAAAAACGCAATAGTATTGGTGACCTTATCCTGCCTATTGCCGCCATCAGGGGCGAAGGTACCAGCAATGACTACCTGCCGGCAGAAGTTCCGGCGTTACCGGCTTTCGCATTACAAAAAGCGATCTCCACCACCATCCGCGATTACGAATGCGATTACTGGACCGGTGTATGTTATACTACCAACAGGCGGGTGTGGGAACACGATGAAGTGTTCAAGGAATACCTCAAAAAAGTACGTGCTTACGCGATCGATATGGAAACGGCCACCATCTTCACCGTTGGTTTTTACAACAAGATCCCTACCGGCGCCTTATTGCTCGTAAGCGATTCACCCATGGTTCCCGAAGGTGTAAAAACCGAAGCCAGTGATAAAAGCGTTACCGCACAGTTTGTGGAAAGGCACCTTAAAATAGGTATCGATTCACTCAAACAACTGATCAACGACGGGCATACCGTAAGACATTTGAAATTCTAATACGCCCAAACCCCGGAGGTTTCGAAAACCTCCGGGGTTTTATCGCCGTTTCGTGAAAAGTTCAAAGGTTTCACTATTCACTATTGACCATTCACTTATGCTTCCGCTTTTACAGATCAACAACCTGCAGATCGAATTTCCGGGTAAAGACGGAACAGCCAAAGCTGTGCACAGCAGCAATTTCAGCATGAACCCTGGCAAACTGACGGCCATTGTAGGGGAAAGCGGTTCGGGCAAATCGGTGACGGCATTATCGCTGTTGCAGTTATTGCCAAAACAGACCATGCTCAAAGGCGAGATACTTTTCAGCGAGGATGGAAAACAATCGCAGGACCTTACAAAACTTTCCGAAAAACAGATCCGCGATATCCGCGGCAATAAGATCGCCATGATCTTCCAGGAGCCCATGACTTCCCTGAACCCGGTGTATACCTGTGGAAACCAGGTAATGGAATCATTGATAAAACACAAGAAGATCAGTAAGGCTTCCGCCAAAAACCAGGTGCTGGCTTTATTTGTGCAGGTGGCATTACCCCAACCCGCGGAAATATTCAACCGGTATCCGCATCAGCTGAGCGGCGGACAAAAGCAACGTGTGATGATCGCGATGGCGATGAGCTGCGACCCAGCGATACTGGTAGCCGACGAACCAACCACAGCGCTCGACGTAAGGGTGCAAAAAAATATACTTCAACTCATCAAAGGCCTGCAGGAGCAAAACAACATGGCCGTGCTGCTCATCACCCACGACCTGGCACTGGTGGCCGACATGGCCGATGAAGTGATCGTGATGTACAGGGGGCAGATTGTGGAACAAGGCGACGCCAAAGAAATATTACAATCTCCCAAACATCCGTATACCAAAGCTTTGCTGGCCTGCAGACCCGGCGCAGGGAGTAAGGGAAAAAGATTGCCGGTCATCAGCGATTTTATCGAAAGGGATAATATTGATAAGAATCTGGGTGGTGATAACACCGGCAATGGTGAAAAAATGAATATTGCTGATAGTAACGCCTATGCTGCTACACAGGATGTTGTTGGTGATAACACCAACAACGGCGGCGATAAAAGTATGGTTAAGGATAACACCGGCAATGGCGAAAAAATGAATATTGCTGATAGTAACGCCTATGCTGCTACACAGGATGTTGTTGGTGATAACACCAACAACGGCGGCGATAAAAGTATGGTTAAGGATAACACCGGCAATGGCGAAAAAATGAATATTGCTGATGGTACCGCCTATGCTGCTACACAGGATGTTGTTGGTGATAACACCAACAACGGCGGCGATAAAAGTATGGTTAAGGATAATACCAACAACGGCGGCCTGGTAGTAACTTCGGAGGAAAATATATTTCGGGAAACAGAGAAAAAGACCATTCTTTCCGTAGAAAACCTGACTGTCTGTTTTCCGGGCAAGC
>NZ_RJUB01000158.1 GCF_024343615.1 Ferruginibacter sp. HRS2-29 | reverse complement strand
CACGTTTTAGTTGCTTGCTGTACCATGGGCTAAATTGCAGCCCTCCTGCTTTAGCGGTATTCACCGTGAGGTAATGCGCTTCTTCATTGGCTTTTGCAGTAGCCCTGGCAATGTCGGCAGTTACCACCGCTATTTCATTTGCCATTATGGTTCTGAAATTTGCCCATTGATTATAAATACCGGGATCTACCACATGTGCATACGATTTGGGTACCAAAGCCGCATATTTTGCTAAATTAAAAGCAGTAGAGTAGTACACTCTGGGTACATAGTATTTCAATTGTTTTTTATCTTTCTCCATAGCCTGCAGTTTGTCCAGTTTCTTTTTGGTTGCACTATGTTTGATAGATCGTTTTAAAGAAATCACAGCATTCGTCATTTCCCCTCTGGCTTCCTGCAGCAGGCATTTGGTAAAATTTGCCTGCGGATGATACGCATAGATCATAATGGCACTGTCAATATATTTTTCTGCTTTATCTCCATCGCCCATTTGCAGCCATGCCTGTGCAAGATTGTTGTAAATGGTGCTGTTTTTTTTATGAACATTGTTTAGTTTTTGTAATATAGGTATGGCCATGTGGGCGGCACCCATCATGGTTAGGTATGCAGCATAATTGCTGTAATTATCGGCATTGGGCAACAGTTGTATGGCTTTGCCCATAAGGTAAACGGCAGGCTCCTGATAGCCCAAAAGCCATAAACCATTTGCAGATGCAGCCACCATGGCACCAGGGTAAGGATCGTTTTTAAACTGCAACAGAATCTTTTCTGCCAGTTGTTTTGCCTCCGGCTTAATCATATCGGCAATGGATGCATTTGTAGACTGTACATACGCCTCCAGTTGTGCGGTAGAAAAAATAGTTTTAGGGATTTGAGCAATGAGTGCAGTTTTTTTTGCAGGTACCACAACACCCGAACCATCCTGCGTATAGGCATCTGCTAATTGCTGATCACTCACATTTGGCATATTGCTAAATGTTGGTATCTTAATGCCCATACTATCCATTAATTTTTTATCCTCCGGGCTAATATCCTTCATCGCATCCTGCGCCAGCTTCAGTAAATCTTCCATTTCTTTTTGCGTAGGCGGCTTTTCCTTTGGCTTTACTTTTTTGCCCGGCTGGGCAAATGCTGTACTCAGGAAAAGAAATACAGCGATACATACAAAGCAGATTTTCATTGCAGTAGTTTTATGTTGTTGTACGATGAACTTATTGTTTTATAAAAGGAAAAGAGTGTTGTGTTTTAATTCTGTTGGGCAACCGAAGGAGATACATTTCTGTTGTGTAACGCACCTGCGCTAACATGTTGCAGCAAATGTGTAGCCTGCCTGAAAGGGATAAAATTTTTTTTCATGGTAAGTTGTTTATGGTAAAACAAACCTCATCATTTTTTTAGCTCTTGTCCATCCTGTAAAAACAGGATATTTTTTACACACAACCGTTGTGTGCGTTGCACAGCAACCTAATATAGATAGTGTAGAAAAAAGCAATTAGCCACTATACTGCCCGATACTATCCGGGAAGCATTAAGCATGATGCGTTTGGCAGTAAAGTATGAAACGGCAGATACTCTAAAATCAATGCAGCTGTACAATGCAGCTATTGCTTTTGCCCTTGGTAAAAAATTAAATTACCGTACCGGCCTGTGCTATTTTAATCAATCGTTTTTATTGCCCTACTTGAAAAAACAGCCAGACCTGGTAGTTTACTGATAGCCTTTTTGAGTGTATCTCATTTTACAAAGAGTAAAATGGATTTTTAAAGGAAGAGGGATGCGCCGGAAAAGGCCTGGCAATGGCAAAAAAAAAACTTGTACCCCGGCGTGGCGTCCCCGCCAGCCGGTTCCGCGGGAGTTTCGGCTTTGTGTAAAAAATACGCCGTCGCTCAAGTTTTCCACACGGCTGCGTATCAAAAATAAACCATACCGCCCCGGCGTGGTGTCCCTGCCAGCCGGTTCCGCGGGAGTTTCGGCTTTGTGTAAAAAATACGCCGTCGCTCAAGTTTTCCACACGGCTGCGTATCAAAAATAAACCATACCGCCCCGGCGTGGCGTCCCCGCCAGCCGGTTCCGCGGCATGATGGCTGATAAAAAATAAGCCGCCAACATATTGTCAGCGGCTCTTTACTGTGTACTACTCTGTAGTTCGGATGATCAATAAGTTGGGCATGGAAGTAACCAGTACCCTTGCGTTCAGTTCGAAGCCGAGCTGCTGCAACCATTCCCCGCAAAGCTTGATCTCGGGAACATCTTTCTGGCTGTACTTGTTAAACCTTGTTTTGGGTTGAATTTTCAGGCTGCGCACATCGGGGCGGCGGAGGGTTGTTCGTTTGTCGTTTCGCATAACTTTGATTTTTTAAAAAGAGGCCTGGCGGTGCTGCGAAACGACAAACGTAGTTTGAAGATACGGGACTTACACCCGCTCTCCGCAAGGCTTTATCTTTGATTTCTAAATTTGAATTGTTCATTTTTTACATTAATCGTTTCGCAATTCAAAGATAGAAAAAAATGGAGTGAAGAATAAAATTTAGTTCTTAGCAAGTGGGATTTTTTTACAGGGAGTTAAAATATTAACGTTACTCCCTTTATTTAATAGGTGATGATTGAAGGAAAAAAAACTATTGTTTGCAAGGAGTAAATTCATTAATTGTTAAGTCCTTTTTTTTGCAAATATTTTTTTAGCAATTTTCAATATAGGTGGCTATTAGATTTCCATATCTTAAACAATTCTTCAAATTGTTCTTGTGTCAAAGAAGAGATTTTAGTTTTTGGGTATGTAGAAAAATGTAATAATTGGCTGGCTACTTCGAACTTTAAGTTTTCACCAACATTTTCTTGGGAATCAATAAATTCAAAATAAGAAGCATTCATATTTTCCCAGAGTTCAATTTCAGATTCGGGATCTGAGTCACGTAAATAACAATCAATATCCTCTTCCATTGAGAGTGGGAAGTTGACACCTATTCCAAAATGAATATTTTTAATTCGGTTTATAAGCTTTCCGGGCAAAGTATCTCTTTTCTTGGGACCAATATTTATATCCTCGAAACGGTATTCTTTCGTTTTATCTTCTTTAGCCATTCGATGATAAACTGCCATCCGATGATAATTAGAAAAGATGTCAGGACGTATAACTGCCAGCAATTGGAATGCAATCGACTGTATAGAATCTTTAGTGGTATTTAAAGCATACTTGTCCGCTAAATACAATGAAAATTTCTTTACTTCAGAAAGCGTTATGTTATGCCAAATTGGTAAAATTATTTTTTTTGAAATTTTCCTCCTTACTCAATAAAGACTTATATTCATAATCTGGCCATTTTTTATTTAGAAAGGATTTACTGATTATTACTACTCCAAAATTCGCTTTGTTTAAACCGTTATCAATTTGTTGTGTTAAACTATCACCCACAGTCAAGGTGTTTCGTCATACCAAACTTGTACTCCCAAATTTTCTAGAACATTAGTTAGTTCTCTTACAATAGTATCTTTATCCTCACTAGCATGAGAAATAAATGCATCCCATTTTTTTATAGCCATATTAAATTAAGTTAGAGTTATATGTATTCTGATCAATACTGCCATTTAGGCCGGGGTGCTTTGATCGTTTAATATCCATAATTATCTCTCATTTCTTGTTCATACATATTTTCAATCTCATCTGCATAATCAGTATATTTTGCAAACACGTCTGCGGTATGTGTCAATAAAATTGATGTCCTATGATAAAGATCTTTAACGTCAAGGAGGTTTATAGTATCTTTTTTTTCGAAGGAATTATTGTTTTCTTTATCTACCGGGTAACGAAAGCTATCAGAGTTTTTGTCAAGCAAATGAAAAATGCCAGTTAATTTGTTTACCTCTTCGCAATATGTATTGAACTCTTTGATATCTTCTTTTTCAACTTCGATTCCATATTTTGAATTGAGATTTTTAATGGTTTCAGCAATATGCAATTTAAAGGCTCCAAAAAGTTTTTCTAAGTCATGTGTTCCTGCTTTCTTAAAATCATCTTTGTCAGAGTATTTAAGAAAATATCTGATGTTTGTCTTGAAACCTAACTCCATACAATGTCTTGCAATAAATAGAATAGGGTAAGCAAGTAGGTCAACGTGATTCCCAGATTTATAAACCTTTTCCATCAAAGCCTCGAAAGCTCTTTCATAGCTTCCAAAATAACCTGCAAAACTTAAATGTTGTCCTAAGTAAGCATTAAATTGGTATCTGGTATCCTTGTCGTCTGGTATTTCGTTCATTTTAAGACTATTTTATAGCATAATGTAATGTTAGTAATCATTATTGTTTTCTATAAGGCTTTATTCGATCCATTTAAAGATTGAATTTAACAAGGAAAATATTCCTACAATTCCACCTATTAAACCTAGCCAGATAGACCATTTTCCAATATTATTCGAAACATTTAACTCTTGTTTCACTGGCTCAATTATTTGACGACGAATAGATTCCATTCCTTTTTCAATTTTTTCGATGTCATAAATTCCTTTTTCCAATTCTGCACTAATACTAGAAAAGTACTCTTTATTAAGTCCTGAGAATTTATTGGGGATTTGTTTGATTGTGTTTACCAATGGTTGCAATTTTCTTGAAATAGACAAACCATCGGAAATTTCATAAGTGGTCGTCAAATTATTAATTACATAAACAGTTTCTTTTGGGCTGATCGTTATGTTATCTTTATATACTTCAATTTCTCCGATATGAAATGACCCATTACTCGAATTCCATAAGCAGTGAAGTCTGACATAACGAGCTTGTATTTTTTGGCTGAACTCAAAATTTTGCCAGCTATTTCCCATTGCATCCGAATGAACCATCCAAGTGTACAAGTCCGTCGAAGTTAATAACCGGTACTTATAACTTCTAACATCTCGGTCATACAGAAGAAATCTGATTGTAGTCAATTCGACAACTTGTTCTAAATCTAAAGTAAAATAATTGGGGCAAGGTGTTTCTGTGTAGGAGTAATTTCCGTTAGAATTTCCATCAGTAGCATTTTCTGGTCTTTTCCAAATATCGGATTCTAGGATTTTTTTATTTAATGCTAAATTCATTACTGTAAGTTTTGAAAAACGTTTATTGTTAATTGAGAATTGGATAAAATTTCAACTTATCAGATTCTTTCAGAATATGAAATTTTCTGATAACAGACTAACTAAAATACCACAGTTAAAAGAATAATCAATCCCAGGTGAAGAACATAAGGTTACGGCCTCACAATGCTACTCCTTTCCTTCCACACCCCCAACTATTTCCAAAATATACCCCTTTAGAGGTATATGCCTGCGGCAAGGCAGCGGAGAGGTGTGATGAGATCCGTTACAATTTCAGCAGCTTAATTTCATTCCGATACAATATCACCCGCCCATCATTCTCCAACTGCTTCAGCAGGCGGGATATCACTACCCGGGAGGTATGCAGGTCGTCGGCGATGGTATAGTGGGAGGTTTTTATGAGGCTCGATCCGGAGAGGCGTTGTTTTTCCTGGAGGTAGTGGAGGAGGCGCTCGTCGAGTTGGTGGAAGGCGATGCTTTCTACAGATTTGATCATTTCGAGCAGGCGGTCGTTGAAGCCCCGCATGATGTAGTTTTTCCAGCTGCTGTATTTGCAGAGCCATTCGTCGAGCTTTACCTGCGGGATGGCGATGAGTTCCACGTCGTCTTCGGCAATGGCTTTCACCACGCTCTTTTTGGCTTCCATGCAGCAACTGTAGGCCATGGAGCAGCTTTCACTGGCGGAGAGGTAGTAGAGCAGTATTTCGTTGCCGGCATCATCTTTCCGCATCACTTTGATGGAGCCTTTGGTAATGAGCGGCATCATGCGGATGTATTTACCATAATCCATGATCACATCGCTTTCGGCGAAATGCATCAGGTCGCCGAACTGGTAGATCTCTTTTACCAGGGCGGGTTCGAAAATGGATTCGAGGGTGGGGTGGGATGGCATGGGGAGGTTTTGTTTTTTGAACTAAAAGTACGATGGATAAATTGATAGTTCTTCAGAAGGTTCTGTTCTTCTTTGCCTGGTCGGCACTGAAAGCCGCAAAAAATATATGCCGGCTTTAGTTTCGCTGGCTTCGTGAAAGTCGAATTTCTTATTCACTCCACGGCCGTGGGGCCGAACGTTTGCGCTCCCCACAGTACTGTGGGGACAAACAATGATACTTTGTGCGGAGGGAAATACGGGTGTAGAATCTTAAAAAAAATCAATCATCGTAATTACAGGGATTTTATATTTTAGATATAAAAAATTATCGCCGGCTGCTAATGCGGCAGCTTTTCCCGCACATACCCATACACCCACGTTCCCGCAATAGCGCTCAGCAGCGTAACGATCACCACGGTGGCGCCGGTGCCTATCTGCGCAAAGAGCGGCCCCGGGCAGGCGCCGGTGATGGCCCAGCCGAACCCGAACAGCAGCCCGCCGTAGATCTGTCCTTTATTGAATGCTTTTACCGGGAAAACGATCGTTTCGCCGTAAATGGTTTTGATGTTGAATTTTTTGATCAGCCATACCGATAACATGCCCACCAGTACGGCGCTGCCAATAACACCATACATGTGAAACGATTGCAGGCGGAACATTTCCTGGATACGGAACCAGCTGATGATCTCCGCTTTTACAAAAATGATCCCGAAGAGGATGCCAACGATCAGGTATTTGATATTGTGGTACCACCGGTGCGTAAGCCTGCTGTCATTTACACAAATGCTGTCGAGCGATCGCACTTCAAAGTCGGTATTCGTGATGGTTTCTTGCATACAAAAAATTTAAAGGGAAAGAATAAATGGAAGGATGAGGTTGGCCATTACAAATCCACCGATCATAAAACAGCAGGTAGCAATCAGCGATGGCCATTGCAGCGTGGACAGTCCCATGATGGCATGTCCGCTGGTGCAGCCACCGGCATAGCGGGTGCCAAAGCCTACGAGGAAGCCGCCCAGCACCATGGTGATGAGGCCACGCAGGGTGAGCAATGCCGGCCAGTTAAACAGCTGTGAGGGTAAGAGCCCATTGTGCTCTGTAATGCCATAACCGGCGAGTTCGGCGCTTAGTTGCGGGCTGATCTGCAGCGGCTGCGGGTTAGCGAGTAATTGCGTTGCCAGCACAGCCCCCAGTAAAATACCTGCTACAAAAAAAAGGTTCCAGGCTTCTTTCTTCCAGTCGTATTGAAAGAAGGGCACATTGCCCGGGAAACAGGCAGCACAGATATGCCGGAACGAAGAGCTGATCCCGAAAGATTTATTGCCCAGTACCAGCAGCGCCGGTACTGTAAGCCCGATCAGTGGCCCCGCTACATACCAGGGCCAGGGGCGTGATATCCATTCACCAAAATTCATAAACGTCTTATTTTATTTAATATCGAAAAGCAGGTTTAATGTACGCAAAAGCATTTAAAATTTCATCAGTTTGCTCTGGCAAATAAAATCTGTTTTCGGGATGCTGGTTTCGCTGATGGCGCTGAAGCCACCGGCTATTTCTGTAAAGTTGCGGTAGCCGCGTGCCTGCAAAATGGAAGCCGCGATCATGCTGCGGTAGCCACCTGCGCAATGCATGAAAAAATGTTCATTGCGGTCAAGGTCTTTTATCCAGTCGTTGATGAAAGCCAGTGGTTTGTTGTAAGCTTCTTCCACATGCGCCGCCGCATATTCGGATTCTTTGCGCACATCGATCACTTTGTCTTTGCCGGGTACAAAAGTTTCGGCCATTTGTGCAGCAGAGATCCTGTTGACCACATCCGCTTGTTTACCTGCAGCCAGCCAGGCTTCAAACCCGCCTTCGAGATAGCCGGTGATACGGTCGAAGCCCACGCGGCTCAGGCGGGTAACGGCTTCGGTTTCCCTTCCTTTGTCGGTTAGCAGCAGGAGGGGCATATCCACATTTGCCAGCAAGGTGCCTACCCAGGGCGCAAAATCGCCGTCGAGGCCGATGTTGATGGATTGCGGGATAAATCCTTTGTAAAATTCCGTGTTGCTGCGGGTGTCTATTATCAATGCCCCGGTGATATCGGCAGCGGCTTCAAACTGGTCGGCCGTGAGGTCGGTAGTGCCTTGCTGAAGGATCGCTTCAAACGGTGGATTCCCTTTTTTATTCATGGCCACATTGTACCCAAAATAGGCAGGCGGAGGCAGCAGGCCATCTGTTACTGCTTTCACAAACGATGCTTTGTCGGGCTGGTTCAACGCATAATTTATCTTCTTCTGGTTGCCGAGTGTGTCCACCGTTTCATTCATCATATTCTTTCCACACGCGCTGCCGGCGCCATGAGCGGGATATACGATCACATCGTCTGCAAGCGGGATTATTTTATTTACAAGGCTGTCGTATAATAAGCCGGCGAGTTCTTCCTGGGTCATGTGGGCAGCTTTCTGGGCCAGGTCGGGGCGGCCAACATCACCGAGAAACAAGGTGTCGCCACTGAAGATGCAATGATCCTTACCGGTTTCATCCCTCAGCAGGTAAGTGGTACTTTCCAGGGTATGGCCGGGTGTGTGCAATACTTTGATGGTAATGTCGCCTACTTTAAATTCGGCCCCATCAGCCGCCGATATAATATCAAATGCAGCCTCGGCACCCGGGCCATACACAATTGTTGCACCGGTGGCTTTGGCAAGGTCCACATGCCCGCTTACAAAATCTGCATGGAAATGGGTTTCAAAAATGTACTTCAGTTGTACGCCGTCTTTCTGCAGGCGGGCAAGGTAAGGAGCTGTTTCGCGAAGCGGGTCCACAATTGCTGCTTCGCCGTTGCTGCTGATGTAGTAGGCCCCTTGTGCCAGGCAACCTGTATAGATCTGTTCAATTTTCATGATAATTTTTTTTATAAAACAAAGATGGAGGTAAATGAAAAGTGTTTAAGTAACATTGGTCACATTCGGACAATGATCTTTATCATCCTGCATATATCTCGTGAATGAGGATGTAAATGCCCATCAGCAGCACAAACCAGCCGAATAACTTTTTTAGTTTTGCGGTGTCCGTTCGCCTGCCGATATACCCACCCGCAAAAATGCCAGCTATGGCTACCGCTGTAATTTTGAGGAGGAATACCCAGTCAATGGCAAAATGGCCAATGTCGCCGGTGAAGCCGATCAGGGAGTTAAGTGCAATGATGAGCAGCGAAGTGCCGATGGCTTCCTGCATGGTAAGCCCCATCAGCAACACCAGGGTTGGGATCAGTAAAAATCCGCCGCCGGCACCTAAAAAGCCTGTAGCCAGGCCAATGGCAACACCATAAAATAATAACCGCGAGAACCTGATTTTTTGAACGGGGTCAGTTGGTGGCGATTGCGCATTTTTGTTGCTGCCGTTTTTGATCATGGCAATAGCAGCTGCCAGCATCAGTATGGCGAACAATACCATGGTGACGAGACTAGCGGTGACTTCAAATTTTCCTATCCGGGCAATATGATGCGGTATCAAAGGTACCAGCAGTTTCCTGGTAGCGAATACGGTGCTGATGGATGCAGTACCAAAAAGAATTGCCGTTTTTATTTTTATGTGCCCCTGCCGCCAGCTGTTGAAAGCGCCCACCAGCGAAGTGGCGCCAACGATGAACAATGAATACGAAGTGGCCAGTAATGGGTTGATACCTACGATGTATACCAGTATGGGAACAGTTAAGATGGAGCCGCCACCGCCAATAACACCCAGCGATACGCCCACCAAAGCAGCGAGGAACAAGACCAGTAATTGCATCGTTTTTTATTTATGCAAAGATGGCTGCTGCAAAGGGGGCGCTTGGTCACTTATGTTACATTCACAGGCAGGATGATCTTTTAATATGAAATGCGGGAAAGGATGTTCGGATGCCCGTCAATATTTTCCAGCGCCAAGCCTGCAGCTTTTTTACAGGGTAAAAAAACACCCGGCGGAAAAGATGAGCGACCCCGTATAGAGGTTTTCGGAATCGATACTTTTTTTATTCATATTGGTCAACCCGATGTCTGTACGCGACTGTATAAATATGATCCCTCCTGCAAGAGGGTATTCCAGCTGCAAACCACCCTGCATACCCGCAATGAACCGATGATAGTTGCCCGTGGTATTGACTGTTTTGGTAAGCGATACAGGCGCAACTTCTGTACCACCGGGGATCGTAACAAGCGTACCGCCTTCATTCACATAAAGAAAACTCGTGCCCGAGTTGCGGCTTTTTGCATGTAGCAGCAGGCCGATTTGCGGGCCTATACAAAACGAATATTTCAGTTTGTTACCCAGTTTCAACTGCAACATTACCGGTATCTCCAGGAATGTGAATTCAAGCTCGTGGCGATAGTTGGCATACAATGGTTGCAGCGTATTCATCTTGAAGTCTGCATACTGGCGGTCGGTAAGGGGCTGCAGGCCGTTGCGGTGCCCCGATTGAGGTGCATAGTTCAGTTCGGCCAGCAGGTACCAGTCATTTTTAAGATGCCTGCTATACGCTATCCCCCCATTGAACGACAGACCTGAAACATAGTTATTGGTATTTTCAGTAGTACCGGCTATAGATGGAATGGTGCAGCCTGCCTTAAAACCTACATAGGATTGAGCAAACGAAAGCATGTTGAGTGAGCCCAGGATAACGAGCAGGTATAATTTTTTCATGATCGCTTTTTTAATGAATATTGAAGAATGAGCATCGGCTTACCGAGCGTTGGCGGAACATTATCGGGCTGTCCTGGTGGAAAAAATACCTAGTCCGTATAAAAAAAATCCTGCCCCTTTTCCTCCTCCTCATCAACGTTTTCCCCCGCAGCGATGGGATCCCTCAACTGGGGAAGTATCAGCAGCGGGTGATCTGTATGAAAGACCAGTTGCCGCGTAACACTCTCCACTATCAACCGGTCGAAGATGCTGTGTTTATGGGAAATGACCACCAGCAGATCGATCTGTTTCTCGTTACTGAATTTCAACAGCGAATGGGTGATATTACTGCCTTTGGAAAACTCCAGGGCCGCCCGGTAGGGTTTCAGCGCATCCATGACAGGCATCGATTGAAAAAGGGTTTCATATTTCGCGGTAACGGGATCGGGAGATACCAATACCACGGACAACGATGCCGAGAACCGGTGGCAGATATCTTTTAACAGCCACACAGTTTCGCGGCTGGTATCCGGATCGGTATCGCAGGCCAGCGCAATATGGCGGATGGTGTTGTACGATACCTTCAACGGCACCACCAGCAGGGGAATATTGGTTTTATGGGAAAGGGCTGTTGCCGTACTGCCAAAGATCTTTTTCAGGTCGGGGGTAGTGTGTTTGGTTCCGCAAACGATCAGGTCCGCTTTTACCGCGGCTGCTTCCTTTAAGATCAGGTCCGATGCCCTTCCATGGTCGGCCGAAATACTGATGTTAAGTGAGCTGGTAAGTTCGGCGCCTTTCACCATCGTGTCCAGTTTTTCTTTAATGGATGGCCATAAGTCGGGTGTGGTATGAACCAGGTAACTTTCCGGGATGGGCTGTACTGCATGGTACACGTGGTACAGGTGCACAGCAGCGCCCGTGGCCCTGGCGAGGTTAAGGGCATATAAAAATGCATTGATTGAAGCGTCGGAAAAGTCGGTGGCGACCAATATTTTTTTCATGTTTATTTATTTCTGTTACTCAAAATTAATCTGGTGGTTCAATGCCGCAGGTGAGTCTGCTTAGCATTGGCGGTGATGCTGGTCATGCAGACAGGGGATCAGCGCATGGTAAAATCTGTACGGGAATAAGTACCCGGGGCACCATGGTCCCGCACTTTAAAATCAATGTTCACATAGCGTATATCCGGTACTTCGGTAAGGTTGTACACCACTTCGGCCATCCAGGCTTCGGGCCCGCTGGAGCCCATCTGCCGGCTCAGGTACCTGCTGTCCGTTACACGGATATAGGCCGTATCGTTGGAGATCTTCTTCAGCAAAAACGGCACTTCCGGGTAAAGGCCATTGAGCCTGGCCGTCATCATCACGGGGTTGAGCGAGTCGGCAGGGATAGTGGCCGAACGTTTTACTACCAGCCCTTCCTGTTGGGTAAGATCAGCTTCCCAATAATAGGGGGCGTCTGTGGTTTTTCGCGGCAGGCTGTCGGTTACAGGAACTGTATTTACTATTACGGGATAGGCAGTTTTTTTCTGATCATTGCTCCGGCAGCCTGCAGCCAGCAATAACAGGGGGAATAAATAAATGAGTTTCATAAAGACAACTGTTTTTTAATAAAAGATCTAAAAATGGTTTTTTGGAAGCACCATCAAGGGAAGCCTGCCGTACTCACAAAAAGCAGTCAGCCACAACTGCCCGGGGTCGATCATGAGTACGCAATCGGGGCGGTATTTTTTAATCAGGTGCAACAATAGAGCGGGTTTGTCTGCCGGTGCGGCCAGGTCTTCGCCCTCCTTATAAACGGGAATGGAGCCATCAAACCATGATGCCGCATCAGAAAGCCGCTCAACGATATTTTTAATTCCCCCGCTAAAGGAAGTGTGAATGAACAGGCCGGTACGGCCGGACCCTAATACAGCGCCTTCCGGCACCATCAACAACGGTTTGCGGGTAGCTTCAGCCAATGCCGCGGCGGTACTTTTGTGCGGTGATAAGGGAGTGGTAATATGAGGCCGCAGGCCCGTAATGATGAGATCTGCGTGCTCCTGGTTCGCCATTTCCATAATGGCTTCCGGCACATCGCCTTCATCACAGAGTATTTCGACGCATTTTTTTTCAGGATCTATTTCCGCGGCTTCCTTCAGCAGTAGCGCATCGGCCCGGAGCATCTGTTCATAATGTTCCTGCTGATCATCCGCCGATGCTACAGGTAATGGCGGGTTGAATGCGTTGCACAAAATGACTTTGGCGCCACAGGCATTTGCCAGGGCTGTTCCAAAAACCGCTGCATGGTGTGATACCGGGTCAAAATCGGTGGCGATCAGAATCCTGTCCATAAAAATAGTTTGTTCAAAAGTAGCGGGAGCACGTAATGAAGAACGTGAGAGCTATTACTGTATGGTATGATTAAGATCATCCGAAAGGGTTTGTTGCGTCATGCCAGGGCTATCTGGCAAGAGTTATTTTCGGCCAGTCAATCAAGGCTCAGAAAGAAGAGCAGTTATCTAAAAAAAAATATCATGAAAGCGTTGGTATATCATGGCCCCGGCCAGAAATCCTGGGAAGAAAAACCATATCCTGTTATTGTGGAAGCTACGGATGTGATCGTCAAAATATTGAAGACCACTATCTGTGGCACCGATCTGCATATCCTCAAAGGCGATGTGCCGGAAGTAACGGATGGCCGTATCCTGGGGCATGAGGGGATGGGCGTGATAGAAGAAGCAGGCACAGCAGTAGCTAATTTTAAAAAAGGCGATAAAGTACTGATCTCCTGCATCACCTCCTGCGGAAAATGCACTTATTGTAAAAAAGGTATGTACTCGCATTGCGAAAAAGGTGGATGGATACTCGGCCACCTCATAGATGGTACGCAGGCGGAATATGTGCGTATCCCTTATGCTGATACCAGCCTGTACCCGGTGCCCGATGGCGTGGATGAAGATGCTATAGTAATGCTGAGTGATATACTGCCTACAGGGTTTGAATGTGGCGTGCTCAACGGCCAGGTAAAACCCGGCGATACGGTGGCCATCATCGGCGCGGGGCCTATCGGCCTTGCTACGCTGCTTACTGCTAAATTATATACCCCGGCTATGATCATTCTCGTGGATCCCGACAGCAACCGGCTTGCGGTGGCCAAAACATTCGGCGCTACGGATGTGATCAACAACGCAGAAGAAAACGCTGTGGAAGCGATCATGAAACTTACCAATAATGTTGGCGTAGATGTAGCCATTGAAGCGGTAGGTATACCGGCCACTTTCGAATTGTGTGAAGAGATCATTGCTCCCGGCGGGCATATCGCCAACATAGGCGTGCATGGCAAAAGTGTAACCCTTCACCTGCAATCACTCTGGGCCAAAAACATCACCATCACCACAAGGCTGGTGGATACGGTTACCACACCGATGTTGTTGAAGACTGTCGCCTCCAGCCTGATCGATCCAAAAAAACTCATCACACACCGGTTTGCACTCAATGCCATACTGGATGCCTATGATACGTTTGCGCATGCCGCAGACCATAAGACCCTGAAAGTGATCCTGGACAGTGAATTATCTTAACCTGATTGAAAAACTTATATCATGCAGGGAGAAATGGATGCCGCGGCAATAAGGCTTTTATTGCAAAGCCATACTATCGGGAGGATCGGGTGTGTACACCGCCGGCAACCTTATATCTTCCCGGTAAACTATATTTTTGATGGTACCAGTATTTATTGTCAGTCTGATGAAGGGATGAAACTGTCCATATTGCGCAGGCACAAACGGATCTGTTTCCAGGTTGATGCCATTGTCAATTCAGGGTTCTGGCAAAGTGTACTGGTGCTGGGCGCCTTTGAAGAACTCTCCGGGAAACTGGCCGAGGCAGCAAGGTATACTTTGTACAACCGGCTGTTTCCGAAGCAGCCAAACGAACCTGCAGAAGCCATTGAAGATCGAATGATCGAACTGATCAGGCAGGGCAACCGGCTGAAGAAAGTGATGTTCAGGATAGAGATCGATGAAGTGACCGGCCGGTTTCAGCATCCTGTAAAAACGCCGGTTGACAGCAAGGAGGGCGCATAACCACTATCAGTTATTCATCTTCTGCACTAAGATAACCGTGTTTTTTTTTGTAAGGAAATAGCAGCCGTTTTCACGGCAGTATGATAGATGATATCCGTATCCAGTGAATTCGCCACCAGGCAATGGCGTTCTGCCTGTGCCGCTGTCATCATGGCTGCTGAACGTAAAGCATCCTCCGCAACAACTATAACGGGGTACACATTGATGTGTGTGAACCTGAACTTTCCTGCTACCAGCTCTACCTGCCCGATCACCTGGCAGTCAAAACCGGTGATACTTATTTTTTTCTTTTCCGCAAAAGCAAAAAAAGTAGCCATATAACAACTGCTGACAGCGCTGAGCAGCAGGTGCTCGGGCGACCAATGCCCCGCTTCTCCGCCAAACTGCACCGGGGGCGCAACGATCAGTTCTGCATCAACATGCTGAATGCTGACCTTTCCTTTATCTGCGCCGATCCATGCCTGGTTTGTTTCAAAAAAATAATGCGGGGCTTTTTTGGGTGTCATGGTATAAATTTTAAGCTAACGTAATACATCCCTTCTTTTTTTTGAATGACCAGCATCAGTTTTCCGGCTGAAGATCCTCAGCGGTTAGCCTTCCTCTTTTTTTTTATTTGCAGTATACAAGTATCCATCATGGCCCCGGAAAAAATCTTATCGACGCAGGAGTACAGGCACACCAGGCTGGCAACTGACAGCAACATTACCATCCTGCGTGGAGGGCATGAATATTTTGAAAAACTGATCGGGCTTATTTCAGCTGCACAACATTGCATTCATCTTCAGACCTACATCTTCGACGATGACAGTACCGGGACCGAAGTAGCATCGGCGCTGAAGGAGGCGGCACGAAGGCATGTCAATGTATATCTCCTGGCCGACGGGTATGCATCACAGGTGATGGCACAGCATTTCATAGATGGGTTGCGGGCTGCCGGAATTCATTTCCGTTTTTTTGAGCCGGTCATTCACAGCAGTTATTTTTATTTCGGGCGCAGGCTGCATCAGAAGGTGGCGGTGTTTGATAAAAAGGCTGCCCTGGTAGGAGGATTGAATATCGCCGACCGGTACAACGATCTCCCGGGCCAGCCGGCGTGGCTGGATTTTGCCTTATACACAGAAGGGGAGGTGGCTGCCCAACTGGATGATATCTGCTGGAAAACATGGTGTGGCGTACGGTCGGGCATCAACAGCAAATCATTTGAGAAGCCACCAGGGATAGAGCCACACCAGTCGGTATCCGCAACCGACCCCGTACATATCAGGCGCAATGATTGGGTACGCAAAAAAAATGAGATCACCCTTACTTATGTCCGGATGCTTCAGCAGGCAACGTCGCACATCACCATCGTATGCAGTTATTTTTTGCCGGGCAAGCTCCTCCGCAGGCATATCAGTGCGGCGGCAAAAAGGGGAGTGCAGGTTACACTCATCACCGCGGGGGTATCGGACGTGCGTATTGCAAAAATGGCGGAGCGATGGATGTACGACTGGCTGCTGCGGCACGATATCAAGGTGCTGGAATACCAGCCGGGGGTATTACATGCAAAGCTGGCTATCTGCGATGATACCTGGTTTACGCTGGGTTCTTACAATATCAACGACCTAAGCGCCTATGCCAGCATAGAGCTTAACCTGGATGTGTACGACCCGTTTCTTTGCAAGCGGATCAACGGGATATTACAAAACCTCATTACCAGTGATTGCCTGTTGCAAACCGCCGATGAAGTGAAACGGCATAAAAATGTCTTCATCCAGGTGGCGCGCTTTTTTGCTTACCAGATCATCCGGTTCGTCTTTCATACACTCACTTTTTATTACCGTCCCCGTAGTTAGTGTCAGTATGCCGATGATCATCCGCCTGCTTGACCGGCATCATGGCTTTGGCAAAGAAGACGATAGAAATTTGTATCCTATTCAATCACTTCAAAAACAAAGATCATGCAAACAAAAGCTTTAGTTCGCCCCAACGGCAACCGATTGCCGGCAGTCTTCAATGATTTTTTTAAACCATGGAATGAATGGTTCGACGATAGCGGCCTGCTCAGCCATCCATTCAATGTGCCCGCCGTGAATATCACCGAACTGGACAACGAGTTCCGTGTATCGCTGGCGGTGCCCGGGATGAAAAAGGATGATTTCAAGATCGACCTTGATGGAAACATGCTCACCATCAGCAGCGAAAAAGAAGAAACCAAAGAAGAAAAAGAGAAAAAGTATACCCGTAAAGAATACAGTTATACTTCATTCAGCAGGAGCTTTACACTGCCCGATGATGTAAGCCGGGATAAGATAGATGCCCGCTATGAAGATGGGGTATTGCAGATCACCATCCCACGGCTGGAATCAAAGAAACATATTACAAGGAAGATAAACGTTCAGTAGAATCGCCTGCTGCGCCCCCTGCTACTGCGGGGGGCGCAGCTTATGCCGGATATTTTTATCCTGCCGGATATCTGCCTCATAAAAAAGATAGATGCACACATTCAGACTAATACTATTAAAACACGAAGCAGAGACCTGGCAGCGATTGACAGGTTTCATGGCAGAAGAAAATAATCTCTTGAAGCTACACCTCGCCGAAGTGGTCGGGTTATCGGATGATAAACAACTGGTAACGGAAATGGAAACTTTTCACCAGCGCCTGCTCACCCAGGATGCCATGCTCGAACAACTGCGCATCGATAATACCCGGCTGGGAAAGCTGCTGGTGCAGGAACTTTTTGTAGATGGCCCGCTGGAATATACGGTCTATCAACAATTACGGACTGTACGAAAAGATGTACGCCGTGTAGAGCAATTGTTCAGTCAGCTGAAATTCGAGTTTAACCAGTTCCTCACCGAAAGGTACGGGGATGGTGGCGGTTCAAATTAAACCCGCAAGGCAGGTGATTAAAAGGTCATTAAAATAAACAGCATGAAAATAAAAATCATAACAGGGGCGCTCTTCCTCCTGGGCAGCCTGGGCTGTTCTTCTTCGAAGATCACCAGCGTGTGGACGGCACCGCCGGAACATGCCCCGAAATATCAAAAGATCATGGTACTGGCAGTGGTGAACAAAGCCGACAGGAGCATACAGGAGAAAATGGAAAACCATCTTGCGGGCGACCTGGTAAAAACAGGATACTCCGCCGTAACCGCACTGGAGACTTACGGCCCCAAAGCTTTTGAGCAGCTGACTGAAAAGCAAATATTACCAAAAATAACTGCATCCAATGCAGATGCTTTGGTAACCATAGTACTGCTCAGGAGCCGGCGCGAAAAAACATATGTGCAGCCCGATGTAAATTACTACGGCAGCCTTAGCGGCTATGTTCACGGGCAGTACAGGATGATCCATGAAGAAGGATACTATGTTACCAACATGAAATATTTATGGGAAACCAATTTTTATGAACTGCCCTCCGGCAAACTCATGTATTCTGCACAGACTGTTTCTTTCTCTCCCTCCAGCATCGAATCGATGGGGCATGAGTATGGACGGCTGCTGATAAAAAACATGGTGAAGAAAGGGGTGCTGTCCGAAAATCAGGTTGTAAGGGATTGATCAAATTTTAAAACAACACATATGAAAAAAAATGTCGGATCGGCGGATATATTCATTCGCACTACGCTTGGCCTGCTGGCCTTCCTGATCGGCTATTACTATCATTCCTGGTGGGGCCTGCTCGGGTTCATCCCGCTGCTTACCGCGTGGATAGGCTTTTGCCCTTTATACCGGATCTTTGGGATCAGCACCTGCAGGAGATCTCAAAAAAACTGAATTCTGCCAGGCACTTTATTATCAACCCTTAGCCCGCATACGCTGCCGGGCTATTTTTTTATAAAGCTCAAACCATCCTGTTCCTGTAGTAGCCGCCAGCAGGCAAACAAGGAATTGCATTCCGGTAAGCCGCGACAGCGTGAAGACCTCCCTGGCTGTATTGTTTAGCAGTAACAGCAGCAGGAAAATGCCGGAGAGCAGTACCACCACTTTGGCCAGCGGGTTCCTGTAACGTATGGTGGCCGAAATGTTTTCTACAAAGGAACGGTTAACGAACGTAAGCAGGAGATTGCTGAGTATGAGTGTTACGAGCACGGTGGTCCGTGTAAATTCAATGGTTCTTCCGTTGTGCATGTGGTACCAATACAGACCCAGGCAACTTATCGCGATAGCGAGGCCTTGAACGATACTGATCGTGATCTCCGGGCGGGAAAACATGGAAGCGGTGATCTTTCGTGGCGCCTGTGTTAAATTGTCCGACTCCGCGGGCTCTTTTTCAAAAAATACCGAGCACGTAGGCCCCATTATCAGTTCCAGGAAAACGATATGGATAGGGGTGAAGATGTTGGGGAATTTCCAGCTCAGCAACACCGGTATCACTGCCAGTAACAGGATAGGGATGTGGATGGAAATGATATAGCGCATAGCCTTCTTGAGGTTCACGAAGATCTTTCGTCCTTCGCCGATGGCATCCAGTATTACCTGCGGCTCGTCCCTCGTTAATACCAGGTCGGCTGCATCGCGTGCTATGGCGGTGCCTTTCTTTCCCATGGCGATGCCAATGCTGGAAGCTTTGAGGGCAGGCCCGTCATTTACACCATCGCCGGTCATGGCTACTACGTTGCCCTCCGCTTTCAGATGGCGGATCACTTTCAGTTTTGCTTCGGGGAACATTCGGGCAAATATGCTGTACCTCGCTGCCAGTTGTGCCAGTTCATTCCCTTCCGCTTTCATGATGGTTTCGCCGGTGATGTATTCGCCGCAATTCTTTATGCCGATGCGGGCGGCAATATTCATGGCAGTGGCAGGATGATCGCCGGTGAGTATCTTTATGGTTATCCCGGCTTTGTACAGATCAGCGATCACCTGCGGCATTTCCGGCTTTGGCGGATCGTACAATCCCAATAGCCCTTCGAAGTTCCAGTCAAAATCATCCTGGGCTTCCGGGAAGCCGTTGCCGCGGAAAGAAGTGCCCGCCACAGCCAGTACCCGGTAGCCTTCCGCAGCCATTTTAACCACATGTTCCATTATCCTGCTGCGGCGCACCCCTTCAATTTTACATACATCCATGATACGCTCAGGCGCACCTTTCCCGGCAACAGTGCTCATCCCGTTTCCTTCATAAATATGGGTCATCATGGGCGGGGTGCCTTCGAGCGGGTATTCGAAGATCTTGGCGGGCAAATTATCCTGTGTTCCGGAAAGCCCGTCGTAGGCTTTACAGATCGCCTTTTCCATCGCATCAAAAGGTTTTTCTTCGCAGGCCAGCCTGGCATACCACAATATCTTTTGCTTTGCCGGCACAGTCAGGTCTTCCAATAAACTCACGTCATCCTGCGCCGGCACGGCCAGCATTTTTACTTCCATGCGGTTTTCGGTGATGGTACCCGTCTTATCCAGGCAGAATATATTTACCGCTCCCAGGTTTTCAATCACCAGTGGTTGCCGGCAGATGATGCCCATGGTGCTCATCTTGTAGGCGCCCAATGCCATGAAAGAGGAAAAGGCTACAGGTATTTCTTCCGGTATCACAGACATGGCAAGGGTTAAGGCGAACAACAAAGCCGGTATGGCCTGGTGATAATGAAGATAATTGAGCAGGAATATGCAGCAGAAGCCAGCCAGGCCTGCCAGCGCCAACCGCTTTACAAACCTCGCTATCTGTATTTGCAGCAGGCTTTTTGTACCGGCATACTCATCGATGCTTTTGCCGATCTTTCCCAGGGTGGTAGCGGCTCCGGTAAAGGTTACGCGGGTGATGCAACTGCCACTGTTGATGAGCGTTCCCATTAATACAGTTCCCGTTCCTTCCTTTTTTTCAACGGCCACCGATTCGCCGGTGATGACTGATTCATCTACGGTAAGATCATGCTGCTCCAGTATCACAGCATCCGCGGGAACATTCATGCCTTCTTCCAGCAATAAGATATCTCCCGGTACCAGGTTGGCAGAAGGAATGCCGGCCTGCAGACCGTCGCGGATCACTTTTACTTCAGTAGCAGTCAGTTTGTTCAGGGCTTCGGTAGCGCTGTTGCTTTTGATCTGCTGGTATAGCGATATGCCCGTCATGATAGCCATGCCACCCAGCATCATCCATGCTTCGTTGTTTTCTCCCAGCAAAAAGTATAAGAGGCAGGCCAGTGCAAGCAGCAGTAGCATGGGCTCGGTAAAGAGCTCTTTCGCAAGCCTGAAGAGATGGCGGTACCGGTTTACCGGCAGAACGTTATGTCCTGCAGTTGCCAGCAATGCTGTTACTTCGGAAGCGGATAAGCCTGTGTATTCCCCGTTGCCCGCTGGCAATATCTTCCTGTTTGTTGGTGTGGTTGTATCGGTATTCATTGCATAAAAGTTATGTAGTTGGCGGAGTGCCTGGCATCATCCGCCGGCCTGACCCGGCTCATTGGTGTAGTTGTGTTCAGCTGGTAGTTTTGGTCAGTGGTTTTTCATAGGGTACGAATACACGGGCCGGATGTCTATCCGGCCCTCTTTATATTACGAATGTTTTTCCTGTACTATCACCCGCGGGTACAGTTTTTCCACTTCTTCTTTACAAAACAAAGCTGTACCGGGTTGCAAGGTGGCAGCAGTGCCGCAGGCTACACCGTAGGCGGCAGCTTCTTCCAAAGATTTATGTTTCGACAGATAATGCAACACCCCGGCAACCAGGCAATCGCCGGCCCCCACGGTACTCTTTTTTTTCACCGGTGGCGCTGTTATCAGCAGGCACTTGTCTTTTGTAGCGAGTACGGCCCCCGCTTCCCCTGTGGATACCAGCAGTATATCGCAGGTGCCTTTGGCGATCAGTATTTTCGCCAGTGCGGGAACATCTTCGGGCAACACCGAACCGGCGCCGCATAATACCGCCAGTTCGTGCAGGCTCGGTTTCATCAGGTATACTCCTTTGCCGGCAGCCCGTTGCAATTCGGCGCCGGGGCAATCGAGTATCAACCGCATATTTTTTTTAGCAGCGATCTCCGACAAACGGCCGTATATGTCAGCCGGTACACCCGCTGGCAGGCTTCCGCTTACTACCAGGAAACCCGCATCTTCCACTCCATCCAGCGCACGCAGGCAATGCGACCATTCGCTGTTTGACAGGAATGACGGCGGCATACCGAAACGGTACTGAAGGCCGGTATTTTCTTCCAGTACGATCACATTTTCCCTGGTTTCATGGGCGGCATTGATGCTGATATATGACACCCGTTCCATATCGAGCAGGTGCTCGAAATAAGGCCCGGTATACCCGCCGGAAGGAAATATGGCTGTAACCCTGCTGCCAAGCCGGTGAAGCGCACGGGCAACATTTACACCGCCTCCGCCCGGTTCTATGAGCGGGTAGGAGCAGGATAATTTTTTCTCCGGTATTAATTCGGGTACACTAAAACTTTTATCGATGCATGGACTGAGGGTGAGCGTTACAATGGCGGACATTTGTATAGATTTAATGGGTCAGGAATGATGGGGTATTTCCGGTGAATTTATTTTTTCGTGAGATACCGATGCGCTTTCTGCGGATGCTGCATTTAAAAGGCTGATCCCTTGCAGTAGTGCATCCGGGTTGAATGAAATGGAATCGATGCCTTCTTCCTTCAGAAAGGCGGCAAAAGAAGGGATATCGCTGGCTGCCTGGCCGCAAAGGCCGATCTTTTTGCCGGCGGCGTGTGCTGCCCGGATCAGCTGGCGGATCGAAATTTTTACTGCTTCGTTCTCTTCACTGAACAGTTCTTTCAATAAGGCAGAGTCGCGGTCTATGCCCAGCGTCAATTGTGTAAGGTCATTGGACCCGATCGAAAATCCGTCGAATAACTCAGCGAACTCCTTCGCCAATATCACATTGGCCGGTATTTCCGCCATCATGTAGATATCCAGGCCATGCATGCCCTGAACCAGGCCATTTTCGCCCATTACTTCAATTACTTTTTTCGCTTCACCGGTTGTACGGCAGAAAGGTATCATCACTTTGATATTCTCCAGGCCCATCTCGTGCCGCACTTTCGCTACCGCCCTGCATTCCATTTCAAACCCTTTTTGATACAGGGGATGGTAGTACCTCGAAGCGCCCCTGAAACCGATCATAGGATTTTCTTCCACCGGCTCAAAGTCTTTTCCTCCCAGCAGGCCGGCATACTCATTCGTCTTGAAATCGCTCATGCGCACGATCACTTCTTTAGGATAAAATGCGGCGCCAAAAGCAGCGATCCCTTCCGCCAGCCGGTTGATGAAATAAACTTGCTTATCGGCTTCACCGTTGGTCATCATGTTGATGGAATCTTTCACCATTGCATCCTTCAGGTTGTCAAAATCCGCCAGCGCCATCGGGTGTATGCCGATGCTATGCATGATGATGAATTCCAGCCTCAGTAGGCCGATACCATCGTTGGGGAAAAACGATAATTCGAAAGCTTTTTCAGGATCGCTGCCGATCATCATTACTTTCGGGGATGAAGGCCGGGTAAGCCCTTTAAGGTCGGTAACGGTTTCTTTATAATCGATCTTTCCTGCATATACATGCCCTGTTTTTCCTTCGCAGCAGGCGATGGTGATCGTATCGCCGTCTGTTATCCCGGTGGTAGCATTTCCGCAGCCTACGATCGCGGGCACCCCGGCTTCGCGGGCTACGATGGCTGCATGGCTGGTACGCCCGCCTTTATTGGTGATTATGCCGCCCGATCTTTTCAGCAGCGGATCCCAATCGGGACTGGTAATGTCTGTTACGATGATATCCCCCGGGGCAAGTTTGCCTGCCATGGCCGGCGACTCTACCAGCCGTGCAATGCCGGTACGCACACTTCTTCCAATGGCTTCACCTGAAGCCAGTACAGTTCCTTTGCCAGACAGGTGATACTGGCGCACCAATAAAGGATTTTGCCCGTGATGTACCGTTTCGGGCCGTGCCTGTATGATGTAAAGCTGCTGGCTGATGCCATCTTTTGCCCACTCGATATCCATGGGCAGGTGATAATGCGCTTCGATGTCAAGCGCCCATTTTGCCAGTTGCAGCACCTCCGCTTCCGAAAGTGTAAAGCTGTCGCGGTTGGCCTGCGGCAATTCGCTGCTCACGATTTTGTTGGGGTGGATATCGTCGTAGACCATGCGGGTTTCCATCGCCCCGCGTTTTTTCTGGATCACGGCATTTTTTCCCGCGGCAAGCATCGGCTTGAATACCATCCAGGTATCCGGTGTTACGGTTCCCTGTACCATATTTTCGCCCAGGCCCCATACGCCGCTTATATGGATGATGTCTTTAAATCCTGATTCCGGCTCCAGGGTAAAGATCACCCCGGAAGATGCTTTGTCTGAACGCACCATTTTTTGCACCCCCACCGACAGCCTTACATCCAGGTGGTCGAAACCGTTCTCTTCCCTGTATTTGATGGCCCGGTTAGTATACAGGGAAACATAACATTTTTTGATGGCTTCCAGCAGCGCAGTTTCTCCGGTAATGTTTAGAAAGGAATCGTGTTGACCTGCAAAACTTGCCGATGGCAGGTCTTCAGCTGTAGCGCTGCTTCTTACCGCCACTGCGCTATCATCGTTACCGCAAAGTTCGCGATAGGCAGCTTTTACGGATAACATCAGCCGCTCAGGCAGTATAGTGTCCGATAGAAGTTCCCTTATCCGCGAGCCGGTGTCGTTGAGGTTGGAGAAATCATCGCGGTCAAGATGCCGGAGGTATTCGCGTATGGAGTTGGCTAAGCCGTTGTGCGACAGGAACAGGTCGAATGCAGCGGCGGTGGTGGCAAACCCGTCGGGAACGGCTATCCCTTTGGAAGCGAGGGAAGAGAACATTTCTCCCAGTGAAGCATTCTTGCCGCCTACGATGTCCACGTCGGAAATATGGATATCGGAAAATTTTCTGATCAGCTTTTCCATAAAATGTAGTTAAGTAGTTGACGGGTGCATCGCCATTACCGGAACGTAGCTATGCAGCACGAATATTTTTGTATGGCTGCGGTGCAGGATGTTATGAAGGATCCCGTGCCGGCGGGGCAGTACTACCAGCAGGTCGATATTTTTCTGATCGGCAAATTCCATGATCTCCCGGTCTGTATCGTTGCCCGCCAGGAAATGAAAATGCGGAGTTATGTCACCGAGCATATTTTGCAGTTCACCCGATTCAAAAACTACCTGCGGGTCAAAATCATGTTTGTCGCCTGTATTCACTACATGCAGTTCGGCGTTGAAATCTTTCAGCAGGATCAACAGTTCATCAGCGGGTATCGTATCGGGCACATTATGAAGGTCGCAGGCGAGCCCGATCTTTTTGATGCCGTTGAAGCTTGCCTGCTTCGGCACGGTGATCAGGGGCCAGTGAAGATGTTTCATGGCATATACCGTGTGGCCGCCCAGCAACAACCGTTCGGCGGCTGTAGTGCCCTGGCTGCCCATCACTACTGAATAGGGATGTAATTTTTCGCATTGCTCTTTAAGCGTGGTAAAAAAAGGCCCCTG
This sequence comes from Ferruginibacter sp. HRS2-29, assembly GCF_024343615.1. Taxonomy (GTDB): domain Bacteria; phylum Bacteroidota; class Bacteroidia; order Chitinophagales; family Chitinophagaceae; genus Ferruginibacter. Next base: position 89,958 of record NZ_RJUB01000158.1, on the reverse strand, counting down.
GATCGTAAGGGTATCTATTTCCACCGAACCGGCCGTTCGTTTTACCAGGTCGTTTTTCAGGTGGAGCAGCCCTGTTTCCGCTTGCAGCATTTCTGCTTCCACATCTGTCACTACCGGGATATCCGTAGCAACCATCGGAAACTGGTAAACGTGCAACAGAACAAGTTTTGCCTTGATGGCCTGTGCCATGTCGGCAGCATAATTGGCGGCGTTTGTAGCGGTAACTGAAAAATCCGTCGCGAGCAGGATCGTTTTCATGTCATAGTTTTTTATGATTAAAGATTATTTTAAGCCAGGTTGATGTTTCAGCTCCTGTTGATGCTTTATTTCTTTACTTGCCTTTTGCCGGTATCCACCAGTTTCCGGATATCTTCCATCAGGTTCATCTGTGTTTTTTGTATCTCAAAAAGTGTCTTCATTTGCTCAGTCATCAACAGGTCGAGTTTGCCGTGGAGGTTGCGCACTTCTATTTCCGATTTAAGATTGATCATGTAGTCATTCACGGCACGCTGCCTGTCTTTTTCTTCCTTCCGGTTCTGGCTCATCATGATCAGCGGAGCCTGCAGGGCTGCTATGGTAGACAATACAAGATTGAGGAATATGAACGGGAACGGATCAAAAGGATGAATGAAAAAATAACTGTTCAATATGATCCACAACGCCATCACCAGGGCAAACGATATCACAAATTTCCAGCTGCCGCCAAACTGTGCAATTTTATCCGTCATCCGGCTTACGAAGGGTGGATTGCGGTCCTCGAATTCGAGTAGTTTTTCCGATAATAATTTCTCCTCTTCCACGGTTTTCAGTACGATGGTATTCAGTTTATCAAGCTGTTCTTTTTCTAGTTCCAGGAATTGTTCTGTATTGGTCATTAAGGAAATTTATCAGTTCGTCGAAAATATTTTCAGCCATGGGCAACAAACAACGGCAGGTCACTTTCTTTCATCAGCACATCGGCCATGCTTTGCCTGAACCAGCGGCTCACGTTGCCCCTGCTGTACGACCCCAGCACTGCCATCGTGCCGGGCGGCTGATGTTTCATATGCTGTGGTATCACTACTTCCGGGTTCCCGGAAAGTATCGTCCTTTTGGCGGTGGGGTAATGTTGTGTGAGAAATTCCCTCATCAGTTTGTCATCGGGGGTGTGTTCCATATTATCTGTGCCCGATACAGAAATGATCTCTGTTTCAAGCAGCATGTACTCCGGCAAAATGTAACTGAACATCTTGATAGCAAATACAGACGCGGGGGCGCCATCATATAACAATACGATCTTTTGAACGGGTGTATATTTTTCCGGCACAAGCAGCACGGGGCAGCAGGTATTTTCGAGCAGCTCACGTACAAACCGGGTAGGTGTTTTTTCGGGATAGCGGCTGAGGCTTTCCGTTTTACAGATGAGCAGGAGATCGCCATAAATGCTTTCGTGAATGATCTGCTGGTGGGCAATATTCTTATCCGCATGTATGGTGTATGCCAGGTTTTGCTGTATACAATTCGTTTCAAAATTCAGCGCACTCGCATGCCGTAGCTGATCATCCGCCTGCCGGTATGTATCCAGCAGCTGTTCATCTGCCTGTTGGTTAACCACCACATCGTACAAACTAAAACTGTTGTAAACGGGGTCGTCCATAAAATAACCGCACAGGTGTATCCCTGTTTGTTTTGCCAGTGCAAGGGCATGGTCACGCGTGCTGGTGGAATATTTCAGCCCGTCAAAGGCGGCGATGATCTTTTTCATATTGCTTGTTTCAGGTTTGTTTAGTTGAATAGCATCAATGATGCGTTATGAATACAGGCTGGCTCATGGTTCGTATCAAACGGTCGGCATGGCTGTCTTTGAAGAATTGCGAAAGCTGCGTACGGCCATAAGCGCCCATTACCAGGAAACTGTTTTTTTGCGGGAAAACGTATTTGAAAAGCCCGTTGACGGAATTGTCTTTTCGTGCAATGAATTCAAACGAGGTGTAATGATCGCTGAGCCACTCGCCAAAATTGTACTTGTCCACATCATTCCAGGTGCCCGTTTCATTGATCTGCAACACGGTCACTTTTTTAAGTTGAAACTGGGGAAAGAGATACGTGAACTGTTTGATGGCAAAGACGGAAGAGGCAGTGCCGTTGTAGGTAAAAACGATCTCTTCTATGGCGTTAAAATCTTCGGGTGCTATCACAACCGGGCATTCGGCGTTATGCAGTACCTCACGGGTAAAATCGGAGGGGGTGCCCTGGTAAGAGTGCCTGAAATTAGTTTCGGCATCCATTACGATGAGGTCGGCGAAACGGCTTTCGCCGATCATTTCTTTCAGCGGCATCGCACGATCGCGGTGTACTTTAAACCCTACTTCCCTGGAAATGCAGCCCCGTTTGAACCATTCGATATTATTTTCTATCGTGGCCATTTTAGACAAGTGCTGCGGGTTGTCTTCATCTACCACCCAGTCTACATAACTCATCCCATAAGCCCGTTTCATCACCGCGTGTTCTTCAGATTCCTGGTCTTCTAAAAATACGCCGGTAACAACGGAGCCGGTGAGCCTGGCCAGGTAACAGGCAAATTCCAGAGCATTCTTATTGGGGTTGGTGGCATCCATGGCCAGCAGGATCTTTTCCATGATGATTTGGTTTAATGAAGCACCTTATAGCTACCGGTGTGCAATGAACACAGGTAACGCATGCTCATCAATGATTTCTGTGATAAAGCTTTTTTTAAACAGTTGTGAAATTCCCGACCGTCCGTACGACCCGCATACCAATATGGATGATCTTCGTTCGCTTAACCAGGTGTTGAACAACGCTTTTGTATTCAACTGAAGGTTTAACATAGAAAGGTTGGGGAAATGCCTGCCAGCCAGTTCTTCCATCTGCTGCATCTCCGGAAGGCTCTTCGTTTCATCCCCGGTTACATGAACAAGCATTACATCACAGTTGCATAATTCGGGAAAGAGGTAGGCGAACTGTTTGATGGCAAAGATGGAAGAAGTGCTTGCATCATAGGTGAGCGTAACACTTTGAGGAAAGGAATATTTTTCCGGCACTACGATTACAGGGCACCACAGGTCGTGGAGTACCTGTTCGAGGTACTGTTGCTGATCTTGTTTGCTGAACCCACTGTAAAAAGCTTCCGATCCAAGGATCACCAGGTCTGCAAACCTGCTCTCCTTTTTAAGTGCCGGGATGGCAAGGTCAAAGTAATCTTTATGAACACGGTAGTCTATCCGGTGGGATTGGCAAAGCTCTTTGAAACGGGCGATATTCTTTTCTATTTTGTCTGCGTCGTCACCTTCGAGCAATGGCACCGATACTGATCCGCCGGCGGCATAACTCCATGCATTCGCTATCTGCGCCTGCGGCAAAAAAACGGCCGTTAACAATACCGGGCTGAGTTCATTCAGCCTGCGTGCAAAGTCAAAAGCGCCTTCGGAAAAATTGGTTTCGTCGAAAGCAAGCAATATCTTTTTCATAATCATTCTTTTCCATGAATTAATGACACCGAAGATATTTTGCGTACAAAGCATTATCAATGACTGCCCTTCTGCTTATGCCTGATATGCATCATGAACCTGCTGATCATCATCACCTGCAAGCCTGATGATGCTTGCAGGATCAGGTAAGCTTATCTCATAGTTTTAGCCCCGCCACATCAATGGCGGCATATCATGATAAAAAAGATCCTGTTACTGATGCTGATCCATTCTACTGTAACCGCCCTTGGGCAGGGTAATGAACAGTCGCTGGAGCAATACCTGCAATCGCGCCGCGATGGAATTTCCGAAGCCGTCTGCGAATTTTACGAGTGTTATGGCACTGCCACAGCATGGGTGGGAAGTCAAAACCAGGCAAACCTGGTTGCACTGGAAATGGAAATGGCGAAAGCGCCGCAGCTGGGGCTTCGCTCCGCCGATTATCCACACGCCTGGCTGGCTGCACAACTCCGGGGAAATAAGCCCTTTACTTCTGCAGCGGATTCGCTGGCAACGGAAATAAGGATAACGGGTATAGCCATGCAGTTTTACCGCGACCTGCAATATGGCAATGTGGAACCGGCATTCGGGTATAAGGGATTACCAGTTCCTTTTAGCTGGCACAAAGTTGCCATCCGCCTGGCCACCTATGTTGGCCGCCATCAGCTCACCAGCCTTGCGGCGGATCTTACACAGCGTTTACCCGAATTGAAAGTGATCGCTCAGAAGATCGTTTATTTTCAGCAGGTGGCAGATGCCCCGGGGTTTGTAGAAAAGACAGTAGTAAGAAAAGTTGTTTCGGCAGAAAATAAAGAACTGGCCCAACGGCTCTTACAGATGGGATTGTTAAAGTCGGCAGAGGACGATGCAGCCGTGAAGAATGCTGTACGCCTTTCCCAACGAGAGTTTGGCCTGCTGGATGATGGCATCATCCGGACCACTTACCTCGAAGCGCTGAATATGCCTTTAAAAAAACGATTGGAGCAACTGGTTTTATCGCTTAATTATTACCGTTGGCTGGCAGTGCTGCAGGAGCGGCAGGAGGTGATCGTGGTGAACATTCCCGCGGCATGGATGAGGGTATATGATTATGGAACCACCACACTTGAGATGAAGATGGTATGTGGTAAGCCTTCCACTCCAACCCCCACACTTACCAGCACGGTTGATGAAGTGATCCTGTACCCATACTGGCATGTGCCTTATAAGATCGCTACGCGGGAGTTGTTGCCGCTGATCAAAATGAACCGTGCTTTTTTAGACCAGGGGAGTTACCAGGTATTGAATAAAGCGGGCAAAATTGTTGATCCCGGAACGGTGAACTGGAAGGCGCTCGGCCCGTCAAATTTTCCTTATACGTTGCGCCAGAGTACCGGCTGCGATAATGCGCTTGGACTCATCAAACTGAATTTTGATAACCCATATTCGGTTTATCTCCACGATACCCCCAATAAGATGGCTTTCCTGCTTGGCAAAAGATTCCTCAGCCATGGCTGCATGCGCATGGAAAAACCATTTGAGCTGGCCCGCGACCTTTTACCGGTTAATCATATAGCCATAGATACATTGGAGGAGAAAGGGAATATCCGCAACAAGGTACCCGTAACAGTGAAAGCGGATACACCTACACCGTTAGTGGTATGGTATAACCCGGCCGGGACCGATACAGACGGGCAACTGCGTTATTACGAAGACGTATATGGTAAAATGAAATAAGAATGGGTGAGTAAGTGAATGGGCAGCATGCAATGGGTTGCCGTTAATTCTTAATTCTTAATTCTTAATTCTTAATTCTTAATTCGTAATTCGTAATTGTCTCAGTACACTAATTTTTTATGGAGCACAAGTATTGGCAGGTTACTATGGGTGATGAACTGGCGGATATTATTTTTATAAAAAATATCCAGGATGGAATGGGCCACGGGGGCCACTATCAGCACATCGATCGCAGACTTTTCGCAGAAAGCAAGAATATCGGCATCGCGGTGGTGGCGCCTGGCCTGGTGAAATTCGGGTTTGATGGGGGATAAGTGTTTCATCAGCGAAGCGTTGTTGCGTAAGCGTTCTTCTTCGGGGAGGTTTTCCCTGGTGACCGACAGCAACAGCAGTGCCGCTTTGAGATCGCTGCAAAAGCGTACGATCGTGGCAGTGGGTAAAGTATAAGCCGCTTCATTTTCATCGATGACGAAACATACCCTTTCCACCGGTTTGTATTGCGCCGTAACTGGTACCGCCAATAACGGGTAAGGCAGATGTTTCATACAATACAGCGTATGACTTCCCAGCAGCATATACCGGGCGGCCATATTTCCATAACTGCCCATTACCACCAGGTAGGGGTCCATATGGGCGCAGGCATACATCAGTTCCACAAAAAGGCTGCCTGTACGGATCTCCGTAGAGATCGTCACTTTGTTATTCGTCAACACCCGCAGGTCTTCTGCCAGCAGGTCCAGCTCTTTCACCGTTATTTTCTGCAGGTCGTCCTGCGACATGTCGCACGGGATATCCGGCATTAATAAAGGTATCTGGTAAACATGCAGGATGGTTACTTCCGCCTGCAGGTCCGCGGCCATCGATACGGCATATTCCGCCGCATGGCGTGCAGGATCGGAAAAGTCGGTAAGCACGAGTATTTTTTTCATGAGCGGGAAAGGTTGAAGGTTGAAGGTTGAAGGTTGAAGGTTGAAGGTTGAAAGCACATCATAGATCCTACATCATAGATCACAGATCATACATCATACATTTCTACTGTTTTTCAAACCTTCCGGTCATACTTTTTATTTTTATGCGGTACATGATTGGTTTGAGGCGGTTGCTGTCGTCGGGTGTTGAGGTTACGCCATGTTCATGCGGGTGAACGGTGGCGCTGGTGAGCAGTGGAAAAATGCGGTCGTATAAATTATTACGTGCCGCTATCGCCGCTTTGCCTTTCAGTTCTTCAAAATGCCCGTCGATAAATACGCTTTGCCAGTTGGCCATATCTACGATCATATCCACCTGGAAACATACATTCTTGTTCTTTCGCATCATGTCGAGCTTGGTGCCTTCGTTGCTCTGGCTCACGATGTATCCGTCCTCAAAAATATAGGTAACAGGTACTATATAAGGTTTGTTTCCTGCAATGCAGCCTACACGGCCGACTGTATGGCTGAGCAGCAGGTTTTTTATTTGTTGTTCGTTTAGTTGTCCTAACATGTAATTGTTTTATAAGTAGAGAATGGCCAAAAATAGGGGTCGCGCCTGCTTGTTTGAATGACGAACACCTTCTGCAGGTATGATCCATCTCAGTTCCGGGGCTGAAAGCTATCATAACTGCCTTGGCCGGTTGCCGGTATCTTGGGGTTACCGCCGGAATATTTTAATAACATCCCTGCCGCATCATATATATCGTGGGCACTGGAAAACTTTAGCTATTTTTATTACATGGATGAAACATCAGCAATAGCGTTAGTAAAAGAAAAAGAGCGGTTTCAGGCATTGTTTGAACACGCTTCGCTGGGGATACTGGTGGCTGATGAAAACGGCGCGATCGAATTGGTGAATAATTTCATGCTACGGCAGTTTGGATATACAGAGAAGAATGAGCTGGTGGGTAAACCGGTGGAAACATTGATCCCCCAACGTTACAATCATTCTCATCACCGGCACCGCGAAAATTACAACAGGCATCCCGAACCCCGTTCGATGGGTGTTGGCCGCGACCTGTATGCAGTAAAAAAAGATGGCAGCGAATTTCCCGTGGAAGTAAGCCTGAGTAATTATCACACTATCGACGGCAATTATATCATCGCGTTTGTGATCGATATCACCAAAAGAAAAGAGATCGAACAAGACGTACTGGATCAGCAAAAGCTGCTGAAAGAATCCAGCGAGCAGATAGAACAAATGAACATTGAACTCGAAAAAAAGGTAACCTTGCGGACTTCCCAGCTGGAGGAAGCCATGCACCAGGTAGAAGCAGCAAGGGATGAGCTGGAAAAAGCGCTGGAGAAAGAAAAAGAACTGGGTGATCTTAAAAGCCGCTTCGTTTCCATGGCTTCCCACGAGTTTCGCACACCGTTGAGCACTGTACTTTCCTCAGCATCCCTGCTGGCAAAATATACCGAAACTGATGAACAGGATAAAAGGGATAAACATATCAATCGCATCAAAGCATCGGTCAACAATCTCACTTCCATACTCAATGAATTTTTATCTATAGGAAAAATAGAAGATGGTAAAGTCACCGCAAATTATACAAATTTTAATGTGCGTGAGTTTATCGAAAATGTGTGTACTGAGGTAAAGGCAGTAGCAAAGGAAGGTCAGCAAATAATGGTGGAACATGCGGGAAAGGATGAAGTGATGCTGGATGAATCGCTTTTGCGCAACATCATGTATAACCTTCTCAGTAATGCGATCAAATTTTCGGGGCCGGTGGCGTTCATCCATGTAAGTTCCAGGGTGGATGACGAAGGGTTTACTATCCGTATCAGCGACAACGGGATCGGTATTTCCGAAGAAGACCAGCAGCATCTTTTTGAGCGATTTTTCAGGGCTTCCAATGTTACCAATATACAGGGTACCGGCCTCGGGCTGCACATTGTAGCCCGGTACGTAGAATTGATGGGCGGTAATATCAGCTTTGAAAGCGAACTGGAGAAAGGTACCTCATTCACCGTTTCTTTTAAACCTCTACAATAATATGAAACAACGTATCTTATTGATCGAAGACAACGACGACATCCGCGATAATACTGCAGAAATACTTGGTCTTTCCGGGTATGAAGTGGACGCCGCAGAAAACGGGAAAGCCGGCATTGAGCGTGCATTGGCAAACCGCCCCGACCTCATCATCTGCGATATCATGATGCCGGTGCTCGATGGTTATGGGGTGCTGCACCTGCTGAATAAAAACGAACAGCTGAGCGGCATACCACTTATCTTCCTTACCGCAAAATCTGAGCGGAGCGATATGCGGAAAGGAATGGAAATGGGCGCCGACGATTATATTACAAAACCCTTCACCGATATCGAGTTATTGAGCGCCATCGAAAGCCGCCTTAAAAAAGTAGCGTTACGACAGAAAGATTTTTCTTCGGATCCCGAAGGGCTGCACCAGATGGTGGCTGTTTTTGGGGGAACCGCGGCACTTGAAAAAATGATTGAAGAAAGTGATGAAAACGACTACCGTAAAAAATATGTGTTGTATTCCGAAGGCAACCGTCCGCACCGCCTGTATTATATCAAAAAAGGCAAAGTGAAGACCTTTGTGAGTAATGATGACGGTAAAGTGCTTACCACGGCGTTATTCGGTGAAGGGGATTTTTTTGGCTACACAGCATTGCTGGAAGATCTGCCCTACAAAGAAACCGCCGAAACGATGGAAGAAAGCAGCATCGTGGCGATTCCCGCAGACAGCTTTCGGTTATTGCTCCATCAAAATATGGATGCCACCAAAAAATTCATTCAGTTGCTTTCGCGGGATGTGATTGAAAAAGAAAGGCAATTACTCAACATTGCCTACAATTCTTTACGGAAGAGGGTAGCAGGCGCCCTTACGATGCTTACAAAAAAATTCCGCGAAAGTTCTGAAAAAGCTTTTCACATCAGCTTTTCCCGCGAGGATCTTGCAAACATTGCAGGCACCGCCACCGAATCACTGATCCGCACCCTCAGCGATTTTCGCCAGGAAAAACTGATTGAGATCGACGGCACGAAAATTATCGTGCTGGAAGAAAAAAAGCTGGAGAATATGCTCAATTAACTGCTCGTTTTCATAGCGTTCTTTTCCGCCGCCTCATGCCCGGAGGCCGTGTGTGGTATTGTACCTGCCCTTGCCATAACATATTCCATACACTGTACTGACGAACATCATCGATCTTGCCATAGATCGTCATGGGATGTAATGAAGCTTATTCGTTGCTTTGATGCCGGCAACCAGTATCCTTTGCCTTTCAATCCCTAAAAATTTAACAGCCGCATCATGAAAACGTTATTTTATTTCCTGCTCTCCTGCCTTATACTTTTCAGCATCATCACCGGTTTCCTGCTGATCATGAATCCCGACGGGCAATTGCTGGGCCTGGATAAAAATATTCTGCATAATACCCCTTTCAAAAATTTCGTATGGCCGGGGATGATCCTCGTAAGTGTGGTAACCACCTTTGCGGGCCTTGCCATTTTCTATTCCCCCTGCAGGGTTTTACGGATGTGTAACGCTGCCCGCATAGCCGCGGCGGCACTTATTCTCTGGATCATTATCGCGGATATATATGCAGGGGCGGTTTACTGGCATTCGTTCATGTTTTCCGCCTGTGCGGTGTGGGTATATATATTATCGGTACGATATGAGAAAAAATGGTTTGAAGAAATAAATCAACGACAATGAAAAAGATGATCCTGTTAATATTGCTGGTGCCTTTGAGTGTTTCAGCAATTGCCGGCAATTTATTTGTTGGCAACAATGTAACTATTTCAAGCCCTGTGCACGATAACCTGTACATTACGGGCGGCACTGTTACCATCAACGCACCCGTGTGGGGCGATGTGGTAGTGGCTGGTGGCAATGTGTTCTTCAATGATTCGGTGATGCACGACATCCTGGTTGCCGGCGGTAATGTAACCATTGCAGGCATTGTTAAGGAAGACGTGCGGTTTGCGGGCGGATCGCTCAACATAACCGGCAGGGTAGCAGGCGATGTACTGTTTACCGGCGGGAAATTGTGGATCGGAAAAAATGCCGTGGTGAAGAACCTCATCAGTTCGGGTGGCCAGGTACACATCAACGGAACCGTTACGGGAAGCGTTACCGCACTCGCCGGTAATGTTGAAATGAATGGAAGTGTAGGCGACAGCATATATTGCAAAGCCGCCAGCATACTCATCAATGGCGGTATCAAAGGCCATTCGGCATTGTCGGCCGATATGCTCATGTTTGGCCCGCATGCATTGTTTTATGGAGATGTACGCTACTGGAGCAATAAGGCCCGTCCTAATTTTTCCGGCATTCTCATAAATGCCAGAGCGGTGGAGGACCCTTCGCTGAAATTTTTCCCGGAAAAATGGTATTACCTGGGCGCAGCTTCCCTCCTGGGAGTGGCCTGGTACCTGGCCTCGGCATTCGTGATGATCCTGCTGCTGCAATTCCTTTTTTCAAAAACAATGCGCAGGGCAGCCGGTACACTTGCGGACCAACCGGTGTTGGCGTTCAAATACGGGTTGTTGTTCATCGTGCTGGTACCCATTATTTCATTGGTTTCCATGATCACTTTCGCGGGCATTATCCCGGCGTTATTTCTACTGGCAATTTTTATGCTGGTCTCACTGGCCGCGTTGTACATCACCGCGGTAGCGGGCGCCAACTATATCCGTCTAAGATTTCCAGGCGATTGGTCGAATGCAAAACTGGTGATGACCGCTTTCGTGTTATGGATCGGGTTGAGGCTGCTGACGATGGTACCTTATGCAGGCATCGTATTCATATTATTACTTTCGGCTGCTGCATTCGGTAGCATCCTTTATCATTTGCCTGGCTGGAGGCGCTTTCGCAGGAGGAAGGTGGAGGTTGAAGGTTGAAGGTTTTCGAACTGTGATGATAGTAATTCAAACGGGCTTCGAAGTGAAGGATCGGAATATTCAATCATTCGAGTTGACTACTCCAGGCAGTTGACAACTGGCGGGAGTTGTCAACTCGGGGAGACAGAAGGAGATTCTGAATGCATTGTATCATCCGTATCCCTGATCTATATCAGCCGCCTTTTTTCGCTCACTGTGTATGTTGCATGCTGAAATTTATCATTATGTCAACCACACTGTCGAAATATTACCTGGAAGAACTGCAGGACTGGCGCAACCGCATAGCCTTTTACACAGAAGAGGCAAGCGTATTGACCGGGCAGCTGAAGCAGTTGGTTCCGGGTGTAGCAGCCGAAATGAAAGGGCATCAGCATGCCATTGCTGCCAGTATCAGGGCATTTAAAAGTATGCACGAAAAGATCAGGGCACAGGAAAAGCTGCTTACCCGCGGGCCGCAACTGCTCACCGAAGACCACCTGGTAAACGATAATATGGAAAAGAAACAGCAGCAGCTTCGGGAAAAAATGATCCTGCTCGAAAAAGAATATACCGCGGCCAGGTATTCCTGCACCGGATCCATACCCGGCGCGTTGAAAAAAGCCTTGCTGCAGGGTATCCCCATCACGATCGATACCAGTTGCGAACCATGAGCTTATTTTCCGGCTCAGCTTCGTAGACGTGTACACGAATATCATGGGCCATGATAGCAGTCACCCAACAGGTAGTTGCAAAAGGCTACTGTCACCATAAACGGAACCTGTTTCCGGTTCTATCATTTTATGATCTTATAAAAACTATATCATGAGTGTAAATTCTATGCAGGTGTTTGAAACACAGGCCCCTGAAGTTTTTAAAGCCTTCAATGGCCTGCTGCAGTCCATCATTCAATCGAGGGGGCTGGATGTTAAAACCAAGCAACTGATCTACATTGCCATTAAAGCGGCACTGGGCGATACCACGGCTGTAAGCTTCCACATTGGTATGGCAAAACAGGCCGGCGCCACATTGCCCGAAATAAGCGATGCCATATTGATGACCCTCACCACCAGCGGCATCAGTGGTGTAGCTGCCTGCCTGCCGATGGCGGTAGCGGCTTTTGAAACCAAATAAATTTGTATCCATGCCATTTGGTACCAGCACAAAACTGTTTTTGCTGAAGATGCTGCATAGCATCGTATGGCTCATTTTTGTAAGTGCCATCTTGTACGTTTGCTGGTGCGGCATCAGCAACCATATTAACCTCTTAACCTGGATAGCCATTGCTGCGGTATCAGGCGAAGGGCTGGTATTGCTGGTCTTCAAAGGGTATTGCCCCATCACGCTCAGCGCCCGGAAATATTCAGACGCAAAGGCCGACAACTTCGATATTTTTTTACCGGAGTGGCTGGCGAAATACAACAAAGTGATCTTTACCTGCCTGTTCGTTATCGGGCTGGCAATTGTATTGTGGCGGGTATTGAAATAGCAGTTTTGAACCTGACCACCATCAGTTATTTGCATGTTTAAGGTCAGCCATCCGCTTTTGCGGCTAGCTTTATTTTGCGGCACAAACAGGTTTATGTATAGAGATACCAATAACACCATTATCCCTCCTCATGTTGTGGGTAAAAGCATGACGGCCGTACAAGCGGTAAGCAATATCGGTTCGAACCAACGGGTTTTCATCCACGGCAGTGCCGCCACCCCGGTACACCTAATCAAAGCGCTTCAGCAGCGGCACAATGAACTGCAAAATGTAGAACTGGTAAGTATTACCACGCTTGGAGATATCAACTTTAATGATCCCGATTGCCGGAACAGTTTCTTTATGAATTCTCTTTTTGTATCGGCTAATACCCGCGCTGTGGTAAACAGCGATCATGGCGATTATGTGCCGGTTTTTTTAAGCGAGATACCGAAGCTGTTCAGGGAAAATATTCTGCCGATAGATGTCGCGATGATACAGGTGTCGCCGCCCGATAAACATGGTTATTGCTCGCTGGGCACTTCAGTAGATGTGGCACGGGCAGCAGTGGATACTGCGAGGTACGTGATTGCCCAGGTAAATAAAAATATGCCGCGGACCCATGGGGATGGATTTATTCATGTAGATAAGATCGATGCCCTTGTACATTTCGATGCGCCGCTGCCCGAAGTGGATTACAGCAGCGGGTTGAATGAAGCAGTGGAAAAGATCGCCTATCATGTAGCTTCATTGGTAGAAGATGGCGCCACACTTCAACTCGGCATCGGAGCCATACCCGACCAGGTGTTGAAAAACCTGCAGGGGCACCGCAACCTGGGGCTGCATACCGAAATGTTTTCGGATGGGGTAGTGCCGCTCATTCAAAATGGCGCTATCAACAACAGCCTGAAAAAACTCAACAGGGGCCGTTCGGTTACCGGGTTCCTGAGTGGCACGCGCAAACTTTTCGATTTTGTGGATGACAATCCTGCTGTAAGGGTGATGGATATTTCCTATGTGAACGATACCGGTATCATCCGGCAAAACCCCGCCGTTACCGCCATCAACAGCGCCATAGAGATAGACCTTACCGGGCAGATATGTTCGGATTCGCTCGGCACCTATCAATTTTCGGGCATTGGCGGCCAGATGGATTTTATCCGCGGGGCTTCCCTTTCGCCCGGCGGTAAACCGATCATCGCATTGCCCTCACAAACCTCCTCCGGTATTTCCCGCATTGTACCGATATTGAAGCAGGGCGCCGGGGTAGTTACCAGCCGTGGGCATGTGCATTGGGTAGTAACGGAATATGGCAGCGTAAACCTTTTTGGAAAAAACCTTAAACAGCGGGGGCGGCTGCTTATTGGCCTGGCCCATCCCGATCATAGAGAAATATTGGAAAAAGAATTTTGGGAGCGATTTAAAACTTTGCCGTAAGGAGCCCGATATTGGTCGTCGCAGTTTCTCCGAAAGCAAAACAAAAAGAACGGGTATCTGGTCAGGCTTGTACCAATGCTTCGAAAGAATTTAATGTATTGCCCCTGAATATTGCTGAAACTTATCCAGTTTCAGACTCTTCTTTAGCGAAGTCCATAAATCATTGGCTTTATTTTTTTTTCACATGATCGCTTACGTTCGCCTATCCATGCTCCTTTACCGGGTATGGCCCTTGCTCAAATACTTCATCATGGTATCCTTTCTTGCCGACAGCCAACGTGAGCGGGCTCCTGAAGTCCTTATTCTGCCGCAGGCAATCCAGCACATGAGCAAAATCGTATTTTGGCTGCCAGTTTAGTTCCCGCCTGGCTTTTTCATTCACATATACACGATCTATTTCCGGCAACATGCGCCAGTTTTTTTCTTTAAAAAGTTGTTCATATTCGGGAAAGATGGATGCCACCACTTCGGGGGCATCTGTACGAAGCCTGTTGAGTTGTTCCTTGTTGAATGGAGTGGTGGCGCTGATGATGTATTTTCCAAACCCGATCTGTTTTGCCTTATCCAACGCTGCAAGGTGCGCCGTTACTACATCTTCGATATCCATCCGCCGGTACAGGTATTCATTCGCTTTGATGTTGAGATCGTCGTATGATTCCCTGGTAGCTTTTTTATCATCTTCTTCGGGGAAGAACCGGGATGTTTTCAAAACCAGGCAGGGCAGCCCGTGATTCCGGAAAAACAACTGGCAAAGGTCTTCGGCAGCTGTCTTGGTAACGCCATAAATATTTTTTGGAATGGGCTGGATATCTTCCGTGATCCAGATGGCAGGAGTCCCGGCTTCGGGTGTGAGCATATCGCCGAATGTACTGGTGGTGCTGGTGCAGATAAATGCCTGCACGTGGTGTTTCAACGATTCTTCCAGCAGGTTCAGCGTGCCCGTAATATTTGTATCAATAAAATCCTGGTCGGAATGTGTGCCCACATGCGGCTTGTGCAGCGTGGCGGTATGCAGTACCGCGTCAACACCCGCCATGCACCGGCGTACAAAAACCGGGTCGGCAATAGAACCCACAAACTTTGTAAACTCCGATGGCTTGATGTCTATGCCAATACATTCATGTTCCGAATCTTTCAATGTGCGCATGAGCGCTTCGCCCAGGTGACCGCTGCTGCCTGTAATTAAGATCTTCATTCCGTATTTTTAAGGATACAAAAATGAAGGATATTTTGCTTTCAGAAAAAGGAGATTTTCGACACTGTGGCCATTTGCTTAATGGCGGAAGGTATCATCATATTTCATTTGATGTACTATTTTTAGTTACTTACTATTGCCTTCCTGTTTAGATTCGTTGCAGGAAGATTGTCCATGTATGTTGACTATAAGTGTGCGGTTGCCTTGGGTGATGGTTACTGAACCTGCTTCGGGGTAATATTGATTGTTTTGAGATACCGTGTGATAATTGATCGTTATCGTATATTCGTTACCGTTATAGATGCTGGTACGCGGATTACACGAATTTTAAGAATCACACGGATTCGGGTAGTACAAAGCGCAACGAAACACTTTGTACTAAATCTTCTTCCCGTCTTCCCGGCATACGCAATGCCCGAAACCGCACAGGAAGCGTATCAAAAGCGAACACCCTAGCCTGGGGTGGATTATTTATATTGTTGATAATCAATAGTATGTATTTTTGGCTGCATCGTTGTAAGGTTAAAGCCAAAACTCATACCGATGTTTAAAAACTATTTTAAAATTGCCTGGCGCAACCTGCTGAAAGACAAACTTCATTCGTTCATCAATATCGTCGGGTTATCGTTGGGCATGTCCGTGGCGATATTGATCGCTATCTGGGTGTACAATGAATTTTCGTACGACAGGAATTTTAAACGGTATAAAAATATTGCACAAGTGCTACAGCATCTTACCAACAACGGGGAGATGCAGACCTGGAAAAACGTGCCATATCCGCTGGCAGAAGAATTGCGCACCAACTATGGTGGCGATTTCAGGCACATTGTGATGGCGGTAGACTGGGGCGACCACCAGCTTACCATCGATCAAAAAAAATTAAAAGGACGCGGCGGCTTTTTTGAAAAAGAAATGCCCGAAATGTTTACGCTCGAAATGCTTAAAGGCAGCAGGTCTGCGCTGAACGACCAGTCGGCGATCCTGCTTTCCGCTTCCGCGGCAAAAGCGTATTTCGGCGATACAGATCCGATGAACAAACTGATCACGATAGGCCAGATGCCGCCTCTTAAAGTGGCGGGTGTTTATGAAGATCTCCCGATGAATTCATCCCTGGCAAATCTCAACTTCATTGCAGGTATGGAAGCCTGGTACCATGCTAATAACGAGCTGCGGGATACGGACGATCCATGGCGCCCGAATTTTACCAGCTTATTTGTGGAACTGAACGACAATGCGGATATCGCTTCGGTGAATGCCCGGATCAAGGATGCGAAGCTGAAAAAACTCAATGCCGATCTGCAGAAGAAAAAACCAGCCTTGTTTTTGCATCCCATGAGCCAATGGCATTTGTACGGTGAATTTAAAAACGGGAAAAATGTTGGTGGCGCCATCCGGTATGTACGCATGTTTGAGCTCATCGGTGTGTTTGTATTGCTGTTGGCGTGCATCAATTTCATGAACCTCTCTACAGCCCGCAGCGAAAAACGTGCGAAAGAAGTAGGCGTACGAAAAACGATCGGTTCCCTCCGCGGGCAGCTGATCATGCAGTTCTTTACAGAATCTTTTCTCACCGTAGCATTCGCGTTTGTATTGTCGCTGCTGATAGCCACTCTGGCGATGCCGTTTTTCAATCAGCTTGCAGACAGGCAGATGTCTATTCCCTGGCTGAACCTGTTTTTCTGGGGAGTGAGTATCTTATTCATTTTGCTTACAGCATTTATCGCGGGAAGTTACCCGGCATTTTATCTTTCTTCTTTCCGCCCCGTACAGGTGTTGAAAGGCACTTTTAAAGCGGGCAGATTTGCCGCGGTGCCGCGGAAAGTAATGGTGGTGGTGCAGTTCACCGTTTCTGTTGCACTCATCATCGGCACGGTGATCGTATACCAGCAGGTGCAGCATGCCCGCAATCGTAATATCGGTTATACAAGGGCCAACCTTATCACCGTGCCAAGCAACAATGCCAATATACATCAGCATTTCGATGCGGTGAAAGCCGAATTGCAACGTTCCGGCGCCATCAGCAATATGGCGGAAGCGGAAAGCCCTACCACCAGCATCTGGAATACTACCAGCGGTTTCAGCTGGAATGGCAAGGACCCTAACCTTCCGGTAGATCTGTGTGTAGTAACGGCTTCTTATGATTATGGAAAAACGATCGGATGGCAGATAAAGGAAGGGCGTGGGTTTTCGCGGGATTTTCCAACCGATTCTTCTGCAGTGATACTCAATGAAGCATCCGTTCGTTTCATGGGATTGAAAAAGCCTGTGGGTGAAACAGTGGTGTGGTGGGGACAAAAGATGCAGGTGATCGGTGTGATCAAAAATATGATCATCGAATCGCCGTATGACGAAGTGCGCCCGATGATCTACACGTTATCAGCCGGGCAAGGAAATATGTCCATCTTAAAATTAGCCGACAATAAAACTACCGAAGCCGCATTGAGCAGCGTTTCTGCGGTGTTTAAAAAGTTCGATCCGGATCAGCCGTTCGAATACAGTTTTGTAGATGACGAATATGCGAAGAAATTTGGTAACGAAGAAAGGGTAGGCAAGATCGCGAGTGTGTTTGGTGTACTGGCCATTATCATTTCCTGCCTTGGATTATTCGGGCTCACTTCATTCGTTGCGGAGCAAAGAAAAAAAGAGATCGGCGTACGCAAGGTACTGGGTGCTTCCGTATTTAATTTATGGAACCTGCTTTCGCGTGAATTTGTTTTGCTGGTGGTGATCTCCTTCTTCATCGCCGTACCTGTTTCCTGGTATTTCATGCATGGCTGGCTCCAGAATTATACTTACCGAACGAGTATACCATGGTGGCTGTTTGTGGCTACAGGTATCGGAACTGTGCTCATAACATTGATCACCGTGAGCTTTCAATCCATCCGGGCGGCCATCGCCAACCCGGTGAAGAGTTTAAGAACAGAATAGAAACAATTGTTAATGACGAATTACGAATTACAAATGTGAGCGAAGATTGAGGCGAAAGAGAATAGCAGATTAAGAGATGAAGGAGATTGCACAGATTATTTCCTGCGCCGCAGAAAATCAAAATGCAGTTTATAAATTTTGGAACTCATACCCGGTTGCAAAATTTATAAACTGCATTGCTATTTTATGAAGTAAAAATAATCTGTGTAATCTCCTTCATCGCTTTAAAATCAGCAATTCTCTTTCGATTCGATCATTCGTAATTCGTAATTTTCAATTTGTAATTGATTCTATTTCTGCACCATCATCCTGATCGTCGTTCTCTCTTCACCCATCACTTCTACTACATAAATACCTGCAGAAAGGTTGCTGGTATTGATCTTAAGTTGTTGTATGCCAGGTTGTGCAGTAAGGCTGGCAACCAGGCTTCCTTTTCCATCGTACACTTTTACGGCGGTATTCTTAGCGTATTTACTGATGTATAAAGTAGCTTCCGTAACGGCAGGATTCGGAACGAGCACCGGTGATTTTTTAGTCACTTTGGAGAAGTTCACGATGCGGACATCCGAGAGACTGGTGTACCCATCCTGGTCGTTAATTTTCAGGCGGTAATAATTTTTGCCAAATACAGGGTCTGCATGTAACGCTGTGTAATTATTGTTGAGCTGGTTCAATGCTTTCACGGTGGCGATCCTGCTCCAGGAAATATTGTCTGCACTCCATTGCACATCAAAATCACGCACATTCACTTCGGCCGCTGTTTTCCACGTGAGGGCAACATGACCGCTGTTTTCTTTTGCATCAAAACTGATCAGCCTCAATGGTAAAGGATTGGATGTAATGAACACCGGCGTGAACGTAGTGTCCGTTATCACATTGGATGCATTGTAGATCCCTGTTTTTAATAAGGCGCCACAACCGCTGGTGCGGGTGATGTCATCCACGTACCAGCCTTCTACAGCTACACCGTTATCGGATGTAGAACGGAAACGGATATTCACGTCAGCCGATCCCAAAGAAGAAAGATCCAGCATCGCATTGGAGAAAAATTTATTGGTACCGGAGAATGCTCTTCTGCCCGACAAAGTGGTAGAAGCATCCATTGCGGTAGAGTAAGAGCCCCTTAAAAACAACGGAGCAGCATCTGTCCAGATTCCACCGCCATTGGTAGAGTATTCTACTACGCCGCCATCGAAGGTGCTTTCTGTATTATAAAAATGCGAAAAAGATAAAAGGCTAAGGTTGCCAACTGCCGAGCCTGCCGTAGCAGCCGATGTAAGCGTATTGCTGGTGATCGTTGTTGGTGTAGCGCTGAACCAGGATGAAACCGGACTGTTGGCCCTTACAGTGCTGGTGCTCCAGCCCGAAGTACCGCCAGATACAAATCCACCTGTGGTACTGCCATCACGGTTATCATTGATCGATAACAATACCGGGCAGCCGGCAGCTGGTGTCTGTAAAGTGATAGTGTAGTTTTTAACTTCGCTTGCTGTAAAAGATGCTGCAGGGAACGTGAGTACATTTCCGCTGAGCGTAGCTCCTGCAGGTGTGCTGCTGACGTAGATAAATCCGGCTGGTATGGTATCGCGTACCACGTAATCGGTCACTGGCCCACAATCGCACGAAAGCGTATGCGTGAAGGTGCGCTGCGTAGAAGGTGCCACTTGCAATACTGAAGGAATGCTGATCCTGACCTTAACCGGCAGATCAAATGCTGCTGTCTGATCTGTTGCACTGCTCGATAAACCTTGTCTTGCGCTGAAGCCCATTCCCCTGCGGCTGAAAGCGTTCCAGATAGCGCAACGATATGCACCATTATATAAAATGGAATCGGCGGAGAGGATGGCGTCGCGGGCATCGAGGAAGCCGGGGCTGCAGGGTTGCAACTTCATGCCGGTCATAACAAGTTTCAACGCAATGTTGTTGCCGGCTACCGCAGATGAATTGTAAATATCAGGACTGATGCTGTTGGTCTGCTGGATGATGTTCCAGGTCATATCCCACAAAGCCGCACACCAGATCTCTCCTATGTCGTGCACTTCGGTGCTCAGTGAAAAGCTGGAGTAGGTGAGTGGGTTAACAGCCATATTGGTAGAATATGGATAACGGCGGATACCTGCGCCGGTAGTTGTCTGGCTGATCGCGTAATTGCCTACCGGGCGAGGGGTTGGCCCTGCTGTTACAGGAGTTGCAGCCCAGTTGGTAGTAAGCATCAACGCCAGGTAATCGCTCCATCCTTCGCCGCCCTGTTCAGCATTTTGCAGGCAACTTGAATTGGCCGGCCCGCCGGTAAGCCTGTTGGATACACCATGTCCATATTCGTGAACAACAATGCCGTTGTCGAGGTCACCATCTTTTGTAATGCCCACACTGGCAAGCGTTACCACTACGGGGATTCCGGCATTGATCTGGGCCAGCATGGTATTGGCAGTGGCGGTAGAAATATTCAGCTGAGGTATCGTTACCGTAGCATCTGTACCGGTAACGCTAAACACTGTGGAATAATATGCCAGCACGCCAATAGCGCCGGCGTTTTGAGCATTCTTCACTTTACCGATATAATTTGTACCACAGCCCAGTACGTCTATTAAAACGATCTTGCCTGCTACTTTAGAAGGATCGAGGGGAGCAGCACAGGCATAATGGGTGGCAGATGCGGAATCATACAAGGTTACCTGTCCGGTCACCGGGCCAATATCTTCGAGGTAATTGGGTGCTACAAAATTGCCTTCATAACTGGGATACACACCTGCTATGGCTGAAGGAGTATTTACCGTAAGCACGCCCTTTGAAGGAAATACATACATCTGCATTCTGCCACTGGTACCGTCCACCGGGGTGTTGAAGTTGGCATTGCTGGTGCCGTTGCCATCCTGCGCATGGGCATCCACATGATCATTTCCTGTCCCACCTCTTGCCAGGTTATCATCCTGGAAGTTACCTGAGGCTTCTGTAAAACCATACTGGTAGGTGACATCATGCACAATGTTGTTCCAGTAAAAAAGATTGTCGAGCGCCACTTTTTTGTTTTCGACACTGAGGGTAGGCTTGATCGCCGGATTCTGGTCGTGAATGAAACTAAGCGATGGCGCAGGAGTAGTGGATGTGTCCGGCCAGTTGTTGGTAGCGGAAGCGGTATTATTATTATCGCGGTCGAGGAAAGCGAATACGTTGTTGCCCCGGGTGAAGGTATAGTTGTTGACGCCGTTAAAATGCCATCCATTGGTAGTGGCGTTGTTACCGGCTCCTGCAAGTTCCCAGGGATTGGTTACAGTCTGAAAGCTGCTGTATATGGGGCTTTCGAATGGATAGGGTATCACTTTGTATTGGGCAGTCGTTACATTTGGAGGGGCAAGCAAAGCTGTTCTGCCTTCTGCCAGGGGAGCGGAGGAGGGCAATGCCGGAACAAAATCGGGCATAGGGGTCAATCCCTCAACCTGCGGCTTGTTCAAAGTTTCATTCACCGTCCAGTTATCTTTTTCGAGATACTCACCGGTCATCGCATCGATGCGTACATTCCACCAGTCGCTGGAACCTGCCACATCAATGCTCACATTCCAGGCAAGCTTTACAGATTTTTTATCTTCCGAAGGCACAAAAACGAGTGTTGCATCAATATCCCTGCGGGCAATTCCACCGGCGCTGATCTTATAACTTTTGCCGGAGGCGAAATTATCTGCAACAGTAGTGAAGGCAGCCTGGCTGTTCAGCTTCAGATGGCTTGCCGCAGCACGTACTGCTGCCACAGGGCTCAGCGCAGGGATGATGGTGCTGATCTTGCCAGCCAGATCCTGTACATAAGTGCCGGATGCGGTCTGGAAATTATCGCTTTTAAAAGCGGATGAAACAATGGTATTAAAAACCCGGATGCCCTGGTATGCCTGCTGTACATACAGGAACGTAAGGCCGGTAAGGTCATCCTTATAACCATCGGTGATGATGGCCTGCGCTGCATCCACCTTTGAAATGCCCATATAAGCGGCATTTTTTAACAGGAGGTCGCGGTATTCTTTATTGTCATTGGGAACAGTATTCTTTGCCTGCTGCGCCATCGCCGGAACGACGAAAAAACAAAACAAACCAAGAAGGTAAGAGGAAAAAGGGGAAAATTGTTTCATGTAATAAATTTATATTATCGAATATATATCGAAAACGCGAGTGGGCGTACAGGAAAGTGGGAATCTACTACAAATTGGGTATAAATTTTTTATAATAAATCAACGGGATAAACGTTTGGAGATATATGCATTTGATTTTTGTCTGTAGTTAATTTTCGAACTTTTATTTAAAGTAGGATATTAAAAAAAATAAAAATACATTTGCCCGAAATTCAAAATCAATCTATGAAAATCCTTCATCGAGGCTTGCTGGCGGCATTATGTTCCAGCGCAGGCTTGTTTGCTTCTGCTCAAACAGCCGTTTTACTTAAAGACATTAACACTACCACTGTCGGTATTCCTTCTACACCTTCCAAAGGCGTGTGGATGGGGAGTTATTACTATTTTGCTGCCACCAATGGCATCAATGGGATCGAACTCTGGAAAACGGATGGCAGTGCCGGTAATACCGTATTGGTAAAAGATATCAATGCTGGTAATGGTTCATCTACTCCCAACAACTTCGCGGTGATGGGCTCTACTTTGATCTTTGCGGCCGATGATGGCGTGAACGGCCGGGAATTGTGGAAAACAGATGGTACTACTGCCGGTACGGTGATGGTCAAAGACCTGAGGCCGGGAGCAGGACTTGGATCCGGTCCAAGCGATATTAACGCTATCAGTGCAACTACAGTACTTTTTACTGCGAATGACCCGATCTATGGCGATGAACTTTACAAAACCGACGGTACCGCCGCCGGTACCGTACTGGTGAAAGAGATCAATGCAGGTTCTATGGGCGGAGGATTTAACCGCGTAACCGGAACAGGTACGAAGATCTACTTTGGGGCCAACAACGGGTCGTCTCAGTTTGGCAACTACGAATTATTCAAAAGTGATGGAACAGCCGCCGGCACCGTCCTGGTGAAGGAAATCAACCCGGATGCGAATACAGGTGGGATGAGCGGAGGGGTACTGGCATGGGGCGAAAAATTGATCTTTGCCGGCAACAATGGTACGAATGGCCTTGAACTCTGGATCAGCGACGGCACCACTGCCGGTACGTTCATGGTAAAGGATATCAATACCTCAGGCGATAGTAACCCGCAGCAGTTTTGCGTAATGAACGGTAAAGTTTATTTCCAGGCTACCAACGGAAGCGGTACCGAACTTTGGGTAACCGATGGAACCAACGCGGGAACTGTAATGGTAAAGGATATCAACGCAGGCGCAGGTTCATCTTCGCCACTCAACTTTATCGCTGCAGGCAATACGCTTTACTTCAGGGCGACAGAAGGTACCAATGGTGCAGAATTATGGAAGTCCGACGGAACTGCGGGCAATACAGTACTGGTAAAAGATATTTCCAGTGGCTCCGGCGGAAGCAATCCCGCTCAAATGACAGCGATAGGTTCTACTCTTTATTTCCAGGCAAATGATAACATCAATGGCGCGGAATTGTGGAAGAGCGACGGAACAGCAGGTGGTACCGTACTGGTGAAAGATATATTTTCCGGTGCAACCGCATCCGGACTTACCAATATGGTCACCAACGGAAGTTTCCTGTTGTTCAGTGCTGATAATGGTACCAACGGGTTAGAATTGTGGAAGAGTGACGGTTCTGCCGGCAATACTGCTTTATTGAAAAATATCAATCCGGAGGTTGGGGCTGCAGGCATCGTCAACCTTACCGCTGTGGGAAGCAAAGTGGTGTTTGGTGCCAATGATGGCGTAAACGGCCTGGAAGTATGGGGAACAGACGGTACTTCCGCAGGAACATTATTACTAAAAGATATCAATACCAACGCCGGCACAGGTTCTTCCGTGGGAAAGTTTGGCGTGTTTAATGGCAATGCATATTTTTCCGGCAACTCGGGTACAGGTGCAGGTGGCACAGGCGCTGAGTTATACAAAACGGACGGTACAGTAGCGGGTACAGTATTGGTGAAAGATATTAATAATGGAACAGCCAACTCCACCCCGAAGAACTTCGTGCCACACAATGGCGCACTTTACTTCAGCGCAACTGAAGCGGCTACCGGCGCAGAATTGTGGAAAACGGATGGTACAGCAGGGGGAACGGTATTGGTAAAAGATATCGTATCCGGCACCGGCGGTTCAACACCAGGAGGAAGCACTACCAATGAGACCAACATGATCAGCACAGGCAGCATGTTGATGTTTGTGGCGCTTAACCAGACTTCCGGCCAGGAAACCGGCTGGGATTTTTATGGTTCCACAGGAGCTATCGGCAACGGCGGACTGATAAAAGATATCAATACAACTTCCCTCGGGGCCAATGGCAATCCTGCAAACTTTGTTTATCCCGGTACAGGCAGCTATGCCTGGTTTACAGCCAACAATGGCATCAACGGTAGCGAGTTATGGAAAAGTGATGGTACCAATGCCAACACCGTGATGATAAAGGATATCAATCCAGGTGCCGACGATACTTATTTTACCAAAATGAAAGTATTGAACGGGAAAGCATATTTTGGCGCTTACAGCCCGACTTCAGGTAATGAATTGTGGGTAACTGATGGAACTTCTGCTGGTACGGTAGTATTGAAAGATATCAACCCGGGCATCACTTCTTCTGATCCGCAGGATCTGACCGTATGCGGCAACTATATTTATTTTTCTGCAACTGATGGCACTAACGGCCGTGAATTGTGGAGGACAGATGGTACAGCAGCCAACACTATCTTGGTAAGTGATATCGTGGCCGGAAGCGGAAACTCCAACCCCGCTAATTTCTTTTACCACCCGGTCCTGGAATCTGTTTTCTTCTCGGCCTATACACCGGCAAACGGTGTTGAACTTTGGGAGTACGACGGAACTACCGCACGACTATACACAGAAGTAGTAGCAGGGGCGGGAAGTTCAAACCCGGGCCCGATCATGCTGGCAGGAAACAACCTGGTATTCGTAGGCACGGATGGCACCAATGGGCTGGAACTTTATGGAGTGGAAACCTATAATTCATGGGCTGGTCCAACCAATACCAACTGGAACAATTCTGCCAACTGGAAAAAAGGACTGGTTCCCGGTACTACAGAAAGTGCATTGCTGCCTGCAACAGGTGTAATCAACGAAGCTACCTTGAATGTGAACGCGACCGTGGTTCGTCTTGAAGTAGAAACCGGCCGTGTATTGACCCTGGGAGCAGGAAACACACTTACAGTTACGGATCTTGTTTTCCATGAAGGAACATTGAAAGGAACCGGTACATTGGCAAATGCGAATTTCATCAATAACGGGATCGTAGCGCCGGGTAATTCACCGGGCATACTCAACATCACCGGTAATTATACCAACAACGGAGCACTGCAGATAGAATTGGGAGGCACAACCGTTGGCACACAATACGACCGGCTGGCTGTGACCGGAACAGCTACACTGGGCGGAAATTTAGCCATTTCAATTTACAATGGTGTACAGTTAAGCGCTGGCCAGACTTACACGATACTTACAAGCGGCGGAGCACTTACCGGAACATTCAGTTCGGTAACATGGCCGGTAGGGGTGATCGGTACGGTGACTTACAATGCAAATTCAGTTGTATTGACGATCACCAGCGCTTTACCGCTGAAACTGGTGAATTTCACCGGCAACCCGTCGGGCAGCCAGGTAGACCTTAACTGGAAAACGGCCAATGAGCAGAGCACCGCTTCTTTTGAAGTGGAACGCAGTGCAGATGGTAACAGGTTCGTCAATATCGGTTCTGTAAAAGCGATCGGTAACGGAAATAATTTTTATACCAAAGTGGACGAAAATCCATTGAACGGATATAATTATTACAGGCTTAAGATGATCGATATCGATGGTAAGTTTTCTTACAGCAATACTGTTGTAGTGAAATTCTCCGGGAATAATTCTTTGAAACTCTCGCCGGTGCCGGCTACCAGCAGGCTCACCATCACGTTGACAGATATTTCCTTCACAGGACAACATGCAAGGATATATGATGCTGCGGGGGCTTTTGTTTCGGAGATCGTCCTTAACCAAACCACCATCCTGGACATCAGCACCTGGGCGAAAGGTGTGTATAGCATCCGGGCAGGAAAAGAAACCTACCGGTTTGTGAAACAGTAAAAGCTTAAAAGTTTAAAAATTCAAAAGGTTCAGAATGTTGATCGGCTCTACAACATTTTGAACCTTTTGAACTTTTAAACCTCTTGAACCTTTTGAACTCTTGAACCTCTTGAACTTTTAATGTTATCTTTGCGCCGCTTTACAAAGCTTTTAATTATGAAGTATTACAAATGGATCGGTATCGTGGCTTGTGTGTTGCTGGCTGTAGCCTGTTTTTTACCCTGGACGTATCATGCTGATATTAAAGAATATTTCAACGGTTTTTACTCAAGGAACCATTATGGCAAACCGGGTAAAGTGATCCTGTTCTTCGCGATCGTTTCCGTGATACTGGTACTTATCAAAAAAATATGGGCAAAGCGTACACATCTCTTTGTGGCCGGGCTTTTAGTAGCTTATGTCATCAGGGTGTTTATCGTTTTTACAACCTGTTATTTTGCCTACTGTCCCGAAAGACAATATGGATTGTACCTGCTGATCGCTGCTACGTTGGGCGTGTTGATCACAGCATTATTTCCTGATTTGAAGATAGCGAACAAAGAAAAGGGAGAAGGTTAATCACAGATTTCAAAAAAGATAAAGGGGATTGCACAGATTAATTTTTACTTCGTAAAAATAGAAACGCAGTTTATAAGTAGTTGTAACTACAGTATAAACTGCATTTTCATTTTTGCGCCAGCAAAATGATCTGTGCAATCCCCTTTATCCATTTTAATCTGTGATCCCGCTCTCGCCTGATCGGTTATCATTTTTGTGCTTCCTTCGCCCACGCATCTTTCAAAGTAACGGTGCGATTGAATACCAGTTGCCCTGCGGTAGAATCTTCATCGAGGCAGAAATAACCTTTCCGCAGGAATTGATAACGGTCATCCTTACCCGCATTTTTCAACGATGGCTCTACAAACGCATTCACGATCTGTAAGGAATCAGGATTGATATAATCTTTGAAATCGCCTTCTTCGCTCGAAGGGTTTTCTACTTTAAACAAACGGTCATAGAGGCGTACTTCGGCACTCAGGGCATGTTGTACGCTTACCCAATGTATGGTGCCTTTTACTTTCAATCCGCTGGTATCGTTTCCGCTCCTGCTTTCCGGCAAATAAGTACAATGAATGGCGGTGATGTTTCCATCAGCATCTTTGTCGTAGCTGTCGCAACGAACGATGTAAGCGCTTTTCAAACGTACCATCGCACCTGGAGCGAGCCTGAACCATTTTTTGGCCGCTTCTTCCATGAAATCCTCCCGTTCTATCCAAAGTTCTTTTGAAAATGGAACGGTACGCGTGCCGCTTGCTTCGTCGGGTCCGTTCTCACTCTGAAATTCTTCCGTTTTACCATCTTCATAATTGGTAATGATCAGTTTCACCGGGTCCAATACCGCCATTACCCTTTGAGCAGCATGGTTGAGATCTTCCCGCAGGAAAAATTCGAGCACGCTGAAATCCGTCACGTTCTCCCTTTTAGCGATACCGATACGGTCGCAGAAATTTCGGATGCTCGCCGGGGTAAAACCACGCCTGCGCATTCCGCTGATAGTAGGCATCCGCGGGTCGTCCCATCCATTCACATAACCTTCGTTGACCAGTTGCAGCAATTTGCGTTTGCTCATTACCGTATAGGAAAGATTGCGGCGGGCGAATTCATATTGATGAGAAGGATATATTTCCAGTTTTTCAATCAGCCAATCGTACAGTTCCCTGTGCGGCACAAATTCCAGCGTGCAGATGGAGTGGGTGATCTGCTCGATGGAATCGCTTTGCCCGTGGGCAAAGTCATACATCGGGTAAATGCACCATTTGTCGCCGGTGCGGTGGTGATGCGCATGTTTGATGCGGTAGAGCAGGGGGTCACGCATGAGCATATTGGTATGTGCCATGTCTATCTTCGCCCGGAGGGTATGTGTGCCGTCGGCAAATTCGCCGTTCTTCATCCTTTCAAAAAGCCCGAGATTTTCCTGCACAGAACGATTGCGGTAGGGGCTATCCTTACCAGGTTCCGTAGGCGTGCCTTTCAGCAGGGCGATCTCTTCCGAAGTGGAATCATCCACATAGGCCAGGCCTTTATTGATCAGTTTAATTGCATACTCATAAAGCGTATCGAAATAATCGGAAGCATACAGCTCGTTTTTCCATTCGAATCCCAGCCATTTGATATCAGCTTTGATGTTATCTACATATTCCGTTTCTTCTGTAACCGGATTGGTGTCGTCGAACCGCAGGTTGGAATAACCCCCGTATTTGGCCGTAAGGCCGAAGTTCAGACAAATGCTGGTGGCATGTCCCATGTGCAGGTAACCATTGGGTTCTGGCGGAAAACGGGTAACGATGGTCTTGTATTTTCCTGAGCGAAGGTCTTCTTCAATGATCTCTTCTAAGAAATTCAGGCTTTTTTCTTCAGTCATAAATGCAAAAATAAGCGTTTTAGGGAAGTTTAAGGATTAGGGTTTAGAGTTTAGGTTTAGAAGGTTGGAAGTTTAGGGGTTTAGTTTGTAGACGTTTAAATCAGGCATATGTATTTTCAATTGTAAACGCTAATCCCTGATCTATAATCCCTAATCCCCCATCCCTAAACTCTAAACCCTAATCCCTAAACTTATTGTCTTTTGTCAAATACTTTTTAATTTTTTTAAGAAATTGAGTTTTTGAATACTTTAGGCATTATATTTAACAATAATTTGAAATTGATTCAAAGAAAAGTCATTAAATGACTGTTACCTGAAGTTATTTTTCAGATCAGGAAAATGGCTCATATGATACCTTGAAAAGTATACGAAATTATCGAAATACCTAAATAATTGATCCTGTAAAAAACTAAAAGCCCCGAACAAGTTGTCGGGGCTTTTTATGTAGAAAAACTTTTTATGCAGTACCCATTTTTTTGAGGTGCAAAGCGTGCGACACTACTGCGTCCCTCATCCTTTTATACTCAATATATCTCACGTTGAAATCATCACAGGTCTTTTTGATGATCTTGCTGATAGCAGGGTAATGAATGTGCGATATTTTCGGGAAAAGGTGATGCTCGATCTGGAAGTTCAATCCGCCTACCAGCCAGCTGATGAGCTTGTTTTTGGTAGCAAAATTAGCGGTGGTCTCGATCTGGTGGATAGCCCATTCGTTTTCGATGTTATTAGTATCTCCCAATGGAGTAGGGAATGCTGTTTCTTCCACCGTATGAGCCAGCTGGAATACTACACTTAATACAAAACCGGCAAACATAGCCAATACAAGGAAACCTACCAGCCAGGAAACAAACCCAACCATGTAGATCGGCAATGCGATCATCATGATATAATACCCGATTTTGGCGATCCAGAAAGCGAAATGATCGAAAGTGCTCAGCTTTTTGATGGGCACTATACCCACTTTTTTCTTGAAATATTTGGTATAGTCCGTCGCGAAAACCCAGATGATCAGCAGCATGGTATACAGGAACCATACATAGATATGCTGAAAGCGATGGATCTTGTATTTTTTTTGTGTAGGGCACATGCGCAACATCGGCTTGATCTCGATATCATCGTCTACGCCATCAATATTGGTGTAAGTGTGGTGGATGATGTTGTGTTTGTTGTTCCACATCAATGCACTGGCACCCAGCCCGTTTACCGAAAACGCCGCGATCTTGTTCCAGAATTTACTGTCGCTAAAACTGCCGTGTCCGCCATCATGCATCACATTGAAACCGATGGCCGCGGTAAGTCCGCCCATTGCCAGGCATTCCAGCAAGGCCACCCACGATACCGGCGTAAAGAAAACTACATGCACATATAATGCTACATAACAGGTCCAGAACAGGATCGCTTTGAAATGCAGCGAAAAATCACCGGTGCTTTTCTTGTTGTTTGCGGTGAAATATTCATTCACCCTGCGTTTTAGTTCCTGGTGAAAAGTAGAACCCTGTGTGTTCTTGAATTTTGGGGTTGGTGAAGTAACCTTCATGGTGAATTTTTAAATGAGTTTATTTAATTTTTTGTTGCTGGATGCTGGTCACCCGATGCTTTATTTTTAGCCTTCTTATTATCCTTTGTTACGATACCCAGTATCTGGCATCCTGTATCGGCTTTTTCCTTAAGTTTCCTTTTTTATGATCGCATCAAACGAGCTGATCCCGATCATCTTTTTACTGATAAAACCTTCCGCATATTTTACCCCGATCATTTTTCCAAACATCTTACTGCGGTAGATCACACTCTCCAGGAAATCCGGTGTGGAGATGTAGGTCTGCGGTTCATCTGTGCCCGGACTGTTGAACTGTGTCCGGAATGCTTTAATGGCTTCCAGTTTTTCTTCAAACACATCCGAGATATCGTATACAAAATCAGGTTGCAAAAACCTGTCCTGTATATAATGAAAAACGTATTTCGGCCTCCAGTGTGCCTGTGGCATTCCTTCGCCGGAAGTTTCTATTTTTCTCAATCCCGAAAGGAATGCCGCATCTGCTACCAGCTGTGCACTTCTTCCATGGTCGGGGTGCCTGTCTTCAGGCGCATTGCAAAGAATGATCTCCGGTGTATATTTCCTTAATGCTGTGATCACTTTTCGCTGATGCATTTCATCGTTGGAAAAGAAACCATCCGCAAGTGAAAGGTTTTCTCTTACATCTACCCCTAAGATCTTCGCTGAATCTGTTGCTTCCTGTTTCCTGGTTTCTGCCGTTCCGCGTGTTCCAAGTTCACCCTGTGTAAGATCGATGATCCCGGTGGTCTTACCTTGTTTTTTTTCTGCCAGCAAAATACCGGCACAACTTAGTTCCACATCATCGGGATGAACACCAAAGGCGAGCACATCTATCTTCATATCCTTCTTACGAAATTTAGCCCGCAAGGTACATCATTAATGCCACAATCGGTAGTCAAGTAATGCACAAACCTGTCATTTATGTGTAAAGAGATAAGGCATTGCGTGTCAATTACGTACCTTTTAATTTGCGGATATCGCTGTAACCGTACATACGCTGCACTTCATGAACGAATTTCTCGATCACCACATCGTCTTTCTCCGCATCGTAAGGTTGCTTTAAATTACTGTTAAAGAAAAATGCGACTGTCTGGTAGAAGCGGGCAGTCATCCCGCCTTTGTATTCTTTGATGATCTCGTAGCAGTTGTTACCCGTTTCACGATTGATGAGTTTCATGAGTACTTTGCCCTGGTAAACAGATAAGTTGGTAAGCGGATCGGAAAACTCTTTCTTCAGTTCTTTCTCCCGCGACTGGATATATTTTTTTCGCTCTTCTTTTTTGGAAACATTGCTGAGTTTGGCATTGATATCATTCATTACCACGCCGGCACGCCTGGCATAAGGGTAGGTTACATACACCGCATTCCGAAGCCGGTTATACCTGGCCTTATCGCTCATGTTCGATTCATTGAGCTTTGCGTAAAAATAACAGGTTTCAAGGGTCCTGGCTTCAATGGTGTCGCCGTTGTAAACCACCGCATAAGTGGTGATGGTGTCGTGGATGCCATATTGTTGCTGCGCAACCGCACGGCCGCAATATATCAGCAGGAAACAACAAAGGGAATAAGCGACTTTACGGGCCATATATCTGTTAGCAAAAAAGTATGTACGTAAATTTAATGCAAATTGATCGAACGTTAATACAGTAAGATGCTTAAAGTAACCATAAAATGAATTAAGAATTAAAAATTAAGAAGTAAGAATCGGATTGAAGCGGATGGGGATCACAGATTTCAAAGGGATAAAGGTGATTGCGCAGATTGTTTTGCTGGCGCAAAACGAAAATGCAGTTTGTAATGTTATACAACATCTTACAAACTGCATTTTCGTTTTTTACGAAGTAAAAAATAATCTGTGTAATCCCCTTTATCCTTCTGAAATCAGTGATTGATCTCTTCGCTTTAATTCTTAATTCTTAATTCGCAAGGAGGAACATATAAAACAATCCCACTGCCGCCAGCACAAGGATCACTGCCGCTTGTTTATTGTTAAAATTCGCCCTCTTTATCATGCTGAATATCAGGCCCAATGCCATGATGATCAGCCCAAGCCATACCAGGTTGATGTAAGGGAATACGAACGATTTTACCGTTACAAAATCTATCAGCCTGTCGGATTCCTTGATGCCGATCTTGATCTTTTTGCCTTCGGAAACACCGGCGAAACGCACAAACAGGTTTTGCGCATACAATGTATCGTCGTAATTGGTCGCTTCCATGCCCTTTACTTCTATGAGCGGGGTAGCTTTGTATTTCGCCCCGTCTTTTGCTATCACGGTAATATCCGCCATCAGCGCCAGGTCGGAAGGGGAGTAATGGTATTTCTCGTTGTTGGGGTTCCTCGTCACGCCATTGAGTACCAGGATGCCATTACTGTAAAAAGCGGTATCGCCTTCGGCAATTTCGGTTTCCTTGAATTGCGCCGTATCCATATTATTCGCATCGTTCAGCGCATACGAAACGTAGGTGAAAATATCTTTGGAGAGATACGATTTCGTATCAGGATTGCTGCTCATATTATTGTCCTTCATCACGTACACATCCGGAGAAATATGAAAGGATTCAGATGTCTTGCCCGTAGCGGCATTTTTCTTCTGAAACAATAACTGGAAGAATTTACGGCCTTTCTCATGCCCCGAAGAATCCTTTTGGTAAGTCACTTCGTAGTCGCCCATACGCGTAGGCAACTGGCGGATGAGGGTAAGGTTGTCCTGCGGATTATCATCCTGTTTGGTCATAGGATCCTTGCCCACAGGGATGGTGAGGCCGTTCACCCTGCTGTTGCTGATCACTTCCTTGTTGCTCGAGGAAATGATCATACCGAGTATCATCAGTGCAAAACCGGCATGGGCGATCGATCCGCCGGCATTCATCACTTTTCCTTTCAATACCGACCATATATACATCGTATTGGTGATCAACGAATAAATGGTGGCAAATGCAGCTGTGTAGATAGTAATGAGGAAACCCAGGCCTTCTTTGCGGTAAGTAAACGGATAAACAACGAATAACAAAGCCGCCAATGCTGCACTGATCACCGTGGGCAATACGATGCCTTTCCGGAAATAAGCCTTTTGGGTATCCTTGTATTTGAGGTATTGAGCAAAACCCGAAAGCAGCCCGATGATGATGGCTACCATCACGATGATCTTGTTATAAAAGAATTCGCTGTTCTCCGGCATTGCCAATGGCCCGCCATGGAATTTAGCGATCCATCTGCCGATCAGCGGCAATTTATTATATACCGGGATGGATGTAACAGCAATGATGAACAAAGCCGTCAGGAAGAAAACCAGCGAACCGATGAACATCCAGAATTCCCTGGAATTGGTATTTTCTTCTTTATGTATCGCGGGTATCCTGCTGTAATTCCTGTAAAAATAAATGAGCGGCCCGATGAAGAAAATGGCCAGGAAAGTCTTGATCATGTTGTTGATCGAATTTCCTGCATCGGTAAATGAATGCACCGAAGTATCACCCAGTATTCCTGTACGGGTAAGAAAAGTAGAGTAGAGCACAAAGCCGAGCGTGAGAAACGAAAACAAGTAACTCGCCCTCAGCGAATGCCCTGTTGCTTTATATACTACCATGGTGTGCAATCCTGCCACCAATATCAGCCATGGCACCAGCGAAGCATTTTCCACCGGGTCCCAGGCCCAATAACCACCGAAGCTCAGCGATTCGTACGCCCATTTTCCTCCCATCATAATGCCTACACCCAGTATCGCTGCGCTGAACAAAGCCCACGGCAGCACAGGTTTTACCCAGTCGCCAAAACGTTTGGTCTGCAGGCCTGCGTAGGCGTATGCAAATGGAATGATGGTAGAAGCAAAACCCAGGAACAATATTGGCGGATGGATCACCATCCAGTAATTGCGGAGCAGGATATTCAGCCCCATCCCGTCTTTGATGAAGGTGAGGTAATTTGGCTGCCCGAAAATAGGGGCATTGATCTCATTTCGTGTAAGCGTAAAAGGGCTGTTGCCGATTCGTACATCAAAGATGTAAATGCCCAGTATCATCATCAGCAGAAAGAATTGTGCAAAACTGATCACCGTCATCACCGGCGCTTCCCAACCCTCTATCGACGGGCTTTTGCGGCGTAGGATGAAGATGGTGCCCAGTACGCTGTGCCAGATGATCCACAGCAGGAAACTACCTTCCTGTCCTTCCCAGATACAGGCAAGCAGGTATTTATATTCCAGTTCCTTGGAAGCATGTTTGTACGCATACATGTACTCGTACAGGTGATTGGAACAGAGGTAAAAAATGATAGCGAAAATGATGAAGGCCCCGCCAACCTGTACCAGGAAGGCCTTGCGGGCGAATTTGAGCCAGCTGTTTTTCAGTAAAGCGTCTTTTTGAACTGAAGCCGTAAAATAAGCGATGGTAGCTAGTAAGGAGGCGACAAAAGAAAGTATGATAAAAAAATGGCCAAGCTGGCCTGGCAATAAATGTTCTCCTTCAAATTTCATTATAACACAGTTAGAGTGGCAAAAAATTAATTACTGGTCGTCTGGTCAACCACGGTCTTTTGCAGTTGTTCCTTATCATCCTTGTACTTGCTGGGGCATTTCAGCAGGATATTTTTACATTCAAAATGATCGGCATTCATCTTGCCGGTCATCACGATGCGTTCGCTCTTTTCAAGGTCGGCCGGTTTGCTGTTGTGGTATACCACTTTGGTTTGGCCGCCGAGGCTGTCTACCGCATAAAAAGAAAGGTAATTCGGGTTGTTGATGGGGTCGTATTCCACCGGTTTGCTCTTATCCAGCTTTGCGATCAGGTGAACGAATTTGCCGGGTTTGTTCCTGGCAGAATTGACAGTATCATAAGTGGAGAAATCGGCGGAAAAAGCGAGCATCCCAACGATCAGCGCGGCGATACCAACAAGCAATGCAATGTGTGTTTTTTTCATGCTAAAGAATTTTTTATTACACGAATTAGGCGAATTACACGAATTCTTTCTATCGGTATGTTGTAAAATGAGTTGGAATTTTTACAGATCGCAACAATTACATATCAAATCTTTCATTTAACAATAAAAGTTGCTTTTGAAAGTTATAATTCGTGTAATTCGCTTAATTCGTGCAATCAACCTTTTACGCCGCAAAGGTAACCCAAAACAGGAATAGTTAAGATTTTGAAATCAGTTTTTTCATATATGGTAAAAGAATTAACAAGAACTATCTTTGCAAAAAATTTCAACCAAGTACATCATGTCTGATCTGTCAACCTTTGATCCTAACTCAGTAGGAAACCCTAACAACAATATTTTCGGCCTCCCGTTCAGCGAAGAAGAATCACGCCTCGTCATATTGCCCATTCCATGGGAAGTAACCGTGAGCTACCGGGCCGGAACGGCGCGTGCCCCGGATCATATTTTCACCGCCAGCCTGCAGGTAGACCTTTTCGATCCTGAAGTGCAGGACGGCTGGAAACAGGGTTATTTCATGCGTGAGCCCAATAAGAAGATCCTCATCAAAAGCGATTATCTCCGAAAGGAAGCAGAATTATACATCAATTACATTTCGCAGGGCGAGATCGTAGGAGAAAATAAATTCATGTGCAAAAGCCTCAAAGAGATCAACGCGGGCAGCATGTTCCTCAATGACTGGGTGTATGATCAGACAAAACAGCTCCTCGATTCGGGCAAGCTGGTAGCATTGCTCGGCGGCGACCACAGCACACCGTTTGGATTCTTCCGTGCCATCGCCGACAAATACGAAGATTTCGGGATATTACAGATAGATGCACATTGCGATCTCCGCAAGGCATACGAAGGGTTCAATTACTCCCACGCTTCCATCATGTACAACAGCATGGAGCAGATCCCGCAGGTGAAGAAGCTGGTGCAGGTGGGCATCCGCGATTATTGCGATGAAGAACTGGATTACATCAACAACAGCAACGGCAGGGTTGTGGCTTATTTCGACAAAGACATCAAAGAAAGCCTTTACGAAGGAAATACCTGGAAAAGCATCGTGGATTCCATCGTGGATCAGTTGCCGCAAAACGTATATATCAGCTTTGATATCGACGGCCTGGATCCAAAGCTTTGTCCGCATACCGGCACACCGGTACAGGGCGGTTTCGAAACAGAACAGGTATTTTATCTTTTCAAGAAAATGCTGGCCTCCGGCCGTAAACTGGTGGGTTTCGACCTCAACGAAGTAGGGGTGAGCCACAATGAGTGGGACGAGAACGTTGGTGCCAGGGTATTGTACAGGCTTTGTAATCTATTGGTAGCAAGTAACCCTGTAAAGAATGGATAAATATTCGATAGAAATACCCAATACTAAAAGCAGCACTCAGCATATGTTCACCACGTTGTTGCTGATCATGAACATACTCGTGTTTGGCTACCTCGCCTATGCCGGGCAGATACAGCGCAATGTAAGATTATGTACGATCGGTGCCATCATCAATTTGCTGGCGCTGGTGGCTATGTATGGAAAAAAATATGTTCCATTCCTGAAGTATGTCAGCCATGGCATCGTGTTTATGATGAGTGCTGTATTATGGGCGGTGATGGGCAAATTCCTGCTTACGATCCTGATGCTTTTTTTCGGCCTGATGGGCATCTACAGCAGCGGAAAATTATTCATCATTTTCACCGCGGAAAATATCCGCTATCCATCTTTTCCTGCACGCATATTTCCGTGGGAAAATGTGACACAGGTATTGCTCAAAGACGACATCCTCACCATCGATCTGAAAGACAATAAACTGATGCAGTTTAATCTCGATAAAGAAGTAGCGGCCGCCATCAATACCCAGGAATTTAACGGGGTAATGAGGCAATGGGCGAATAAGTCAATAGTTAATAGTCAATAGGTAAGAAACCCCGGAGGTTTTCAAAACCTCCGGGGTTTGAATAATAAAAAGCTATGTCCTGGAATCCCTCCACTTACAACCAATTCAAAGAAGAGCGTTTTCTTCCCTTCTACGATCTCCTGTCACTGCTCGATATCAAGCCCGATCAGAAAGTACTGGACCTCGGGTGCGGTACCGGCGAACTCACCCGCAAACTGGCGGATGCATTGCCCGGCTCAACGGCGCTTGGTATCGACTCTTCCGCCGAGATGCTGGAAGATGCCACGGCCTTTGCCGGCGATTCTGTAAAGTTTGAGCAGCAAAACATACAGGATATAACGGAACGGGGAGAACATTGGGATATCATTTTTTCCAATGCCGCCATACAATGGGTGGATGGCCACGAAGATCTCTTGCCGGAGATCATCCGCCAATTGCATCCCAACGGGCAGCTACTGATCCAGATGCCGGCACAGCAGCACAATCTTTCCAATAAATTGCTGAACGAGCTGGCTGCGCAGGAGCCTTACAGGAGCGCCCTCAGCGGCTGGATAAGGAAATCCCCGGTGCTGGATATCGAACAGTATGCCCGCATCCTTTTTGAGAACGGCGGTACCAGCATCAACGTTTTCGAAAAAGTGTACCCCCTGGTATTACCCGATCCGGAGGCATTGTTTACCTGGGTATCGGGCACTGCATTGATCCCTTACAAAGAACGCCTGCATGGTGAAATACAGCAGCAGTTCATCGCGGATTATAAATTGCTGCTCGAAAGGCATTTCACCGGCAGCCCTGTGTTTTATGCGTTCAGGCGCATTTTGATGAAAGCGACTTTCTGAACCACAGAGGGTTGTAGGCAGGAATTATCTTTACCAATGGGGCTGTCATTTCAAGCACCGCGGGCAATCTCTTCGCATCAATCCCTTTAAACTTTCAAATCACTAAAGTAATTTCGGATAATGAACCCTATCCACTATTAATTATCCATTATCCATTGATCTTACCGCTTCTGAAAATTCAGCATCCAATGTTTCCCGAACTTATCATCAAAAGCCGCAAACCTTCCGCCCCAGGGCATGTCCTTCGGCGATTCCACCACTTTGCCCCCGGCAGATAATTTGTTGAAGATATCGTCCACTTCCTCATCGTTTTCGCAATTCACATTGAGGTGTACAGTAGTGCCTTCTATGCGGTCATCGCGGCACATATCGGTGCCCATCAGTACCAGTCCGCCGTTGGTAAGGACCGAATGCAGAACATGGTCTTTGAGGTTGTCGGGCATTTGTGCCGCCATTTCGGGCATGCTGTTCACGAGGTTGATCACGAGGTCGCCGCCCAGGGCGTCTTTGTAAAAATTCATCGCTTCTTTGCAATTGCCATCGAAGCTTACGTAAGGATTCAGTAGTGCCATGAGTGTAAATTTTGTTTGGTAAAGCTAGGGAAAGCAGGCCTGGCGATTGGGGTGTGGAGGAGCCAATGAAAAGGCTATTTGGGACAAAAGAGGGTTGCGGGTGACGGGTTGATGAATCGTTTGCGAAATTTTCTTTGCGAAATTTCTCCTTGCTCCGGGACTCTGCGGTGCTGGAAGTTTTTTTTCACCGCAGAGAACAAGAGTTAAAAGAGTTTACGCAGAGATAAGAACATATACCTCTGCGTAAACTCTGCGTCCTCCTGTTCTCAGCGGTTGAAAAGACATCGAACCCGGAAAGCCTCCATCACGGCCGCCGTGTGCCAGAGAAAAGATTATTGAATGTATATTGGCAACCTGGGTTTATCGAAGCCTGCAGCAAAGAAAAAATCGGCAAATCAGATCAAGGGAAATATCAGAAATTTCCTAAGTTGTGCGTAAAAACAGGTACGACATCATTCTAATGAAAGCAGCAATTATTATTTTTTCAAGTTTCCTGGTAATGTCTTGTACATCTCCTCCCAATAAGAATCATGATAAAACAGATTTAACAGTTATTCCTCGGGCCAGCATTGATGATACTCTTCGACAATTATTTTAAAAAAATGCCGGTCAGATCAATGCAATTTGTGATTCTATAATTATTAACAATAATGCTAATGCTAAAATCAAAGAGATAAATCTGTCTGGATGTCTACGTCAACAGCTTATACCGAATATGCACCGAATATATTGGGCGAGATAGCTGCAAAAGCTTGCGATTCCACAGAGTGTATTATTGTAGAAGTAACAGATTACAATCAAAATAATTCATACAATAACAGGAATCAAAAAAACAGGATCATCATTTCATCCGATGATCCCGGTTGCTCTGAAAAATTAAAGAATCTCAATTTAAAATTGGATTCCACCGACCGATTCATTTTTGGAGTTAATAGATAAATATTAAGAAATAACCGGATCTCGACAATGTTGTTTTCCCTTTCCTTTGTGCCGTCGCCTGATCCCAGGATCGACGGTGCCAACCTCAAATCCGTTGTAACTCCGCCTTCGACAAGCTGAGGCTGACAGTCAGTCAAGTGATAATAGTTCCTCCGCTCTTCCTCCGCACCTCGTCCGCTGCTCGTCCGCTGATTCACCGTTTTTGTTAAACAGATTTAACGCCGGTGTGTGTGTAATCTGCTGCACATCCTTCATCATGGCCAGTGAGTACCTTCTTCATTCATTCTTAAATCCTGGTGTATGAAAACGTTTCAGAATATTGTGACCAAAGGGCTTTCGGGCAGGATATTACAACTTGTCTTCAAGCAATGGGCAGGCATGACCTATGTGGCTTCGGCGCCATCAAGATCTGCAGTTCCGGCAACGGAAGAGCAAAAGCAGACACGGCTGAATTTCAAAGAGGCGGTGCGTTATGCCAAAAGAAAGATGGACGACCCGGCGATGAAATCCTTGTACCAGCAATCACTTAAGCCGCGTCAGACGGCCTTCAACCGTGCAATCAAAGATTTTATGACTGTGCCGGTGATCGGGTTTATCCATGCCGGTAATTACAATAATAAGCCTTTCAGTCATATCATTGTGCGTGCTACAGACGATTTCAGGGTAATGAATGTGAAAGTGAAAATCGAAAACAGCGCCGGGCAATGGATTGAAGAAGGAGAGGCATCTCCGGCAGGAAATGGCCTCGACTGGAAATACCTGGTTACCGAAAGCGATCAGGTTGCCGCAGACAATGTGATCACTGTAACGGTGAGTGATATGGCGGGTAACGAGGTAAGTAAACAGGCGTAGCATGCAGGCATGTTGCCGTGAAGACGGGAAGAAAACCGTGAATTATTTTCTTCCCGTCTTCCCGGCAAGTGATTTATAGGGGATCAGGATGCAATGGTACGAAAAAAGCAGGGTAGTCAACCCGCGGTAGTCAACCCAGGGTAGTCTACTCCCGGTAGTCAACCCGCGGTAGTCAACCCGCGGTAGTCAACCGAGGGTAGTCTACTCCCGGTAGTCAACCCGCGGTAGTCTACTCCCGGTAGTCAACCCAGGGTAGTCTACTCCCGGTAGTCAACTCCCGGTAGTCAACCCGCGGTGGTCAACTCCCGGTAGTCAACTCCCGGTAGTCAACCCAGGGTAGTCAACCCGTGGTAGTCAACCGCGGGTAGTCTTCTCAAAAGCAGCCCCGAAAGAATTCGTATCATTCATGCAATTCGTGGCAATCCTGTCTTACCTTTGCCGACTTATGACAGCGTTAACAGAAAGCCCTTTCCTGCTGTACAGCGACGGGGATGGCAATATTTTCGAGGATACCAGTCTTTACGTTACCGGCCGCAGCGGCTGGGACGCACTTCCCATACCTACCGACGAATGGATCTTATTGCCGGAAGGCGGACAACTCTACGAGCTTCCGGGGCGCCATGGCATCGGGCTGGACGTTGAGACTGGAGAAATGCGTATCTGCGATAAAGGCTGGGCCGTGGCCGCCTTCATTCCGCCTGCGCATACAGGGTTGTACATTGCGGCATACGAAACCATGCCGGATGCACCTACATTACCCTTGTTTTGTTACACAGCCGCCGGCTGGCAGAACGATAAGATCTATGTGCCTGCGGTAAGGATCGAGCAGGATATCCGCCAGGAAAGCGCCGGGTACAATGACGGGGCGATAGAAGAAGGAACCAATAATCTGCTGGAAGCCTACCCGCACAACCGCCTGGTAAAACACCTTATGGAAAACTGCTGCATGACCTATACCTGCCCGGCAGCCCGTAACCTGGCTTTAGGCCGCTGGGAGTGCCCGGTACCGGTATCGCCGGCTTGTAACGCGAATTGCATCGGCTGTATCAGCTTTCAGCCGCAGGAAGAATCGATCATCAGCACACAGGACAGGCTTACTTTCAAGCCTACGGCCGAAGAGATCGTAGAGTTTACGGTGCCGCACCTTGAGACAGCACCTTTTCCGCTGATCAGCTACGGACAGGGGTGCGAAGGCGAACCCCTGCTGATGTGGGAAACCATCCGCGATTCCATCAAAGAAATAAGAAAACATACCAATAAAGGAAGCATCAATATCAACACCAACGGCAGCAAGCCCGATGCGGTCAAAGTATTGTGCGAAGCGGGGTTGAACAGCATGCGGGTGAGTATGAACTCGGCCCGCGAAAGTGTTTACCTGCCTTATTACCGCCCCAACAATTATGTATTCAACGACCTGATCGAAAGCCTGAAGATCGTGCGTAGTTATGGTGGGTGGACAAGCATCAATTATTTCGTATTCCCGGGCATGACTGACAGCATTGAAGAGTATGAAGCACTGCGTAAACTGATAAGGGAAACGGATCTGTGCATGATACAATGGCGCAATTTCAATATCGATCCGGATTGGTACCTGGGAAAGATAGGTGTTACCGAAACAGGCGAGTGCATGGGCGTAAAACAATTCATGGAACTGATACGCGAAGAATTTCCTGATCTGAAATTCGGATATTTCAATCCATCCATGGAAAGGATAAAGGGGAATTTTGAAGTGGACTTCGCTCATTGAGTTTAGGGATTGGAGATCAGAGTTTAGTGAGGTTTTACTCTAAACCCTAATCTCTTAACGCTAATCTCCTTCCATCAACGATATCTCCACGAGATTTTTTTCCGGGTAATGCGCATATGCCGCGTTGATGATCTCCGCACGGGTACTGATGTTGTTGAGTAAGATGGCCGCTTCTTCAGGAAGCTCTGCGTGGCCATTGCCATCATGTTTAAAAACAAGAAAATTCTCGGCATTGGTATTAAGTTCAAATTCCACTTTTTTGGCGCCGGCCATCTTTGCATAATCCAGTTGATACTGTATGATGCGGTAAATGGTGAGCCCTAATGTGGCATTGAGCTTCAGCGAACTGTTTTCTTTCAGCAGGCTGATCTCCATATCGTTCTTGCGCCCGAATGCATCGATCATTTCGAAGATGAATTCTGTATAATCCGCCGATTTTAACGTGGTGGGTGTGATGGAGTAGGACAGGGTCTTCACATGATCCATCATCATCACGAGATAATTGCGCAGGTCACTTATCATCGACGGATTGTAGGTCCCGGTAATGCCCATGGTCTCTACGTTCATTTTGGCAGCGGCCAGTATCTGTGCAATGTTTTCGTGCAATTGCCATGCGATGTAATCGTTTTCCTTTTCGCGATTGACCATATTGGTACGGGCGATACTTTTTTCTTTCTGCAGCAATTGCTCTGCCTGATCCATAATGATATTACTTTTCAGCCGCAGTTCCAGCAGGCGTGTAACCTGTGTGGATAAGGCTTTCAGCGACTTTTTCTGGTTATCGCTGAAGAATGTTTTTGGGTCGTTATCGATCACGCATACCGTACCAAGATGATATCCTTCGGCACTGATGATGGGGGCGCCGGCATAAAACCCGATCTTGAGTCCGCCGGTAACATCCGGGTTATCTGCAAAACGTTCGTCTTTAACCGCATCATGGATCACCATAATATCATCCATCAAGATAGCGTGCCCGCAAAAGGAAGTTTCGCGTGGA
Organism: Ferruginibacter sp. HRS2-29; assembly: GCF_024343615.1. Classification (GTDB taxonomy): domain Bacteria; phylum Bacteroidota; class Bacteroidia; order Chitinophagales; family Chitinophagaceae; genus Ferruginibacter. Next base: position 47,014 of record NZ_RJUB01000158.1, on the reverse strand, counting down.
CTTTCTTTCCTGTCAACATTTTTGGAAGCTTTGAACCATTGGCGGTCGCCATCTATAAACGTAACCATCGAAATGGGGCAATTGCAGATGTTTGCTGCAAGTTCCACCATGATATTGTAATCTTCTTCTTCTGAAGTGTCGAGAATGCCGTAGCTCAGCAGGTTCAATTGGCGCTGTGCTTCATTGGAGGGTATAAGTGCCTTTAACATTAAAATGTATTAAGTGCTTGTTAGGGATGCTTGATGGCACTAAGATAGGACTTAAGAGAAAATAAAGGAGGATTGTTTAATAATCAGGTAATAAAAGTCAAACATTTTTAACAAACTGTTATTTGTATTCGCCAAATACCTTTCTGAGGGCATCAGATACTTCTCCCAAGGTGCAGTAATTTTCCACCGCTTCTATCACTACCGGCATCAGATTCTGCGTTCCTTTTGCGGCAGCGGCCAGTTTTTCCAGGCATTCGGCGGCTTTGACATTATTCCTGCGTTCTTTGAGGGATCTTATCTTATCCGATTGCAGCTGGCGGATGCTGTCGTCTATTTTGAAAACCGGTGTAGTGTTGGTTTCCGCGGTCTGGAACTTATTGACGCCCACGCTTATCTTTTCCCCGGTTTCGATATCACGTTGATATTTATAGGCACTCGCCGCTATCTCATCTTGCATGAAGCCTTCTTCAATGGCCATCACGCTTCCGCCCATGACGTCTATTTTTTCTATCAGTTGCCAGGCGGCTTTTTCCACTTCGCTGGTAAGTGCTTCCACAAAATAACTTCCCGCAAAAGGATCTGCCGTTTCGGGTACGCCGCTTTCGTAAGCTACTATCTGTTGCGTACGCAACGCGATCTTAGCCGCTTCTTCGGTAGGCAGGCTAAGCGCTTCATCGTAACCGTTAGTATGCAGAGATTGTGTACCGCCGAGCACGGCGGCAAGGGTTTGTATGGTTACACGGCAGATATTATTGAGCGGTTGCTGTGCGGTAAGGGTACTTCCACCCGTTTGTGTGTGAAAGCGGAGCATCATGGCCTTTTCGTCGGTAGCGCCCAGGTCTTTCATGATCACGGCCCACATTTTTCTTGCCGCCCTGAATTTGGCTACTTCTTCAAAAAGATTGTTGTGTGCATTGAAAAAAAATGAAAGCCTTTTGCCAAACACATTGATGTCGAGCCCCTTTTCCAGTGCAGCTTTCACATATGCTTTACCGTTGCTGAGCGTGAAGGCCACTTCCTGTACGGCCGTGCTGCCCGCTTCGCGGATATGATAGCCGGAAATGGAAATGGTATTCCATTTTGGCAGGTCGGTGCTGCACCATTCAAAGATATCGGTGATGATGCGCATGCTTTGCCTGGGCGGATAAATGTAAGTGCCACGTGCGGCATATTCCTTCAGGATATCATTCTGGATGGTGCCGGAAATTTTCTTCAGATCGGCACCCTGTTTTTTTGCAAGAGCGGTGTATAAGGCCAGTAAAATAAAACCGGTGGCGTTGATGGTCATGGAAGTGGATACATCTTCCAGTTTTATTCCTGCAAAAAGAAGTTCCATGTCTTCGATGCTGTCGATGGCAACGCCTACTTTTCCTACTTCCCCTTCGGAAAGGTCATGGTCGCTGTCGTAACCGATCTGCGTAGGGAGATCGAACGCAACGCTCAATCCGCTTACGCCCTGGCCCAGCAGGTAATGGTATCTTTTATTGCTTTCTTCGGCGGTGGAGAAACCCGCGTATTGCCGCATGGTCCAGAGTTTGCCCCGGTACATGGAAGGCTGCACCCCACGTGTGAAGGGAAATTCTCCCGGCAGGGAATTGTCCGGGGAGCCAACATCGGCAGCAGTGTATAGTTCTTTTATTTCTATACCTGAATCGGTAGTTATTTTTTCTGGCATGAGAGCAATTTTTTATTACACGATTAAAACGGACGACAGACGACAGACTACCGGCCACCGGGAACAGACAACGCATTACCGACGACCCTAATACAATCTTAATGAATTTGTATTCTCAGCAAACACTTACAAGTTTTCACCATTGACTATTCACTAAAATGCCTGCTTTGCTTCGAACTGTAAGGCATCCAGTACGATCTTGTTCAATTCAGCTTGTTCGGTAAGGCTGTACTCCAGTATTCTTTTGGCCAGGTCGAGCCCGGTGGCTTCATGTGGCAGGGTAGCGGCAAGCTGGTTGATGATATAGATGTTCTGGTCTTTTAATTTGGTGAGGGCGTTCCATATTTCGGGACTCACGTAGATCTGTTGGCTGAGGTTGTAATCGAATTCCGCTTTCAGTGTATCCACCAGCTCGGCGTGTAATGTACCTGCGCCGATGCCGCTGTAGCTGGTTCGGGAAACCAGGTTCTTCAGACCAGCTCTTTCTGCAAACAAAGTAAGCCTTTCGTAAGCCTGCAGCCTGAGTTTGAGGCTTTCGTTGCTGATGCCGGCCCGTTCCTTGAGTTCATCCCGCATACGGGAAAATTCGGTGATCAGCCATATCAGCGCAAATATGAACAGGAATACCAATCCGATTAAAACGGTAATTTCAATGTCGATCTTTAAAAAATACATGTACCTTATTTAGGTTGCAAAAATAGCTAAACTAGGCTCAACAAATTCCTGTTTTCGAAAATTGGATAAAACGTGGTTTTTGAGATATGGCGTAACTTTGCCAAAAGCATTTGATATGGATACGATCACAAAAGCACCGGTTAGTTTTACTCCCTCCGCTATCGCGGAAGTAAAGCGCCTGATGGCAGAGCCCGGATTTGACACAGCGAAATTGTTACGCGTTGGAGTAAAAGGCGGCGGTTGCAGCGGCATGACCTATGTGCTGGATTTTGATGCACCAAATGAAAAAGATGAAGTGTTTCAAATAGAAGGGATCAAAGCTATCATTGATAAATCGCACGGCATCTACCTGATGGGCATGGAAGTGAACTGGGAAGGTGGATTGAACAGCAGGGGTTTTACTTTTAATAATCCGAACGCTAGCAGTACCTGCGGGTGCGGGACCAGCTTTGCGGTTTAAATTACGAATCAACAATTACGAATGAGCTTCCGGAAGGAAGTTTTTTTATGTAGGTAACTTTTTGCAGGGCGCTACTGGGGCATCCCATTGGGTAAGTAAAATAAGAAGCCCTCCAAACTTTGGAGGGCTTCTTATTATTTTTGAATCAACGACTCTATTAAATTCGTAATTCGTAATTTTTAATTCGTAATTATAAGGCTGGTGCTTTTTCCTTCTTCACATTCACCACTTCCTTAGCGGCTCCCAGTGGCTTGTCTTTAGCAAACTCAAGCAGTACAGGTGCACCTACGAAGATAGAAGAGTAAGAACCTGTAACCACACCGATCAACATCGCGAATGCGAAACCACGTGTTACTTCACCACCGAAGATGAAGAGGATCAGCAATACCAGGAACACCGTTACGGATGTCATGATAGTACGGCTCAATGTATGGTTGATAGCGCTGTTGATGATAGTCGTCTTGCTCGCGCCTTTCATGTCGCGGCTGTATTCACGAACCCTGTCGAATACGATCACGGTATCGTTCATCGAGAACCCGATCACCGTCAGTATCGCAGCGATGAAGTGCTGATCGATCTCCAGCGGGAACGGAACGATGTTCTTGAAGAAAGAGAACACGATCAATGTTACCAATACGTCATGCAGTAAGGTAACGATCGTACCCATTGAATACCTCCAGTCTTTAAAGCGGATGAAGATATACAGGAAGATAGCCAGCAATGCGAACAAGGTTGCTTTTACCGCACCACGTTTCAGATCGTCGGAAATGCTTGGCAATACTGTTTGCCTGCTTACGATATTGTTTTTAGCGAAAGAAGGGTAGGTAAGGTCTGCCGGCAATACTTTCTTCAAGCCTTCAAACAGTTTTACCTGAACCGCAGAATCCGCATCTCCCTGGTCGATCAGGTAAGAAGTGGTGATGTTCAGATGCCTGTTGTCGCCGATGGTTTTGATCACTACGTTATCGTTCAGAGAATTGGCAGCCTGGTAACCATCCCTGATCTCAGTGATCTCGTGGTCGGTGATGGCACGTTTGAATTCTACTGTATAGCTACGTCCTCCTTTGAATTCCACACCCTGGTGGAAACCGTTGAAGAAAGAAGCAACACCAAGAATAAGGATCACTACAGAAAGTATGTAAGCATATTTCCTGAACTCCACGAATTTGTAATTCGCGTGTTTGAAGATCTTCCTGGAGAAATTAGTGAAATAGTTGAAGTGACGGTTTTTGTTCGTCCACACTTCTGTGATCAGCCTTGAAACAAGGATACCGCAGAACAAAGACAACAGGATACCGATGATCTGTGTAGTGGCGAAGCCAAGTACCGGTCCAAGACCAAAGTAGAACAGGATAAGCGCTGTAAGTAACTGGGTGATGTGAGCATCCAGTACCGGTGGCAATGAACGGCTGTAACCGTCGTTTACCGCCTGCGCATAGGATTTTCCTTTGGTAAGCTCATCTTTTATCCTTTCAAAAATGATTACGTTGGTATCTACCGCAAGACCGATCGTAAGTACAAGGCCCGCGATACCGGCAGCTGTAAGAGTTGCTTTAAACGCGATCAATACACCGATGGTGAAAAGAAGGTTCAGGATCAAGGCGATGTTGGCTACCCAGCCACCGGTGTTGTAGTACACCAGCATCAGGATGAATATCACCGCGAAAGCGATAAAGAATGATTTGATACCGCCTGCTACTGATTCTTCACCGAGGGTAGGGCCTACTTCCTGGTAAGCAACGATCTTGGCCGGAGCATCCAGTTTACCTGTTTTCAGTACGTCGGAAAGATCCTGCGCCTGTTCAACAGTGAAGTTACCTGAGATCTCCGAGTTACCTCCGGTGATCGGGCCGTTTACGTTTGGAGCGCTGTATACAACATCATCCAAAGCGATAGCGATCGGTTTGTTAACGTTCTTTTCTGTCAGCCTGGCCCATGTTTTGGAACCGATAGGGTTCATCTGCATGCTGATAGACGGTTTGCCTGTCTGATCATAAGCCTGGCTGGCGTTCTGTACACCATCACCTTCCAGAGGAGCTTTGTCAGATCCCGGGATCGTCCTGATAGCATATAAAGGGAAAAGACGTGCGCCTTTATCCACTTTTTCTTCCGGACCGTAAAGGAATTTTACATTGGCCGGCAATGCGCTTTTCACGATCGGGTTGTTGATATATGAGTTGAACAGGCTGGTATCCTGTGACAATACCTGGCCGATAGCAGCTGCATAGAAACGGTTACCGTTCTTATCCTGCTGTGGCATGATCGGGTTCATCAACCTGATCAACGGCTGAACGTTCAGTTTGTCTTTTGAAGTATCCTTGATAGTATCGGCTGCATTGATACCGTTCAGGTAATTCTGCAGGTTCTTATCAGCAGCCTGAAGCTGTGTACCCAGTTCATCGATATTGTACACTTCCCAGAACTGCAGGTTGGCAGAGGACTGGAGATAGTCCTTGATCCTTTCAGGGTTTTTGATTCCTGCCAATTCAACGTTGATGATACCTTTATTTTCATCAAGGTTGATCGTTGGCTGAGCTACCCCGAATTTATCGATACGTTTTGTGAGGATCTGGTAGGTTTGTTTGATCGCACCTTTACCGATGGTCTGCAGTTTGCTGATCACCGCCGCATCCTTATCACCGAATTTCAATTCAGTTTTAGGGCCGGAGAAAAGGCCCGACAATTTGTCTGCACCATTCTGCTGGATGTAGGCTTTGGTAAACAGGTTGATGAAGTTGTCATCGCTGGTTGACCTTTGAGCATTGGCAGTCGCAAGTGCTTTGATCAAAGCAGAATCTTTCGGATTGTTGCTGAGAGATTTCAGCAGGTCCTGAAGGCTTACGTCCATCGTTACGCTTACACCACCCTGAAGATCCAAACCGAGGCTCAGCTCGTTCTCCTTACATTTCTGGTAAGTGGTTCCCACGATCGGGAATATCTTTTCATCTTTTGTAGAATCCAGGATATGTTGCGTTTTCGCTTCGATCAGGGCATTTCTGTCTTCAATGGAAATGTTCGCAGGAGCGGTCTTCTTTACAAGGCTCGTTGCCTTTTCTCTGATTTTTCCCTCATAACTGCGTACTACCCAGGTGTAGGAAAGTTCCCACAGTGATATCAGCGTTAAGGCAATGGTAAAAAACCAAACTAAACCTTTCAGTTTCATGTTAATGACTTTTGTGTTCTACTTGTTAAAATTTTTTAAATGTGTGCAAAGATAGGGGAAAAACCAATTGAAGTTGGATGCTGTCGTATTTAAGAATTTTAGTCATTTTGCACATAAATTAAAACCATGGTAAAACGTAGGTTCCCGGTAGCTGTAATTCTGGCAATAACAATACTGGCACAATGTACAGTGCCCAGAAAGGTACAGCAAGCGCCACCTGTGACAGTGGCGCCCGTCATTCAAAATCCCGTTCAGGAACAAACAGTTAGCGGCGAAGATGCCTTTTTTGAAGAACTATTCAGGGAATATCCCGGGGCATTCGACAATATATTGACTAACAGGAAGGAATGGAATGTTCAGATTATTTATACACAAATAGACCGCGACCGCAACGGACTGCCCACGCTTACCCATCATTATTTCAACAAGGGCAATGCCCGTTATTTTTACCCGGCTTCTACCGTAAAGTTTCCGGTAGCGTTGCTGGCATTGGAAAAATCGGCAGCCATACAAAACCGAACAGGAATCGATATCCGCAACCTCCCGATGGTGATGGAAGCCGCTTACAGCGGGCAAACTGCTGTGTACAATGATCCCAATACAAGAAGCGGCAGCCCCGCGATTGCGCAATACATCAGGAAAATATTTCTGGTAAGCGACAACGATGCTTTTAACCGTTTGTACGAATTTACCGGGCAGGAATACATCAATGATGCGTTGCATAAAAAAGGATATGGCGATGCCCAGATACTGCACAGGCTGGATGTGTTCTTATCGGACGATGAAAACAGGCATACCAATCCGGTGGCATTTTACGACAGCAGCTACCGCAAAGTGTATGATCAGCCGATGTTGTTCAATAAAAAGAAATATGCTGCCCGCGACGAAAGGATCGGTAACGCGTATTACAGCAACGGAAAACTGATTGAAAAGCCAATGGTGTTTGCGGGCAAAAACAGGATTGCCCTCAATGACCTTCACACGATCCTGCAGTCGCTGGTGTTTCCGCAGAGCGTAAAAGCGGAGCAGCGTTTCAATATCACCGATGCAGACAGGATGTTTGTATTAAAATATATGTCGCAGTTCCCCCGCGAATCCGTGTATCCCTACTACGACAGCAGTTTCAGCGATGGGTACGCCAAAGCGCTGATGTATGGCAATGATAAAAATCCGTTGCCGAAAAGTATCCGGGTGTTCGATAAATCCGGCGCTGCATATGGGCAGCTGGTAGATGTTGCCTATATCATCGATACGGAGCAAAAGATAGAGTTCATGGTATCTGCAGCGATCTATTGCAACAGCGATGGGGTGCTCAACGATGATAAATATGATTACAATACGGTAGGGTATCCTTTCCTGAAAAATCTTGGCAAGGCACTTTATAACCGTGAGGCGAAAAGAAAGAAAAATTTTCTGCCGGATCTGAGTTCTTTCATTTTCACTTATGATAAATAGAGGAATTGACTTAAATTCGCAGATAGTCAATAGTGAATAGTCAATAGTCAAAGTATGAAGTTCATTTTCTTAATTCAAAGTTTATATTATCAGAAGTTTTAACTGTGATTTTGTACAGATTGATAATAAAGAAGAATTCAAAGATTTGACTATTGACTATTGACAATTGACACCGAACAAATTTTCTCACTTAAAAAAACTTCCCACCACACCATGCAGCTTTCTTCTCTTCTTACAAAATTCAATGAGCCGGAAACTTTAAAAATGGCCAAACTTGGCCGCGAACTTAGAGCACAAGGGATTGATGTTACTGACCTCAGCCTGGGAGAACCAGATTTTGACACCCCGGATCATATTAAAGAAGCAGCGAAGCGGGCGATAGATGCCAATTACAGTCATTACACACCGGTAGCCGGTTATCTCGACCTCAGGGAAGCTGTTTGTACCAAATTGATGCGGGATAACGGCCTAGCCTACACGCCGGAGCAGATCGTAGTGAGCACCGGTGCAAAACAAAGCATCGCCAATACCGTATTGAGCATCGTAGACCAGGGAGATGAAGTAGTGATCCCGACTCCTTACTGGGTTACCTATAGCGAGATAGTACGCCTGGCGGGTGGGGTAGTGAAGCTGGTAAAGACCAGTATCGACAATGGGTACAAGATAACACCAGAAGAACTTGAAGCAGCCATCACCGACAAGACAAGGCTTTTCATGTTTTCTTCACCCTGCAACCCTACCGGTGCATTGTATACCAGGGATGAACTGGCAGGATTGGTGAAAGTTTTTGAAAAACATCCCGATGTTTTCATCATGAGTGATGAAATATATGAGCATATCAATTTCCAGGGCAAACATGAAAGCATCGCCCAGTTTGAATCCGTAAAAGACAGGGTCATCCTCATCAATGGATTGAGCAAAGGTTTTGCCATGACCGGCTGGAGGCTTGGTTATGTAGCAGCACCTGTTGCGGTGGCAAAAGCAAGCGAAAAGATACAGGGGCAGATGACCAGTGGCGCTACCGCTATCACGCAGCGTGCAGCAATAGCAGCACTTACCGGAGACCTTAAGCCTACCGATGAAATGGTGGCGCAATTCAAACAGCGCAGGGCGAGGGTGATGGAATTACTGGCAGAAATGCCCGGGGTTGTCTGCAACGAACCTCCCGGGGCATTCTACGTTTTCCCGGATGTGCATGCTTATTTTGGTAAAAAAACACCCGCCGGTGAATTGATTGAAAATGCGGATGACCTGTGTATGTATTTACTGAACACCGCACATGTTTCAACCGTTACGGGCAGAGCATTTGGTGAACCGAATTGTATAAGGATATCATTTGCGAATAGTATTGAAAAAATAGATGCAGGATTTGGCAAGATAAAAAAAGCTTTGGAAGTTCTTACTTAGTGAATAGTCAATAGTGAATAGTGAAACCTTCGAAGTTTATAAATTGAATCAACGTCTTTAATATCACCAGTACATTCTGATGATATAAGTTTAAGAAAGTAATGATCTTCGAAGGTTTCACTATTCACCATTCACTTATCAAATCCTGAAAGGATTTGAAGCAGGCTCTGATGCCAATAGCAATAATTTTTCGTGTAGAGATACCACCTGCGGAATGAGCAGGGTATGGTCGTCATTTTCAATAATGAAATTACAGCGCCCCATTTTTTCTTCCTCGTTCATCTGTTTGTCCATGCGTTTTTGAACAGCTTCTGCAGTGCTGTCATCGCGAAGCATGGTACGTTTTAAACGCAGCTCCGGCGGGGATTTTACGCCGATCACATAATCAAGGTGTTTCCAGGCATCGGTTTCAAATATAAGCGCAGCTTCTTTGAGTGTGTAGGGAGCGGTTTGCGCACGCATCCATTTATCCGCATCGGCAATGGTAACGGGATGTACGAGGGAATTGAGTAAGGCTAATTTTTCAGGGTCGTTAAAAACCAGGGAGGAGAGAACGGCACGGTTGAGCTGCCCGTTGTTATAAGTGGTTTCGCCAAAATGCTGAATGATGAGCCGTTTCAATGGCTCGTTTTCATTCAGAAGATTTTTAGCGGCATCATCGGCATAATAAACGGGCGTACCAAGCACTTCGAAGATCTTTGCTACGGTTGTTTTGCCGCTGCCGATACCGCCGGTTATTCCAATTCGCAACATAAAAAATGTATGATGTAAAATGTATGATGTATGATAATCAGAACGTTCTTTACATCATACGTCTTACATCATACATCATACATTCGTATAAATCTCAAATTATTTTGAAGCAGGAACCTTGTTAACATTCGCTGTCCACTCCATGCTGATAGCACTTCTTTCAATTTTGATATAACTGCCAGGGCTTGTTTCCATTTCGATGGTACCATCGTCGTTGGTTTTATTGATCTTGCCATGGATACCCGCGATCGTTACGATCTTATCGCCTTTCTGCAGGTCGTTGATGAATTGTTTCTGTTGTTTCGCCTTTTTAGCCTGCGGGCGGATCATGAAAAAATAGAAAACCAGGATCATACCACCGAGCATAACCGGGGTTGTCCAGGCGCTCGTGCCGGCACCGGCTTGCAAAAAAATACTAGGTAAATGCATATCGCTTATTTTGATTTAAAAGTTCAAGGTTCAAAGTTCAAGGTTCAAGGTTCAAGGTTCAAGGTTCAAGGTTCAAGGTTCAAAGTTCAAGGTTCAAAGTTCAAGGTTGAAAAGTGTTATCCATTATCTAGTCCTTGGGCTTTGCCAGCACTTCTCCCGTCAGCTGCAATTCCGGAAAAGCAGGCGATGCGTTGGAAATGACTGTGATGGTCTTATGTGCATTACCAACCCTATGGTCGCTGTTGAATTTCACTTTGATAAAGCCGGTTTCGCCAGGGAGTATCGGTTGTTCAGGTTTTTCCGGAACGGTGCACCCGCAGCTGGCGGTTGCCGACGAAACGATCAATGGTTTGTTGCCCGTATTCTTAAAGCGATAGCTGAATTCTACCACTTCACCTTCGGTCACTTTTCCAAAATTATACGCACTGTCGATCAGCTGTACGGTGGTAGGAATGGCCATGGCCTGAGCTTTGGCTATACTGTCTTCTTTTGATATCGTGGCTTGTACGTCTTTTCTGCGTACATCGCAACTGCTGAACAATGCTGCAAAAGATCCGGCGATCAATAAACCCTTCAACATGGTAATGATATTTTTAATTATAAAGTGCTGTTTTTGAAACTGCGTTTTTCAATCTTGTTTTCGGCCGTCAGTTCTTTATGGATATTATCCAGCAGGCCATTTACAAACTGTCCGCTTTGAGGCGTACTGTAGGCTTTCGCCAGGTCGATATATTCGTTGATCGTAACTTTTGTAGGGATGGTTTCAAAATAAAGGAATTCGCAAACGCCCATCTGCAAAAGGATAAGATCCAGTGCGGCGATACGATCGGCATCCCAGTTATTCAGCTTCGGCTTGATGAGCTCGAGTGTTTGCTCCGATTTATCCAGAACAGTTGTCAGCAGGCTTCTGGCAAAATCCCATTTTTCCTTGCTCAGGATGTCGTGAAAACTTTGAACCCCCGGTTTGCCCAGGTAATTCAGTACCAATGCCTGCATCATTTCCGCATCATCATCCCAGTTGATGAAATGTTCTTCCACATGGCTGATGAAGTTTTCGTTCGGCAGCATCAGCTGGTTGAATATCAGTTCGAGTATCTTCTTCTCAGTTTTTTTGTCCCTTGCTTCCAGTTCCACATACTCCTGGTATTCGGGGGTAATTACCAGTTCCTGGTAGATCTTTTTAAGTAGGTTAGTATCAATGATGTGTTGCAGTTTCAATTCCGCTATGGTTGATTTGAACGTAGTGTCATCCAGGATCTTCCACAATATTTCGTTGCCGGCAAGGCGGGTATTGATAGCCAGGTCTTCGGCGGTAGGAAGGTGTTTGCTGGCTTTTTTAATGGCGTCGGTTTCCGCGTAGCGGGCCACTTCGGTAATAAAATAGACCAGGTAAGAGAATAACTGGCGGCTTTGTTCGATCTTTTTGGTGAGGATGGCTACAGGTTCTCCCGGTTTGGTATCTCCGCTTACACTATCGATGCTATAAAGCGTCTGCATCACTTTAACCCGTATATTTCTTCTGCTTATCATCTAAAGAACTTTATTTGAGAGGGCAAAATTAAGGTTTTAAAAACTTGTTCCCATAGTTTCTTCGTATAAATATGGGTTAAATGAAAAATTGTCTTTTAAAGCCCTGACAAAAAGGGTAGTAATATGACAAGTTTTTATTTAAACGTCTTTGGTACAATTTTTAGCTACTTTCGCTTGCCCGAAGGGGCTTTTACATTTTAAAACTAATCAAAACATAGAATTATGGCTAAAAAGTCAACTGGAATTACTCCTTTACATGACAGGGTAATTATTAAACCAGCTGCGGCTGAACAGAAATCTGCGGGTGGGATCATCATTCCGGATACAGCAAAAGAAAAACCTCAGCGTGGAGAAGTGGTAGCGGTAGGCCCGGGCAAACCAGAAGAACCAACCACTGTAAAAGCAGGCGATAAAGTTTTATATGGCAAATATGCAGGAACCGAACTGAACGTGGATGGGGTAGACTATCTCATCATGAGGGAAAGCGATATACTGGCTATCGTCTAAAGCGATAGCTCAGATGCTGGTTGCCGGATACCGGTAGTCCGTGAGGATGGAAGGTATTTCAGGTAGCAAGTATATCCGGCATCTGGCATTCAGCATCATCCGGAGAAAAACTCTCCAATAAAAATCAATCACAACAATTAAAATTTTTACTAATGTCAAAAATGATCTACTTCGATATCGAAGCGAGAAATAAAATGAAAAAGGGCGTTGACACATTAGCCAACGCGGTAAAAGTAACTCTTGGCCCTAAAGGCCGTAACGTGGTAATCGAAAAGAAATTCGGCGCACCGCAGGTAACTAAAGATGGTGTTACTGTTGCAAAAGAGATCGAACTGGAAGATGCGATCGAAAACATGGGTGCACAGATGGTGAAAGAAGTGGCTTCCAAAACAGCGGATATCGCTGGTGATGGTACCACCACAGCAACCGTTCTTGCTCAGGCGATCATCAGCGAGGGCCTGAAAATGGTAGCAGCCGGTGCAAACCCGATGGACCTGAAACGTGGTATCGACAAGGCGGTAAGCCTGATCGTGGCCAACCTGAAAGAACAAAGCCAGACTGTTGGCAACGACAGCAAAAAAATACAGCAGGTAGCTACTATCTCTGCCAACAACGATGAAACGATCGGTAAACTGATCGCTGAAGCGTTTGCTAAAGTAGGTAAAGAAGGCGTTATCACTGTAGAAGAAGCAAAAGGGACCGATACCACTGTTGATATAGTAGAAGGTATGCAGTTCGATCGTGGTTATATCAGCCCGTACTTCGTTACCAACAGCGAAAAAATGAGCGTTGAATTGCAGAACCCATACATTCTTATTTATGATAAGAAGATATCTGCAATGAAAGATATCCTGCACATCCTGGAAGCGGTAGCTAAAACCGGCCGTCCTTTGCTGATCATTTCAGAAGACCTGGAAGGTGAAGCACTGGCAACATTGGTGGTAAATAAACTGCGTGGTACCATCAAGGTAGCGGCAGTAAAAGCACCGGGCTTCGGCGATCGCAGGAAAGAAATGCTGACAGATATCGCGATCCTGACTGCAGGTATCGTGGTAAGCGAAGAACAAGGTTACAATCTTGAAAACGTAGACCTGACCTACCTCGGACAGGCAGCTTCTGTAACTATCGACAAAGACAACACAACTGTTGTTGGTGGTAAAGGACAGAAGAAAGACATCACTGCACGTGTAAACCAGATCAAATCCCAGGTAGAAAATACGACTTCCGATTACGATAAAGAAAAACTGCAGGAACGCCTGGCTAAACTGGCTGGTGGTGTTGCGGTTCTTTATGTAGGTGCTGCTACCGAAGTGGAAATGAAAGAAAAGAAAGACAGGGTAGATGATGCATTGCATGCAACACGTGCTGCTGTTGAAGAAGGTATCGTACCAGGTGGTGGTGTTGCGTACATCCGTGCTATCGCAGTGCTTGAGCCAAAAGTAAAAGGCCAGATCGCTGACGAACAAACCGGTATGGCAATCGTTCGCCGTGCACTGGAAGAACCGGTTCGCACCCTTACTTCAAATGCCGGTATCGATGGATCTATCGTTATCCAGAAGATCAAGGAAGGTAAAGGAGATTTCGGTTTCAATGCAAGGACTGAAGTATACGAAAACCTGTTCAAAGCAGGGGTAATCGATCCTACCAAAGTGAGCCGTGTAGCATTGGAAAATGCAGCGAGCATCGCGGGTATGTTGCTGACCACCGAATGTGTGATCGCCGACAAACCAAAGGAAGAAGCACCACATAGCCATGGCGCACCGGATATGGGTGGAATGGGCTACTAGACAATTAAGAATTAAAAATTTAGAATTTAAAAAAAGGCCTTCCTGATTTCAGGAGGGCCTTTTTTTACCCTGACAGAATTTCTCCGATCCCATCAGCAGTTATCCTGATAACCAAAAACAACTCCACTCGTGCCAAATATGTGATTTTAATATTTCAAAAAACAACCTTTCTTAGCTTGCATATTAATTAAGAAATATGTTTATTTGACACATCATTCAAAACTAAAACTACTTTTTATGGGAATCATTTTGGTAATTTACCTGGCGTTGATCGTGTTTATCATTGCCAGTATCTGGAAGACATTCGAAAAAGCCGGTGAGCCAGGCTGGGCTGCAATTGTGCCGATTTATAATTTCTATGTAATGTGCAAGATATCAGGTACGAAAAACTGGTGGCTGATCTTCATTCCGTTTGCCAATATTTACATTGCTATCGTAAGTTATATCGCTCTTGCGAAATCTTTCGGAAAAGATACAGGTTTCGGTATTGGCCTGTTTTTGCTGGGTTTTATCTTCTTTCCTATGCTTGGTTTTGGCGATGCCAAATACATTGGACCTAACGGCCAGAATGTATTCCAGGCAGAGATCGATGCTATCGGCGCCAAATAACTTATCTTATATTTAAATCACCCTCATCCCCGCATTTGCGGGGATTTTTTATTTACCTGTTCACTTATTCACCCATTGCCTCATCCACTCATTCCTTATCTTTGCCTCCGTGAAACTGTTTTTTAAACTTTTTGTCCTGTATTTTTTCAGCCTGGTGTTGTTGCCCTGCAACGAATTGCAGGCTTGTGCTGATACGCCAAATTCCCCGACAGAAATAGCTTCGCAACAAAAAGAACATTCGCATGATCAGCAGGATCACGAAGACGATTGCCCGCCACTATGCAGCTGTACCTGTTGCAATCACGCATTGGCGAAATACCTGAATTATACAACGCCTGCCAGACAACCCTTCGAACCGCGAAATTTTACCTTTCATTTTGATGCATCTATCTCAGATATGCATTATCCTATCTGGCAGCCCCCACAGAGATAGTTTAGAGTTTAGGGTTTGGAGATTAGAATTGAGAAGAAATTCTCCTAAACGCTAAATTCTAAACCCTAAACTTCTCCGTAAACACTAATCTCTAATCACTAATCTTTATCATGTACAAAATATATTCATTTGTAGCCATACTGCTATTCAGTACACTGATGGCAGGCGCACAAAAAACAATACGATTTACCATCACCGCAAAAGAAAGCGGCGCCGGAGTGGCGGGTGCCACCGTGCAATTGAAAGGCACCGCACAGTCAGCAGTTGCCGACAGCAATGGAGTGGCGACATTCCAAGATATTATCCCGGCAGAGCTCACGGCAGAAATCACCGCACTTGGATTTGAGGAAGTCAATGTAAAGATCACTCTGAAAGAACTTGAGAAAGGAACGATCGAAATAAGGCTGACAGGATCGGAGGAAGAAGAGATGGAAGAAGTGGTGGTGCAGTCTACCCGTACCAGCCGCACGATAGCCAATGTACCAACCAGGGTGGAAGCTATATCACTCGAAGAAATTGATGAGAAGAGTAATATGCGCCCGGCCAACGTTGCGATGATCCTGCATGAAAGTACCGGGATTCAGATGCAGCAAACATCCGCCACTTCAGCGAATGCCAGTGTGCGCATACAAGGGCTGGACGGACGTTATACGCAATTGCTGAAAGACGGGTTCCCCAATTTCGGCAATTTTTCCAGCGGTTTGAGCGTGCTGGAAATTCCGCCGCTCGATCTTAAACAGGTGGAGATCATAAAGGGCCCGGCTTCGCCATTGTACGGCGGTGGCGCTATTGCCGGTGTGATCAATTTTGTTTCTAAAACCCCTAAGGACAAACCGGAATATAATTTTTTGCTGAACTATTCCAACATTGGCCAGGCAAATGTTGGCGCATTTCTTTCAGCAAAGAAAAATAAATTCGGTTATACTTTGCTGGCGCTTTACAATCATCAGAAATTGTATGATGTTGACAAAGATGATTTTACAGAAGTGCCTGAGTCGGACGAATTTACGATACATCCGAAATTGTTTTTTTATCCCAATGACAAAACGACCATCCAGATCGGAAATAGTTTTACAAAAGGCAAACGCACGGGAGGAGATGTTGAGGCGATTAAAAATAATACCAGTGCGGATCACCGGTATTTTGAAAAGAACAATACATTACGAAACATCACCACGTTGCAGCTCGATAAAAAACTTGCCGAAGGAAAAAGCCTGGTGGCAAAACAAAGTATCAGTTATTTCGACAGGGATATAATTGTTCCCGGCTACCAATTTGGAGGCAACGAATTAAATGCATTTACAGATGTCTCTTATGTAGCCAATGCGAAAAAACACTCGCTGGTAGTGGGCGCTAATTTTCTTTACAATCAATTCCGCGAAGACACGAGCTCATTTCAAAAAAGAAATTATACCACAACTACCGGTGGCGCCTATGCGCAGCATACCTGGGATGCCTCTGAAAAAATAAAGCTGGAAACCGGTCTGAGGGCCGATCTTGTAAATTATAAAAATGATATTTATTCAAAGACCACTTTTTTCCTGCTGCCCAGGGTATCGTTGCTGATCAAATACAACGATCATCTTTCTTCCCGCATTGGCGGAGGAATGGGGTATAAGGCGCCTTCATTGTTTACCGAACAAACGGAAACGATTCAGTATTCTGGAGTGCAGCAACTCAACAATGTGATTGCCGAACAAAGTTATGGCGGTACCGCGGATATCGATTATCGGACAAGATTTGGCGACGATTTTTCTTTCAGTTTCAATCACCTGTTTTTTTACACCAATATCCGCAAACCGCTTGTACTGACAGCTTCACCGGGAATGCCCGATCAATATTTTTTCCAGAATGCTTCGAAACCCGTGAATACCCTGGGTTTTGAAACGAATGCGAAACTGGTTTACAAACGGTTTTTTAAATTGTTCCTCGGGTATACTTTTACCGACACAAAAGCGAAGTATCTTGCAGGAAACCAGTTTCTGCCATTGGTGCCCCGCGGCAAATTAAACACCGCATTGATCTATGAAAAAGAAGGGTTCCTCAAACTGGGACTGGAAGGTTATTTCACAGGAAGACAATACCTGACCAACGGTTATCGCACACCATCTTTCAGTGAATTCGGATTCATGGCGGAAAAAGTGTTTTCGAAAATTTCAGTTTATGTGAACTTTGAAAACTTTACCGATACCCGCCAATCGAAATACAAGAACGTAGTGAATGGCAGCCATACCGCACCAACTTTTGACGAGATATGGAACCACACAGAAGGATTTGTTTTTAATGGCGGAATAAAAATAAGATTATAGATTAGGGATCAGGGTTTAGGCCGTAAGTGTCTAGCCCCCCTAAACCCTAATCTCTAAACTCTAAACTATGAATTGGATCATCCTTATCATCGCCGGCTTCTTCGAAGTGGCGTTCGCGACTTGTCTTGGTAAAGTAAAAGAAACGACCGGGACTACATCAGTATATTGGTTTATCGGTTTTCTGGTATGCCTGACCGTTAGTATGTTGTTGCTGATAAAAGCTACACAGACATTGCCCATAGGTACCGCATATGCGGTATGGACAGGCGTGGGAGCAGTGGGCACGGTTCTCATCGGGATTTTTGTATTTAAAGAACCTGCGGACTTCTGGCGTGTATTTTTTATTGTAACTTTAATCGCATCCATAGTCGGATTGAAAGCCGTTTCATCGCATTGATCTTTTATCATGCAGAGCAACTTCCGCAAATTGCGGGAAGTCCTTAACGGAGAATGACGCTTTTGATACTACTTAGGCCAGGAAGCTTACCTGCACAGGCTTAGCTGGCATGATGTGATACAACATGAAGTGATGAAATGATCAGTTTAACTTTTAGCCAAATAAATAACTTATAATGTCAGAACATAATAATTACGTGGCAATCAATAAAGCATTATGGAATGCCAAAACAGGTTTTCACGTCGCTTCGGAATTTTACGATGTGAAAGGATTTAAAGAAGGAAGGAATACACTCAACGAAATAGAACTGCGTTTACTCGGCGACGTTAGTGGCAAATCCATTCTTCACCTGCAATGCCATTTTGGGCAAGACAGCATCTCGCTGGCACGGATGGGAGCAAGTGTAACCGGTGTTGATCTTTCGGATAATGCTATAGGAGCAGCGAAGTCGCTAGCCACAGAACTCAATGCCGATGCGGATTTCATCTGTTGTGATATTTACGATCTTCCGCAACATCTTGATAAACAATTTGATCTTGTCTTCACCAGCTATGGCACCATCGGCTGGCTGCCCGACCTGGATAAATGGGCGTCTATAGTTAACCGTTATCTTAAGCCAGGGGGCAAATTTGTGTTTGTAGAATTTCATCCTGTAGTATGGATGTTCGACAATGATTTTAGCAAGATCACGTACCGGTATTCTAAAAGCGATCCGATCGTTGAAATGGAAAAAGGTACCTATGCGGATAAATCTGCCGATATGCAGGCCACTGCCATCAGCTGGAATCACGGACTTGCGGAAGTGCTCGGTAGCCTTCTGCGGCAAGGGCTTACGATCAGGTCGTTTGAAGAATATGATTATTCACCCTACGATTGTTTCAATAATACCTACGAATTTGAAAAAGGAAAGTTCAGGATAAAAACCCTGGACGATCTTATCCCGATGGTGTATTCATTGAGCGCCGTAAAATAATTTAATGATTTTTTGATGAGGGTATTCATTGTATTTATATGCCTGGTATTGGCTGCATGCGGCGTCAGCAAGAACCCCCAGCGTAAAGAAGTGAGAGGCCTGCTGAACGGAACTGTCAAAGACGATACAAGTTTCGTATACGCTTTGCCTTACAAGCAAGGGAAATCATTTCGTGTCATCCAGGGGTATTTCAGCCATTTTTCGCACAAAGAGCGGGCGGCGCTCGACTTCAACATGAAACGAGGAACCGGGATCTGTGCAGCCAGGGGAGGTGTTGTCATTCGCGTCAAAGAAGATGGCGACAGGGGCGGACTTAATAAGAAGTACCGGCCGTATGGAAATAATATCGTAATTGAACACAGCGATAGTACAAGAGCCGGTTACTGGCATTTGCAAAAAGACGGCGCATTGGTGCAGGTAGGCGATACCGTTAAACAGGGCCAATTGATTTCGTTGAGCGGTAAAACCGGGTATGCTGCGGTTCCTCATCTTCATTTTCTTGTTTGGAAAAGTAATGGTAAGGGAAATTGGCAGCAGATACCGACCAGGTTTAAAACTTCAAAAGGAATAAAATATTTGCATTTCTGGAAAAAATATAAAAATGTATGATGTATGATGTGAGATGTATGATGTCTTCCGATTCGTAGTATTTTGTAAAACAGAAAGAATTTTCAAACCTAAAAAAAAATCCATCATCCATCATACATTTCATCTCACATCATACATCATAGATCATAGATCATACATCATACATTATCCACAATGTCTTCTTCAGTATTTACAACCACTTCCGGTACAATCATTTTTCTTTCACCGATCTGCTGCCTCCACATGGCGTAATACAATCCTTTCATTTCTACCAGTTCATGATGAGATCCGGTTTCAACGATACGGCCTTTCTCGAGCACATAGATCCTGTCGGCATACATGATAGTGCTTAGCCGGTGTGCGATGGAGATGATGATCTGTTTTTGCTCTGCGGCAATATTACGGATCGTTTCTGTAATGTCTTCCTCCGTAAGGCTGTCGAGTGCCGAAGTAGCTTCGTCAAATATCAACAGTCGTGGATTGCGGAGCAAAGCACGGGCGATTGACAAACGTTGTTTTTCGCCACCTGATAATTTAGTGCCGCCTTCGCCGAGCATCGTGTCCAATCCTTTGTCGGATTTTTGTAAAAGCTTGCCGGCAGAGGCTTTCGTCAATGCAGTGGTCATCTCTTCATCGGTGGCGCCGGCCTTGGTGAACTGAAGATTGTCGCGGATGGTGCCGGCAAACAATTGTGTTTCCTGCGTTACGAAACCGATCTGCTTGCGGATGCGGTTGTAGCGTATATCCTTCACCGATATGCCGTCGAAATAAATATTCCCCTCAACAGGTGCATAAAGCCCCACCAATAATTTAACGAGTGTGGATTTTCCCGAACCTGACGGGCCTACAAATGCAATGGAGTCACCCACTTTGGCAGAAAATGAGATATGGTCGATAGAATTTTCCGCGGCTGTTTTGTGCCTGAAAACTACTTTATCAAACTGCAGGCTCTGCATCTCGCCTACATCAATAGGTTCTTCAGGACGGTATTCCACGGGCTTTTTCATCAATGCATCAAAATTTTGAAGCGATGCTTCGGCTTCGCGGTAAGAGAGGATGATATTGCCTAATTCCTGCAAGGGGCCGAAGATCGTGTTGGTGATGAACTGCATGGAAATGAGTTCTCCGGGGGAAAGTACATGCCTGAATATCAGCCAGAGCAAAATAAAAAGGATGGATTGTTTGAGTATGTTAAGCGTAGTGCCCTGCAAAAAAGAAAGTGTACGTACCTTCTTTACTTTTTCCATTTCAAGATCGAATATCTTTTGTGTGAGTCCTTTCAGCCGTCTTATTTCGGAATAAGTGAGCCCGAGGCTTTTCACCAGCTCGATATTGCGCAGCGACTCCGTGATGCTGCCCGACATCTTTGCATTTTCGCGGAAGATGGAACGTTGTACGGTTTTTATTTTTTTGCTAAGCAATCCTGTGAGCCCACCAAGTAACAATACACCGATAAGAAAAACCGGGATCAGCGCCCAGTGTTTGTTGATGGCATACCATACGAGGAACCCAATGCCTACCAGTGAAGAAAAAAGTATGTTGATGAAGGAAGTGATGAACGACTCCGTATCCCGTCTTGTTTTTTGCAGGATGGATAATGTTTCGCCGCTGCGTTGTTCTTCAAATTCCTGGTAACTCAGTCGCAGCGTCTGTTTCAGTCCGTCGTTGAATATCTGCATCCCGAATTTCTGCACCACCAATCTTAATACATAATCCTGGAAAGTTTTAGCCAGCCGGGCTGCCATTGCCACACCTACTGCAATCGCCAGCCACCACAACACACCATTCACGAGTTCGCTCTCAGGTTTCTTTTGCGGATTGAGTGCGTATTCGTCGATGATCTTTCCAAAGATCAACGGGTCGATCAACGATAATAATTGTGTGATGCCTGCCAGTGCCAGCGATAGTATCACCAGCCATTTGAAGGGCCTGAGGTATTGCCACAAGATTTTCATGGAATGAAATTAAGCAATAAATAACTGGTGTTGAATACTGCAGCATTATCCTGGGTCAGGATGGCAGCAGGCTGATTATCATTCCTTAAGCTCGATCACCAGCTTTGCATTTTTCTGTCTGGTAGATGAAATAAAAACTTCTTCTCTTCTGCCTTTGGATGTCACTACCATCAGCGATGTATTCGGTGGGATAGAACCGAGATTTTCTGCCACCATGATAAGTTCCTGGTGGGGAAGATCCTTGTTGATATTGACTTTCACGCTGATGGGTTTTTCCGACAATCCGGCCCTTGAAACAACCAGCACATTATTGAGGTAAATGCTTACCGTATCGCCATCAATGGTGCCATTGTCGTACAGTTCGATAAGAAGCGTTCCTGGCACGGATTCAATGGTCTTTATCACCGGGTTTTCCCTCGTTCTGATGGCAGCCGGGATCTCTGCACGGATGGCCGCCGCTTTGATCTGTGCCGGTTGTGCAGGAATATCTTTCGGCACAACTTTCACCGGCACGGAGGTCTTTTTTGTCAATGATTTCTCTTCAGGAATCTTTTTCACCGCAGGTCTTACCACTACCGGTGACGGGGTGGTCTTTTTCGGCGGTGGGGTAACCACTACTGGTTCGGGCAGGTAACATTCACGGAACGTGATATCATCCATGGCAAAGTCATTGCCACATCCACCAGGTGCATTGGTGTAAAATTTCAGCGACGCGATACCCATATCGGCTGGCGTGGAAAATGTGCTGAAAAACCGCCTCCACACACCGGATGAAGTTTGATCAATACTGCCTGTATTGAATTTTGCGATCTGTTTTCCATCAATCGTTTCGAGTACGATCGTGATATCAGGAAGGGTAGCGGTGCAATCATTATTTTGTTTGCAGAGATTGAGCAGCCATGTACTGAGCTCGTAACGCTTGCCAGGCTTAAGTCCGGCAAGATTTGCATAAAAAAATAAACTCTGCCTGTATGACGCATTTACAATGAGCATGTTGCCCATAAAATCTCCGGGAGTATGGTCTTCGCTTAAAGTATGCCAGTGATCGGAATAACAATTGGCGGTAGACGTTACGAAAGCATACATACCATCATCAGGGCAATTGCCGGTGATCTTCCGGTATTCAGAAAGTTTGTTGAGATTGAAACCTTGAGGTATCGCGGCAGTTCCGAAATCGACCCGGAGCAGGGTATCTTTAAGGATACAATCCTGTGCCGGCGAAATTTTAGAAATGAAGAACAACAATAAAAAAACTAACAAAACTCTTTTCATACAGCATATTTAAAAAAGGGTTATCAATGATCATGACAATCCTGTTCAGATGTGATGAGTTGATATTTGCACAATTTTATTTACCGTATTCCAGAATTGTCAGTGCCGGAAACTTCAGCAATATACTATTATTTTCTTT
This sequence comes from Ferruginibacter sp. HRS2-29, assembly GCF_024343615.1. Lineage (GTDB taxonomy): Bacteria > Bacteroidota > Bacteroidia > Chitinophagales > Chitinophagaceae > Ferruginibacter. The sequence continues at coordinate 24,289 of NZ_RJUB01000158.1, read as the reverse complement.
TTGCTTCCCGTTTTCTCCATTCAGCAATGGGCACGATATCCGCTTCCACCACATCATCGACATTAATGGCGAATGTGGTACTGTCTACGTAAAAATTATAATAGGTCTCAAACCTTTCCGGGCTGCTGTAACCCACTTTTACATAATAAAATTTCTCCCCTTTTTGCGGTTTGAATATCATGGAAGACAAGCCATGTTTATGGTCTGTAAGCGAATCGATGTATTTGTAAGACTTTTTGAATTCAGGCAGTTGGGCGATCCTGTCGAGGATCTTTTTTTCTTTTTCAGAATAATTTCCTCCGTTTACCAGCAATTCGCCGGATACCACCGCCGAATCTTTTTTTGCCGGAGCGGCAATAGTGGCTGTATCTGCCGGAGTTTCCGGAGTAGGCGTTTTACTATCAGATGAATTACATGCGGTAAACAATGTGGCTGAAATTATTATCGGGAGAATGATCTTCATATTAAAAGGTTTATACAAAGATATGTGTTATCGCCAAACTGCCGGAACGCAAAAGCCGGTCGCGTTGCAGCTGACGGGCCTTTTATATAAATGATCACGTCCGTATTAATGCATGTCGCCCATATCGATCTTTTTGGCTTTGCCCTTATTGCCTTTTACCATCAGCATGAATGGTATACAGATAAGGAACATGATGCCGAGATATAGGAATACGTCCATGTATGAAAGTACAGCTGCCTGTTTGGTTACCGAGCCATCCATAGCGGCATAGGCCATTTTAAGTGCTTCATCGGCTACTTTACCTTTAGCCATGAACCCTTGTTTGAGCATATTCAGGCGCTGCATCACCAAAGGATTATTGATATCCAGATGGCTTACGAGGTCGTTGCGGTGCACCATGTTTTGCCGGGTAAGAAATGTGGTGATCATGGCTACGCCAAACGAACCACCCAATTGCCGCATCATACCGGTGAAAGCCGCACCCTGTCCGATCTCCTGGCCTTTCAATGTAGACAGTGACAATGCTGTGATAGGGATGAACAACAGCCCAAGCCCCACACCACGGGCTATCAGCATCCAGAAAAATGCATCGGCGCCGGTATCGGGAGTTAATATTTTATAACCCCAGAAACTGTAGATGAAGAAGACGGCCATCCCCCCCGCTACGAGATATTGTTGCGGGATGCCGCGTTGCAAAAGTTTACCGATGACCGGCATCATGAAAGCGGTTGTCAATGCCGCCGGGATCATCAAAGCGCCCGATTCGAGAGCTGTCCAGCCCAGGATGGTTTGGGTATAAAGCGGGATAATAAATGTAGAGCCGTAAAGCCCGAAACCGAGTATGAAGGAGAGCAGCGTCCCGATGCGCAGGTTACCATTCTTCAATACCCGAAGGTCTACAATAGGGTTTTTGTAGGTCAGCTCACGCCAGATAAAAAAGAACCCGCCGAGTATCGCCAGTACGAACAGTATCAAGATGGTGCTGCTGTTGAACCAATCGTCTTCTTGTCCGCGTTCCAATACATACTGCAGGGAACCGACGGTCAATGCCAGTAAACCTATACCCAGCCAATCTATTTCATTCATGGCTTTTTTCTCAGCATATTTCGGGCTGCGGACAAATTGTAATGTCAGCAGTGCCGCCACAACACCGATCGGAATATTGATGTAGAATATGTACGGCCATGTTGAGTTTGTGACGATATAGCCACCCAATGGCGGGCCGAGTGTGGGGCCGATGATCACCCCAAGTCCGTAGATGGCTTGCGCCATGCTGCGTTTTTCAACAGGGTATGATTCGGTGATGATCGTCTGCGAAGTCACCAGCAATGCACCACCACCCACACCTTGCAGGAAGCGGAATGCCACCAGTTCCCAGATGCCATTGGCATTACCACACAAAAACGAACAAATGGTAAACAATATGACCGAAGCCGCGTAATAATTCCTGCGGCCGAATTGCTGGGATAACCAGCTCGTCATCGGCACGATGATGACATTACCGATGGCATAGGCAGTGATCACCCAGCCCACTTCGGGAAGGGTAGCACCAAGGCTGCCACGCATGTCGCTCAATGCCACATTGACGATGGTAGTATCTACGATCTCCAGTAGAGCGCACAGGATGGCCGTTATCGTGATGATAACCCGCCTGCTGCCATACTCTACCAGGGAATCCTGTGATAAATTATTCAAGTTCTTTAAATTTTAATGTTGATTCAGAGATTAGGAAAATTCTTACTCAATGAACTCTCTAACCTTCTAAACCTATTGAGCTACATGCACGTCCACAAACACATTCAGTCCCGGGCGTAAACGCTGTACCAGCGAATCGTTTTTATTGGTGAATTCGATCCTTACCGGAAGGCGTTGTACTACTTTTACGAAGTTGCCGCTGGCGTTATCAGGAGGCAATAAAGCGAACCTTGAACCGGTTGCTGCCGCGAATGAACCAACCACTCCTTCAAAATCATGATCAGGAAATGCGTCGGCGTGTATGGTCACTTTCTGGCCTTCAGCCATCTTGTTGTATTGTGTTTCCTTGAAGTTGGCAACTACCCATTTGTCGTTGTTCAATACGATGCTGAATAAAGACTGGCCGGCCTGCAGATATTGTCCTTCCTGCACGGGAACCTTGCTTACCAAACCGCTTTCGTGTGCAACAATGACGGTATAAGACAAATTCAATTTTGCATTTTCGACATCCACCTGGCGCTGTTTGATCACAGAACTTGCTACACCGATCTGCTGTGAAGTGGCCGTGCTTTGCGAAGTCACCACACCTGTTTGCGTGGAAGCCTGATTTTTCTGGTCTACCAAAACCTGCAACTGGCGCTCTGCTAGTTGTTTTGCGGCAAGTGCCTGTTCGTATTGCTGTTGCGTAATAGAATGGTCTTTCACCAGGTTCTCATACCTTTTCAGGTCTTCGTTGGTGCGCCATACATTCACTTTCGCTGCTTCGATCTGCGCATTAGCAGTTGCGACAGCCGCGTTGGTGGTATTGATATTCTGTCGGGAGGCATTGCTGTTGGCTTCTGCAGCATTCAGGTTGCTGTTGGCCGTACCAAGCGCCGCCTGTGCCTGTTCCAGTACGATCTTAAGATCCCTGTCGTCGATCACAAGAAGCGTATCACCTTTTTTTACATACTGGTTATCCTTTACAAATATCCTGGAAACGTATCCTGGTATTTTGGATATCACCGGGCTGATGTTGGCTTCTACCTGTGCATCATCTGTTTCTTCATGTTTTTTGCCGTGGAAATATTTCGTAAGGCCAAACCAGACTCCACCGATCACCAGCACAGCCAGGATGATAATAAAGGTTTTACTTTTCTTTTGCGGCGCAGGGGCTGCGGGATTATTTGTTGACATATTATTGTATTGTGTATTTAAGCTTATTAATAGTTAGTTGTTCCTGTTGTTTGTAATAATTTCTGGTAAGCCAGCACCACATCGGCTTTCGCGGATTCGATGTTCAATTTAGCCTGCAGCAATGCCGTGTTCGCTTCCAGCAGATCGGTGATCGTAGCCAGGCTGTTGTTGTATTTGTTGTTAGTGATCCTGAAATTTTCTGTAGCCTGTTCGATCGCTTTCTGATAAACATCGATCTTCTTTTTCGACAACAGGTAATTCTGATAATCCTGGTTAACCCCAAACCTCACTTCATCATTCAGCAATTCTTCAGTAGCATTCACCTGCGCTTCTGTCGCCTTGGCCTGCATCAGCTTCGTATTCTTTTTCCAGAGGCTGGCGATATTATATTTTACACCAACACCTATGTTTACGGCATTGTAGACGGTAAGCAAATGAGGGATATCTGCCGCAATATAACCGCCGGTCAGGCCGATGGTGGGATAGGTTTCCGCTTTCGCAGATTTCAACCCGGTGATGGCAGCTTTTTTTCTGAAGCCCAACGCCTGGATATCTTTCCTGTTTTGCAACGCCAGTGACTGGTATTCCAAAAATGTTTTTTCATCCGTTACACTATTGATGAAAGAAGAATCGATCTCGATGCCATCATTTTCAGGCAGTCCGAGGATAAGGTTCATATTCACCGTAGCCAGCTTATAATTGTTTTCCGCGTCAAGCAAGGTCAGTTCTATGTTGGAAGTCTGCAACTGCGATTTCAACAGGTCGTTCCTCGCCATGATGCCGTTCTTTTCAAGGTTGATGAAATTGGAATCACGCGACTTAGATGTATTCAGGTTTTCTTTTACCACAGCAACGGCCTGTGCTGCTTTGTAAAGATTTACATAAGCTTTGGTGGTGTTGAATACAACGGCTTCTTTATCATCAGATGCGTCCAGTTCGGCGGCCCGCTGCAGATATTTCGCAGACTCGATGCCGTATTTTATTCTGCCTCCTGCATATATCGGGAGCGAAAGGGTAGCCATGCCGTACATTGCCTGGTTGGGGCTTGGTGAAGAGCCACTGCCGCTTCCGCCAGTTTTGAGGTCTACATGGGCGCTGCTAAGCCTGAGGTAACTTCCGCTAACATTGAAATCGGGAAGTTTGGCATCATTTGCCTGCTGCACCATCGCTTTGGCTTCATCGATCTTCGCATGGGAGATTTTCAGGTTCTTACTGTTCTGAATGCTCAGGCTCACAGCTTCCTGCAGCGTCAGTTTTTTGGTCTGCTGCGCAAATGCAACATTGCAAAATGCCGCCAGCAGTAAAACAGCTATCATTGCCGTTCTATAGGTTTTGTTATTCATATCCTAGTGTTGCTTTAAATAGATTTTTGATGTATGTGCTCAGCTTTTCTTTTAACAATACATCGAATTCCTTTTCCTTCATTTTACCCAGCTGATGAAATTCTTTGTAATAATCTTTATTGAGCACCGTCTGAATTACAGTACCAGTCATGGTTTGGAGCAACAACATGGTGTCGGCTTCTTTTTTGAAAATTGCCGTTTTGTTGCCTTCCTTTATTACCGAGTCGATCATGTTAATGAATCCGATCTTATACTGTTTCATCACTTTGATGATCACCGAATTCTTGTTGAGCATCTGCTCTGTATGCATCACTTTGTAAAAAGCCTGCTTGTCGAATACCCGGTTGATGTACTGGTCGATCAATATTTCCAGTTTCTGAAATGGAGTGATCGTCTGGTTAACAACCACCGCTTCAATGGTCATCCTGGTGCCATCCATACGGTGTTTGAACAACGCTTCCATCAATTTTTCCTTGGAACCGAAGTAGTAAGAAATCATGGCAAGATTGACTTCGGCCGCAGTGGCGATATCCCTTACCGTAGTGCCTTCGAAACCATTGCCGGCAAAAAGCTCCTCCGCTTTGTCAAGAATGTGCTGATGTTTTTCTGTAATGATCATATCTTTCAAATAAAACGCAAAATTAAACAATTGTTTGATATTTTCAAACAATTGTTTAATAAAGTTGCCGGATGCCAGATGTCAGTTGTCAGGGATATTGGTTTGGAAGTTTGTTTTTGAATGGAAGGTGGTCAATATTAGAATGATAGAACTGTTACCGTCAGTTCAATGGAAACGATTGTGCTGACAACTAACATCTCATAACTCACAACTTCTTCAAAAATCCTTTTACGATAAAGAATTGCGCAACACAATAGGTAAGCATGATCAGGAAGCCGGCTTGCGCAAAGGAGGCGTAGAATTTATCGATGGCCAGCAGGCTATCCGATAATACAAAGAAGGTTGCGCCAATGGCAAAAAAGAGGGCGGTTTTTCGTTCCAGCCTCGAAAAAGCGTGTAAAGCTGCCAACAGCATTGAACCCAAAATAAGGGCATACACCAATACCGGTATCTTCAGGGCTTCGAGAAAAGGGAAAAGCAACGTAAGCAGGCTGCCTACATAGATCAATATGAGCAGGAACAACCCGGGATATTTTTTCAGCAGGGATGGTTTTCCTGCCGATGGGATCCGCAGGAAATAAATGATATATAACACATGTGTGATAAGGAACGATAGCAACCCGAGGATGAAAAAGATAGGGTACTCCTGGTCGTACATCAGGAATACATCGCCGGCAAATGAAAAAAGCAGTCCGGTAAGAATAAGCCATTTACCTTTTCCCGGTCCGGTGGAAAATAAGGCAGTAAAGAACAAAACCGGCATCAGCAGCGGCTTTGCGTAGCGGTGCAGCGGCTCGTACTGCAATAGGATGCCGGAAAGATCGGCCACCACGAGTAGCCCGAAAATGATGAAACCAATGATTCTTACAGATGACCGCATAGCCTGTCGGGTTATTTCAACTCAATGTAAGTTTTAGACTGGAAGAAGATCCTCAGCGAATCTTTCGCCCTGGTAGTATCTGCCAGGCCGGTTTTGAATGGCATGGATATTTTGTACCGCACAGAATCTATCGGCGATAAGATGAGCTTATGGCCATATCTTGTCAGCCTTGCAAAAGCTTTGTCTGCTGCTTCTTTACTGCTATATTCCTTGATAACTACTTTGAAATCATATGCTTCGTTGGGAACCACGGGAGTTGCCGGGGTTACTTTAGCGGTAGTATCGGCGGTCGTTTTCAGCGTTGACGTATCCATATTTACCGGTGCTGGTTTTGCGACAGCAACAGTATCAGTTGTGACTGGCAATGCAGCTTCCGCAGGTTTTTCCTTTTTCTTATAGAGGATGTAAAAGATGGCTGCGGCAGCCACCAGTACCAGTAGCAGTAATAAAGCGATCATTCCTCCTTTTTTGACGCTGCTGCCCGATTTTCTTTCAGGCGAACGGAAACTGATCTCCTCGCTGTCTTTTTCAATCACTCTTGCGGGAGCGGATTCGAGGCGGGCATTTACAAACTGTCCCTGTGTGAACTCGTATACACCCGATTGATTTTTTTGCAATGTGCCCAATCCTTCAATAGTGAGCGGTTTGCCGAGGTTGAGAAACTGTTTGCTGAGGATGCTGTATGATTCAAGATCTGAAGCGGCGAGCGGCCTGATCTTACGCGTCTGTTGGGTGATAAAGCTGATAAGATCCTCATCATGGGCGGCCCGCAGATCAAATTCGAAGCTGATGGCACCGGGCGGTAAAGTGGCGTCCTTGTCGTTTTCTGTCGGCAGTACCACATCCGGAGCAATTGTAAAACTGCCGATATCCTGGATGGTCACTTTTTTGCTGGTATATAAATACTGTACGATCAGCTGCTCTAACTTCATAGCATATTAGTTGTGAATAACAAACCTAACTAAAAAATTAAGAATTAAAAATTAAGAATTAGGAATGAGTACCTCTGTCGAAGGTTTTATCCCCGGCAGGGAGATGCCTTATTACATTCTTAATTCTTAATTTTTAATTCTTAATTTTGCCCCATGTTATCTGAAAAGGAATCAGCATTTCTCCGTTACTGGGAGTTGAACCGGGACCTGCAGGGAAGTTTTATCAGCAAGCTGACCCGCGGACTGCCGATGGCGCTGGTTTTTGGTGCCCCGATCGTGTTGTCGTTGCTGGTGGTGTATCTTTTTTTTCCGGAATGGTATTTCAAGATATCGGCTTCCACGGCGGGCAGTTTCAATGTGATCATCCTGGCTGTATTCATTGCAGTATTATTCTTTTCCTATTTCAGGATGCATTTCAAATGGGAAATGAACGAGCAGGCTTACCAGGAATTAAAGAGCAAGCAAAAAAGGCTGAATGCAGCGAATCAACTATAAAATGACTCTTAAAAAATAAACTTACCTCTCATTATGAAAAAAAACTTCCTCGTTGTAGTATCCCTGGTTTCTATCTTCTTTATTGCCTGTAAAAAGGACGCCAAATGCCCGTATAGTGAAACGAGCGTTGTGGCTCCGGTGGCAGAAACCGATTCTATCAAGAAATATCTCATTGCGCAAAATATCACTACTGCTGTTCAGCATCCGAGCGGTATCTTTTACACCATTGGTACGGCAGGCAGCGGCGCTACCCCTGAATTATGTTCCGATCTGACCGTTCAATACCAGGGGTATCTTTTCTCAGGCGCCCAATTTGATGGTACCAACGGTTCCGCTCAGGCTACCTTCACTTTAGGCCGCACCATCGAAGGCTGGAAAAAAGGGCTTCCATTGGCAAAACCGGGCGGAACGCTCACTTTGTATATCCCACCATCTTTGGGGTATGGCAGCAATCCTATTTACCAGGGGGGTGTATTGGTGATCCCTGCTAATTCTTACTTAAGATTCACAGTTAACCTGATTGCTGTTCAGTAATCTGGTTTTATATCTTTAACTTGCCCGGGTAAACCGTTACCAGGGCATTTTATTTTAAAATCGATCCGCTTGAAACACGAAGCTATTTCAGTTTTTGACATGTTCAAAATAGGTGTCGGACCCAGCAGCAGCCATACACTCGGCCCATGGAGGGCTGCGCAATTATTCACCGCATCACTGGAGCAAAAGCAACTGCTGGATGATGTGCTGAGCATCGAAGTATTGTTATATGGCTCGCTTGCCAAAACCGGCGTGGGGCATGGTACGGATGTAGCGGTACAACTCGGCCTCAGCGGCGACGACCCGGTTACTTTTGATGTGAACGCGATCGACTCGAAGATCCGCGACATCAGTGAAATGAGGAAGTTGATGCTCGGCGGAAGACATGAGATCGATTTTACTCCTACAGATGATATTGAATTCCTGATTACGGAATCGCTGCCGTTTCATCCCAACGCACTTACATTTCTTGTACAACTCAAAGGTGGCGAATCCATCGCCGAAACATATTATTCCATCGGTGGTGGATTTGTGGTAAAGGAAGGAGAAGATACTTCCAATTGTGTAAACGTGACCTTACCATTTCCTATCAACACATCGGATGAATTATTGCACTGGTGCCGCACTACCGGCCTCAGTATTCACGAAGTAGTGATGGAAAATGAACAGGCCTGGCGCAGTGAAGCTGAAACCAGGGCCGGTTTGCTGAACATCTGGCGCGTGATGAAAGAATGCATTTACCGTGGCAGCCATGCCGAAGGTTACCTGCCGGGCGGATTGAATGTAAAACGCAGGGCCCCGGCGTTGAATAAAAAATTATTGATTGGCAAGCAATACACAGATTACAACAGCTGGATAAAAGCGATCCGTGAAGGAGGTTTGCATTTCAACTACATCCTCGATTGGGTAAGCTGTTTTGCGCTGGCGGTAAATGAAGAAAATGCTTCCTTTGGAAGGGTAGTGACTGCCCCCACCAATGGTGCTGCCGGGGTGATACCCGCTGTGCTGCAATATTTCGTATTGTTCTGCAATGGCAATGATGACAATAAGATCATCGATTTCATGCTGACCGCTTCCGAAGTGGGGAGCATTTTCAAAAAAGGCGCCACCATTTCCGCGGCGATGGGTGGATGCCAGGCAGAGATTGGCGTAAGCAGCGCTATGGCCGCTGCCGCACTCACCGAAAGCCTGGGCGGTACACAACGGCAGGCGCTGATGGCCGCCGAGATCGCCATGGAACACCACCTGGGCATGACCTGCGACCCGATAGGCGGACTGGTACAGATACCCTGCATAGAACGTAATACCATGGGGGCCATAAAAGCCATCACCGCAAGCCAGCTGGCCATGCAAAGCACACCCGATTTCGCCCGCGTCAGCCTCGACGGCGTGATACGCACCATGTGGGATACCGCTCTCGACATGAACAGTAAATACAAGGAAACGGCCGATGGGGGATTGGCGGTAAATGTACCGTTGAGCCTCAGTGAATGCTGATATAATTACGAATTGACAATTACGAATTACGAATTGGGTAATTTTAGGTGTTCCCTTGTTGTTTTTTGAATGGCTCCGATTATTTTGCAGATTTCTTCGCCATCTTTCAGAAGACTTTCGGCGATATTGTTTGTGAAGTAAGATGTTGACAACAGTAAACGTATCCAGTACAATGTTTCTCGTGCTTCTTTATATGCGATAGTGAGTTTGTGTAAAAAATCAGCTTTGGATTGAGCTCCTATTGCTTCTCCGATATTAGCGCCGATGGATGTTCCGCTTCGCAGTAGTTGTCTGGATAATATATATTCTTTCAGCTCACATTGTAAGTATTTACTTGCATGTACGATCCTTACAGAAAACGCAAAAGATTTTTCCCTGATGATATTTGCTTTCATTTAATTACATAACAGATGAATGTTATGCAATAATAATTTAATTAATCAAATATAGGAATGGTGCAAACCTCAAGTAAGTTCGCTTTTTTTCTCCTTTTGTATCAGCCAATCGGGCATTCGTAATTCGTAATTTCAAATTCGTAATTAATTAAACTCCGTATTTGCGTTTTACATCCCTGTCATTCTCCCGCTGTTTGATCGTTTCCCTTTTATCATAATTCTTTTTCCCTTTGCCCAGCCCGATCTCTACTTTGGCGAGGCCTTTTTCGCTGAGGAAAATTCTGAGCGGGATGATGCTGTAGCCTTTTTCACGGCTTTTGGCTTCCAGTTTCTTCAATTCCCTTTTTGTGAGTAGGAGTTTGCGTTCCTGCATCGGCTCATGGTTGGTGTAAGTGCCGAAGGCGTATTCGCTGATGTGCAGACTTTTTACAAATAATTCACCCCGGTGAAAAATACAATAGCTATCGTTGAAGCTGGCTTTGCCTGAGCGCAACGATTTAATTTCAGTACCCGCCAGCACGATCCCGGCGATGTATTTCGTTTCAAAAAAATATTCAAAATATGCTTTCTTATTGCTGAGCTCCACGTAGTCTTTTTTGCAAAGGTAGAGAAGTTGGTTTAGAGTTTAGGGATTAGGGTTTAGAAAGCACTTCCTGAACCCTAAACCCTAATCCTTACACCGCATTCCTCACATTAAACACGGCCCTCAAACTACATCCATTACCCGGTACAGAACTGATCTTCATCTTCCCTTTGTAAACCTGCAGCCTGCTCTGGATATTGCGCAGCCCAAGCCCGTTCTTCACTTTTTCGGCGTCGAAGCCGCGGCCGTTGTCGGTGATCTCGATGTTTACCACGTCACCATTATTTGAAAGGCGGATCCGTACCGCATCGGCCTGAGAATATTTTGTGATATTGGTGAGTTGCTCCTGCACCACGCGATAGATGAGCAGCATATGTGCATCTGAAAGTTTGCTTTCATCGAGCCCGGCGCTTTCAATGTGGAAGTTGATCTGCTGCACCCTGCTGATATCGGCTGTGAGTGTTTCGATGGATTCTACCAGCAGATTATCTTCAAAAGAAGGTGGCTTGATGCTCGCCGAAAGCTGGCGTATCTCGCTGATGGATTCTATCACAAGTTTTTTGGCTTCATTGGTGAGAATTTCGGTGGAAGCCGGCATCATATCGATGGCTGAAAGATTGAGCTTGGCTACCGACAAAAGCTGGCACACATTATCATGCAACTCTTCGGCCCAACGGTTTTTTTCCGTTTCCTGTGCTTCAATGATCGATGTGGCTATCTTTTGTTTGTAATTGATCTGTTCGTTGTAATATTCCGCCTGCAGGTTGCGCAGGTCGCTTACGTCCTGTATGGCGCCTACGAGGCGCAAAGCCTTATTGTCTTTTGGGTTGCGGATGATATACATCCCGCTGATGACGGTGTAATAAAGATTGTCTTCACCCAGCAACCGGTATTCGGTCTGCCAGCTGTTACGGGTGGATGCGATCACTTCTTCAAATTCTTTCACCAACCTTTTCATATCACCCGGTGCCACTCTTTTTTTGTAGGTTTCCCAAAAATCTTCAATCTCGATCTTGCTTCCCGGCAGGAAAAACTGCATCTTCTTATTCAATTTAGCTTTCATGGTTTCCAGGTCGCAATCAAAAATACCTTCCCGGGTAGCTTCATGCAATGCGTAATAATTGGCTTCCAGTCCCTCGTAGCGATGAAACGATCTTTTGAGCTTTAAGTAAAAACGATTACTCATATAATAGATCAATGCACTGGTAAGTATCACGAAAAAAAGGCCTTTCTGGCTCTGCAGCTGCCTGAGCAGTTCATTATTGCCGTTTGAGATCTCGTAAGCCAGGCCATCACTTAATAATATCCATAAAATGCTGATTGTTAGGTATATAGATGTTAGCCATGCTGCCGGGGTTGTATACGCAAGCATGCTTCGTATAGAACGAAAGGTGGGTTTCATGTGGAATTACTGGTTTCGCCAAAGATATGAAATCCTGACAAATGTCAAACTAATGGATAATGAATAATTAATAATGGATAATGAATAATTCTTCACAACCGGGATTTTTATTTTTTCCTGATAATCAAAAATGCAATCATTATCATTATTAATTATTCATTCTTAATTAAAAGCTTACATCATCCGCACTCGGCCCGTAACTTCCCGGAATAGGAATATCCAGCAACCTCAGGAACACACCCAGTTGTGCCCTGTGGTGAATGATCTGTGATGACGTGATGCGGATCATCACCCTTTTCGGATCATCGCTGTAGATCTGATCACCATTGCGGAGCACCCATTTTGCTTCCAGGTCGGCATCCTTGGCTTCCACCAGTGCATTGCGTGCTTCCTGCAGGCTTTTTTCGAAATATTCCAGCAGTGCTTTGGTATCATTAATTACCATCGGCGCATAAGGGTTGTTGGCAAAATCCAACTCCGAAGTGTTGAGTATCATCGGGATCCAGGTTGGCAGTTCCGCAATATGCGTGGCTAGCTGGCGGATGGTCATGCTTTTTGGATGCGGCTTCCAGTCGTACTTGTCGTCTGGTACGATCGACAGCATTTTACGGGTTGTCAGGGATTCGTTTTCAAGTTCCTGTTGGATCAGTTGAATCTGTGTCATGATGATTTGTTTTTTGTTTATACAAAGCAACGACGGGGTAGTGACAGCCCTATGTCAACAGCAAAAAAATAAATCTAAAAAATGTATGATGTATGATCTATGATGTATGATATCTTTCTGGTTGAAGGTCTTATGAAAGTCGCCAGGTATTCTAAAACTGACGAAATCATACATCATAGATCATACATCATAGATCATACATCATACATTCCCCGAGAGTCTCTTCGAAATATCCTGAAGCAGCTTATTTACCTCCTGGTTCAATTCGGCGGGAGTGATGATATCAGCGTGTTCGCCAAAAAGCAGGAAGAATTTTGCGAAGCCCATCAACGAGCCCGAGAGAAACGTCATTTCCATTTTATCGCCGGTTTCCCGTTGCGATACAAAACCGTTGTAATATTTCTGTTCGCCAAAATATTTCAGTACAGATTTATCTACCTGCACCACGATCTTGATCAGTTCCCGCTCCTTGCCCGTTTTATCCAGGAAAGATTGCAGCGAAGGATGTGTTTTATTGAACTTAAGCGGAGTAGGGGTGATATAAGTGATCCGGTCGGTGCGAAAATTCCTGTAGTCATTGCGCTTGCGGCAATAAGCGATCAGGTACCAAAACCTGCCCAGGTAAAAAATGCCTACCGGCTCCACATGTCGGTTGCTGTAGTTTTCATCGCCAAGGGCAGTGTAACCAATATCCAGCACGGCTTTTTCGCTGATGCCTTTCAGGATCGTCTGCAGGTGGCGCTCATCGCTGGCCGCACTTTTGGGCAGGTATTGATTTTCCACTACCGCAATGTGGTCATCCAGTTCTTCCAGGTGGTCTTTTTCCGCCAGTCGCAATACCGACCTTATCTTGTACATCGCTTCCTGGTAGCTTTCGCGGGTAGATTGATCGGTCAGCTTCTGGACCAGCTTTTCCGCCGTGAGGAAAGCAGTGGCTTCCTCGCGGGTAAACATCACCGGCGGCAGCCTGTAACCATCCATGATGCTGTATCCTACGCCGGCTTCGCCAATGACAGGGATACCGGCCTCATCGAGGGTTTTTATATCGCGGTAAACTGTACGCAGACTGATGCCGAACCGATCGGCGATATCCTGGGCCTTTACCACCCGCTTACTTTGCAACTGTATAAGGATGGCCGTCACCCTGTCTATTCGGTTCATTTAATTGATTTCTGTTCAAATGTAAAAAAATACCGGGGCAAACATTTTTTTACCCGAAAAATGACCGTTGGTTAACTGAAAAGGACTACTCACATTATAGTATTGGCTGATTTATAAAACGTGGGTATGTTGCACCCCGAAACAACAAACAACCATACCTACCCAAAATTCATTGCAGAATGATACACCAAAATTACTTTGCCAAAGTTGCGAACATGAAAGCCCTGATAGAAGGCAAAAGAGCAAATACTACACCGGACATTGCAAAAAGACTGAAAGTGTCGCGTAGGACGGTTTTGCTGATGATAGATTTCATGGAAAAGAACGGCACGCCTGTAAGGTACTGCCGCGAAGCAAGGATATTCACGATGGGCGGACAACATTGCATCGCATAAAATATTTCTCAAGGGGTGTTACACAAATTGAAATGGAAGCTGAAAGGCTTCCGTTTTTTTATTAATGAGAAATAAGAAATAGAAAATAAGGAATACAAAAGTGAGAGAACTTCGCAATTTGCGACGCTTACTTCCTTATTTCTTATTTTATATTCCTTATTTTAAAAGAGTCTTTCATAGGATAATGAATAGGATTGCTGCCTAATCTGTTGTTGAGAGCAATGGTTCCAGATCTTCCAGCTCTTCGTCCGTAAATAATTTTGAGTGGATGAAAAACCGCACTCCCAGCGGTATTTCCAACGAAAAGCTGCTACCGCGGCCGGGTGTTACATCCAGTTTCAATTGTGTGTGTTTCCAGTATTCAAACTGGTCTTCATTCATATAAAATTTACAGCCGTCAATTTCTCCCAGGCATACATCGCTGCTTCCGATCAGGAATTCGCCTTCGGCAAAACACATCGGCTGGCTTCCATCGCAACACCCACCGCTTTGGTGGAACATCAGCGGGCCGTGGATGGCACGAAGTTTTTCAATCAGTTGTACGGCAGCATCGGTAGCAAGGATTCGTGGAGTAGGCATTGGGAGGTTTTTTATAAACCCCGGAGGTTTTTTTCAACCTCCGGGTGTTTGGATGAATCAGGCTAAAACGCTCCGGGGTTAGAGGAAAACCCCGGAGGTTCTTTATAAACCCCGGAGGTTTCCTCTAAAAGAATCCTAATTTCTTCTTATCATAAGAAATCAGCATGTTCTTCGTCTGCCGGTAATGCCCGAGCATCATCTTATGGTTTTCTCTTCCGAAACCTGATTTTTTATAACCACCAAAAGGAGCGTGGGCAGGGTAAGCGTGGTAACAATTCACCCACACACGGCCGGCCTGTATGGCCCTTGGCACCTGGTAAAGCTCGTGTGCATCCCTTGTCCACACACCGGCTCCCAATCCATACAACGTGTCATTCGCTATCGCGATGGCTTCTTCGGTTGTTTTGAACGTAGTAACCGCCACCACCGGCCCGAATATTTCTTCCTGGAAAATGCGCATCTTGTTATGCCCCTTGAAGATCGTTGGTTTGATGTAATAACCATGTTCCAGCCCGCTGTTCTGGTTGAACGCTTCACCACCTGCCAGCACCTGTGCGCCTTCCTGTTTGCCTATATCGAGGTAGCTTAAAATCTTATTGTACTGGTCTTCCGAAGCCTGCGCACCCATCATGGTATCGGCGGCCAACGGATTGCCCATTTTGATGGCATTGGTACGTGCGATCACTCTTTCCAGGAATTTATCGGCAATGCTTTCGTGTACGAGGATCCTGCTCGGGCAGGTACATACTTCCCCCTGGTTGAGGGCGAACAATACCGCACCTTCCACAGCTTTATCAAAGAAGTCATCGTCTGCATCCGCTACGGATGGGAAGAAGATGTTAGGTGATTTGCCGCCGAGTTCCATCGTAACAGGGATGATATTTTCGGAAGCATATTGCATGATCAAACGACCTGTGGTAGTTTCGCCGGTGAAGGCAACTTTAGCTACATGTTTGGAAGTAGCCAAGGGTTTACCCGCTTCCACACCAAAACCTGTCACGATGTTCAATACACCTGCCGGCAAAATTCCTTCTATCAGTTCCATCAGCACCATGATGGATGTAGGCGTCTGTTCCGCAGGTTTCACCACTACGCAACAGCCAGCAGCCAGTGCCGGCGCTATCTTCCAGGTTGCCATCAGCAAAGGGAAATTCCATGGGATGATCTGTCCGACCACACCCAATGGCTCATGCAGGTTGATACAGACGGTATTTTCATCGTGTTCCGATACGCTTCCTTCTTCGGCACGGATCACGCCGGCGAAATAACGGAAATGGTCCACGCAGAGCGGAAGATCAGCCGCACGTGTTTCGCGGATGGCTTTACCATTGTCGATGGTTTCAACTACGGCTAAATATTCCAGGTTGTCTTCTATCACCTGTGCGATCTTAAGTAAGAGATTGCTTCTTGTAGTGGCAGATGATTTGCTCCAGGTAGTAAAGGCTTTATTGGCGGCAGCAACTGCTTTTTCAATATCGGCTGCATTGCCCCGGGCAGCCTGTGTAAATACTTTTCCGTCGATCGGGGAAGTATTGTCGAAATATTCTCCGGAAGAAGGGGCTTCCCATTTTCCATCGATAAAATGTTCGTAACGGGCTTTGAATTGGGGACGGGCCGCTACATTGGATTGCGGCGCGGCCGCTGTTTGTGTACTCATATTAATTGGCATTTAATCGTTAAACAATGCCTGAAGCTACCGATGTATCAAAAGCGGGGAGGGGAATATCGTACCTTTTGAATAGCACAATTGTACTTTTTCACCTTTTTTTTATTTTCATGAATTTTTTGTGTTGTACCTTAAAGGCACGATATGTCTGCCAGGAATACACTTAATAAGATCGATCTCACCCATCCCAAATACCTGCAAACGCTGGTAGAGAACAGGCGTATCTTCAATCTCGAAAATTGCGAGCTCAATATTTTTGAAAGTTACCAGGAAGCATACCGGGTGCCGCTTACCTTCAACGACTTTGTGATCACCAGCATGATCCGTGGAAAGAAAGTAATGCACCTGTACAACAAACCATCCTTCGATTACCTTCCCGGCGAAACGGTGATATTACCCGCCAACGAAACCATGGTCATCGATTTTCCCGAGGCGGCTTTTGATGTACCTACACAATGTATTGCGTTAGCAGTAGATCACAATTATGTAAGCAACACCTTGAATTATCTCAATAATTTTTACAACACCGATTCCGAAGAGCAACACGACTGGCAGCTGCAATTCAATCAATATCATTTCAGCAATGAAACGGAGATCACCGACCTGATCAATAAACTCATCCGCATCTGCAGCGGATCAGAAAAAGGAAAGAACATCTTCGCCGATCTGAACCTGAAAGAATTGCTGATACGGCTGATCCAGAGCCAGCATCTTGAGCAGGTGTATACGGAAAGCAGCACTTTACAAAATCAAAGCAGGCTTCATTTTGTATTGAACTATATCAACAAACACCTCACCGATGGCATACTGGTAAACGATCTCAGCAAAAAAGCATACATGAGCCGCAACGTTTTTTTCAAATGGTTCAGGGAGCAGTTTGGTATCACGCCATTGGAATATATCAACAGCGAAAGGATCAAGATGGCGAAACAATTGCTGAAAAACCAGCGGACGAGTATCGCTGCAGTCAGCGCCCAGTGCGGCTTTTCGGATGTGAATTATTTTGTGCGGTTATTTAAAAAGACAGAAGGTATTACCCCGGGAATGTACCGGGGATGTATTGTGGATGCATAATCATAATACAGGCTCCTGCAAAGTACAGCCTCTTTTTATCAGGAAATTTTTACAGTCGTTACAAAAACCTGTCTCTTCATCCGTTGGATTACCACCTTCTGCATTCCGCATGAAACAATGTTTTACAGGGCAATGCGGTAAACCCTGTGTATGCCCCAGTTCGTGAATGGATACTTTGAACAACTGATCGCCCTGTTTTGTTTTCGATACTCGGAATGTGGATGCCACGCAGGCTTTGCCCGGACGAAATCCTAATCCCATTACACCCCAGTCTTCGATGTTGCCTTTTGTAGTGCTGATGTCTTTTGTGGTAAGGCCAATGCTGACGTGATTTTCAGCCGTACGCCTGTTGAGAAACTGTATGATTGAATCTGCCCGGTAGCGCTGCCTTTTGGGATACCAGGCAGTAGCAGGCAGGGGTATCTTTTTATTCAGCTGAACGACCGGGTAAACTTTTTTTACCCGATCAAAAACCTGTTTTACTTCTTCTTTTGAAATGTCTTCAAATGGCTGTATCTCAATGGTGATGGGGTTTTTAGCGACTGATGAATTGTCGGGTAAGAATTTTGGTGAATTTTTACAACCGCAAAATAACAACAGGTAATTAATGACTAACAGGTAAAAAAGACGAGATTGTTTTTTCATTCGGCTGATGGTGTGGAATGTTTTGCCAGCAACCTGTCACGTAGTTTCAGGAACGGCTTTTCCACTACATACCTTAATACCAGCGCACAGCAAATGGTAACCCCAAGGCTCGCCAACAACATCCACATACTGTCGTTATCCCAATCGTGTTTTGTAAAAAATTTATTGCATAGTTCTGTAGTTCCTTTGTGAATGAGGTACATCGCATAAGATAAAAGGGCGATACCCGAAGTGATGCGTGATTTTATCTTGTACAGGAAACAAGAAGGTAGTATCGCTGCCATTACTATCAGGCCATAGGCCAGTGAAATGGAAGAGAAGCCGTACACGCTGGCATAAAATCCTACTCTGTCCAGGCATAAATAATAGCATCCCATCAGCGCTATCAGACCTATGAAAAATATCAGGTTGGCATATTTATTTATCCTTGTAATGAAATTCTGCCGGTAGGCAAATAAAGTGGCAATGGCTATTCCAACCAGCAGGCCATCCAGGCGGGTATGGGTGGTGTAATAGATCTTTGTTACCCAGAAATCGTTCTCAATATTGGCGTTCTCCAGAGGCCAATAATATTGAGTCCATGCTATATAACGAAATAAGAATGTAGCCACGAATAATGTTGCGATCAGCCAAATACCTTTCCTGAATATTTTGAAGTAAAATAATCCGGCAACGATCAATGGGAAAACCAGGTAAAATTGTTCTTCGACTGCCAGTGACCAGGCGTGTGTAAATGACGGGTACAAATCCGGATGAAGACCGAAATTTTGCGTGAACGTAAGGTATTTCCAAAGTGGCGAAGGTCCATAGCGCTGCGAAAATGCCGGTACAAGGAAATAAATGGTCAATGCTAAAGTATACAGTGGTACTATCCTGAAAAAGCGGCGAATATAGAAATCCCTGATCGAAAAACCATGGCCCTTACTGATACTTTTGAACAACTGAGTGGCAATCAGATAACCGCTGAGCACAAAAAAAAGATCGACGCCCGTCCAGCCAAAAAGTGAAAACTTCCCAAGCCATAGCGGAAAATCTCCGTGATTATAATGAAACATGAAAACCATGATGATAGCAAGTGCACGAAGATGATCGAGACCATGTAGCCTGGAGGTAGGGGCGGATAGATTTGCAGGGGGCAAAGGTGAGGCTTTATAATTGATAGTTGGTGTCAAATATAAGTGAATAGTCAATAGTGAATAGCCAAATCCTCGAAGTTTTTGAATTGTCCGGAAATGTGCTAGGTCTGAATAGTTACAGAATACAAAAGCCGCAAAAGATCACTCTTCTGCGGCTTTTATATTTTTTCTTTTAATCTTCTTGTTAAACCTACGACCTGAAAAGGACCAGCAGGTTCGACAATTTATCTTTCAGTTCTTTTCGGTTGATGATAAAATCGAGGAAGCCATGTTCCAGTAAAAATTCGCTGCGTTGGAAACCTTCCGGCAGATCGCGTTTGATGGTTTCCTTGATCACCCTTGGCCCTGCAAACCCAATGAGGGCGCCTGGTTCGCCGCAGATCACATCGCCCAGCATGGCGAAAGATGCAGTGGTGCCACCAAAGGTAGGATCGGTGCACAATGAAATATAAGGGACCTTTGCTTCGCTTAATTGTGTGAGCTTGCCGGACGTTTTAGCCAGCTGCATCAGGGAAAAAGCACTCTCCATCATCCTGGCGCCGCCGCTTTTGTTGATGATCATGAAAGGCACTTTATGCCCGATACAATAATCGCAGGCACGGCTGATCTTTTCACCCATTACGCTGCCAAGGCTTCCGCCGATGAACTCGAAATCCATGCAGGCCACAACCAGATCCTCGCCATTCACTTTGCCATGCGCTACGGTGATGGAATCGTGGATATCCGTTTTGGCGTAGGTTTCTTCGAGCCTTTTGTCATAAGGTTTCAGGTCTACGAAATGCAGGAAATCCTTTGATTTGATGTTGGCGAATAATTCAGTGAATTTTCCCTCGTCAAAAAGGATGTCGAAATATTCGTCGCTGCCGATGCGGTGATGGTATTCGCATTTGGGGCACACAAATTTATTTTCCTGTAATTCTGAGATCGTACACGTATACTTACAATTGGGGCATTTAGCCCAAAGCCCTTCAGGGGCGTCTTTTTTATCTTTAGTGGAAGTGAGGATACCTCTTTTTGCACGCTTGAACCAGCTCACTTTAGTTTCCGCAGCTTCACCATCTTCGCCGGCAAGGTTGGCATCGAAATCTTCTTCTTGTTTCATACTTGTTAAGTTAACTTTTCCTTGAACGCTATAAAGTTAATGGATAATGGTTTAATGGATAATGGATAATGTTTTCAACCTGTATTCTCAGCATAAATCAGAAATTACCAGGGTAGCGTACATTATCCATTATCAATTATCGATTATTAACTATTTCTGTTAATGCAATTCAGATCATCAAACGCCGTTTCCAGCCTTTTAATGAATGATTCTTCGCCTTTTCTCAACCAGACCCTTGGGTCGTAATGTTTTTTATTCGGTTTGTCGGCGCCTTCAGGATTGCCGAGCTGGCCTTGCAGGTAACCTTCATATTTTTTATAATTATCGAGGATACCTTCCCAGAAAGCCCATTGCAGATCGGTATCGATGTTCATTTTGATAGCGCCATAACCGATCGCTTCCCTGATCTGGTGCTGCGGACTGCCGCTGCCACCGTGGAATACGAAGTAAACAGGCTTAGGCCCGGTTTTCAATTCACGCTCGATGTACACCTGGCTATTGTTCAGGATCTCAGGGCGCAATTCTACGTTCCCTGGTTTGTATACACCGTGAACGTTACCAAATGCAGCCGCAACGGTAAACATGTTGCCTACTTTGCTCAGTTCGGTATATGAATAAGCCACGTGCTCAGGTTGGGTATATAATTTGTCATTTTCAACATCGCTGTTGTCAACACCATCTTCTTCACCGCCGGTAACGCCCAGTTCTATCTCGATGCTCATGCCAAGCGGCGCCATCCGTTTGAAAAATTCCACGGAAGTGGCGATATTCTCTTCAATCGGCTCTTCAGAAAGATCCAGCATGTGTGAGCTGAACAAAGGTTGTCCTTTTTCTTTATAGAATTGTTCGCCCGCATCCAGCAATCCGCTGACCCATGGCAACCACTTTTTTGCCGCATGATCCGTATGCAATACTACCGGTACACCGTAATATTTAGCCACATTGTGAATGTGTAAAGCCCCTGAAATACCGCCGGCAATATTTGCCTGCAGGTTATCATTCGGCATTCCTTTTCCTGCAATGAACTGTGCGCCGCCGTTGCTGAACTGGATAATGACAGGTGAATTCACTTTTGCTGCCGCTTCAAGCGTAGCGTTGATCGTATTGGTCCCGATGGTATTTACCGCGGGCAATGCGAATTGATTGTCTTTAGCATCATTGTATAAAGCTTCGAGTTCCTTTCCGTGAAGTACACCAGCACTGTATTTTGCCATGGTTGTTGTTTTAGTTTGATTGGTAATGAGTTAAAGGGGCGAAATGCCGGATGCAAAAATAAGGAAAAGTGAATAGTGAATGGTGAATAGTCAAATCTTCGAAATTTATATGTTTCACCACCTTTATTTGGTAAGAAGTTGGAAAAATTTAAAAACTTCGAAGGTTTGACTATTGACTATTCACTATTGACAAGCGAATCGGAAAGCTTTTCGAAATAGGAAGGCGCTTTCAATAAATGATTCCCATACCAGCTGAATATTTCCCCATCTACCAGCAGTATCTTCACCCCGGGCAGTTGCAGTTGCAGCTCGTTTATATGTTTTTGACTGAAAGGATAGGGTTCGGAGGAAAGTAATACCAGCTGGCATTCCGAGGCTTTCATTGCTTCGATACTCACTTCCGGATAGCGGGTAAGGTGGGCAAACGCGTTGGTGAAGCCGGCGAACCGGAGCATACTGTTGATATATGTATTGGTTCCGGCCGCCATATAAGGATCTTTCCAGATGAGATAAGCGGTGCGTAGTTTTCCGTTTTTAGCCGCCAGCGGCTGAATGGCCAGGAATTGCTCATTGATCTGTTCCACCAGTTTTTCCGCCGCGGGCAATCTGCCGGTAAGTTTACCCGTATGGATGATCATCTCCAGCGCATCTTCCAGGTTATTCACGTCAGTGAGCCATACCGGATGCTCTTTTGCCAGGGCTTCCACCTGCTCTTTAATGTTCTCTTCCTTACTGGCAATGATAAGATCGGGTTGAAGTTCTTTTACTTTCTCCAGGTGGATGGTCTTGGTGCCGCCGATGCGGGCTTTGCTGCGAAACCACTCATCCGGGTGGATACAGAATTTCGTAATGCCAACGGTCTCTTCTTCGAGGCCGAGATGGTGTAATAATTCGGTGATGGAGGGAACGAGGGAGATGATGCGTTTGGGGGCAGTATTCACGTCGTTTGGAGATTGCAGGAACATGTTGTAAAGTACGGGAAAATTTCTTTCACCGCAGAGAGCCAAAGAAGCAGCTTTTGCCCACAGGCCTAATCATCGCTTGTCCGTGGTCTGTCGTCTGTCGTCGGTGGTCTGCCTTCCAAACAAAAAAACTTCCACAGGATTTCGCATTATGCTAAAAGGCTGTGGAAGTTTAATTTTTACCAACATGCTGTTGGTGATTCAGGGATAACAATACTTTTTTTTCTGAGGGGGCCCATTATGAGCAAAAGTCGTTTCCTGGTTTCAGTCTACCCGGTCTTTTTCTTGCCATCATCGCCCTGGTTAGGAGCATAGGCGTTTAGGATATTGGGTTTGGTTGGTTTTGCCATCATCGCTTTTTACGGCATAGGCTGGATATTGGTTCTTCTGGTCTTTCGTTGTCATCATCGCTTTTTACAGCATAGACAGGATATTGGAATCGGTTCTTTTTGCTATCATCGCTTTTGAGGGCATAAGCAGGATAATTGGTTGTTTTGGTTCTTCTCTTGGATATTAATGATCTTAAAACGTGCTATTAAAAGAAAAATTAGAAGTTGACTGATATTGAATTTTACGGTCTTTTTAATTGGATATTGGAAAGCTCTTGGTTTATTCTTTGGATTTGGATATGATTGATATTTAATCGATATCAATCAACTTCTGATACAAAGATGCGACGAAAAATATCCCTGCACAAGAGCAAAACCGCTCTTTATTTGAGGTGACGGAAATACTGCGGCAATAGTAAATCGACGGGAAAAACGGGGTAAATAGTACGTGATCAAAAATCGTAAAACTACGATAGTGAATAGTGAATAGTGAATAGTGAATGGTGAATAGTGAATAGTGAATGGTGAATGGTGAATGGTGAATAGTGAATGGTGAATAGTCAAAGCTTCGAAGCGTTTACTGAATGACAATTTCTTTTAGCCTGGCGGTCGTCTGTCGTCTGTGGTCCGTTGTCTGTGGTCTGTCGTCCGTCGTCTGTGGCCAAATAAAAACTCCCGCCACAAGGGCCAGGAGTCAATTCTTTTTCCAACATTCAGGGAATTACTTCTGAGGGGGCTCATTTATAATGTATCCTGTTTTCAGTCTGGTTTTTCGCTCGTGCCCTGGTTAGGAACTTCAGCTTAGGATCTGGTTCATTCGGTTTTAATTGGATTGGATGGTTGGTTTTGCCAGCGGATATTGGCCTGTTGGTTCTTTTGGTGGGATATTGGTATGCTTTAAAAGAAAAATAGAAGTTGACTGATACTGAATTTTACGGTCTTTTTGGATGGATATTGGAAAACTCGTGGTTTGTTCTGGATCTTTGGATAATGATTGATATTTAATCGATATCAATCAACTTCTGGTACAAAGATGCGGCGAAAAAAGCGACTGTACAAGAGCATAATTGCTCTTTATTACCGGTGAAGTAAATACTGTGGCGATCGTAAATTGAACAACTTTCTTGAGGGGTTAGTACGTATGACCAAATCGTAAAAACACGTAGCAATTACGAATTACGAATGAAAACCTCGGGCGTGAGCAGTGCTTAAGTTGCAGCCTTTGTAAGGCCGGCAAACAATTGCTTCTTTATTTCATATTTAAGGGGCGGTTAAAAACGGGATATGGCTATGACAGCGGATATGCTGAAAATGTTGCATGAGTGAATAGTCAATAGTCAATAGTGAA
>NZ_RJUB01000157.1 GCF_024343615.1 Ferruginibacter sp. HRS2-29 | reverse complement strand
TGCCCCCTTTCTTTTTAAAGGTGATGGTTACTTTATTGATGGGTTTGCTGCCCGTGAAATCGGGGAGGGAATAATAGTTGCCGATCTTGCAGCCCGAAGAGGGCATGGTGAGCATCACCCATCCGGCGGCGTCTTTTCGGTTCATGTCGCCGGGCGATACATCTACCGCAAACGTTTTATCGCCCTGGCCCGAGCCAAATTTCAGGTCGAGCCGTATGCCGGGCGTACCCCAGGGTACATCGCCTTTTTGCACCATCACATCAAAGCTGAATTCAAAATCGCCGCTTATGGTATTGAATTGTCTGGGGGCTGCATTTTTCTGCAGCTTCAGCCATTTTCCACCAATGCCGGCCACTTCCTTCACGCCTATCGTTTCGCCCGACTGGTTGCGTTCGTTCGTCCAGGCGGCGGGGGCCGCATCGATGGCTACCCCTGAAAAATCTTCATAAAATGCGATGGACCTGTCTGCCGCATATTTCTTCGCCGTTTCGGATAAAACAGCCGGGGCCTGGTTATTATTTTTCTCCTCCGCGGCTACATACGCATGAGGCTGATAAGGGGTTATCACTTTATCGTTCCCAAAATAATAATCGTATACATAATCGTAATTGAAGCGGTTGATAAAGTTGTCCATCAGTTCTGTATTTCCTGCATCGGCTTCGTTTATCATGGCTTCCATCCGGAAGACAATCCATTGCGGGCCACCGGTGGCGCAGGCTTGCTTCACGCCTTTTTTGAGGCGGAGCAGCGCATAGTTGGAAGAGCCGTAATCCCGTTCTTTACTTTCGGCTTCAGTCTTCAGCCAGGTGATGGGTTTGCCCGCGTCTATATTGGCCAGGTCTATCATATCTGCATTTTCGTGCAGGCCGCGGAAGTAGGCAAACTTATCGTGATAGTCTTTAAATTGTTTTTTGAGTTCCTGCAGGCCAGCTTTGGCTTTTTCCATCAGGTCGGGCAGCTGGCTGCCGCCATTTTTGGCAAGGCTGTACATCGTGGGCAGCCTGCTTTCGAGGCGGGTGAGAAATTCGCCGATGGTCACCTGTTCAAAAGGCAGTGGCTGCCTGTCTTTCGTCATCACTATTACATAAAATGCGCCCCTGCCCGAAAGTGCCTGCCCCGGTACAAAATAGTGATCGTATTTTTTTAGCGCCGGGCTATTGGTAAAATTGCGGTATTGGGCCAGCTCTTCATTGTGTGGCCTGTCAAATTCCCCTTTCATTCCTTTGCTGTAGCGGGGCATGGTGCAGTAATATTCGTCTTCGCCTGAAAGTGAAATGATCTGCCGCGTGAAAAGCTCCACATTATTGGCCATCATATTGAGGGTCATGTACGACATGTTGCCATTCATGGGGGCAAATTTTTTGGTGGCCGTCTTTACCAGGTTGTGGTGAAACCTTACATAGCCACCATATGTATTGGGCAAAGCCTTGCGGTTATCTTTTTCGGCCTCGCCGAGTCCGTAAGAGCTGTTGGTTTTGGGCAATGCTGGCTCCGGCGCCAGTACCGACAGCTTCGGCTCGCCCAGCAACCCCTTGCAGGTATAACTCTGCTGTATCCAGGTGATGAACTTTTGGGTGCACTCTGTTTGTCTGGCCGGGTAGCTCCAGCCGTATTGTGCAAAGGGCCTGGCGGGTTCTTTAAAGGTAAGCGTGTTCATCCAGCCCACCTGTACGTTCTCTACATCCTTGCGTTCGTACCAGCCCCTGTTGTTAGTGGGCTGCGCCATCGCGGTAAGCGATATCAAAAAAATTGACAGTAATGTGCAGATTGATTTCATGGGATAAAAGTATCGCCCGGGTGATTTGTTGCCTATACCATAAAAGCGGGATATTTTTTTTGCCGTTACCCGGAGAGGGTTTGCCGGGAAGACGGGAAGAAAAAAGCACGGGGTTCTGTGAGGCTTATTGATGCACCGCAATGCCACCACCTGGTGCCCAGACCTGCGGCGAAAAGGAGGTGCCGGGAAGACGGGAAGAAAAAAGTACGGGGTTTTGTGAGGCTTATTGATGCACCGCAATGCCACCACCTGGTGCCCAGACCTGCGGCGAAAAGGAGATGCCGGGAAGACGGGAAGAAAAAAGTACGGGGTTTTGTGAGGCTTATTGATGCACCGCAATGCCACCACCTGGTGCACAGGCCTGCGGCGAAAAGGAGGTGCCGGGAAGACGGGAAGAAAAGCCAAATTACAGGGAGTAAAAATAGTAACAAGCCATACAAATCATTTTTCTTCCCGTCTTCCCGGCAAACCGTCTTCGCCGCAAAAAATAAATACCGTCCGCAGGGTATGGCATATTTTGCCTGCGGCTGTTACTTTTACATCATTACCAAACTCAGGCAGCAACCCCTGCCCTAACCTAATACTACTATTATGAAGAAGCTGATCTTTGCACTCGCCCTCATGGTATTTTCCAACGCCGTATTGGCACAACTTTCCATCACCACCAACTACAGGCAGGATGGTATATGGGACGCTAAAAATGAAAAATGGAATGTTACCAGCACCGATAAGGGTGCCACTACGCTTGAGTTCGACAAGAAGCTCTCGATGTTTGAGCACACCACCCCCACCATCTCTTCGCACTACGATATACTGGAATATAAATACGACGAAAACGCCAACTCCTACACCATGAAGGTAAAAAGCGATGCCGGCAACGAGTACGAAATGATCATTGATGGAAAAAACAATTGCGTGGTGTTCTTTTACTGGTACAATAAAGAATACGTGATGGTGCGCCACACCATCAACGAAACATGGATACGCAAATAAATTAACCGGGAGGGATGGCTTAATCTGCCAGGGCGCCCAGGCCTTTATTGGGAGAAGACTTCGGGCTCATCCACATCCTGTTTACTACAAAAGCGAGGATGGTGGCAGCGAGGAACAGGATGGATAGTTGCATGATGATTTGATTTTTTGTGTTGGAGGGTATCGAAATACCCGATCTGTTTTACCACACAAAAATAGCCCGGGCAAATGGAAACCGGGCGGCACTTACCGGGGCGAACGGGCGTTTACCGAGGAAATGAGCAAGGGGGTGCCGGGAAGACGGGAAGAAAAAGGAATGCGAAATTTTGTGCAGGCACATTGATGCAACCGCAATGCAGCCGCTTACTCCCCAAGACCTGCGGCGAAACCGGGGGGCCGGGAAGACGGGAAGAAAAAAGTACGAAATTTGTGAGGCACATTGATGCAACTGCAATGCCACCGCGTGGTTCCCAGACCTGCGGCGAAAAGGTGGAGTGGGGAAGACGGGAAGAAAAAAAGTACGAAAATTTGTGAGGCCTGTTGATGCACTGCAATGCCGCCGGTCATTCAGTTTTTTAAATTACCTTTTAAACGCACTTATAGAATGGCTATGAAAAAGATCAAAATATGTTTGTTATTGATACTGCTGTTTTCGGGCAGCATTTCCTTTGCACAATCGGATTACGAAAAATACCGCGACCTGCTCAACCGTTACAAGGAAGCCGTGGTAAAAAAAGACAACATGCCCGAGCGCTATAAACTCGTGGAAGAGTTTTTTAATCTCGATGCCAGCTGGTTTCAGCGATCGTTTCAAAACTGGGCGCGGGAAAATAACCAGAAGTACCGGTATGTAGCCCGGCTGCTCAAAGATTCCAACGAGCCGCAAGACCTTCTGCACGCTGTTGAATATTACAATTATTTCCTGCATAATTATATTAACAGCAACAACTACAAGGATATCTACAGCTATGAAACCGTGGGTGACAGGCTGGAGCTTTCGCAGATATACCTCTCCGGCTTTTTATATTACTGCATCAGCAAACAGATCAGCTATGCCCCCGAATACGCGGTAAGCGAAAGCTGCAAATGGATCGACGATGGTAAACTGCTCTATTCTTTTCCTAAAGCCGAAATAAACCAGAAGTTTATCCTCGGTCTCGATACCGCCTCACTCAAAAACTTCAGTCCGCAGGCCTACAAAATTTTCCTGGTGCTCAACCATGCCAAAAACGCACAGGTGATGAACCAGCTGGGCATCAAATCCAAAAACGACAACGACGTAAAAAATGCCAAAGCCTGGTATAAGGCCGCGATAGAATACGGCAATGAAGATGCTAAAACCAACCTCGCCAATGTAAATAAAAAGGTAGAAAGCTCTTACGGCCTGTTCGACTACCGGCGCACCGCCCCCTTTGCTGACGCCACTTACCAAACGCTGGATAAACCTACCTACACTTCTACCGCTACCCTCGAAGAAACCAAAAAGTACAACGAGTGGTGGGAGCAAACCTATGGCCGCGGCGGCTCGCAAAACCGCACCCCCATGCCCAACTACAATGTAGCCCCTGCCCGGTACACGCCATCCAAACTATCGGATGCCGACCAGCACAAGAAGAACATGGAGCAGATCACCCGCGAAACGGAGAAGCAGCTGAACAATGGATTTAAGAATTAAGGATGGGTTTTATGCCGGGAAGACGGGAAGGAGAAATCGCCGACACTTCGGGTAACTCAGGCTTAACCCATTTAATTTTTTTGCTACCATTTGCTGTAGGGGTGCGTGGTGAGGTTGGCATTGTAATATTTTTCTTCCTCTGTTACTTCATCTGCTATCCAAGCAGGTACCATAAATTTCTCCTCCTCGCTTTTTAGTTCAATTTCGGCTACTATCAGCCCCGCATTACCGGCCAGAAATTCATCTACTTCCCATAGGTGCCCACCTGCTTTTATTTTGTACCGGATCTTTGATAGCTCTGCTATGGCAAAATGGTCGAGCAGTTCCGCGGCTTCGTGTTGGGGTATTTCGTATTCGTATTCGGGGCGGCTGATGCCGGTGGTAAGCCCTTTGATGGTAAGAAAGGCGGTAGAAGGGGTAATGCGCACGCGAATGGTTTTGGCCGCATCGGTGAGGATATAGCCCTGCCGGAATAATTCGCCGGCAGGCTTCTCAAGCTGCTGCCATTGCTGGTGATGGACTAAAAATTTGCGTTCTATTTCGAGTGGCATTGGTAAATATTTAACCCAAATTAAGATATAAAGATCAGAGCGGAGGCAAACAATCAACGTAATGGTGTTAACAAACAAGGTCGCTCACGGTTTTTCTTTTCCCATCCATTTGCATCACCGCAGCTTTTGCAGGATGTATGCCCCATGCTGGTTGCGGGGCTCCAATGCCGCCGCTTTTTCAAAATACCCGATGGCCGTTTTTTTATCATTATTGCGCTTGTAGGTTTCGCCCAGGCTTTCGAGCGGCCCCGCAGATTTAGGATATTCGCGGGCATTGAGTTCAAAAATACCGATGGCATCTTTTATGTTGCCGGCACGCCGCAGTTCCAGCCCGAGATAGTTGAGCTGATTTTCTTTGAACACGTATTGTTTATCTTTTCCCGCCTTTAGTTGTTGGTAGAGTTCCACCGCGGCGTTCAGCCCATTCGTTTTTATAGTTGCCCTCAGGGTATCCAGTAATGCCCAGGGATACCGATAGGCTTCTACTTTTATGGAAGAATCGAGGATATGCCAGCCGATATCGGTTACAGAATTGTTGGAGTTGGATAACACCACCACCCCGATCTTGTTTTTTTTATCGATGCCTAAAAAGGTGCGGTAGCCGGCTGTTCCGCCATCTTTGTATAAAAGGTAATTGCCGTTGTTTTTGGAGAGTGTCCAGCCCATGGTGGTGTAGAGATTGTCATTCCCATCTTTTTTTGCCTGCTCCACATGGGTAAGCTCCATAGCCGGGTACAGGCCGGTTGCCAGCATTCCAAGATTAGCTTCGGCAAACGTGAGCAGGTCGTTTACATCCGACCTCAGGGCGCCGGCACCGTCCAATACCGCAAGATCGGTAAACACGGTAGGCTGCCCGTATTCCGTATGCCCGATAGCCATGTTAGCGAGCCTTTTTTTGTTGAGCGTGACCACCGTATTGTTCATCTGCAACGGTGTTCCAATCCTTTGCTTTACCAATGTTTCAAAATTTTTGCCCGCTACGCGGCAAAGGATATTTCCCAGCAAGCCATAGGCGGTATTGGAATAGCGCCACCTGGTATCGAAGTCTACATCGGGCTCAAACCCCGACACGTATTCGTACAGTTGCTTCTCGGTATAATCCGCATAGGGATTGTCCCAATTTTTGGGATCCACATTATAAGGAAACCGCGGCATGCCCGAGCGGTGTGTTGATAAAGTGAGCAACGACATTTCCTTCCCGTTTTTTACCGGTGTTTTTACCCATGCGGGAAGAAACATGGAAATGGGATCTTCCAGTTTCAGCTGATGCTTCACCGACATATCGGCCAGTAACAACGAGGTAAACACTTTGGTGATAGAGCCTATCTCGTACAGCGTGTTGCCATCGGGGGCCACAGGGTGTGCATCGCTGATGATGCCTTCGGCAAAAATATGCCTGCCGCTACTGTCGATAATCCCTACAATAATGCTTTTGCTTCTTTTGTTGGCCACTTCTCTTTTTATGATGGCTTTAATACTGTCTAAAGGTACCTGGCCAAAGCCGGCACCCATTATCAACAAAAAGCTAAGAACACAGGAGATCTTTTTCATGTTGAATGTTTTTTAAATGATGCCCCAATGTGTTGAACATAACATTACCTCCGCCAATGCGTGGTAAAGGATGAACAGTGCTGTTGAGTTGAAGTTGGTGGGCAGCTGCCTAGGTAGCTGAATATTATCAGGCAACTGTTGAAATGCGCCGCGGCCGAAAGAGAGTTTCCAATTAAAAGCCGGGGCAATTCCTGGTTAAATATACGAACATCCGAAAGATTGAACACTATTTTTTGCGATGGATTGCCACGGCAATTTGCAGGAGTTCCGCGAAGGACGATACCTTGAGGATGCCGCCGTCTGGTCTCCGGGCCAACGGCGAAAATCAGGTGCCGGAAAGACGGGAAGAATGAGCCGTTGTATAAACTGGTTATTTATTATTTGCAATGGTTGCACCTCCCGGCCACCAACCACGGCCAGCAGTACTAACAAAAGAGTTTTCGCAAGTTGAATGCCGTGGCGTGGCCTCCCGGCCTGCCATGGGCGCAAGCGAATATTTAAGGTGGAAGCGATCCGGTCAGTTTATTGGAAGTTTGTTAAACCGGAACGCGGCTGGCCGGGAGGACACGCCGCGGCGACGGGGCAATTTTCACCGCGGATATTTTAGCCAGGAATTTAGCGGGAGGTTTTGCCGGAAAGACGGGAAGAACGAGCCGTTGTATAAACTGGTTATTTATTATTTGCAATGTTGCACCTCCCGGCCACCAACCACGGCCAGCAGTACTAACAAAAGAGTTTTCGCAAGTTGAATGCCGTGGCGTGGCCTCCCGGCAACTCAGTTTAATAAAGCCTGTGAGTTTAAATAAGCTTTTTTTTTCAAATAGAAAAAGTTGAAATGTGCAAGCATTCTTTTACTGCAATCCTTATTTTTGGGATAATCAACGACCAAATAGTCTTTGGTTAGGTGTAATAATCCGACCATCACCTAAACTGAAGGTAGGAGTCAATCTGTAACCCTTACTATATGAAAGCGAACCCAAAACTGCTTTGGTGTCTGATGCTCTTCATGAGCTTTATCAGTATCAATTCATGTAAAAAATTGAATGAAGACAACTCAAAACCACGGGTAAATTCTGATGACATTGAAAGTAAATTTTTTAATTCCCATCGAACAACAAATGTTCGGGAGAAAAAAATTATTTCATTTTTAAGATCAGAAAACTTAAAGTCTAATTTTGTAATACCTACAGTTGCTTTAATAGGTTATCCAAGATGGGATAAAACGGTAACCAAAGAAAGTCCTACTACTATTTCTGAAAGATCCCTGGATTCTACTTCGCAAACATATTTTGTACCATTTGTAAGGGATGAAGATAACTACGTTAACTCTGCAATGGTTATTAAAATAAATAATACAGATACCACTTTTTTTTATAAATCAGATTGGGAATACACAACTTTCGAAAATAATATCGAACAACTAAATGATAGTGCTGAAAATTTTGCGACCTTCTTTATGACTCTTGATTATGTCGTCTTTGGGTATAAAAATTTTAAAATTATTGACTCTGCATTATTTAGAAACTCCAACGGATCAGCAGATAGAATCATGCTTGATTCAATTCAGTTGACTGTTAGCGATAACCTTTTAGTAGCAGTAGAGTATTGTTCTCCTACAGAAATATCCTGGAACGCATGCCCTAATCCAGGTCAGTGTAGGGGTATCGGAGGAGCTTGTGATCATTGTTTAGCTTATTGTACAAAATTTTTAAATGTAATGTATTGCTGGACAGGAATGGTTGAAACCGGAGGAAGTGGTGGTAGCGGAGGAAGTGGAGGCGGCGGCGGAGGAGTCCCTAATCCTCCCCCTTGTGGGGGCCCAATAGGAGCAAGGGGAAATACACCTTGTACCGGGGGAGGCGGTGGTGGGTGGACTCCTATTCCTGTTGAAGACGATCCGCCACCTTATGTAGCACCAGCAACAATAACAAACATTGATTTATCTGGTATTGATGATCCATGTCTCACGGCGGTTTTGACTTCCCTGGGGGTAATAGGACATAAATCTTTCATATTAAGAACCTATCATTCCCAAAATTTTACAAATCCAAGTGGGACACAACAAAAGTTTAAGGCAACTTACACTGAGGATAATGCGTTAGTTGGAAATAATGGGTTGCCGGTGCCAGCACAGACCACAATTAGCATATTACCGGATGGGACAAATAATATTCAAATTGCCTTGAATCCATCAATGTTTCAGAATTCTTCACGAGAATGGGTTTCAGCTGTAATTTTACATGAGTTAATGCATGGAATTCTTCTTGTTCGGCGTCCTGATTTAACTGTTACAGGAAATTACTCGCAAACGTCAAAAAATCATCATGTTTATATGTTTGAAAATAAAATTCCTTTGGCAATTAGAGAATCTTTAAAAGAATTGTTTCCTTTAATAGACGATCATGAAGCAATAGCTCTAGGAATGGATGGATTAGATGAAGCTTACCGTGACCCAGGTACGGGTGAAATAAATGCCATTAAAAATACTTTTTCTATTACAACCTATTTTCAAAACATTTTAAATGCAATAGATATTGCCCAAAAATATAGAGCAGCTATATTGGGAGTACCTTTTTGCTAAAACCTAACTTATGAAACAGACTTTTTTATTAATTTCTTTCTTTTTATTTACTGTTATCGGTTTAGCCCAAAAAAATAATGGGTTGTCCTTGAAAGATTATCCCGAAGATAATTTGAATGCATATTTTGACAGTATTAACAATCAGAGTAAAGATAAAATTTCATTTCTAACCCATTCTTACGATTGTTACGTGATATTTACAGTTAATCTTGATGGTAGTTATAACGATTTTGAGATTTTAGAAAATTCTCTATCGCCATTACATCCTCAGATCAGGAAGTACATATTCTCTTTGTTTCAACCTACTAACGGCAAATGGATTTTGGACGCTTCCGATGAAACTTCAACATCAAAAAAAGCGGTTTTTTTGTTTTCCTTCATCAATACTAAACAGTCGATGGAAGAGCGTGTTAATGACCAATCCCCTCTAGTTGAATTCTCTCTTATGACATTACCCGAAGAAAAACTAAGGCGAGGAATTCCTCTAAATCAAGAAAAGAAAATTACTCTCAAATTTTGATTTCCGAATAAAAAGGTGGAAGCGATCCGGTCAGTTTATTGGAAGTTTGTTAAAACGGAACGCGGCTGGCCGGGA